>NZ_LZGT01000106.1 GCF_001690525.1 Gilliamella sp. App6-5 | reverse complement strand
AATGTGATTCGCACGCCGGCTAATAACAAACTGCGCATGGATGACAAACGTGGGCAAGAGCACATCAAACTGGCCACCGAATACGGCAAAACTCAACTTAATTTGGGGCATTTGGTCGATAATAAAAAAAGCCAACGTGGCGAAGGGTTTGAACTACGCACCGACGAATGGGGCGCGATTGCCGCCAATAGAGGCTTATACTTAACCACGCAAACCCAGCCGAAAGCGCAAGGTAAACAACTGGATATGCAAGCGGCAATAAGCCAACTTGAAAATGCCCTCTCTATTGCCAAAGCACTACAAAATGCCGCCACCCAGTCCGAAGCGCACAGCGCCGATACCGACAGCCAAGCGCAACTTAAAGCCAACTTAACTCAGCTAACCCAAAGTGGCCTACTGGCCTATGCGCAAGAAGGCATCGCCCTAACCAGCCCTGAAAATATTCAACTGACAACAGCGAGCAGCCTCACCTTAACCAGCGAAAATCAAACCGATATCAACGCTTTAAACAACGTCACTGTTTCATCGGGCGAAGCGATTGGTTTATTTGCGCAAAAAGCGGGCATGAAACTGTTTGCCAACCAAGGTGATATTGAGGTGCAAGCCCAAAATGCCAACCTCAATATGGCTGCCAAGCAAGATATCAAAGTGGATAGCGTGGATGGTAAAACGCAGATAACAGCAGCCAAAGAGATAACGCTCATCTGTGGTGGCTCTTATATCAAAATCAGCAGTGAAGGCATCGAACTGGGCACACAGGATAATATCTATCTTAAGTGTAATGTGTTCCAGAAGATGGGGCCGGCAAGTCATCATTTATCCGCAAAACTGAATATTAATCGTCAAGAGCTCGAAGCCTTATTAAAAAAACATGTATCGTTTAACTCGAAAGGCTTTTCGGCATAAGGAATAAGGTAATACACATGACCATAAAAAAAATCGATAATTTCAACTTTCCCGTGGGTGAAAAACAACTCAGTCAAGATGCGTATTATAAAGCGTTATCAGAGGCGAACAGTGGCTTTTATCCATTTGGTGAAAATGGGATATGGCATGGGGGGTTCCATATTGATGAAGGGGTACTAAAGAAAGTTGATAATGACGGTATATTGCGTTGTATGGCTCATGGCGAAGTGGTTGCTTATCGAGTCAATAATATTTACCATAAAATAGTGTATCTGGACAATGTTGAGTTAAAAACGCCTTATAAAGAACAGCAAAAAGTGGCGTATTTCTCAACGGGATTTACCTTAGTCAGACACCTGTTACAAATGCCTAAAATCGCTGGTGCAACTGCTACGCCACCCTCAATAACCTTATACAGTTTATATATGCATCAACTTGATTGGTATGGTTATCAGCAAAAAGGACAAGAAAGTGGTAGTCAGGTGGATTACCCTTGTTATTGGCAAGCGCAAGCAGGGAAAGTGGATGAAAAAAAAGCGGAAACCATTGCCGGCAGCGTGATACGTGAAAAGGGAAAAGACACAAAGATTGTGGGTTTATTACTTAAAGGCAGTAAAGTACGTTTAGGTGAACAAAAAGCAAATATGTCTGGTTGGTATAAAATTGTGTCGATAACCGCAGGGACGGTGGTGACACCAAATGGCTTGCAAAATGAATTGGGCAATATTACCGGTTATGTTTGGCATAACGATATTGGCAAGACAGCAGCCGATAGACCGACTGGAAAGACAGCGGAAGCCAATAAGGATTATGAAATCTGCAAAGAAGATAATAAAAAAGTGGGCAAACCGGAAGTCGAAGTCAAAGGCATTGCGGTTTATGGCACCGCGAATGACAGTCAAAAGTTGACCTATTTGCCACAAACCGCGACTTTTGAATTGGATGGGCAAGAAAATGGTTATGCTAAAATCCGTAAAATTGATAATTGCACTGTGCCGGCAGTCTTGGTTGCAGAAAATGGCGGGGATGAGGCGCCACATAAGGGGTATGTCAAATTAACCTCACTGATAGTGACCCAACTTAAACCTGAAAAATTAGATAAAGTGGTGGTATTAAAAACGCCTGTGCCGATTAATAAAGGCGACTTTATAGGTTACATCGGCCATAATGTTAGCCAATCCGAACGTTTTGACGAGCCTAAAGAAGCCCCGTTATCGAACATGAAACGGGCGTTAGACAAGCAATTACCGCCAATGGCACATATTGAATTACTGACCTGTGATGATTTACCGGCGTTTATCACTAAAACCCGCGCCTTAGCGGACAAGCTGCCTGAAAGTGAAAAAACTATCATATTAGTTGAAAAAGAGGCGCGATTAGTGCAAGCCGCTAAACCGGCAGGTTGGTTAAGCTCTGGGGTGGCGATTCATTTTACCGACACTACCGAGAGCTACTATATTAAAATCAAACCGGTCTATACCGTCAATCTTCCCTCAAGATTTTTTCATACTTCAACCGAGCAGCCGTTATTCGACCCAGGGGTTGGCAAGGTGGTTAATGGCATTAATGGAAAGATACAGGCAAAAAGCCCGTCAGCGCAACCGTACACCTTAACCGCAAGTGAGAAAATGTATGTAAGGCGGATATATCCCGAATTAACCGAGGCAGATATCCCCGATAAAGTTGAGCTAATTAGTGGCGGAAAGGGGCAAGATACGACGTTACCGAGTGTCTATTCTGAGCCAGCGAATGATGAGGATTTTTTCACGATTCGCTTTATGATTGAAAACAAGCCGTACTGGATAGCCGCCAGTAAAGTCTTACACCTTAATGGCGAAGATGGGCAGCTCAATTCAAGCGTAAGTTATTGGCATGATTTTCCATTATCATTAGATGACAACCTTTCTCCACAGGAAAAGAAACGTAATACGGTATGTTACCCTCGTACCGTGTCCCTAATTTCATTAGAAAATGATGGCTTGATAGCGATAGAGGATGAAAACACAAAATGGGTCCAAGTGACGGCACTGGATGAGCAAACGCTACCGATACACGGTTGGGTGAATATAAAAGACAATGCGCAAGCACATATCAAACG
>NZ_LZGT01000105.1 GCF_001690525.1 Gilliamella sp. App6-5 | reverse complement strand
TTTCGGTGTTGAATGCTATCACAGACCGGCATTTACGCTGGGGCTTTCCCAAATGTTTTAATCGCATCAGAAAGCTCGGCTATAAATGGAATCATAAACGGGTGTATCGGGTGTATTGTGAGTTAAAACTTAATATTAGAGCTAAACGTAAAAAACGTATCCCCCAACGAACACCAGAAAAGCTATTGGTTCCTAATAAACAAGGTGAATGTTGGTCAATGGATTTTATGAGTGATAGTAGCTGTAATCAACGTCGCTTTAGGACATTCAATGTCATCGATGACTTTAATCGTGAGGCGTTAGGTATTGATATTGCAGTAAGCTTACCAGCAGGAAGGATTACCCGTTACTTAGATAAACTGGCTGAATATCATGGGTATCCATTAAAAATACGCGTCGATAATGGACCAGAATTTACAGGAAAAACCTTTATAAACTGGGCTAAATCACATGATATAGCCATTGATTATATCCAGCCCGGTAGCCCATATCAAAACGGGTACATTGAACGATTTAATCGTACCTATCGTACTGAAGTACTCGATTTATATCTTTTTAACAACTTAGCACAAGCAAGGAGAATAACCGAAGAATGGTTAACGATTTATAACACCGAAAGACCGCATGAGGCATTAAATAACATGACGCCGATTGAGTATAAAACACTAAAACAAACAGCATGATTTTCTACTTGAATCTTGTACTAAGTTTGGGGTATTTACACTTAAAGTCTAGTCTGTTAGCACAGTCTTCCATTCTTTTGTAATAGTTTGTAAATTTAGACCCAGCATAAAGTTCTGATACTAATGCCGAATCATGTCTGTGTGTATCCCAAATACTATGTTTTGAGCAACGTTCGGAAAGGTCTTCAAAGTTACTATTATTGACTTTTTGTAAAATATCGTTATATTTATCCATATAGATTCTCGTCGTGGTGGATCTATAAAAAAAATCGATTTTTAGAAAAGCTCAATCGCCAAATTGGGCTTTTTCTTTTTTATAAATCCGAGTTTTACTAATTAGTTTTTAATATAAGCAATATTTTTAAATTGTCAAATTTCCATTCAACCAAAATCAACAAAAAAAAACATCACAAAGCCTTTTCCAAACTAACAAAAACAGCAAAAAATTTTTCCGACTTTTATACCTAAAGTATTAAAGTATCAAGTAAAAGCTACCGCCCTCACTTCGTTCGGTTGCTCAACCCCAATTTTTATTTTTTTACGTAGTAAAAAACTATAAAATTGCGGTTATATGTTTTTGTATTTGTGCTTATTTGTAGCTGTGTTTTTATTACTATTAAAGTAATTTATAAAGTTATCCCACTTGCTATTAAAGTATTTTTTAACAGCATCAAGCATTTTTGTTTTAGCATTTAATTCAATACTCAATTTATCGTTTTTTTCAAGCAAAATACTATTACGTTTTTTAAGTTCGGCATTTTCAAGCTCAATACTGTTTAATTTTTTATATGCAGGTTTGTAAAAATTAGTTACAACTTGCTCAAATTCTTTAACTTCCTTGCTTAATTTTTCAGTTTTTTGCTTGTAGTGATCTTTACGGTTTTTATAGTAATTTTTATGTTTTTCCAAACTTTTAATTTGTTTATTAAGATCTTCAAAATTACGTTTTTTTGTAATGTTTAATATGTTTAATTTAGTAATAACGTTGTTATTTTCAAATTCTGCTAAACCCACACGAAACCCGTGCTTTTTAGCATCTTCGATCGTTTCAATTACTTTTTTTTGTAAGTTTTGTGTTTGTTTAACAACTTCCTTATATTCTTCTGTGGTACCTGCTACTCTCGGTCTGGGCGTTTTGCTTTTACGTGTTAAATCGTATTTTTTACTAACAGCATTATAAAAATCGTCCTGAAGATCTTGCATTGCTTTTTTATACATTTTTACTTGTTGTTTTTTGTTGGGTTTAGTGTTGTTAG
>NZ_LZGT01000104.1 GCF_001690525.1 Gilliamella sp. App6-5 | reverse complement strand
CAAATGTTTTAATCGCATCAGAAAGCTCGGCTATAAATGGAATCATAAACGGGTGTATCGGGTGTATTGTGAATTAAAGCTTAATCTCAGGGTAAAGCGTAAACAGCGCATTCCTCCACGAAACCCAGAAAGGTTATTAGTCCCCAATAAACAAGGTGAATGTTGGTCAATGGATTTTATGAGTGACAGTAGTCGTAATCAGCGTCGCTTTAGGACGTTCAATGTCATCGATGACTTTAATCGTGAGGCGCTAGGCATTGATATTGCAGTAAGCTTACCGGCAGGGAGAATTACCCGTTACTTAGATAAACTGGCTGAATATCATGGCTATCCATTAAAAATACGGGTCGATAATGGGCCAGAATTTACAGGAAAAACCTTTATAAACTGGGCTAAATCCCATGATATAGCCATTGATTATATCCAGCCCGGTAGCCCTTATCAAAATGGCTATATTGAACGATTTAATCGTACCTATCGTACTGAAGTACTCGATTTATATCTTTTTAATAATCTAGAACAAGCAAGAAAGGTAACCGAAGAATGGCTAACAGTGTATAACACCGAAAGACCGCATGAGGCATTAAATAACATGACACCGATTGAGTATAAAACATTAAAACAGGCAGCTTAATTTTCTACGTAAGTTGTGTACTAAGTTTGGGGTATTTACACCAAGTGCTGACAACTTGGGCAAGTTAGCAAGTCAAACATGAATATTTGATGTGGCTATGTTTGTCAGGAAAAAAATCAAAGTAGGTGCATAAAGACCTAACCGCATCAAAAAGCCTTTAATCAAAACATACAACTCCAAAATTACCCCACAAACAATTGATTCCATTAAAAACATCAAGTGAAAAGTTTAATAAAATCAATTTTCTATCTTGGAAATTTTACAGATAAAAATACACCTATATTTTACAACACTCAAAAGTCAATACAGTCATTAATCTGGCGTCAGAATGTGACAGCAACGGAGATAGGTTAGCACGTCAAACAGGGATGTTTGGCTTAAATGTTATCACCGATATTAATCATTCCCCAAATCTCAAAATGACCGAAACATAACACCATATTTTAATTATAAAATTAACTTACCTATAAAACCGAATCGTTTTCATCTTTATATTTCTTTACAAAAAAGCCCGCCAAAAAACTAGCCAACTCTTTTTTAAATGGTTATACTTTAACCGCTATAGAAAAAGCTTATTAAATAAGCGAACAATTATAAAAATACAAATAAAACAATATATTAATTGACAGGTGAACCATAATGCATTATCATTTTAGACACCAGACACCAGCAAACCTATGTCTTAAATTTATCAAATAACTCTATCCGACGAGTTTTTACACAAAACTTATTTATATCTTCGAAATTATCGCTCAAATCACCTAAATCACCTAAATCACCTAAATCACCTAAATCACCTAAATCACCTTTGCTAGTATTAGCACTGTTATTATTGTCATCTTCATCGAATTTACAGGCATTGAATGGTAAAATAGCTCGAGCGGATAATCGTAGTGATGCGATAATTTTACCTCCAACGGTAGTTGCAGTTATTGATTATGTAAGGCCGGCTGTATCTTTGGGTAACGACGAATATGCAGGCCCAGCTGACATATGGAATCCTAGTAAAGGATTCTTAGTTCAATCAATCAATCCTGAATCATACAACCTCAATTTCCCAACTACAGGTGCGCATAATTTATATTTTGATTTACTCATAACTGGAGATGTAGAACAATTGATATGGGAACCAGTCACGCATGAGGGAATCACTGCGACAGTGACAAATGTTGTAGTTCGTGAATGGTGGATTCCTGATGAGGATAAGAGACAAGTTGTAGCACGTGTTAGGCTAACAGGTCCAGAGGCAAGCAATCAATGGTACAATTCTAATCCTAGTCGAATAGCTAAGCCAAGGTTACCGCAGACGTTTGAGTTAGTGGGTAGAGATATATATGGCGGTGAGGTAGTAAAATATGGATTTGTATTAAGGCAGTGGTTCGTCAATCGTGGTAATCAAGCGAAAGCTTATAGTGACCAGTTAGCATGGTGTAATAGTTTGGGTTATCGAATGCCACGGGTAAGAGATTTAACCAATTCAAACTATAATGATTTAGGTGCAACACTTGTTAATCATTACAAGCGTCACATAGGCGCTGGCTTTTTCACGGAGTGGGGCAACATTTTCTACTACCCTGGTACGGGCTTCATCACCTCCTACTACTGGACGAGCGGCGCTACAGGTAGCTACCAGTTCCCTGTCGGCTCGTACAGCGGCGGCGTCCGCAGCGACAGTGCCAGCGTCTCCCGCTATGGCCTTTGCACCGCACCTTAGCTTTTAGCGTTTATTTCTTAATCCTTAGGTCGCGGGGGCACTTCTGGTGCAAATAGAAGTAATCTAACAAAGAACCCAGCCCCCGCTCAGTTGGACGCTGAGCAGGTATGACTGCGTTAATGACTGAAAGCCAAAAAAACACTCCCGACCGACTACGCATAGGCATGATTGGCATTAAAAGGGTAAGTTTTAAAGGTATTTTGTTCGGTAAGGTTTCGGATGTTGACTCTAGCGTTATTTATTTTCCCAAAGGTTAAAACGTCCGAAACTTAACCGTATCCCCATAGTCTTTACTTAAATACAAAATCCCCAAAAACGGACTATAAGCATTTAATTTCATTAAAAAACAACCAATAAAAATTTAATAAAATCAATTGAATATCTAAACTGTTTTATAGAAAAACATTCCAATTTTTCACAACACTTAAAGGTGAATATAGTCATAAATCTAGCATTAGAATGAGCCCAGAGTTGGTAAAGGGTTGTTGCAAAAATAGTTGATTAGCGTATTGATTTTGTTTGTGTTTTTATAAAAACAATTAATTTATAATTAGTTATTACCCTAAACAATTATTTATTATAATAAAACTTGACAAAGCATGAGCAACTGTTGATAATAGCGCCGTTTTTTTAACCTGAATTTTTTATTATAGCGAGGTGGCAAAATGCCTGTAGTTAACACTTTATCTTAATGCCGACTTGGTATCTTCTATCATATTGTTTTTTGCTTAGTATTATCTAAGCCCCTTCGTCACAATTCAATCTATAGATTTTTGCCTTGTCGGTTTTCCCTTATTTTTTTGGAGAAAACATTATGACAATGGAATCTTATATTCAAAATTTAGAATTAATTAAATATCCACGAACACCGCACCTAGAAAGCTCACGCCTACAGGTTGGCGATAGTGAACATGGACAATGTCCTTATAAGCAATTAGCTGGTCAATATATCGTTATTGAAGAAAAACTTGACGGTGCAAACTGTGCTATTAGTTTTTCAGCTAGTGGTGAACTGTTGCTTCAATCTCGAGGACATTACTTAATAGGTGGTTCACGAGAACGCCAATTCAACCTTTTAAAACATTGGGCTTGCGTGCATGAATATTGGTTACTTGAGCGTTTAGAAGATCGCTATATCCTTTATGGTGAATGGTTACACAAAAAACATGCTATTTTTTATGATGCTTTACCACACTATTTTTGTGAATTTGATATTTGGGATAGACAACAAAACTGTTTTTTATCTACCCTAAAGCGACATCAATTATTAGCTGGTGGTCCTGTTTTATCGGTGCCTGTGTTATTTGCAGGGATTGCACCTTCTAAATTGAGCGATTTATTGGCGTTAGTCAAACCATCTTTGGCTAAAACCGCTAATTGGCGTACTTGCTTTGAACAAATAGTGATGCGTGAAAAGCTTGATTTAAGCAAGGCTTGGCAACAATGTGATAACTCTGACTTGATGGAAGGGTTATATCTTAAAATCGAATCGGAAGAACAAACCATTGATCGCTTAAAATGGGTTCGACAGGATTTTGTTCAGGCGATTTTAGATGCAGGGCAACACCATAGTGAACAGCCTTTTATTCCAAACCAATTAGCTCAAGATGTTGAGTTATATACACCTCAATTAACGGTGAATTGGAATCATGGATGCCTAAAAGGAGATAGTAAATGATGAATTATCAAGCATTAAAACAACAGATAGCAAGTACGCTAGCGACCGATGACTTTAGCTCATGGCTAACGGGTATTCCTGAGTTGAACAGTTTAATCATCACGCCACAAGATCCGTTGCATCATGGTGAGGGTAATGTTTGGGTTCATACGCAAATGGTTGTGCGCGCATTATTAGCACAAGACGAGTTTGTCAAGGCGACAGAAGATGAGCAGTTCGTATTATTTATGACAGCTTTATTACATGATATTGCGAAGCCAGAAACCACCGTCATTGATGAATATACAGGTAAAATCACGCAACCAAGGCATTCCCAAAAAGGCGAAGTTCGTAGTCGTATATTATTATGGCGAATGGGTGTGCCATTTGATTTGCGGGAGCAAATTTGCCGAATTATTCGTGTACATCAAGTGCCTTTTTTTGCTTTAAGTGATGGGGGAAGAAATAAATCACCCGAATATTTAATTCACCGCTTATCGTGGCAACTGCCTATTTGGATGTTATGTTTGCAAGCTAAAGCCGATATGGAAGGTCGTATCTGTGCTGATAAACGCCGAGCGCTTGATGAAGTTGAACTCTTTAGACAATTGGCACTTGAAGAGGGGTGTTTATATCACCCTCGCCAATTTGTTGATGATTATACTCGGGTTCAATATTTTCGAGGTAGTAATGTATTACCGGATTATGCGTTATATCCCCAAGAAGGATCTAAGGTGATTATGCTAGCTGGCTTACCAGCATCAGGTAAAAATAGTTGGGTAAATAAACATTATCCAACATGGCCGATTGCTTCTTATGATGATGCTAGGGCTGAATTAAAGTTAAAGCATGGTGAAAATGAAGGCTTGGTCATACAGTTTGTATTAGCAAAAGTTAAACAGTGGTTAAGAACCAAGCAATCTTTTATTTGGAATGCAACACACTTATCGCAGGAGATGCGCCAAAAAGCACTCGATTTGCTTTATGCTTATCATGCGAATGTGGAAATTGTTTATCTTGAGCAACCCGAAAAGGAGTTGTATCGTCGTAATTCAGCACGCGATACAACTTTGCCAAATAAAACGATTCAGCGATTATTAAACAAATGGGAAGTTCCACTACCGACTGAAGCCCATAAGGTGAGCTATTTAATCAATCAATAATTGTTAGTCATCTTTGGTAATATTAAATTGGGGCTTGATATCAAAGCCCCTGATTTATCGAATAGTTATATTAACTATTTAATTCAGCTTATTTTTATGGCTTTTTGATATCCATAAAGGTGATTTTTTATTGGCTTATCTTATTTATTATATTGAGACAAAAACCAAGTGATCGCAATTAAATCGGCCGAACCACCAGGGCTTAAATTGCGTTTTATTAATTCGGTGTCAAGTTGATATAGATTGTGCCGACCATCGAGATGAGTAATGCCACCTTGCTTAATTAGTTTTTTCGCTTGTTCTTGCACAAAAGCCAAGCCATCAAGTCCGCCTCGTGAAACCAGATTAGTATCTTGATTAAAAGCAAGTAAATATAACATCGCCTGTAATAAGCAACTTTCTTCATCATAGCCATTGTTTTGCATTTCTTGATAGATAGGCAGTGAAATATTTCGAACTGTTGCATAACCTGATTCTGCTTCGCCACGTGCGCCAGATAAGTGATGACGTTTAAATAGCTTTTCGCCTATCGAATTAGCTTGGTTATTTTGCTGTAGTTCGCTTTGAACTATGCCTTGGCAAATAGCTGAAACTTGGTCACAGATGTTTTGTGCATAGGTGGGTAAGCCGAGTTGTTCTAATCGTCCAATTGCACCCAATAGCAATCCAAAAGCAAATATGCCGCCTTTATGGGTATTAACTTGATTGGTAGCTTGTAACATGGCTTGTTCACACTCAATACCAATCGGTCTAATCCCCATTAAAAATAGTTTGTTGTCATGTAAAGCGGATGTTTTGCCATATTGATAAAAACGTTCAAACCAGTTGCTAATGGCACTGATGCTGTGGACAAAGGTTTGAAATTCCATGTCACGGTGGGCGCCACTGTTATTCATGTCAACTAAGCCCGGCTTAGGTGATAGGCAAATTTCTTTAATTAATGCTTGGGTTGCTAATTGTGCTGGTAAGCATCGATTGGAGTCATTATTGAGTTTTAGTTCTAATAATGCTATTTGCTGATAATAATCGTTCATTATTATTTGTTACCTATTGGGGATGATAGTTATTCTGTTGTGTGCTGTATGGCGTAATAAACCAATCCATTGCTTTAAATGGCTTGGTTTATTATAAGGATTAATAATCACTATGCGTTGATACCGCAAGTACTTCCCGATTACCGTTGTGACTTGGACCGCTAATAATGCCTTCTACTTCCATTTGTTCCACAATGCGGGCAGCTCGGTTATAGCCAATTCTAAATTTGCGTTGTACGCTAGAAATTGACGCTCTTCGTGTTTCAACAACAAAAGCGACAACTTGATCAAATAATGGATCGAGCTCTTCACCTAACATATCTGCGTTACCGTTTTCACTTTCGTCGGTTGCTACAGTGACATTTTCGATATATTTTGGTGTGCCACGCGCTTTCCAATCTTGTACAACGGCGTGCACTTCTTCATCACGGACAAAAGCACCGTGAACGCGAATTGGAATGGAACTATTAGGGGCTAAATAAAGCATATCCCCCATACCAAGTAGTGATTCAGCGCCCATTTGATCTAAAATGGTACGCGAGTCAATTTTACTTGATACTGTAAAGGCAATGCGTGTTGGAATATTCGCTTTGATTAAGCCAGTAATGACATCAACCGATGGGCGCTGTGTCGCTAATACCAAGTGAATACCAGCCGCCCGTGCTTTTTGAGCAAGCCGTGCGATTAACTCTTCTACTTTTTTACCAACCGCCATAATAAGATCGGCAAACTCATCAACCATAACCACAATATATGGTAATTTTTCTAATGTCGGCATGTTAAGATCCATGCTGTCTGTTGGTTTCCAAAGCGGGTCGGGAATTGGTCTGCCCATTTGTTCTGCCAGTTTGATTTTTTCGTTATAACCGGCAATATTACGGACACCTAACGCCGACATGAGTCGATAGCGTCGTTCCATTTCGTTAACACACCAATTAAGTGCATTGGCGGCATCTTTCATATCGGTTACCACTTGGGTTAATAAATGGGGTATCCCTTCATAAATAGATAGCTCAAGCATTTTCGGGTCGATCATAATAAACCTGACATCTTCAGGTTGCGATTTATACAAAATACTTAAAATCATTGCATTAACGCCGACTGATTTACCTGAGCCCGTCGTACCAGCAACTAATAGATGTGGCATCTTTGCCAAATCAGCAACCACTGATTGCCCAGCGATATCTTTCCCTAAGACTATCGTCAGCGGTGATTGTGCATCTTTAAACTGTGGACTATCTAAGACTTCCCTAAAATAAACCGTTTGGCGATTTTTATTGGGTAATTCAATGCCAACATAAGGCTTACCTGGAATGACTTCGACCACACGAACCGATGGCATGGATAGTGAGCGAGCTAAATCACGGTCTAGCGTTGAAATTCGAGCGGCTTTAATACCCGGTGCTAGTTCAATTTCAAACCGAGTAATCACCGGCCCTGGCAAATAATCAACCACTTTAGCTTTAACTCGGTAATCTGATAGACTCTTTTCAATTAGTTCAGCCATGGCGTTTAAAGCGGCATGATCAACTTCGATTCGAGCTGTCGGTGGTGCAGTTAATAAGTTTAGCGACGGCAAAGGTGTAGTTGGTTTAGGTAATGGTTTATCATGACGTCGCAATAATGGATGAATTAAGCTTTCTTCATCGCTTTCATTGGAATAATCTTGAATATCTTCAATGCGATCTTCTTCAGGATAGATATCGTCAATGACCGGGTTTGCTTTTTTTAGCGCTTCGGTATCAATATATTCCAGTTGTTTTGCGTCTACTTTTACTTCTGCGTCAGTTTCTGTATCTGCGATGTTTGCTATGTCAGCAATATTTGATTGCTCAGCAATCACCTCTGGTTCTTGGATAAATGGCTGCTTAGATTTAATTATTTCAATTTTTTCAACGTCTATAGCTGGTTCAAAGGGTGTTTGTTCATGGGTGAGTTTAATTTCAGGCTCGTTATGTACCAAAGTAAACAGGGGTTTACTTGGGGCATCAGAAATAGTGTATTTATCTGGTTCTTCAAATGATAATTTTTCTGCTGATTTTTGCGTTTGTATTACCTGTTTTATTTGCTCCATTGATGAAGACAATGCTTGTTCTTGATCTGGTGTGGCTTTGTCTGCATTTATGTTTTGAATAATCGATTCAAGGCGAGATAAAATTTCGTCTGGATTGAGTTCATTTCTTGGAGGATTGTCAATTGTTTGCGAGGTTATGGTTGACGATGGTAATTTAGCATCTTCACGCGATGGCCCGATTAATTCAGCGGTAGTTTTGATTGAAATTTCTTCATTGTCAGTCGATACGGTAGTATTTGATGAGTGCTCTTGAGATGTTTCATTGCTTGGGATAGCGGTTGATGTTTGAATGATATGGGAATTATCATCTTTGGTATCAAAAGGTATGGTAAATTGAGGCTCTTTTGTTTCCTCATTGGACGGCGCTATTGGTTTTTCTTGCTTTGAGTCAAGTTGTTCAAGTTTATTTGTGATGCGAGGTTTAATTAACCACCTAATAGGTAACAGTAAAATCATGACAAAAGCACCTAATTTTTCAATTAGATTGAGCCATGATAATCCAGTTAATAATGTGACACAGGCTAAGCAAGTTGCAAGAAGAATCAATGATAAAGCAAAACTATTTATAATAGGTAAAAGGCTTTCGATGACTATCGCACCTAAATAACCGCCTGCTTCAAATTGTTCAGAATCAGCAATATTTAAAGTAAAAAATCCAGTCGCACTAAATATAAATGCTAAAATCCCAATAATCCGAAATGAAAGACTAAAGTAGTTAATAGGATCATTTGCATGTTTATAAAAATAAACGATTAACTGTAAACAGATAAAAACGGCAATGAGAGGTAAGCTATAAGCAATAAAACCTAAAAATTGAAAAAGAATATCGCTGGCATATGCGCCAATATAACCACCAAAATTACTAATAGGAGAGTGCCAAGCAGTACGAGACCAACCGGGATCAGACGGATCGTAACTAAACTGTGATAAAAATAAACAAACAGATAAACCGATTATTATAAGTAGAATAAATTGCTTAATAATCTGTTTTCTTGTAATTTTGGGCTTTTTCAAACAAGTACCTAAAAACTATTACTAATAAAATTGCTGGCATTTTATCATAAATTGTGCCTGCTCACAGAGGCAATACCATCGAAAACACAATTTATTGTTGGGTTATTCTGCTATGGGAAATAGGGTTGAATTAAATCTGATGCCATTTTGTACATATCGTTGCGCATTAGTAATATTGGCTGTAATTTCAGCTTTGGTTAACTTGCGAATAATTTTGGCAGGCGTACCCATAATTAAACAACCTTCTTCATAGGGTATGGTGTGTGTTACTAGTGAGTTAGCAGCAACAAGGCAATTTTTTGCAATTTTGGCATTGTTTAATAAGGTACTTCCCATACCAATTAATACATTATCTTCAATTGTGCAGCTATGTAGGATAACATTATGCCCAATAGTGACATTTTCACCGATAATGCAGGGAATATCAGTTTCAATATGAATGGTTGTGTTATCTTGTACATTGCTATTTTTCCCAATATGTATGGAGGCAATATCACCACGTAAAACAGCATTAAACCAAATAGAAACACCTTCTTGTAAAACGACATCACCAATGATATCGGCAGATTTTGCAATAAAACAATTTGGATGAATTTGTGGATGTAAATTCCCTAGTTGATAAATCATAATTGTTACCTTTTGTGGTTTTTAACACTCAAAAATAAGCTAATAGAAAGAAAATTGCATAACACCATAGAGCTAATCATGAGCCATTCGGTTGTATTGTCGACCGTTATAGTTGCCGCAGTATGTGATGATACTAATATTGATAATAATATACCCATTGTTCCTGCAATTGCGAATCGAATTGTACCAGCAAGCGAGGAAGCTGTGCCGGCAATATGTGGGTAAAAATCTAAAACGACGGCCATACTATTGCCACCAATGATTGACATACAGCCAATATAACCAGCAACACAAGCAACAAGATAGGCAAATCCCAAATTAAATAGTGTAACGAGCAGCAGTCCTATCGCCATAATAAATTGGAGTAAAAGACCCAACTGCATCATTTTAATAGCACCAACATGTTTAACAAAACGGCTATTTAATGTATTCATCAGAACCATCACTATGATATTGAACGCAAAGTAGTAACCAAAGTTAATTGATGCCACACCATGCAGATTCATATAAACGAAAGGCCCTAAGCTTAAAAATGAAAACAATCCCGCACTAGAAAACGCACCTATCATCATATAAGTTAACACTTGCCTATGGCGAAATAGGGTAATGAAATTACTTAATATACGCATTAAACTGAATTTATTACGTTTTGTTTTGGCTAGTGTTTCGGGAATAAAGGTGACGACTAGACCAAAGCAAGTCAAAGCAATTAGGCTGATAGTGTAGAAATTAGCTTGCCAATTAAACCAATATAAAATAAATCCACCAATAATCGGAGCTAGTAATGGTGCAACATTGGATATCAGCATCACAAACGACATCATTTTAGAAAACTCGTCACGATCATGATAAATATCTTTCATTAATGCATTAATGACTATTGCTGTAGCTGCCGCCGCAATACCATGAAAAAAGCGAGCTGTAATTAATTGATTAATATTGTTGGCAATACCACAGCTTAACGCCGCAACTATAAAAATAATTAGCCCAAAAATGAGAACATTACGACGCCCATAACTATCTGTGAGTGGTCCAAATAAAAGTTGTCCAACAGAAAATCCTAATAAATAGCAACTAATTGTTAACTGTACCGTGCCATCGGTTACATTAAAGTCGCGTGCAATCGTTGGCATACCGGGTAAATACATATCTATAGATAGAGGCATTAGCATAGCGAGTAATCCAAGAATAAAAATCAGTGCTTTTTTAGAAATTTTAAGATTAACTAAAGTATTTTGGGGTGGCACGTGGTACTTCCTTCAAAATTTATTCAAAATGCGCATAATAATATACGCGGCAATAAATGCCGCCAAATTATTTAAAAACATTCAACTGGTTAAAAGGAATATTTTTGTTAAAAGTTATGCAAATTCGTGTGTCAATTAAACGAGTCGATTTCATCTTGTGTAAGTGGTCGATATTCCCCTTCAGGTATATCAAGGTTTACTTTGCCTATCTGTTTACGATGCAACGCAACAACATGATTATTGACTGCAGCAAACATGCGTTTAACTTGATGATATCGCCCTTCACTAATGGTTAATTCAGCGTGAAAATCATCGATAATATGTAATTTAGCGGGTTTAGTGAGTGATTTCTCACTTTTTAATTGAATGCCATTGTTAAATATATCAATCAGTTCAATGCCTAATGGTTGTTCAACCGTGACGGCATAGACTTTTTCACAATGATGTTTAGGTGATGTAATTCGGTGTGACCATTTACCATCATCAGTCAGCAATACCAGCCCTGTCGTATCGAGATCAAGCCGGCCTGCTGCATGCAATTTTTCAGGCATCGGTTCATCAATAAAATAAAGAATAGTGGGATGATCGGGATCATCGGTTGAACAAACATAGCCTTGAGGCTTATTGAGCATAAAATAGCGTTGGTTGGTCACTTGTTCGATTTGATAACCATCATACTGAACAATCTGTTTTGGCGATAATTGATAAGCGCCTGATTTTATAATCTCACCATCAACAGTCACTTTTTTCGCTTTGAGTTCTTTGGTGACAATTGTACGACTGGCGCCTAAGTGATGAGCAAGAAATTTATCTAATCGCATAATTTAAAACGTGTTCCTGTATTACTTTAAAGGTGTATATATATCAAAACGGTGATTTTTAGTTTTTATTTCAGCCGTCGGTTTTTGATTAGCTAAAAATGGCGCATAATCTGGTCTTTTGACCACAACCCGTTTTTGGGCTAATTTTCTTGCTGGCTCTAATAAGCCATCTGCATCATTATCACTACCAACCAGTTGTTGAAAAATGCGCATCTCTTTTTTGACAAGTGCACTTTTTTGACGATGTGGAAACATGGGATCGAGATAAATCACATCAGGTTTTTCAGGGTAAGTACTTAATCCCTCAATGCTTGAATGATAAATTAAACGTAAATGCTGCTCAAGCCAACTACCAATATGGGGATCTTGATAGGCACGCTGTAAACCATCTTCTAATAATGCAGCAACGACAGGGTGCCGCTCAAACATAGTGACATGACAACCGATAGATGCTAAAACAAAGGCATCTCGACCAAGCCCAGCTGTGGTATCAACAACGGTAGGTAAATACTCACCTTTTACCCCGACTGCTTTAGCAATTGCTTCACCACGACCACCACCAAATTGACGACGGTGAGCCATTGCTCCTGAAACGAAATTAACACATATCGAACCTAATTTTGTTTCGTCAGTCTTTTGTAACTCAAGTTGATTGTTTTGGGTAGCCAGAGTGAACGGTAAATCGGCATGTGCCGATAACCACTGCTCAGCTAATAATTTTAGCTGAGCTAAGTTAGGACTAGTGGATACCATAATGACGAAGTAATGCTTCAAGTTGAGGTTCGCGGCCTCGGAAATTTTTAAATAGTGTCATTGGTTCATCACTACCGCCTTGCGACAAGATGTTATCAAGAAAGGCATTCCCCGTTTTGGCGTTGAAGATGCCTTCTTCTTCAAAACGTGAAAATGCATCAGCCGATAATACTTCTGCCCATAAATAGCTGTAATAACCTGCAGCATAACCACCAGCAAAAATATGACTAAATGCATGTGGGAATCGACCCCATTCAACAGTAGGCACAACAGCGACTTGCTTTCTTACTTCGGCTAATGTATTTAAAATATCTGGATCTTTTTGTGTATGTAATTTAAAGTCAAAAAGGCCAAATTCCAATTGGCGTAAAATAAATAGCGCGGCTTGATAGTTTTTAGCATCTAGCATCTTTTCTAACATTTCTGCTGGTAGGGGTTCGCCTGTTTGATAATGTCCTGATATAAATGCAAGCGCTTCAGGTTGCCAACACCAGTTTTCTAGGAATTGACTAGGTAATTCAACGGCATCCCAAGGTACACCATTAATACCTGCGACAGATGAAGTATCAATTTCGGTTAACATGTGGTGCAAACCATGACCAAACTCATGAAATAGGGTGGTGACTTCATCGTGCGTAAATAGCGCTGGTTTGTCGCCAACCGGGCGATTAAAGTTACAGGTTAAATAGGCAACTGGTTTTTGTACATGTCCGTCAGCAAAACGCATACGACCAATACAATCATCCATCCAAGCGCCACCACGCTTGTGCTCGCGCGCATATAAATCAAGATAGAAGCTACCTTTTAATTCGCCGTTAGCGGCAAACAGATCATAAAATTTTACTTCAGGATCCCAAACTTCAACGCCTTGTCGTTCCTTGGCTGTAATACCAAAGATGCGGTGTACTACCTCAAATAAACCACTAATTACTTTTTGCTGTGGAAAATAAGGTCGCAACTCTTCATCGTTAATGGTGTACAAGTACTGTTTTTGTTTTTCACTATAATAAGCCACATCCCATGGCTTGATATCACTAGCACCAAAAAACTCATAAGCATAACGTTTAAGTTCAGCAAGCTCTTTTTCACCTTGAGGTTTAGCTTTAGTTGCTAAATTGGTTAAAAATTCGATGACTTGCGAGGTGGATTGTGCCATTTTTGTTGCAAGTGATTTATCTGCATAGGTATTGAAGCCCAGTAATTGTGCAAGCTCATTACGTAGTGTTAAGATTTGTTTGATGATCTCTGTATTATCCCACTTACCAGCATGGGGTCCTTGATCTGATGCACGAGTAGTATAGGCTTGATAAAGTTCAAATCGTAAATCACGATTATCACAATAAGTCATAACAGGAAGATAACTTGGTATATCTAAGGTTAGTAACCAACCCTCTTTATCTTTTAATTTAGCCTGTTCTTTGGCGGCAGCAAGCGCACTTTCAGGCATCCCAGAGAGTTCTTTGATATCGGTAATTAGTTTTGACCAACCCATGGTCGCATCAAGTACATTATTGCTATATTTTGAGGATAATTCTGATAATTTTGCAACAATTTCACCGTAGCGTTTTTGTTTATCATCAGGTAAACCAATTCCGGATAATTCAAAATCACGTAATGCATTATTAATAACTTTTTTCTGTGCTTTGCTTAACGTAGCGTATTGTTCGCTTTCTTTGAGCTGTTTATAGGCTTGGTATAAGGGTTTATGTTGTCCAACCCATGTGCTGTATTCAGATAATAATGGCAGACAAGCTTCATAAGCTTCACGTAATTCTGGGCTATTTTTAACTGAATTAAGATGGCTAACTGGCGACCAAGCTCGGCCAAATTTTTCGTCCATTTCATCAATTGGTTGGATTAAGTTATCCCAAGTATATTGGCTATTTTGCTTTAATACTGTTTCAATTGTATTTCTGCAGTTTTTTAAGGTCTCTTGTATAGCAGGCAAAACATGCTCGGGCTTAATTTGTGAAAAGAGGGGTAATGGTGCATCTGTTAATAATGGGTTAGTCATGTAGCGATACCTTTATACACATGGGTTGTCTATTGATAGAACATAATATGGTGGCAAATTCAGTTAATTCAAGAGAATGTCATGCTTGGGAAGCATTATAATCCCATCAATTTGCGTTCACGCTGCCACTCTGAGGGAGTATAAGTTTTTATAGAAAGAGCATGGATACGGTTGTCATGGATGAATTCTGCCAAAGGGGCATAAATGGCTTGTTGTTTTTTTACGCGACTTAAATCGGCAAATAATTCACTGACAGCAATCACTTGAAAATGGCTACCATCGTCGGTCAAGACATGTACATCATCAAGCTCAAGCGAACTTTTTAATTTATCTATAATTTCTTGTTTATTCATTATTCATACTCATTTTTAATATAAATTATGGGTGTTATGTTTTGTTAAAAAGTTTCAGGTAACTATGCGTTTTAGTATAAAACCTAACTTTTTAAACATTGATCACTGGTTGTAGATCGTACAAGGTAATTAATGTTTGTAACTGAGGATTAATACCCTTGAGCTTTACATCATATTGATTGCAAAAATAAATTAAAGTCGCAAGCCCTACAGAATCAACTCGAGTAAGTTGCCCTACATCAATGTATTTGACACTGTTTAAAATGGTGTTTTGTGTTGACCATAAATCGTTTAAAGAGTGAACATCAAGTTCACCCTGTAAACACAATACATCTTGTTGTTTTTCTGATTTGATTCGCGACATTATCGACTAACCTTTTTGTTTAGCATTTGGATCAATATTACGGTTTGAAAGATCAGTTAATTGTTTAGTTAATGCATCAATACCGTCTTGACGTAAAATCGTTGACCACTCATTTTGTTTTGTGGTGATCATGCTTACACCTTCAGCAACTAAATCATAAGCTTTCCATTCGCCAGTGACAGAGTTTTTACGCCATTGAAAATCAATACGCAATGGTTGTTGATTTTTATCTGGTTGATTTAATAAAACACGAATAGAAATAAGTGTTTTGCCAGTTAAATCTTTAGGCGACTCAACTTGATAAGTTTGTCCATTATACATAGATAAAGCTTGAGCAAAAGCTTGTACCAGATAGTTTTCAAAAGCCGCAAAATAAGCTGTGCGTTGTGCTTCTGTTGCGCTTTTATAATAATTACCTAAAATGAGTGCGCCAGCATATTTGACTTGTACATAAGGTAATAAATCCGATTTTACAATCTCTTTGAGTTTGTTAGGGTTTGATTTTAATGCTGCGGATTGTGCATTCATAGTGCTAAAAATTTTATCAGCAGCAACTTGCATCTCTTTATAGGGATCATTTTCGGCAAATGCAGCAGCACTAAATATTAAAGCTATTACTAAAAAAACAGCCTGTTTGAATTTGATTAACATAGTAACTCCTTACTTTTCGTTTATGTCTTGCGTATCTTGTTTTTTATCTTTATCTGATGAACTGCCTACGCTATAAAGAAATTGACCAATTAAATCCTCTATAACCATGGCTGGTTTGGTATTGTTTACCACAAAACCATCTTGAAAATAAGCTGGTTTATTATCTTTTTTCTGTGCTGCATGTGTTGTATCATCAGCTTCTAATGCATCAAGCTCAAATTCAGTATTTTGATCTAATCCAAAATTAATATCTATGAATTGTTCACCTAATAATCCTGAAGTTTTAATTGAAAGCGAGCTTGAGCTTGGAATTTTATCATATTGTGCATCTATATCCATTGTTACATAAGGCTTGTACTCATCGTCATTTGACGCATTTAGTGAAATATTACTGACGCGACCAATAACTACCCCACCAATTTTGATAGGAGAACGTGCTTTTAGTCCACCGATGTTATCAAATACCGCATAAACTCGATAGGAATGATGGCTAGCAAATGATGTTGGATCGGTTACTCTAAAACATAAAAATAGCACTGAAAAAATGACCAGCACCATAAATAATCCTACTGTAATTTCGATTTTACGACTCATGTTTAATAACCTCAATGACTAAACATTAATGCGGTTAAAATAAAATCTAACCCCAAAATAACTAATGATGAATAGACAACAGTATTAGTTGTTGCCCGGCTAATTCCTTCTGATGTTGGCACACAATCATAACCATTAAAAAGTGCAATCCAAGTGCTGGCGATGGCAAAGGCAAAGCTTTTGACAAAACAGTTACCTAAATCATGCCACCAATCCACATTACTTTGAATAGATGACCAAAAAAAGCCAGCATCAATACCTTTCCAATCAACGCCAACAAGTGCACCACCTAAAATGCCAACTGTGACAAAAATTGCAGTTAAAAATGGCATACTAAAAAATCCAGCCCAAAAACGCGGAGCGATAATACGCCGTAATGGATCAATTGCCATCATTTCCATACTTGATAACTGTTCAGTTGCTTTCATTAAGCCGATTTCGGCTGTTAAAGCAGAGCCTGCACGCCCAGCAAATAGTAAACCTGCGACAACAGGCCCTAATTCGCGAAGTAGGGCTAGCGCAACCATCATTCCTAAACTTGCTTCGGCTCCAAAAGTAGTCAGAATAAAATAACCTTGCAGAGCCAGAACCATGCCTATAAAAAGACCAGAAACAATAATAATGGTCAGTGATTGTACTCCAACAAAATAAAATTGCTTAATGAGTAATGGAAATTGTTTATTAAATTGTGGTTTACCAATTAATGCTCCAAAAAGCATAACACCAGAACGACCAATCATCGCAATGAAATTGATAAACCATTGCCCCAATTTTGCTAGTAAATTCAACATTATTTTATACCTCTGCTTAGGTCTAATTTGTAATCATCAGCAGGATAATGAAAAGGTACAGGTCCATCAGCCAATCCGTCAAGGAACTGTTTAACGCGTAAATCGTCATTATCACGTAATTGCTGTGAAGTGCCGCCTGCAATAATATGCTGTTCAGCTACAATATAAGCATAATCTGCAATACTGAGTACTTCATTGACATCATGGCTGACAACAATGCAGGTTAAACCTAATGATTGGTTAATTTCAGATATCAGTTTAACAATAACACCCATCGAGATAGGATCTTGCCCAGCAAAAGGTTCATCAAACATAATTAAATCGGGATCAAGCGCAATGGCCCTAGCTAAAGCGGCTCGTCTTGCCATACCGCCAGATAGTTCGGATGGCATCATTTGAGCCGCGCCGCGTAACCCAACCGCTTGTAATTTCATTAACACTAAATTGTGTAATATAGGTTCAGGTAGGTGATGGTGTTCACGTAATGGATAGGCTACATTGTCAAATACCGTTAGATCAGTAAATAAGGCACCAGATTGAAATAACATGCTCATGCGTTTACGTACTTCATACAATCTTGAACGTGACATGCTGGGCACATCTTCACCATCAAATAAAATTTTCCCTGATTGTGGTTTCAATTGTCCACCAATTAGGCGTAATAAGGTGGTTTTACCAATGCCAGATGGTCCCATAATTGCCGTGACTTTTCCTTTTGGGACATTCAGACTCATATTTTTATAAATAGGCCTTGTTCCACGATAAAAAGACATATCATGGATTTCAACCAAATTCTGTGGTAATGCCTCTTCCACCATTATTTCCTATACTACTAAAATTATAATTGTGGCTATTTTACTTGATATTTGTGAATAAAGGAATCAATTAAACGCATTACCAATTTGTGAATAGTTTGTAAATAAATAATTTTTATACTTTAGATATTATATGAAAACACATAATCAAAATGGTTATTGGATTATGCCTTAAGAATAAATAATAAAAAATACAGCCCGTTTGATAACGGGGGCGTTTTAATATCTTGCCATTTGTTTGTCAACCGTTAGTGCCCAAGCATCAATCCCGCCCGTAAGGTTATATAGGAAGTTGGGATCAAAGCCGTTTTCTACTAAATAATAAGCAACGTTTAGGCTTCGCCTGCCATGATGACAATAAATAACTATATCGATCTCATCTGGGATTTTATCTAAATATAGCGGGATCATATTCATTGGAATATGCGTTGCGTTATTGATAACACAAATGGCTACTTCATTGGATTCTCGTACATCAAGCAGAAATAGATTTTCTTGCTGCTTTAATTTTTGTACAAGTTCGACTGGGGTGATTTCCTTTATTGTCATTATGTAAAACTCATTAGAATAATTGTCAAAAAGTTTCAGGTAGGTATGTGTTTCAGTATAAAATTTCAATTTTAAATTGATTAATATATCCTGCAATCATATTGCAGGATATATTTTTACCACTTATACCGCTAATGCCTTACTAATTTTTTCAAATAAATCTTTAGATAAATTTTCAATTTTTAGTAATGCTTCAAGTGCTTTTCGCATTTGTTGTTGACGTTTTTCGTCATAACGTTTTAATCGAATAAGCGGATCGATAAGCCTTGCTGCAACTTGCGGATTTTTTTGGTTTAACTCAGTAAGAATCTCAACTAAGAATTGATAACCACTGCCATCTTCAGCATGAAATGCCACAGGGTTATTATTGACAAAGGCGCCAATTAATGCACGAATCCGATTTGGGTTACTGAGTGTAAATGACCGGTGAGTTAATAATTTTTTCACGGTAGCAAGAACATTCTTTTCTGGGCTTGTTGCGTTCAATGCTAACCATTTGTCCATAACAAGTCCATCTTGATGCCATTTATTATCAAAGTCAGCTAATAAGTCAGTTCGACAATCCAGTTCAGCTTTTACCGCTACATTTAAGGCCGCTAAACAATCGGTCATATTATTGGCTTGATGGTATTGTTGGCCAACTAATGTATTGGCGCGCAAACTATCATCGGCATATGCTAATAAAGTTAAACAACAGTTTTTAAGTGACCGTTTAGCTATATCATTATGTTCAATTTGATATTGTGATGTTTTATTGTGGTGATAAACGGTTAATAATTCATCATAGAGTTCGTTTGCAAAATGAGTTAATAAAAATAGACGCACTTGATAAATTGCGATTGGATCAACCACAGTAAATAAATTCGCCAACTCGTTTTCAGACGGTAAGGTCAAGATTTGCGCAATAAGGAAAGGATCAGTATTTTCTGATAACAATACCGCTCTAAAACCATCTAATACTGAATCAGGTAGCATTAATTTCTGATTTTCCTGATAATTTTTTACATTTAAGCGAACATATTTTGCTAATAACATTTGAGCTGCATCGTAACGGCTAAATGTGTTAGTCGCGTGTTGCATTAAGAAAATAAGATCATTATCTTGATAATCATAAGTTAACTTAACAGGCGCTGAAAAATCACGTAATAATGAAATGATCGGTTTTTGAGTGACATTATCAAAGATAAATTGTTGTTTGTTTTGTGTTAAATTTAAAACATGGTGAATAGTTTTGCCTTGGTATTGCAGTGGAATTATTTCACCATTATGTTGATATAACTCGATATCAAGTGGGATATGCAAAGCTTGTTTTTGTGCTTGATCTTGAGTTGCTGGCGTATATTGTTCTACCGTTAAAGTATATTGTTGATTTTTTTCGTTGTAATTATCGGTAACGACAAGTTCAGGCGTACCTGATTGACTATACCATAATTTAAACTGAGTTAAATCGATACCTGAGGCATCTTGCATGGCGGCAACAAAATCATCGCACGTTGCAGCACTACCATCATGGCGTTTAAAGTAAAGTTTCATCCCTGCTTGGAATTTATCTTCACCTAACAAGGTGTGCATCATACGAATAACTTCAGCCCCTTTTTCGTATACGGTTACTGTATAAAAGTTATTCATTTCAATGACTTGTTCTGGACGAATAGGATGAGACATTGGGCTAGCATCTTCGGCAAACTGAACAGTACGCAAGAGTTTGACATCTTCAATACGTTTTACTGCACGTGCTCCCATATCGGCGCTAAATTCCTGATCTCGAAATACTGTTAATCCTTCTTTTAAACTGAGTTGGAACCAGTCACGGCAGGTAACTCTATTACCTGTCCAGTTGTGAAAATATTCATGACCAATTACACCTTCAATACCGAGATAGTCATCATCTGTTGCTGTTTGTGGTTTGGCAAGCACATATTTTGAGTTAAAGATATTCAAACCTTTATTTTCCATTGCTCCCATATTGAAAAAATCGACTGCAACGATCATAAAAATATCTAAATCATATTCAAGTCCAAAACGAGTTTCGTCCCAACGCATGGCATTTTTTAAGCTAGTCATTGCCCAGTGCGAACGATCTAAATTACCTTTATCAACATAAATTTCTAAATCAACTTTGCGTTTGGATTGCGTAATAAACTGATCTTTTAAAATATCAAAATCACCAGCAACTAAGGCAAATAAGTAAGCAGGTTTAGGGAACGGGTCTTGCCATTGTACCCAATGACGTCCATCAGCGAGTTCGCCTTGCGCTATGCGATTACCATTCGAAAGTAGGTAAGGATAACTTTGTTTATTCGCGGTAATGCGTGTTGAAAAGCGTGCAAGCACATCGGGTCTGTCAAGATAATAGGTGATATGACGAAATCCTTCTGCTTCACATTGAGTACAAAGCGCTTCGCCTGATACATATAATCCTTCAAGTGCTGTATTATCAATTGGTTTGATTTCGTTAACAATCGTTAAAGTAAATTCTGCAGGAACGCCTTGAATGATTAATCCTGTTTTCGTGATTTGATAATCATGCCATGGTTGCTCGTCGATATTAACGGAAATCAATTTAAGATCTTCACCATCTAAAATTAGATCGTTCGCTTGCTTATTTTTTTGAACGATGCGGCTACGAGCTGTTACAGTTGTTATTTCGGGTGCTAAATCAAAATCAAGATCAATGTCGGTAATGGTAAAATCAGGTGCTTTATAATCAAGACGGTTTTTTGCAATAGGTTGCGATTCAGGTGTTTTTGTATTCATGTTGTTATAACCTTTTTGGTTTGGACTCAATTTATATGTTGTGCTAGCGAATATTATAGCTGATTAAAAACAATCTTATTACATAATTAATCTATATCTTCATTATTATTCTGCTATAATCTTCGGAATTTTCTTTAAAGTAATAGCACTAAAATTACATGTTACCAGCGATAATTACATCAATATTAGATACTGATGCTTATAAGCTGCATATGCAGCAGGCCGTATTTCATCACTATCCTGAAGCAACTGTAGTTGCACAGTTTCGTTGTCGTAGTGATGATCTACTCGGGCAATATGCTGATCAAATAATGCATCAAGTGAAATTAATGGAATCATTAGCGCTGTCTGATGATGAATTTAATTATTTATCAAATATCTCCTTTTTTAAATCTGACTATTTAAATTGGCTTAAAAAATGGCGTTTCAATAGTAATTTGCTCACTATAAAAGATGAAGATGGAGTGCTTTCCATTACGATTGAAGGTAAATGGTTAGATGTCATTTTGTGGGAAGTGCCATTACTTGCTGTTATCAGTGAAATTGTTCATAAAGATCGTTCGCCAAATATCGGCGTGCCCGAAGCATTAGCAAGGCTAAAAGATAAATTAGCGATGTTTAATGAAAAAACAGCTAATATGGATATGTCAGGCTTTAATTTAATGGATTTTGGTACTCGTAGACGTTATTCGTATGCGGTACAAGAGGCCGTTGTTAATTATTTGAAAAGGCATTTTAATAACTTTCACAGTACTAGCAATTATTTACTAGCCTATCGTTTAGGGCTTACGCCTGTTGGAACTCAAGCTCACGAATGGTTTCAAGCTCATCAGCGTTTAAGCCATAATCTTCAAGATTGCCAAAAAAATGCGCTTCAGGTTTGGTTAGATGAATATCCGCATGACTTGGGGGTGGCATTGACCGATTGTATTACAATGGATGCATTTTTACGTGATTTTGATTTGCACTTTGCGTCTAACTACCAAGGGCTTCGCCATGATTCGGGTGATGCAATTGAATGGGGCGAAAAAGCGATTGCGCATTATCAGCAATTGGGCATAGATCCGCAAACCAAACTGTTAGTTTTTTCTGATAGCTTAAATTTTGATAAAGCGATTAACATCTATCAGCATTTCAATCAGCGTGTAAAATTGTCATTTGGTATTGGTGGATTTTTAGCTTGTGATATTCCATCTAAAGATGCTAATACTAGGGCATTGAATATAGTGCTTAAATTAACGGAATGCAATAACCAAGCTGTCGCTAAACTATCAGATAGCCCAGGTAAAACGATATCTCAGGATTTAGATTTTATTGATGAATTAAAACGAACTTTTAGTGTTAAATAATGATAATAATTTATATTTAACCCATTATTAATATTAAAAAATAAAATCAGTAATAAAGGTTTTATTATTCATGGATTCCATTTTTGTTATGGAATAGCCGTTAGAATATATCTGTATTACTTTATTACTGTAAATATTACTTAAACAAATTAATGTAGAGATGGATAATTAAAATGACTTCAGTTGCATCTATTGTTGATGTGTTACAAGGCAAAATTGCTGTTGGTAGCACTATTTCGGTTCAAGGTTGGGTAAGAACTCGACGTGATTCTAAAGCAGGTATCTCATTTTTAGCCGTTTATGATGGCTCTTGCTTTGATCCTATTCAAGCAGTTATTGAAAATAATTTACCTAATTATGAACAAGAGATCTTACGTTTAACGGCTGGTTGTTCGGTTAAAGCCACGGGTAAAGTGGTGGAGTCGCCAGGTCAAGGTCAAAAATATGAATTGCAAGCAACACAAGTTGAAGTATATGGCTTTGTTGACGATCCGGAAACTTATCCTATGGCAGCTAAGCGCCATTCAATTGAATATCTGCGTGAAGTAGCACACTTGCGTGCAAGAACCAATATTGTTGGTGCGATAACGCGTGTACGCCATACGCTTGCGCAAGCTATACATCAATTTTTTGATGAGCGTGGCTTTTATTGGCTATCAACCCCAATTATTACCGCATCAGATACTGAAGGGGCGGGCGAAATGTTCCGCGTTTCAACACTTGACATGCTAAATCTGCCTAAATCGGATAATGGCAAAGTTGATTTTGATAAAGATTTCTTTGGTAAAGAAGCTTTCTTAACAGTTTCTGGACAATTAAACGCTGAAACTTATGCTTGTGCACTTTCTAAAGTTTATACTTTTGGTCCAACATTTAGGGCAGAGAATTCAAACACTACTCGCCATTTAGCTGAGTTTTGGATGATGGAGCCTGAAGTGGCATTTGCCGATCTAAACGATAATGCTAAGCTTGCCGAGGATATGTTGAAATTTGTGTTTAAAGCAGTGTTAGAAAAACGTGCTGACGATATGCAATTTTTTGCGCAGCATGTCGATAAAGAAGCAATTAATCGCCTTGAGAACTTTATTAATGCTGATTTTGCTCAAGTAGATTATACCGATGCTATTACTATTTTACAAAATTGTGATGCTAAGTTTGAAAATCCAGTCAGCTGGGGAATTGATTTAGCTTCAGAACATGAGCGTTATTTAGCTGAGCAACATTTTAAAGCACCAGTGGTGGTAAAAAACTATCCGAAAGATATTAAAGCATTCTATATGCGCATGAACGATGATGGTAAAACCGTTGCGGCAATGGATGTATTAGCGCCAGGTATTGGTGAAATCATTGGTGGTTCACAGCGTGAAGAGCGTTTAGAAATGTTAGATAAGCGTATGGATGAAATGGGACTTAATAAGGAAGATTATTGGTGGTATCGTGATTTACGTCGATATGGTACTGTGCCACATTCAGGCTTTGGGCTTGGTTTTGAACGCTTAATTGTGTATGTAACTGGTGTTCAAAATGTGCGCGATGTGATTCCATTCCCAAGAACGCCGCGTAATGCGAATTTTTAAGTTGATTAAATTCCCAACCAAATTTTGGTTGGGAATGAGATTAACTAATTTTAGCACGACGCTGTATAAAAAATATCCAAACAGGCTTAATTTTAGCCTTAGACATCACATTTAATGAAAAGTTCACTTGATTTTAAAAAAAAATTATACATAATTTACGCTACTGTAAAAAGTAGATAAAAATAATAGATAAAAATATTATTTTTTGGATGAATAATTATTGTACGAAAATTGACACCAAACTAATGGAAAGTGTCTTTTTAGAAAATAACCATGAGGGTAAAAAATGAAACGTAATCTATTAGCAATCGCTATCCCTGCGCTTTTAGCCGCAGCTAGCGCAAATGCATCTATCGAAGTTTGGAACAAAGATGGTAATAAAGTTGACTTTTACGGTCGAGTAAAAGCAGCTAACAACATCACTGACCGTGGTCAAAAAGGTGAAGGTGATGATACTTCAGCTCGTTTAGGTATGTCAGGCCAAACTCAAATTACTGATAGCGTAACTGGCTATGGTCGTTGGGAATACGAAGCGAAAGCGGGTAAAAATTCTGATAACGAAGTACGTTATGCATTCGCTGGTTTAAACTTTGGTGATGCTGGTTCATTTGACTATGGTCGTAATGACGGTGTGTTAAAAGCAATTACTGCTTATACTGACGTATTACCACAATTTGGTGGTGACGCAGCAAACAACGATTGGAACGTACTTTCAAATCGTACTAAAGCAGTTGCTACTTATCGTAACAATAACTTCTTCGGTTTAACTGATGATTTAAGCTTTGCATTACAATATGCTGATAATGGTGATAACTCAAATACATTTAGAGAAGATCGTATCAGAGGGGAATCTCGCGAAGCTTATGGTGCAAACATTCAATGGAATATTTTTGACACCGGTTTAACTGCTGGTGCAGGTTATGCTCAAACTTCAAACAGTAATAATCGTCAAAGCACTTGGGCAACTGGTCTTAAATATGATAACTATAATTTATATTTAGGTGCTAACTATTTCCAATCTAAATTTAAAGATGTACTGGCATATGGACCGACGCATAGAGGTAATTATAAAACTGCTGATGGTAAAGTTAGAGGTTTTGAATTAGTCGCTCAATATGGTATTGATTTGGAAGTGGGTCGCATCACTCCATCTTTGGCTTATGTTCAACATAAAGTTAAAGCTGATGGGGTGAATTTTGTTGAAGATAATATTCGTTACCACAATAGCGGATTCAGCTCACCTGTAGTTAAATATGTATCTTTAGGTGCAACGTATGATCTAAACAAAAACTTCAGTGCAATTGTTGAATACAAATTTAACTTATTAGATCGTGATGATTATGGTGCTGAGAAAAATACTCAAAATTCGCGTGGTCACGGTACTAAACCAGGTACTAAAGATGTGTTAGGTGTTGGTTTAATTTACCAATTCTAATCTCTTAATATCTTATAAAAAGGCACTTAGGTGCCTTTTTTTTCGTCTGCTAAATGCTTTTCTTGCTAAAAACACATTTTATGCCTAAAAAAATCCTCATTAAATATTAAAATATTCGTAAATTCGCAGAAATAATCTGATTAACATTGTTAAATAGGCAATGAGTGAAATAAAATCTATTTGTTATCTAATAAAAATAGATATCACAGTAATAATATAATTGTTATTTATTGACAATTATTTATTAAAACAAGAGCAAAATAATTTGCATCTTTAATAATATAAAATACCTACGAGGGTAAAAAATGAAACGTAATCTATTAGCAATCGCTATTCCTGCGCTTTTAATTGCAGGTACAGCAAACGCTTCTATTGAAGTGTGGAATAAAGATGGTAATAAAGTGGACTTTTATGGTCGAGTTTATGCATTAAACTATATTACTGATCGCGATAATCAAACAGGTGAAGGTGACAAAACCACTGCACGTTTAGGTATGTCGGGTCAAACACAAGTGACAGACAGTGTAACTGGATATGGACGTTGGGAGTACGAAGCAAATACAGGTAAAAATGCTGATAACGAAACGCGTTATGCTTTTGCTGGTTTAAACTTTGGTGATTTTGGTTCATTTGATTATGGGCGTAATGATGGCGTGTTAAAAACATTAACGTCTTATACTGACGTTTTGCCAGAATTTGGTGGTGATGCTTCAAATAATGATCTTTATGCATTAACAGATCGTACTAAAGCCGTTGCTACTTACCGTAATTCAGATTTCTTTGGCTTAGTAAATGGTCTACGTTTTGCTGTTCAATATGCGGATAACGGTGATAATAGCTCAACTAATTATTTCAACAAACATGATGGTAATGAAAAACATGATAGTGCAGAAGCATGGGGTTCTGTTGTTGATTGGGATGTGCTTGATACAGGTTTATCGGTTGGTGCTGGGTATGCACAAACGGGTGGACATAAGGATGCTAAAGCATGGTCAGCAGGTATCAAATATGATAATGACAACCTTTATTTAGCTGCGTTATATATTCAAGGTAAACAAAAATACGGTTGGGATAATGCATCAACGAGTCACCGTGCTGATGATTTAAAAACCAAAGGCTATGAATTTGTTGCGCAATATGGTATTGATTTTGAAGTGGGTCGCTTAACTCCGTCTGTTGCTTATATCCAACATAAAGTTAAAGATGCATCTCATTATTCAAGTGATGCTGGGCTTAAAGGTAATGATTTAGCTAAATATGTTGATGTTGGTTTAACTTATGACTTTAACAAAAACTTACAAGCTATTATCGATTATAAAATAAACTTGTTAGATAAAGATGACATCGGTGCACGTCATGCTTTATATGAAGATGGTTCATTTACTAAATCACAAATCAATGGTACAACTAAAGATACAGTGGCACTTGGTTTAATCTACCAATTCTAAGCTATTTTGATATCTTATAAAAGGCACTTCGGTGCCTTTTTTATTATTTACTATTGATTAAATATCCCTTGCACTATAATTAATACTCTGTTAAAAAATCTAGAAAGATAATAATAAATTAGGATAACTATGATGCTTTATACCACACGCAAATTATCGGCTAAAAAAAATATTGCTTTAGTTGCTCACGATCACTTGAAAGATTCTTTATTAAGCTGGTGTAAAAAAAATCGTGAAGAGCTTTCTCGTCATAATTTATGTGGCACGGGCACTACTGGAACATTAATAAAGCAAGACACAGGACTCAATATCATACCAATGTTAAGTGGTCCTATGGGCGGCGATCAGCAAATTGGAGCATTAATTGCAGAAGGTAAAATCGATATCTTAATCTTTTTTTGGGATCCACTTAATGCCGTACCTCATGATCCCGATGTCAAAGCTTTGTTACGGTTATCTACGGTTTGGAATATTCCAGTTGCTACTAATCAAGCTACAGCCAATGCATTGATTCAGTCTTCTATTTTTACGCAAGAAGTTGACATTGAAATTCCTGATTATCAAAGCTATTTAGCGCAAAGAGTGAAGTAAATGCCGATTCCCAAATTCATAAAACAGGCCAGCAAATACTTCTGCTTGATAATTTGTTTATTGTATTAGTTTTTTATGTGGTGTTCCCGCTGGTTTCAACCGACTTTGTGAACTAAGGCGGTTGGAGCGCTCTATTTGTTGGTTTTGCGTTAGGATTTCGGCAATTTGTTCAACAGAGCTTTGGGATTATTGGTGGTATTCTATTGATTATGACTTCTATTTAGTATGCTGGTGTAGCGCTTTTATTTTTTCTTATGTGGGATTTAGTCGTTTAGGGCTTGCGATCGGTGGATTTATTGGTTATACCGGTGCTGGTTGGTTATATGATATTGCTATGCAAATAGGATTTCCGCACCTTCCATGGATAGTGCTTACCACAATTGGACTATTAACTTTAAGCTATTTGCAATATCAATTTAAAAATGAGCCGCCAATGCCACACATTAAAATGAGGAAGATTGGCTAATTTCACCATCTTTAAATAAAATAGCCTCGTTAGTATTAAGTTTATGCCATGTTTCATTCGAGGTTAATGGTAATGTAGAAATAATGGTAACAACATCATTTGGGGTTGTATGTTGTTGAAAGTCAATTTCGACATCTTCATCCAGCAATTTTGCTTTGCCAAATGGCGCTTTACGGGTTATCCAATGTAAATTGGTTGAGCAGTAGGCAAACACATATTGCCCATCAGACAGTAGCATATTAAATATACCAAGTTGGCTTAACTGATTGGCACATTGTTGAATAAAATTAAACAGCTCAAAATTATTGGTCGGTTTTTGCGAATACTTTTGATGTAGTTGATTTATTAAGTAACAGAAAGCATATTCGCTATCAGTTTCACCAATAGGTTGAAATAGCCCTGTATCTAAATGTTGGTAATTGGTTAATTGTCCATTGTGCGCAAAAGTCCAGTTCTTTCCCCATAGTTCACGGGTAAATGGATGGGTATTTTCTAAGGCGACACCGCCTCGATTAGCTTGGCGAATATGGGCAATTACGGCTTTAGATTTGATGGGATATTCTTTCACCATTGTAGCAATAGGTGAATAGCTGCAAGGTTCGGGATCTTTAAATGTCCGGCAGCCTTTTCCTTCATAAAAAGTAATTCCCCAACCATCTTTGTGAGGACCTTTGTCCCCACCCCGTTTAATTAAACTAGTAAAACTAAAGCAAATATCGGTTGGCACATTAGCACTCATACCCAATAATTCACACATATTATTTGGCCATTTCTTTTTCAATTAGCAAAATAAGTATATGGATCACTTTGATATGGATTTCTTGTACGCGATCGGCATAGCCAAAATGTGGAACACGGATATCAACATCGGCAAGTCCATTCATTTTACCGCCATCTTTACCAGTTAATGTAATGATTTTCATGCCTTTTTGTTTTGCTACTTCAATTGCTTTAAATACGTTGGTTGAATTTCCTGAAGTTGAAATTCCTAAAAGCACATCACCTTTTTGCCCGACACCTTCAACATAACGTGAAAAAATGGAATCAAATCCAAAATCATTACCAACACATGAAATATGACTGACATCTGATATGGCAATAGCTGGGTAAGCAGGGCGATTATCGCGAAAGCGGCCGGTTAGCTCCTCAGCAAAATGCATAGCATCGCAATGAGATCCACCATTACCACACGATAACACTTTGCCACCTTGTTTAAACGAATTAGCAATTAAGATTGCGGCTTGTTGAATTTGTTGCAGGTTTTTATCATCTGAAACAAAATTAGTTAATACGTCGATAGCTTGGTTTAATTCATTACGAATATTGTCAATGTACATTGATCTTTCTCCATCTATAAATAAATTTATAGACTATTGTAATTTTTTTAAAATAGCTTGCAAGCGATAAAATTTCCTATCTTGTCAAAAACTATCAGGAATGTATGCCGTTAAGGATAAAAATAAGCATTAAAATAAAAATAAATTAAGGTTATTTCTAATAATGACAGTTGAAATAACGACAAAATTTAAATTAATTTTAAACTTAACAAATAATACATTTGCAATAGCAAAATTCTTTGCGTTTATTTTAAATAATATCTTGGACAGAACTTGGTCGTAGCGTTATTTGCCAATAGGATAAGTTTTTCTTTCGTGATACAATTTATTAAGTCTCTTTTCACTTAAAAGAGAGTGAAATGACATTCATAATAGAATTGGTAAGGAATTAATATGCAAACAATTGAAGGTAAAGTGGCTGCGCCAAAAGCGAAAGTTGCAATTGTGGTGGCACGTTTTAATCATTTTATTAATGATAGCCTAGTAAATGGTGCAATTGACGCGTTAACACGTATTGGTCAAGTCGATGATAAAAATATCACGGTTATCTGGGTTCCTGGTGCTTATGAAATTCCACTTGCCGCAAAAGTTGCAGCACAGTCGAAAAAATATGATGCAATTGTGGCGTTAGGTACCGTCATTCGGGGAAGTACGGCGCATTTTGATTTTGTAGCAGGTGAATCAAGTTCTGGCTTATTAAGTGCAAGCCTAGATAACACCATTCCAGTTGGATTTGGTATTTTAACCACCGAAAGTATAGAACAAGCTATTGAACGTGCAGGTACTAAGGCCGGCAATAAAGGTGCTGAAGCCGCATTAACTGCGCTAGAAATGCTAAATATTATTAAAGCAATTAAGGAGTAATTTAGTGGCATTAGTTAATCCTCGTCGTCGAGCAAGAGAATGTGCAGTACAAGCCATTTACTCGTGGCAAGTTTCCAGAAACGATCTTGCTGATGTTGAGACAAGTTTTATTGCAGAAGAAGATATGAAAGGCGTTGATACTAAGTATTTTCGTGAATTATTAAACGGGGTAGCAAAAAATACCGCCGATTTAGATGATAAAATGGCGCCTTATCTCACTGAACGCTCTGTTGATGAATTAGGACAAATTGAATTAGCGGTACTTAGAATCGCATTATATGAATTAATGAAACGTCAAGATGTTCCTTATAAAGTAGTCATTAATGAAGCTATTGAGTTAACTAAAACATTTGGTGCCGCTGACAGCCATAAATTTGTTAATGGTGTATTAGATAAAATAGCCCCAACCATTCGTACGCGATAACCGATTAATTGTGAGATTGATATGAACGACAGTACCGAAAAAAGCAAACCCACTATTTTTTATGCCAAAAATAGTGAACCTAAGAAACATTCTCGCTCAGCTACAGAAAAGTCTACCGGATGGAAGGGTAAGCGTAAAGATGATTCATTTCAGTCGAAATCTAAACGCAATCGTCAAGATCGCATTGAAACCTTCAAACCTCGAAATGATAAATCTAATTTTATAAAAAATAAGTTTAGTGTTGAACTTAATCAATCTCAATCCTTCATCGTTAACGATTCGCCATGGCAAAAAAAAGTTCGCACTAATGAACAAACGCCTACATTTGGTTATGATGGATATTGTCAACGAAAAGAAGAAACTTTGGTTTATAGCGAAAATAGTTGTAAGGCTGTTTTCAAACATCGACGTGCAGCGATTGTCAAACTATTTATTACCCAAGAGATGGCTTATCAGTTTAAAGATACAATCGACTGGTTGGTTAAACAGCGGTTAGGTTATGATGTTGTCTCTAGTGAACAAATTAGCAAAATAACCCAAACTCAACACCATGGTGGCGTTTGTTTAATTGTTAAAAAGCGCGTTCCGCTCACATTATTAGATTATTTAGATGACAATAGTGATAAAGAGCATGATCGTGTTTTAGCCATTGACGATGTCAATAATCCACATAATCTAGGTGGATTAATGCGTAGTGCCGCTTTTTATGGGATAAATGGTGTGATGTTACGTCAAACAAATTTACTCGATAGTGGTGCAGCTATGCGTGTGGCTGAAGGTGGCATTGAGGCTGTTGAAGCAATTAAAGGTGATGATTTTGTTGCTTCACTTGATATGCTCAAACAACGGGGTTACCAAGTTGTCGCACTATTACCTTGTCAAGCAAAGTCCATTGCATCCAGTGAATTACATAAAATTCGTTTTAATAAAAAAGTTGCAATAGTTATATTTCAACAAATTAATATGAAACTTATCAATTGTGCTAATGTGGTTGTACATTTAAAGGGTAATGATAACATGCCTGCATTGAATATTTCAGTTGCTACGGGTATTTTATTATCTAACTTGCAAAAATAAAAAAATATTAGTTTATGTTTTTGCTATCAATTAGTTAGGTTATAAAAGTTATTTTACTAATTGATAAAATATATCCAATAGCATAATTTGATTAGAAATTGCTTTTTTTTTCTGTAAATTGTTATTAATTTTTTGAGTGTTTTGGTAATTGTCATGGCTTTTAAGCATAAAGTTGGTTTAATTTTCGGGAAGTTTTATCCTTTACATTGTGGTCATATTTATTTAATTGAAAAAGCCATGAGCCAAGTTGATGAATTACATATTCTTCTTGGTTGCGAAGCCTCACGCGATAAGCAACTTTTTAATAAAAGCCATCTACCAAAACAACCTCAAGTAAGCGACCGTTTTTCATGGTTAAAAGAGACGTTTAAAGATCGCCACAATATTCATATCCATGTACTTGATGAAGCGGGTATTGAATTTTATCCGAATGGTTGGCAAGATTGGAGCTGTCGTGTTAAGCAGATTCTTTCAGCACATAAAATTAAACCCAATGTGGTTTTTACTAGTGAGCCACAAGATGTCAAAAATCATGAATTTTATTTTGGCTGTCCGGTAGTCGTTGTCGATGCTAATCGAGAGTTTATGAATATCAGCGCGACACAAATCCGTGAAAACCCCTATAAAAACTGGTCTTTTATTGCCCAAGCAGCAAAACCTTTTTTTGTTAAAAAAGTAGCTATTATTGGTCAAGGGAGATTTTGTGACTTACCTATTCAGCTGGCTAATATTTATAATACTCAATACGTGTCTAATGGTTATATCAATTATATCGAGCGAGAAATCTCAACCCATCATAACAAGCGTTATTTAAGCGAATCTGATTATATTAAAATTGCGATGTTACATGTAGAACGTGTTTCAAAAGCTATTGAAACTGCTAATAAACTTGTTTTTACCTCAATTGATTTCGCAACACTAATGCAATATTACAATCAAATCTTCCAAAAAGATAATGATGTTTTAAAAGCCTTTAAAGACAGCTACCATTTTGATTTAGTTATTCACGAAAAAGATTTAAACTCACAATTTACACAACAGGAGTATTTTGAAATCGTCTCTAAGAAGGTTGAAGCCTTATTGATTTAGTTCATCACATTTATTGTGGCTTATGCTAAAATAAGGTAAATCTTTGTGATAGGTAAATTTCTATGTCTCAATTTTCTGATAAACAAGACAATACAAATCAAGAAAAAATTGATTTTGGTTACCAGCAAGTGCCAAAACAAGAAAAAGTAAAACGTGTTGCCGAAGTCTTTCACTCTGTTGCCGATAAATATGACGTTATGAATGATCTCATGTCATTTGGTATCCATCGAATTTGGAAAAAAATTACCATTGAATATAGCAGTGTGCGTAAAGGCCAAAAAGTTCTAGATCTTGCTGGTGGCACAGGTGATTTAACGGCAAAATTCTCGCAATTGGTCGGTGATGAAGGATTAGTTGTTTTAGCTGACATTAACGAATCAATGTTAAAGGTTGGGCGAGATAAACTGCGAGACAAAGGCTTATTTAAAAATATTGAATATGTACAAGCCAATGCAGAAGAATTGCCTTTTGCTGATAACTATTTTGATTGTATCACTATCTCATTTGGTTTACGCAATGTCACTGATAAAGAAAAGGCTTTACGCTCTATGTGGCGAGTATTGAAACCCGGTGGCCGCTTACTAATCCTTGAATTTTCTAAACCGCAATATCAGATCTTGAATAAAGCGTATGATCTGTATTCTTTTACCATGTTACCATTAATGGGCAAAATTGTGGCAAATGATTCAGAAAGTTATCGTTATTTAGCTGAATCAATTCGTATGCATCCCGATCAAAAAACATTGAAAAAAATGATGGAAGATGCAGGATTTGTCGATGTGAAATATCATAACATGACCGGTGGTATTGTCGCGTTACATACTGGCTTTAAATTTTGATGCGATGAATAATAATGACATTTTTTCGACTATTTAAAATATTAACCGTATTTCGAGCCTATCAATTAGATGAACTGTTGCCGAAACATCGTTCATCAAAGTGGCTGCGTACTCTATTATTTTGCCTGTTTTGGGTTAGACCTAAGGCAAAACATCAAGAAATTGGTGAGCGTTTACGACAAGCGCTGCAAGAATTAGGGCCGGTTTGGATAAAGTTTGGACAAATGATTTCAACTCGGCGTGATGTTTTACCAAAACATATAGCCGAAGCTTTGGCTAGATTGCAAGACCAAGTGATTTCTTTCGATGGGAAAATAGCTAGACAATTGATTGAGTCTGCATTAGAGCAACCGATAGATCATTATTTTTCCGATTTTGATGAAAAGCCATTAGCGGCGGCATCAATAGCACAGGTTCATACCGCAGTATTAAAACGTAGCCAAGCCGAAGTTGTCATCAAGGTCTTGCGTCCTAATATTTTACCGGTTATTCAAGCTGATATTGGTTTAATGTATTGGGTGGCTAAACAATTTACTAAACGTATCAAATCAGGTGAAAAATTGCGAGCGGTTGAAATAGTGTATGATTATGAAATGACGCTATTAAAAGAGTTGGATTTACAAAAAGAGGCTTACAATACTGTTAGATTGCGTGATAACTTTATTAATAGTGATACTTTATATATTCCTTATGTTTATCAAGATCTTTGTCGAAAAAATGTAATTGTTGAAGAGCGCATTAAAGGGATTCCCATTTCAGATATCGAGCAACTTAAGCAGAATAATGTCAATATGAAATTACTTGCAGAGCGAGGTGTTCAAGCTTTTTTTACCCAAGTATTTCGTGATAATTTTTTCCATGCTGATATGCATCCGGGTAATATTTTTGTCGATATTACCGATCCACAAAATCCTCGCTATATTGGTATTGATTGTGCCATTGTTGGCATATTAAGTAATGATGATCAGCGCTATCTTGCCGAGAATTTTTTGGCATTTTTTAATCGAGATTATCGAAAAATAGCCGAAACTTATATCACATCAGGTTGGGTACCAGAAACTACCGATGCTATAGCGCTTGAAATGGCAATGCGCAATGTGTGTGAGCCAGCATTTGCAAAACCCTTAGCTGAAATCTCATTTTCACAGATTTTATTGCAATTATTTCAAGTGGCGCGTCAATTTGACATGGATATTCAACCTCAATTAACCCTGCTTGAAAAAACGCTATTTTATATTGAAGGACTTGGTCGTCAGCTTTATCCTGAACTTGATTTATGGCAAACAGCAAAGCCATTTTTAGAAAAGTGGTATCAAGATAAATATAGTGCTAAAAAAATACTGCAACAAGCTTGGGAATCATTGCCTGAGTGGCGCACTTTATTGCCACAGTTACCAGAAAAATTAAATGATTTTGAACGAACCACCAAACAGATGAATGTTCAATTAAACCAAATTAATCAAGAATTACAGCATAGTAAAAAGCGTGAACGAACGCTATATGGAATGCTTGGGTTAGTTTGCGCTTTATGTATTATGATATTGATAGTGCGTTGAGCTGATTATTTGGGAATATTCTAATTTGCGTGTATAATTTGATTATGTACCCCCATTGGAGATAATTATCATGATGCCAAGCTTGCCTCAACTCCTTATATTAATTGCTGTTGTTGTATTGTTATTTGGAACGAAAAAATTACGTTCATTGGGTTCTGATCTTGGTGAATCAATTAAAGGTTTTAAAAAAGCCATGAGTGATGATGATAATAACGATAAAAAACAACAAGACAATTCAAAAAAAGTCGAGAATATTGATTCATCTGATGTTAATAATCACAACAAAAAAGAGTAAGTTGTGTTTGATATTAGCTTTGGTCAATTACTATTAGTATTAATTATTGGTCTGGTGGTATTAGGTCCAGAACGGTTACCTGTTGCGATAAAAACAGTTGCAGGCTGGATAAAGATGTTACGCCGCATGTCAGCCACTGTACAGTTAGAGTTAAATAAAGAACTTAAACTACAAGAATTACAAGATAGTTTAAAAAAGGCTGAACAAAGTGGTTTAACAACACTTACGCCAGAAATTCAAGAATCTATCGATGATTTAAAGCGCGTAACAGAATCATTAAAAAATGAAATCGACTCGGCAACACAAATCAATCCCCAAATTGACTCAGATAAAAATAAATCATGACAGAAGACGCTACTCAACCATTAATTGGTCATCTTATTGAACTCAGAACACGACTACTACGTTGCATTATCTGCATCTTGCTGGTATTAGCTTGTTTACTCTATTTTTCCAATGATATCTATTACATTGTAGCAAATCCACTTATCAGCCAATTACCTCAGGGTAGTAGCATGATAGCAACCGATATTGCAGCCCCGTTTTTTACGCCAATTAAGCTAACAACCGTTGTGGCGATATTTATCTCAATTCCGTATGTACTGTACCAAATTTGGGGATTTATTGCACCGGCACTCTACCAACATGAAAGACGTCTGGTGATGCCACTAATTGTATCAAGCACGATCCTTTTTTATATGGGGATAGCGTTTGCTTATTTTGTGGTGTTTCCACTGGCGTTTTACTTTTTTATTCATACGGCGCCAGTTGATGTAGCTATTAATACTGACATCACCAAGTACCTTGATTTTGTTATGACACTTTTTGTGGTATTTGGCTTTGCTTTTGAAGTGCCAGTCGCTATTATTTTGCTCTGCTGGACAGGAATCACTACACCTAAAAGCCTACGTAAAAAACGCCCTTATATTATTGTTGGGGTGTTTGCTGTCGCGATGTTTGTAACGCCTCCGGATGTCTTTTCACAAATATTATTGGCTGTACCTATCTGTTTCCTGTTTGAAATTGGCACCTTTTTTGCCCGTTTTTACCAACCACGTCAAAACGACAATATAGAAGATGACGACAGTCATGAATCTGATAAAGAGACCTAAACAGATAAACGATGAATTAACTGAACAAGTAAGGATAAAGAGTCATAATGAATACATCATTACCTGATTTTAATTGTGCCAATGTATTAGTTGTGGGCGATATTATGTTAGATCGCTATTGGTATGGGGGAACTAATCGAATATCGCCTGAAGCACCAGTGCCAGTTGTTAAAATCGACTCTTTAGAAGAGCGCCCAGGTGGCGCTGCCAATGTTGCCATGAATATTACTTCACTTTGTGGTAATGCACGACTTATTGGCTTAACAGGCATTGATGAACCTGCAAAAATTCTTGATGAACAACTCAGTAAACATAAAGTTCACTGTGATTTTGTATCCGTTTCAACGCACCCAACCATCACCAAATTACGTGTCCTATCACGCAATCAACAATTGATTCGTATCGATTTTGAAGAAGGATTTGGTAATATTGATGCAACGCCGATTCTTGAGCGCATTCAAACTGCATTAACAACCCATAAAGTGTTAGTTCTGTCAGATTATGCTAAGGGGGCATTATCAGCTGTTCAAGCAATGATTAAGCTTGCCAATCAAGCCAATGTACCGATTTTAGTTGATCCCAAAGGTACGGATTTTGAACGTTATCGTGGTGCAACAATCTTAACACCTAATATGTCGGAGTTTGAAGCCGTAGTTGGCCATTGTCAAAGCGAAGAAGATATCGTAGAAAAAGGTTACCAATTGATTAAACAGTACGATCTAAAAGCGCTTTTAGTAACACGAAGTGAAAAAGGTATGACATTACTACAATTGGACAAACCGATTTACCACCTGCCAACCCAAGCTAAAGAAGTATTTGATGTGACTGGTGCTGGCGATACTGTAATTGCGACATTAGCCGCTGCTTTAGCCGCTGGGCAATCTTTAGACGAAAGTTGCTTTTTAGCCAATGCAGCAGCTGGTGTGGTTGTTGGCAAACTTGGTACATCGACCGTTTCACAAGTCGAACTAGAAAATGCCATACGCGCACGTGCTGATGATGGTTTTGGTGTCATGAGCGAAGATGAGCTAAAAGAAGAGGTTCGAAAAGCGCGCATGCGTGGTGAAAAAATTGTCATGACCAATGGCTGTTTTGACATTTTACATGCGGGTCATGTTTCTTACCTTGCTAATGCGCGTAAACTAGGGGATCGTTTAATTGTTGCTGTGAACAGTGATACTTCGGTTAAACAGTTAAAGGGCGAATCCCGACCGATTAACCCGTTAATGCAACGAATGATTGTACTGGGAGCGCTTGATTCAGTTGACTGGGTTGTTCCATTTGAAGAAGAAACCCCTCAACGACTCATTGCTAACGTCTTGCCCGATGTCTTAGTCAAAGGTGGCGATTATAAACCCGAAGATATCGCTGGGGGCAAAGAAGTTATCGCTGCTGGCGGTAGCGTTAAAGTGCTTAACTTTGAAGATGGCTGTTCCACGACCAACATTATTAATGTAATAAAAAATCGCTAAATTATAGTAGATAAAATCGGCTACTTCGGTAAGTAGCTGATTGTTTTTCAAGCTTCTATAACTTCAATTAACTATTATCTTGTTTTAAACATAACTTAATATAAAAATTGGTCACCGTTTTAATCAAATCTCTTAATAATATAGAACGTTAATAATAATTAGTATGATTAATCGTTAATAACTATTATTAAATTTCAAAATTAATACTTTTTTTATTATGCACTTTATGCAAAGCTAATAACCAAATTATGAAAATGAGTGTTAAGGATATTTTATGACCAAACATTATGATTATATTGCTATTGGTGGCGGTAGTGGTGGAATAGCATCAGTTAACCGAGCTGCATCCTATGGAAAAAAATGTGCTATTATTGAGGCAAAATTATTAGGCGGAACCTGTGTGAATGTTGGTTGTGTGCCTAAAAAAGTCATGTGGTATGGTGCACAAATTGCTGAAGCCATTAATCATTATGGTCCCGATTACGGTTTTGATACCACCATTAACCAATTCAATTGGGATAAATTAATTGCGAGCAGAAGCGCTTATATTGATCGAATCCATCAATCGTATGATCGAGTTCTCAATAATAATAAAGTTGATGTGATTCATGGATATGCTAAGTTTGTTGACTCTCATACCGTTGAGGTAAATGGTGAACATTATAGTGCCGATCATATTCTGATAGCTGTCGGGGGTAAACCAACGATTCCGAATATCCCAGGCGCGCAATATGGTATTACATCTGATGGTTTCTTTGCGCTAAAAGCCTTACCTAAGCGTGTGGCCGTTGTTGGCGCTGGTTATATTGCTTGCGAAATCGCAAGTGTATTACATGCACTTGGTGCGCAAACTCATCAATTTGTTCGCAATGCAACACCATTACGCGCTTTTGATCCATTAATTGTTGAAACCTTAATGGAAGTGATAAAAACAGAAGGGCAACAACTTCATACTTTTGCGGTGCCAAAATCCGTTACTAAAAACAGTGATGAGTCATTAACTTTAACACTAGAAAATGGCGAAAGTTATACTGTCGACTGTTTAATTTGGGCAATTGGTCGTGAGCCGGCTACAAATGACATGAATTTACAGGCAGCTGGAATTGAAATTGATAATAAAGGCTTTGTGGTCGTGGATAAATATCAAAATACTAATGTACAGGGCATTTATTCAGTTGGTGATGATACTGGTGCCATGGCATTAACGCCAGTTGCGGTTGCCGCTGGTCGTCGCTTATCAGAAAGGCTTTTTAACAATAAGCCTGATGAACATTTAGATTATAGTAATATTCCAACCGTTGTCTTTACCCATCCAGCAATTGGAACAGTAGGGTTGACGGAGCCAGAAGCGATACAGCAATATGGTCAAGAAAACGTCAAAGCCTATAAATCCACCTTTACGGCCATGTATACCGCAGTTACACAACATCGTCAACCATGCCGTATGAAGTTAGTGTGCGCCGGTAAAGATGAAAAAATTGTTGGTATTCATGGTATTGGTTATGGGATGGACGAAATGTTACAAGGCTTTGCCGTAGCACTAAAAATGGGTGCAACGAAAAAGGATTTTGATAACACCGTTGCGATTCACCCAACTGCTGCTGAAGAGTTTGTTACTATGCGATAATATGGCAGCTACTGTATAGCACTAAGTTAAATAAAAAAGCAGGCGAGTTCCCTGCTTTTTATTGCAAAAAAAGAATCTTACTGTTAATGATTAGTTGAGTTACTGCTCCAGCCCTTTTTTGCTAAAGGATAGAAACCAACTCCAATTGCAATTAATGCCACAAAAGAGATATAGATACCTGCACCCAGATAACTATATTTCCCTAATAAATGTTCAGGACTTAATAGATAAATCGTTAACGTTGGCGTAATAGCACTAAATAGCGCATAAGCTAAATTATAAGAAAACGACAAACCTGAATAGCGAATTGCTGGTGGAAACGTTCTTGTTCCAATAATTGGTGTCATAGCGATAGAACCAATGAAAAGTCCAAAAATAGCCCAAATCAAATAAAGCTTGGTGATTGACATATCAGGCGATAAAGAACTATAAAAATAGAGACTCGAAACAGCAAGCCCACCCCAACAAATCATCGAGGTTTTAGTTGAACCAAGCTTATCATCTAACCAACCAGAAATAATACAACCTAATGTTAAGGTTAAAGCTGCAATACAACCACCGATCCGCCAATCAAGGTTAGCAAAGTGGTACATTCCGCCCACAATACGACCTGGGGTAATTAAAATCCCCACCATAATAGCGGTAGACAATGACCACGTTAACAATGCAACAATCAAACAGGCTGTTTTGTGTTTTTGAAGTACAGTAACAACTGGGATGTTTTTTTCAATCGCTTTACGTGCCGCTAATTCCTTGAAAATAGGTGTTTCAGATAAAAAACGGCGCAAATAAACCGAAATTACCCCAAAAATACCACCAATAATAAACGGAATACGCCATGCATAATCTAAGATATTTTGCTTAGTAAAACACAGATCAATAATAATTGTGACAATAAAACCAAGTAAAATACCGCCAGTAATTCCTGATGTTAATGTGCCAACACCAAGTCCATAACGTTGCTTTGGTACATGTTCAGCAATAAATACCCAAGCACCAGGCATTTCGCCACCGATCGCTGCACCTTGCAACATACGCATAATCAAAAGCAATAGTGGTGCAAAAATACCGATCATTTCGTAAGTGGGTAAAACCCCAATGATGAAAGTCGGTAGCGCCATCATTGCGACACTTAGGGTAAACATCTTTTTACGGCCCATTTTATCGCCAAAGTGAGCCATAATAATGCCACCAATAGGGCGCACCAAATAACCAGCAGCGAAAATCCCCCAAGCAAACAGATCTAATGTCAAAGGTGATAACGAGTGGGGTAAAAATAGCGGTTTAACGATGGTATCGATATAAAGTGCATAGATAACAAAATCATAAAACTCTAGCGTACCGCCTAAAGAAGATAACACTAACGTTTTTAGATCTTTACTATTTAATGGTCGTGCAGTGGGTTGTAACCGAGCATTGATTTCAGACTGATTCATGAACTAACCTTATTCTTATTGTTAAATTGAGATAAAAAATCAAGAAAATTTATCTTTTTTGACCAAAGCTTATAAAGAACCCCCCATTCTGCCACAAAAAGATGCCTTTTTTCCTATCATAAAAAAATTTAATGAATGAGATTAAGTTGTGTATTTAATTTATAATCTTAATATATTTATATTTTATTGGATAAAAGATATCATCATTTACCATACCATGGTGGTTAATCCAAAAGGATGATTTAATGATAGACCAAAAAGTAAAGCGTTGCAGTTGGGTGACAAACGATCCGCTGTATATTGCTTATCATGACAACGAGTGGGGCATAGCCCAATATGATAGCCTTAAGCTATTTGAAAAAATTTGTTTAGAAGGACAACAAGCTGGCTTGTCGTGGATCACGGTATTAAAAAAGCGAGACGAGTATCGACGTTGTTTTTTCAATTTTGATCCTCAAAAAATTATAAAATTATCGTCTGACGATATCGAAAAATTGCTTGAAAACAAAGGATTAATTCGTAATCGATTAAAGCTTAATAGTATTGTAAAAAATGCACAGGCTTATTTAGCTATGCAAAATAATGGCGAAGATTTTTCACAACTTATTTGGTCTTTTGTTAAGGGTAAACCGATGATTAACCACTATAAAGACAAAAGTGAAGTCCCCGTGAGCACCGAACTATCTGACCAGATGTCAAAGGCATTAAAAAAGAGGGGCTTTAGTTTTGTTGGCTCAACGATTTGTTACGCATTTATGCAATCAATGGGACTAATCAATGACCATTTTGACGATTGCTTTAAAAAAGGATATTGATTTAATGAAAATTTTAAAATTATTCAATTATGCTGTTATCGCCATTTTAGGTTATTTTATTGTTTGTAATATTATTATTTTTATCTATGCTCAACAAAAGCCCATTAATAACGCTGATACACTAGTTGTGTTGGGTTCACAAGTTGTTGGCACGCCAGCAATGGCGCCTTTAACCTTACAAATTCGCTTAGATGTAGCTGCCACTTATTTGCAAAATAATCCCAATACGAAAGCTGTTGTTTGTGGTGGACAAGGCAAAGACGAATCAGCCACTGAAGCTAGCGTGATGTTTAATTACTTAGTAAACCAAGGCATAGACGCTTCGCGAATCTATATTGAAGACAAATCAACCCGAACAGCCCAACAATTTATATATGCCAATGAGGTATTACCTTTAGGGAAAACGGTTGTTGTTACTAATGATTTTCATTTATTACGCTCGGTAATGCTAGCTAAACGTTCAGGGGTTACGGATGTATCGGGATTATCGGCGCCATTGCGTTTTTCTAATTTTGATAAATACATCGCAATGATAAGAGAGCCTTTAGCATTAGCTAATTCGTGGTTATTTGATCATCCTAAAAATTAGATTTAGACAGAACCTTTTTTGACTATTCATTTAAACCGCTTGATTTTTAAAATGACATATCTTTGCATGATTAGCTAAATAAGCAACAGCTGTTTTTGCTTCTTGTCCATGGTATTATGATGTATTGCTATTTAATTTAGAAATTGATACATATGAATTCAGATACTATTGTCGCGCAAGCAACCCCACCTGGTCGTGGTGGGGTCGGTATTTTACGTATTTCAGGACCAAAGGTTCAGGCTGTTGCTCAAGCTGTATTAGGCAAATTACCTAAGCCTCGTCATGCTGATTATTTGCCTTTTTTAGCCTCAGATGGTTCAACCTTAGATGAGGGCATTGCTTTATTCTTCCCAAATCCTCATTCATTTACTGGCGAAGATGTGCTTGAACTACAAGGACATGGTGGACCGGTTATTTTAGATTTACTCTTAAAACGTGTTCTTGAAGTGCCGCAAGTCCGTATTGCTCGCCCAGGTGAATTTTCAGAACGGGCATTTTTAAATGATAAACTAGATCTTGCTCAAGCCGAAGCGATTGCTGATTTAATTGATGCTAGTTCAGAACAGGCAGCAAAATCAGCAATATCATCCTTACAAGGTGTATTTTCTAAAAAAGTAAATGCACTGGTTGAGTCATTAATCCATTTACGCATTTTTACCGAAGCAGCAATTGATTTCCCCGAAGAAGAGATTGACTTTCTATCAGACGGTAAAATTGAAGCACAACTAAACGAAGTCATTACTCGCTTAAGCGAAGTACGGCAAGAAGCGAAACAAGGAACGCTATTACGAGAAGGCATGAAAGTCGTTATAGCAGGACGGCCTAATGCCGGTAAATCAAGCCTACTTAATGCACTGGCAGGGCGTGATGCCGCCATTGTGACCGATATCGCCGGCACAACTCGAGACGTGCTACGCGAACATATTCACATTGATGGTATGCCACTACATATTATCGATACCGCTGGTTTACGCGAAGCGAGTGACGAAGTAGAACGCATTGGCATTGAACGCGCTTGGCAAGAAATAGAGCAAGCTGATCGTGTATTATTTATGGTCGACAGCACAACGACAATAGAAACCAATCCAGAAAAACTATGGCCAGAATTTATTGAACGCTTACCAAAACAGATGCCCGTCACCGTCATCCGCAACAAAGCCGATTTAACTGGCGAAGCACTAGGATACAGTGAAGTAAACGGCTACTCACTGATTCAGCTTTCAGCACGAACAGGAGAGGGAATGGCTTTATTGCGTGATCATCTCAAACAAGTCATGGGCTTTACCAGTAGCACTGAAGGTGGATTTTTAGCACGTCGCCGCCATCTACAAGCACTAGAAAAAGCAGCAGAACATTTAAATAATGGTAAGTACCAACTCATTACTTTCCATGCTGGCGAATTGCTAGCTGAAGAGCTAAGACTAGCACAAGAAGCCCTGAGCGAAATTACAGGAGAATTTACCTCTGATGATTTATTAGGTCGTATATTCAGTTCGTTTTGTATCGGTAAATAAAACTTTAATCCTATACTAAACAAAGTCTATTAAGTAAAACATTGTTTCATTGTTGGTACATTCCGACATTAGAATGTGCCGACACCTCAGTGAGGTTAGCATGTCAAGCAGGGCTGTTTGGCGAGTTTGTGTCTTGTGGAACAAATTTGAACATCTGAACAAAGCGAAAGTAGCCTCGAAGAGGTGAGTATCAGGATGATACGTGTAATGTTGAGGATTTCGCACAAAATCCCCTAAGTTGGACGTTGTTACTGTTACTATTTATTTTATTAAAAGGTTAAAATATCCGAAACCTAACCACGCCGAAATGATTTCTATCAAAATAATATAATGAAAATTTTTCAATAATTTAAGTGTTTTACAAAAGCTTAATTAATGCTGACAGTGACATTTCTTTAAAAAATCATCCCAAAAAACTAGCCAAGCTTTTTTTTAACGGTTATACTTCAATTAATTAAAAAGTAGCTGATTTAATAATCAAATGAACGCAAAAAAAGACAAATAAAACATAAACTTAATTGACGGGTGAACCATAATGCATTATCATTTTAGACACCAGACACCAGACACCAGCGCTGGCAAACCTATGTCTTAAATTTATTAAATAGACGCGTTTTAACGCTTTGCTCGTTTATATCCTCGAAGTTATCTCTTAAATTACTATCAAAATTACCCCCGAAAATCCTGCTAACGTTGGTTTTGTTATTGCCGTATTCATTGGATTCTCAGGCAAATAGTCGAACAGTCGATAATCATAGCGATGCAATAATACTACCGCCATCAATACCGATACTCCATTTTGCAAGGCCGAATTTGCTATTTGGTAAAAATGGTGCGGAGATTAGCGGAGTCAACTTCGCCGGTCCAGCTAATATATGGAATCCCGAAGGGGGATTCCTTATTCAATCAACCAATGGCGCATCATACGACCTTAATTTTCCAACCACGGGAGCTGATGGATTATATTTTGATTTAGTTATAGAGGGCATTGATGCACGTCAATTGATATGGGAGCCAGTTACACATGGGGGAATAACTGCCATAGTGACATGGATATGGGCTGAAGATGATTGGCTTCCATCTGGAGGTGAAATTGTGACGCGCGTTACACTAAAAGGTCCAGAGGCAAACGCCCAAATAAACAATCCTCATCCTAATCGAATTGCTGTGCCAAGTTTACCGCAGATATTCGAGTTAGTGGGTAGAGATGTTAGTACTGGCAATGAGCTGGTAAAATATGGATTTGTATTACAGAAGTGGTTCGTGAATCGCGGAGATAAAGAAGATAACTATCCTAACACCGAAGCGTGGTGTAGCGATTTAGGCTATCGAGTGCCACAGGTAAGGGATCTCACCAACGCAGTCTGTTTGGGTACATGGGAAGGTGATTGGTGTAAAGGCTCTGTCGGTGCTACGCCATCATCAAGTGGGAATCATTACCAGCGTCGAATAGGGGCAGGATTTTTCACTGAATGGGGTGGTACGTACCTTTATGCTGAAGCTGGCTTCGTCTATGATTACCAATACTGGACGAGTGACACGACGGGAAATACTCAGTTTGATGTGGACTCGGATGTCGGCGACGTGTACTTCAATCAAACAAGTAATAGTCCGCGCGGTATTTGCGCCACGCCTTAGTTCTTAATTCTTGCTCCCTAGTTGGGCTTATGGCACTGATTAAGGATAATCAATCAAAGAACAAAGCCCTAGTGTAGCGCCCCCCGAGCATTTGGGGCGCTGAGCAGGCAAAGCCAGCGAGTCTTGTGCTTTAATAACTGAAAACCATAGTCTATTTTAGTGTGGCAAGGTTTCAGATGTGGTCACTATAGCTATTTTGAACATCTAAACAGCAAATGAATGAAACCACTGCACTCAATCCATTCTACCCATTAAAACAAAAGCCTGAATGTTAGGCAAAAAATTGTCAGAAAAGCAATTGATTTTATTAAAGTTTTTATTTTATTGTTTTTTATGAAAAACCAACTATTTATTAAAGTTTTTTTATAAAACTTAACCGAAGTGACACTTAACTAATTTTTACCAAAAATTCCCCCAAAAAAAACTAGCCAAGCTTTTTTTTAATGGTTATACTTTCATCAACTTAAAAAACGGATTATTTAATAAGCGAACGAACATAAAAAGGATAAATAAAACAACAATTTACTTGACAGGTGAACCGCAATGCATTATCATTTTAGACACCAGACACCAGACACCAGCGCTGGCAAACCTATGTCTTAAATTTATTAAATAGACGCGTTTTAACGCTTTGCTCGTTTATATCCTCGAAGTTATCCCTCAAATTATTATCAAAATTATCTCGAAAAACTCCGTTGGCGTTGACGGTGTTATTATTGTCATCTCCATGGGATTTACAGGCATTGAATGGTAAAATGGATCGAGCGGGTAATCGTAGTGATGCAATAATTTTACCTTCAACACCACTTCCAGAATTACCTCCGCCACCACCGCCACCACCGCCACCGCCACCACCGCCGCCACCGCCGCCACCGCCGCCACCGCCGCCACCGCCACCGCCGCCGCCAGTTATTGAATATGCAAGGCCGAGTCTAAGTTGGTATGACAGCAATTATGCACGTTATGCAGGTCCAGCTGACATATGGAATCCTTATAAGGGCTTTTTAGTTAAATCATCATATAGTCTAAATTTCCCGACTACAGGTGCGAATAAGTTATATTTTGATTTACTCATAAGAGGAATAGATGTAAGAGAATTGACATGGGCACCCGTCACGCATGAGGGAATCACTGCGACAGTGGTAAATGTTGAAGCTGGTTCTTGGATGTTGATGCATAAGAATGATATTCTTGGTATTGATGCTGTTTTTCTTCCTAGAGAGGATTGGAATAAAATTGTAGCTCGGGTTGTTCTAAATGGTCCATCTTATACAAAGAGTGAATGGAAAGATAAAAATCCTCGACGAACATTGTATAGGCCAAGGTTACCGCAAACATTTGAGTTAGTGGGTAGAAATAGAAATGGCGTTGAGGTAGTAAAATATGGATTTGTGTTGAGGCAGTGGTTCGCCAATCGAGGAGATGTTCGTGATACTGCGTTTAATCAAGCTGAATGGTGTCGTCGTGCAGGTTATCGCTTGGCGAAGGTAAGGGATTTAACCAATGCGAAGTGTGCAAGGAAGACGTTGTTCCCATGCGGTAGATTTGGCGATGATGATGGCGCCACGCCATCGTCGGGTTTTAATGGTTACCAACGGCGAATAGGCGCAGGGTTTTTTACGGAGTGGGGGCCTATCCCACCTAACCACTATGCGGACATTGTCGCTCATGCGAACGTAGTCAACGACAACTACTGGACAGATAATTATGGCCTCACTGTCTACTCGTCCTACGGCATCGTCTACAAAACCGAGCCCAGCTACAGTCATCACGCTTTTTGCGTTACACCTTAGTGTTTAGTCCTTAATTCTTAGGGTGCAGGGAACGCTTATGGTGAAAATAGAGGATAATATAGCAAAGAACAGCGCCCCTCGCAGTTGGGGCGCTGAGCAGGAAAAGCCTGCGAGTCTTGAGTTTTAATGACTGAAAGTCACAAAAACGCCTCTGACCGACGATGCCAAAAGCGTGGTTGGCGGCTTAAGCAAGCGCAATTATAAAAATCAGTCACTAGGAGTATAAAAGTAGAAATTAAGCAAAGTTTTCAATCGCTCATTATTTGCTGAATTTGCTGATTATGGCACATACTCTATTAAAGTACTTGTCACACTTTCGACTTACCTATTTATTTTAAGGCTGCCAGTGTGGTGAATTTTTAATTGATACGGTGGTGAGCACATGTTTTAAAAAATCAGAGATAGAAATGTCTCAATTCATCATCAAACGGTATAGAATCCTGAATATTTTTTACAAAAAATATGGTCTAAAAAGTGAATAGTTGTGCAAATGCCCCGTAGTAAACACGCAACTCACCTAGAACATTATGTTGTTTATATGCAATTGCGTCGTGTGATTTAATGTTTAATGAAGTCTTTCAGTGCAATAAGTGGCTGGACGAATGACCATAAAGCGGTTAGCCAAATTGGTGATGAGGATTTTTTTATGATATAACGCCATATCGCTTGTATGGGATATGGCGTTATGTCGATGCTTTACAGTTGTTTTTCAAATTATGGTAAACAACGCAAGTAATTATGACACTTAATTAGTTAAAAACAACTTGAGCGATGGATTATGTGTTTCGTTATGAAAACCATAACCTAGCTCGGTTAGGTGTTGGTTAAACTGTTTAATGGTTGTTTCGTCGATTTCAAACGCAGCAAGTACACGTCCATAATCGGTGCCATGGCTACGGTAATGGAACATTGAGATATTCCAATTGGTGCCTAATGTTTGTAGGAATTTAAGCAAAGCCCCTTGCGATTCAGGAAATTCAAAACTGTATACTTGCTCTTGTATTGGTTTGCAAGGCTTGCCGCCAATCATATAGCGTACATGCAGTTTTGCCATTTCGTCTTCGGTTAGATCCACAACCGAATAACCTGTTGCACTTAATTCTTGTATGATTTCATCTTTCTCATTACTTTGAGACATTTTAATCCCTACAAAAATACAAGCGGATTTATCATCATGATAACGATAATTAAATTCGGTTACCGAGCGCCCACCTAGAAGCTGACAAAATGTTAAAAAACTGCCTTTTTTTTCAGGGATAGTGACTGCTAGCAGGACTTCGCGTTTTTCACCGAGTTCGCAACGTTCAGACACATAACGTAAGTTATGGAAGTTTAGATTGGCGCCAGATAATATATGGGCAAGGTTTTCACAACAAATATTGTGTTGTTCAACGTATTTTTTTAAACCCGCTAATGCAACAGCACCAGAGGGTTCAGCAATGGCCCGCACATCATCAAATAAGTCTTTCACTGCGGCGCAAATTTCGTCGCTATCAACGGTAATAATATCATCAATATATTGCTGACAAAGCCTGAAAGTTTCCTCGCCAATTCGTTTAACGGCAACCCCTTCAGCAAATAGCCCAACGCGGTTTAAATCAACCGGTTTGCCTGCGTCGAGTGCCGCTTTTAAGCAAGCTGCATCAGCAGGTTCAACGGCAATGACTTTGATTGATGGCATGATTTGTTTGATTAATACCGCCACACCCGCAGCAAGCCCGCCCCCGCCGACTGGCACAAAAATACGATCGAGTTTGGCATTTTGTTGTAATAATTCCATGGCAATACTGCCTTGCCCTGCAATCACAAGCGGGTGATCAAACGGTGGAATAAAGATGCGTTTTTGTTCTTTTGCCAGTTCCATGGCTTTCGCTTTGGCTTCGTCAAAATTGGCGCCATAAAGGAGTACTTCGCCACCAAAGCTTTTGACTGCTTCAACTTTTATGTCGGCGGTGGTTAATGGCATGACGATTAATGAGTTTATGCCTAATTTTGTGGCCGAAAAAGCCACGCCTTGTGCATGGTTGCCAGCCGATGCGGCAATAACGCCACATTTACGTTCGTCTTCATTTAGACTGGCTATCATTGCTTGGGCACCACGGATTTTGAAACTGTGAACTAATTGCCGATCTTCGCGCTTTACAAAAATTTGGTTTTTTAATCGTGTCGAGATTTTTTCCATCTTTTCTAACGGGGTGACTTCGGCCACGTCGTATACGGCGCTACAGAGTGTTGCTTTTAAGTAATCGGCACCAGTGAGCTTGTTGTTATTTTGTTGTTTCACGTTAACCACCTAGTTTGCTTTTATCACGAACGGCACCTTTATCTGCACTTGTTGCTAAACTGGCGTAAGCCTTTAGTGCATAAGAGACATAGCGATCGCGATTGTGAGGGGTAAAGGCTTTGTCGCCACGGGTAAGTTCGGCTACGCGGCGGCGTTCAAGTTCGTCATCAGGGACTTTTAATACTAATTTGCGATTTGGAATATCAATATCAATAATATCTCCATCGCGCACAAGACCAATAATACCGCCATTTGCGGCTTCGGGTGAGATATGACCAATTGATAAGCCCGAAGATCCACCCGAAAATCTGCCATCGGTAATCAGTGCACAGGATTTACCCAGTCCCATTGATTTTAAGTAGCTTGTCGGATAAAGCATCTCTTGCATTCCCGGGCCACCTTTTGGACCTTCGTAAATAATAACAACTACATCACCAGCCACAACCTTGCCCCCTAAAATAGCCTCAACAGCATCTTCTTGGCTTTCAAATACTTTTGCCGGGCCTTGGAAAACTAAATTTTCAGCAGCGACCCCTGCGGTTTTAACAATTGCACCATCAAGGGCTACATTGCCATAGAGTGTGGCAAGTCCGCCATCTTGGCTATAGGCGTGGGCTTTATCGCGAATACAACCATTTACACGGTCGTCGTCAAGTGTCTCCCAATAGCAATCTTGCGAGAAAGCTTTGGTAGTGCGAATGCCTGCTGGCCCACTGCGATACATTTTTTTGACAGCTTCGTCATCTGTTTGCCTGATATCATATTTTGCAAAGGTTTGTTCTAATGAAAGACCAAGTACATTATGAACATTGCGATTGAGTAAACCTGCTTTATCCAATTCAGACATAATGGCGACAACGCCACCAGCACGGTGTACATCCTCCATATGATATAACTGAGTACTCGGTGCGACTTTACATAAATGTGGCACTTTACGTGATAGTCTGTCGATATCAGACATGGTGAAGTCGATTTCGCCTTCCTGCGCGGTGGCAAGTAAATGAAGTACCGTATTGGTTGAACCGCCCATAGCAATGTCAAGCGACATGGCATTTTCGTAAGCGGCTTTAGTGGCAATTGAGCGAGGTAGATACGAAACATCATCATGTTCGTAATAGCGTTTTGTGATTTCAACAATGCGCTTAGCGGCATTTAAAAAGAGCTGTTCACGTTGTTTGTGGGTAGCAACTAATGAGCCATTACCCGGTAGTGAAAGCCCTAGTGCTTCGGTTAAGCAATTCATGGAATTGGCGGTAAACATGCCAGAGCAAGATCCGCAAGTCGGGCAAGCAGATTCTTCAATCGCTTTGCTATCTTCGTCACTGACATTTGGGTTGGCGCTTTGAATCATAGCATCAACAAGATCTAATTTAATAATTTGATCGGAAAGTTTGGTTTTGCCCGCTTCCATTGGTCCGCCAGAGACAAACACAGTTGGAATATTTAAACGAAGCGAGGCCATTAACATGCCGGGGGTGATTTTGTCGCAGTTTGAGATGCAGATCATAGCATCAGCACAATGCGCGTTAACCATATATTCAACAGAATCAGCAATGAGTTCACGCGATGGTAATGAGTACAGCATACCCCCATGCCCCATAGCTATGCCATCATCAACGGCGATGGTGTTAAATTCTTTGGCAATACCACCCGATGCTTCAATTTGTTTGGCAACCAGTTGACCAATGTCTTTTAAATGGACATGTCCCGGTACGAATTGCGTGAATGAGTTGACCACCGCAATGATGGGTTTACCAAAGTCTTCATTTTTTACGCCAGTTGCACGCCATAATGCGCGGGCGCCAGCCATGTTTCGGCCTTCGACTGACGTTGCTGAACGATATTTAGGCATTTCTTGCTCCCAATTTTTTATGCAAGTGACCGTGTTTAACGGTCTGTAGTTCTTTAAAATCAATCATTAAGTGAAAATGTTATCCGCCAAGTGTGTTGGCGGCTTTTGATTTTTCGTTTTATTTAATCAGATCTAACCAACCATATTTATCTTCGGTTTTACCATTAAATAAGCCAAAGAATGCTTGTTGAATTTGTTTAGTGATTGGACCACAGCGACCAATGCCAACTTGAATGCGATCAACACTACGCACAGGGGTAATTTCGGCCGCAGTGCCTGTCATAAACACTTCATCGGCTAAATAAAGTGATTCACGGGATAGTGTTTGTTCACGCACTTCAATACCTATATCGCGCGCGAGTGTTAATACCGCATCACGTGTAATGCCCGGTAGAGCCGATGACGATAAAACAGGGGTATATAAAATACCGTCTTTAATGATAAATAGGTTTTCGCCAGCACCTTCAGATAGGTGACCATGCACGTCTAATGCAATACCTTCTTGGAAGCCGTTAGCACGAGCTTCAGATCCAATTAATAATGACGATAAATAGTTACCGCCCGCTTTAGCCGCCGCTGGAATGGTGTTTGATGCAACACGATTCCAAGAGGAGACCATGGCATCAATACCTTGATCTAAGGCCTCTTCGCCTAAATAGGCACCCCATGGAAATGCGGCAATCATGACATCGGTTTTGTAACCTTCAGGTGGGTTAACGCCCATACCCACATCACCAATAAAGACTAATGGGCGAATATAAGCGCTTTCTAATTTGTTTTTCTTGATCGTTTGGCGTGTGGCTTCCATGATTTCTTCAAGCGAATAAGAAACAGGAAAACGATAAATCTTGGCTGAATTTAATAATCTTTGGGCATGTTCTTTATGACGAAATATGGCTGGTCCTTTGTGCGTGTTATAACAACGGACACCTTCAAATACGGAAGTACCATAATGTAAGGCATGTGACATCACATGTACTTTGGCATCCGCCCATGGAACCATTTCGCCATTCAACCAAATATAATCTGATTTTGCTGTAGAACTCATTTTGTTTTCCTCTTTATTTTTCAATTTGCTAAGCAGGTACTTTGCTTTAGGTATTTGTACTTTAACAGTCAAGCATTATACTATGCTTGTTTATTTAACTTATTATTTAACAATAAGTTGTTTATGAAAATGATTATTCAACCGCGATGACATCTTCTAATTTTGCTACTTGGTTTTGTAATGTTGATAGCGGTCTTTCAGTGGTTAATATTAATGTCATAGTCAGTGTATTGTTTTCAATTGTTTGCATTTGCATTGATTGAATATGTCCACCTCGATGCCGGATAACTCGTAATATACGTTCAAGTGATCCCAATTTGTCATAAGCCTTTATGGCCAATTGATATTGTGCTTGTTCGTTCATTGCTTACTCCTTGCAACTTTTGTCTAGCATGTTTTCGTTTGCTGCCCCAGGGGGTACTAGTGGCCATACGTTTTCTAATTCATCTATGCAAACATGTAATAAGTAAGCGCCTGTTGAGTTAAATAAGTTATCAAGCGCTGTATCAATTTGTGATTTTTTGCTGATGCTTTGCCCCGGTATGTCAAACGCTTTGGCTAACATTAAAAAATCGGGATTGTCTGATAGATTTGTTTCGCTGTATCTTTCATTAAAAAATAACTCTTGCCATTGGCGAACCATGCCAAGACGTTGGTTATCAATTAATACGATTTTTATGGGTAGTTGTTTGCGTTTAATGGTGGTGAGTTCTTGGACATTCATCATAAAAGATCCATCACCCGATACACAAATCACACAATCATTTGGTCTTGCCATTTGCGCACCAACAGCGGCCGGTAAACCAAATCCCATTGTGCCAAGCCCACTTGATGTAATAAAGTTTTGCGGGTGGGTAAAGCGCATATGCTGGGCTGTCCACATTTGGTGTTGCCCAACATCAGTAGTAATAATCGTAGACGCTGATTTTTTTTCTGAGAGAGTTTTTAATAAAGCAGGAGCGTAGATCGCTTCGCCTGGATGATCGTAACGAGTTGGGTGCTCTGCTTTTAATTGATTAACTTTTTTATGCCACTCGTGAATCGAAACTGTTTGATTTAGTTGTGGTAAAACTTGCTTTATATCGCCTTGTAATCCTAAATGGGTTTGGCGTAATTTGTTGATTTCGGCCTGATCGATATCTATATGAAGTACTTTAGCATGTCGAGCAAATTCATTAAGGTTGCCGGTCACTCTATCATCAAATCGAACACCTAAGGCAATTAACAAATCACACTCTTGTACGGCTAAATTGGCAGCTTTGGCGCCGTGCATACCAATTAATCCTAAGTAATAAGGATTATTCAAATCGGCAACCCCAAGTCCTTTTAAGGTTGATACACTTGGAATGTGTGTTAAGGCCATAAAATCTCTTAGCTCGGATATGGCGCCAGAAAGTCCAACACCACCACCAATATAAAGTATCGGTTTTTGGGCTTGGGCGATCATTTCTTTGGCTTGTTTTATATCATCAAGCGAGATTGGATATAGTTGATTGTTATCTTGTGCGGTTTTTAATGAGGATGGCGTAAAATATTGTTGATAGTCAAGATTTGCAAGCTGTATATCTTTGGGCACATCAATTAATATTGGTCCTGGCCTACCCGAGCAGGCTAAGTTAAATGCTTGCTCTAAGGTGTTGGGCAAGTCTTTTGCATCGTCAATTAAATAACTGTGTTTGGTGCAGGCTAGTGATAATCCTAATACATCCACTTCTTGAAAGGCGTCAGTACCAATAAGTTTGGTTGGCACTTGTCCTGTAATGGCAACAATAGGTACTGAATCAATTAACGCATCGGCAAGCCCTGTAATAATATTTGTAGCACCTGGGCCTGATGTGGCAATACAAACGCCGGTTTTTCCGGTTGCACGAGCATAGCCGATTGCGGCCATTGCAGCACCTTGTTCGTGACGACAAAGTACATGCTCAATTCCACCATCATAAAGCGCATCATATAGAGGCATAATTTGTCCACCGGGATATCCAAAAACGGTGGTAACGCCTTTTTCTTTTAAGGTTTTTACTATCCACTGTGTTCCTAACATTTATTCCTCACTTGTTCTTATTTTATTCAGTTACTGTTTATAAAACATTGTTTATAAGCCGTTTGTAAAAAATATTCATAAAAAAACCCCCGCTTTTTGGGGAGCGGGGGTTTTTGATTTTATGTATGAACACATTTTTAATTCAAAAAACGCCCCCGCGTTGGAATAATGACCACGCTGACAATAATGTTGATGAGGACGATTTTGAGTGAAAATTTCATAATGCGATATAATTAACTTTTTTGTCATTTTTTAAAATTATTTCTAACAAAATACTCGTTTTAAAAAAAAGTGCAATAGTTTTTTGTCGTTTTTGTTATATGGAATAAATAAGCTGTAAAAAAGTTTCAGGAAAACTAGTGTTTTAGTATAAAAATATTAGGGGATTAAGGATTTATTTTGGTATTTTTTATAATGTTAGTTGTAGGGATTTCTCGTGTTGTTTACAGTAATTTGAGAAATGGCGGTAATGAATACACATAAAAAAAACAAACTAATACCGTATTACAGACAAGAAATATGACGCTTATATCATAAAGGAAAAATAGCTGTTACCGATTTGGCTAAATGCTTTATGGTCAGTTATCTGACTATGTATAACGTGCTAAAAAAGCCTGATTGAAGCTATTTGCCTTTCCCCTTGACCAGTAACAACGAACCTTATAAAACCATGAGATGTGGTATTAAACGTCAGGTTAAAGTTAAAAAATTTTTTGTAAAAAATATTCAGGATTCTATACCGTTTCATGATTAATTGAGTATTCGCAGTCTCTTAATTAGTTAAAACGTGTGATAAATATCGTATCAATAACTCACTCACAAAAACATCCTGACCTAAAATGAATAGAAAAGCCGAAAGAGATGGCTGCTTTAATAAAGAGGCATAGTAAAGGTAGTGATGAAATAGACATGCTTAAGAACGATTTTTTAATGGTGTTAACTATCGCTACGATATTAATAATAAGCAAACTTAAATATTTTATATAAAATCAATATATTAATTAAAATAATTTAATTTGTTATCGCTAGCTTAGTTAAATTTAATTTGATACACTAAATCAGGTGCAAGATTATGCAATACTCATGGCTTAGGCATTACTAATTTCACTGACCTCGCCAAGCCTATCATGGAAAGCCACCTTTATTAATTATTAGCCTCAGTTGTTTATTTTTAAATTTTGGGGATGATATTGAACAATACGATTAAGTTTTAAGAAAGAATATTCTAATTTATGTTGTCAGTAAATATAATTTATTGAATTAATTGGGTATTTTAAAGATTAAAATATGCTTAGCAATAGGATTTTGTGATTATTAATTGATTTCATTTAAGTTATATTGAATTTGTTTTCAAATACATGTTTAACTTAGGAGAAAATTATGAACAAACAAATCTATAATCCACTTACCAAATATCATCATGACAAGTTTCCAAAACAAAAACAGGAGGCGCCAGCTTTACAGTGCGAAATGAATCCGCTTCCTGATTGTGGGGAAAAAAGCTATCAAGGTCATAATCGTTTAGAAGGGCGCAAAGTGCTTGTGACTGGTGGCGATTCAGGTATCGGCCGAGCCGCGGCAATAGCTTATGCTAAAGAGGGGGCCGATGTGGCAATAAATTACCTTTCTGTTGAACAAAAAGATGCGGAAGAAGTCGCTAAAGTTATTCAAGCTGCTGGACGCAAAGCCGTATTAATTCCTGGTGATTTAAGTGACGAGGCTTTTTGTAAAAAATTAGTTGATGAAGCATACCATAAATTAGGTGGATTAGATAATTTGACACTAGTTGCAGGTAAGCAAACTGCAGTTGAAGATATTATGGAACTTACCACCGAGCAAATTAAGAAAACCTTTGAAATTAATGTATTTTCGCTTTTTTGGATCACCAAAGCGGCTTTGGGGTATTTAAAACCGGGTTCAACCATCATTACAACTTCGTCTGTTCAGGCTTATCAACCTAGTGGTAATTTATTAGATTATGCTGCAACTAAAACAGCTATTATCGCGTTTACTCGTGGCTTAGCTAAGCAATTAGCGCCAAAAGGCATTCGTGTAAATAGTGTCGCACCTGGGCCTGTTTGGACGCCATTACAAATTTGTGGTGGTCAACCAAGTGATGTTATTCCTGAGTTTGGCCAACAAACACCATTACAACGCGCAGGTCAACCGGTTGAACTTGCTGGTGTTTATGTGCATTTAGCATCAGAAGAATCAAGCTATACTACGGGCGAAACTTATGGCGTTACCGGCGGTATGCATATTAACTAATTGTTGTTTGTAACAGTAAAAAGATTGATTTAAATCTTTTTACTGTTAATGTTATAAGTTATTAATTTTTAAAATCAACGGACGATGATAAATTGATTTATCATCGTCACAATATAAAATAGAAAACAGAAAGGGCAATAAAATGAAACTTTTTAAAGTGATCACTTTAGCAGTGTTAGCAATTTTTTTAGTTAATTGTGATAATTCAAAATCAACTGTTGATGATACAAAACAAAAAGCCGAGCAAACAAGCTCAGACATGGGCGACAAAGTCCAGCAAATGGGTTCAGAATTGGGCGATAAAGTTAAGCAAATGAGTGCTGATGTTAGTGACAAAGCTAAGGAAATAGGCGCAGAGATTAGCGATAAAGCTAAACAAACAAGTGCAGCCATTAGTGATAAAGCGAAAGATTTGTATGAACAAACAAAATCTGAAAAAGAAGATATGCTTAATAAGGTGCAAGAAGGTAATTATAGCGTTGCTGAGAATTTGATGATTAAAGCAATTAAAACAAAATTACCAGCGGCAATTGATCAGAACACAACTTTAGTTGATGTATCGACAGATAACAAAACTATTAATTATAAATATGTGGTGAATAATAGCACTAAAGATGCATTACAGGCTGAAAGCACTCAAAAAGAGTTACGTAATAAATTGCTAGATTTTTACTGTGGTGATGATTCTAGTATGAAGACACTAAGATTAGTATTTCCACGAGGAGCTAATCATGATTACTATATCAATGATGATAAAGTTTTTTCAGTGGATGTAAAACCGAATGATTGTGATGATGACTAGATATATTTGGATTAACTTTAACAAATAGTTAGAATTTATTCATAATAAAAGGGCTACTTGAAGCCCTTTTATTTTTGCCATTCTTTTTAAGATTGTTCATTTGCTAATTTTTAACGGATAATTAAAATTTTTTATTATTATTGTGTATTTTTTAGTTTATCTTTTACAACTTTATGAGTATTTTATAAGATAGCGGGTGGTCATGAATTAGCTTGGATAGGAATAAATATGAAAGGTATTAAAGCAACAGTTGTAATGTTTATGGCAATAATATTATTTGGTTTTGATAATTCAGAAGCAAAAGTTATAGATACTAAGCAAACCGATATTCAAGAAAATATGGATATTGTAGAAAGAGGAAAAAAAATTATGGCTCAATCAACACCTGAAAAAATCAAGCAATTTAATAATCAAAAAGATAATGATTATAGTTTTGCTCAAGATTCGGTTGTTGCAGGCATAAAAGAAAAGTTACCCATTGTGGTTGATAAATTTACGATGTTCGATGATATATCAAGAAATAATAATAAACTTATCTATAAATATGTTATGAAAGGTCTGCCTAAAGAAGTGATATTGCTAAAGAAAAATCAGCAATCTGTATTAAACAGGATAGTTACTTTATATTGTGGTAATGACCCAAATGTTAAGGCGTTGAAACTCTTATTCCCAAATGGAGTAAGTTATAATTATTATCTTGCCAATGAAAAAATTATGTCGTTTGATTTGAAACCGAGTGATTGTGATTCTAAATAACTATTACTCAATTTAAAAAATAGTAGAAATCATCGGTATTAAATGAGGCTTATTAAAGCCTTTTTTATTTGTTATTTATTTTTTATTCTAAATTGCAAAGTTTTTATGTACTTTTCTCACTGATATTTTACAATTTTATCGTCCGCCTTTAAATAAGCGGTAAACATGTAATTTATAAAATTCACTTAAAGGAATAATGATGAAAAGTTTAAAAACAGTGCCAGCAATTTTGATAAGCTTGGTTCTTTGTAGCTGTGATAATTCAAAATCTAATGCTAATCAAACAAGTAGTGATTCTTCAAAAAACACTGAACTTAGTCGTTTGCAAGAAACTATTATTAATGAAGCCAAAAAAATGCTTCCGGTTAAAGTTGATGAAAAAACCAATTTGATTGATATCACTAAAGAGAATGATTTAATTAATTATAAATATGTAATTGATAGTTCAAAAGATGAGATATCAATCCCTGAAACTCAAAAAATGACGACAGAAAGTCTAAAAACAGCTTATTGTAATAATAGCGCACAAGTTAAACAACTTAGGGATGCATTTCCAAATGGTGTTAGTCATAATTATTACATCAATGATGAAAAATTGTTTAGTGTTCAATTGACGCCAGCTTCTTGTACTGCTAACTAAAGATAGTTTTATTTAGTTTTTTGATGTAATTTATATGAGATAAAAAACAGGGCAATTGCCCTGTTTTTTTCGTAATTTTATTCAAGTTCTTTGCCTTTTGTTTCAGGTATTAAAAAGACAAATGCAGCGGCCGATAATAAATAAGCGGCAGACAGTAAAGCTAATGCGTAGCTAATTGAGTAAACGGTGGCTAAATAAGCAATTAGTACTTGTGATACACCGGCAATGCCTCGACCGACATTGAAAATAATATTTTCAGCACTTGAACGGGCATCTGTTGGGTAATGTTCAGCAAGAAGCGCGCCATATCCACCCATCATGCCATTCACAAAAAAGCCAATTACTGAGCCAAAGATAATTAATATAAACATATCGGTTTGATGAAAATAGAACCAAATTGAAACGGCCGAGATGAATAAAAAGAAGATATAAGAAGGGCGACGACCAAACTTATCACATAACCAACCAAAAATTAGAATTCCTAATGACATACCTATAGTGGTTGAAATAGTCCAAAACATGGTATTTTTAAATGGCAATTTGAGTTCAGTTGCAATCATATTTGGCATCCAAACCATGAGTCCATAAAAACCGAAGTTTTGTACAGCACAAGCGATAGTTAATCCTATTGTGGTTGCTATGGTTCTTGGGTTTTTAAATAATTTGCCAACGGCTATTTTGTTTTTGTTTTGGTCTTTTAGTTTTTGCCAGATTTCTGGTTCTTTTAGACCTTTACGTGTCCATGCAACAAATAGCGCAGGCAGCACTCCCATCGCAAAAGCCCAGCGCCAACCATAAATTTCACCAATAAAGTTGACGGTTAATGCTGCTAAAATGATGCCGACTTGAAAACCTAATGCAACAATAGATGTTGCTCTTGAGCGTTTATTTTTAGGCCAACTTTCAGAAACTAAAGTCATTCCAATTCCAAATTCACCACCAAGTCCAAGTCCACTTAAAAAGCGAAATATTAAAAAGCACTCGTAATTAGGTGAAATTGCACATAATCCAGTAAAAAGAGAAAATATTAAAATAGTCCATGAAAAGACTCTTACTCGACCATATTTATCGGCAAGGATACCAAATAAAATACCACCTAATACGGCGCCAAGTAAGGTTACTGAGGTTAAAGTGCCTAAATCTGTTTTTGTTAAGTTGAAGCTGACCGAAATTAGACTAAAACAAACACCTAAAATCATCATATCCATGCCATCTAGTGCGTAACCAACGGTGGATGCAAATAGAGTTCTTTTTTGATATGGGGTTGTGCATTTGCTTTCTGCTTGCAGGGCTGCGTTTGCTTCGGTTTTCATGTATACCTCTAGTTTTTAAAATTAGATAGTTACTTAAAATTTCCATTTTATGATGTTTAATTTGTGATTAAACGGCGGGTAAATTAAAGCGGGGCAAGTATATCCTTAAAAAGTAAAAAAAGCCAAGCTTAAAGCACTAAATAGTCGTTTTATCTGCCGATTTTATTATCGGCAGAGATGTGATGTTATTCTTCGGCAAAGTACCAATAGCCTTTGTTAACAAGATCAAGCATGACTTGAAGTGTGTCTTTATCTTGTAACTGCTCGTAATAGAGTGTTTCAGTTTTACAAAGAAGATCAATGACGGGCATTGGTAGATTAATTTGTTCGCCATGGATGTAGCCGCAATCGCCCACCTTAAGGATTCGAATACTTTGTACTCGATTTAGTTCTGCTCCATTTTTTAATAGCGATTCGAATTCGTTATAATTGTATGGAGGTTCAACTGGCAGAATATTTAAATCGTGCATTGGTAGTGTAATGTATTTACCGAACCAATCGTTAAATAACTCAGGTTTTTTGATTAAATCGATGATTTGATCTTGTAGTTTTGTTAGTTCATAAGGCTGAACTTGGTATGGATCTTTAGGGCGTTTTAAATTTGGATCTTGATAATAAATACCATTTGGCAGATTATCAATGACATAATCTGCAAAGCTACTTAATAGCTCTTGGGAGGTTCGTGTCATAAAACCAACAGAATAACTGAGTGATTCACCAATGGATGTGCCATTATGCGGACAACCTAGTGGAATGTATAAGATGTCGCCAGCAGTGATTTCTTCATCAATGATGGGTTGATATTCTTCAACATGCAATAATGCTTTGTGTGCATTAAATTGTTTATAATGTTGGTTGCGATCGCCAACTTGCCAACGTCTGCTGCCCATGCCTTGAATGATAAACACATCATAATTATCGATATGGGGCCCAACGCCTGCACCTTGAGTTGCGTAAGAAATCATGAGATCATCAAATTGCCATTGTGGCATGCATTTAAAAGGCTCAAGTAGTGTGGCAGCTTGCTCGTGCCAGTGATCAACAGCTTGTACTAGTAAACTCCAATGATCTTCGCCTAAGTTATCATATTGAGTAAATGGTCCAAATCTAGCATCCCAAATACCATCTTTATTAGAAACAATCCGGCTATCGATTTCTTCTTCCATCGCTAAACCTGCGAGTTCATCCGGTGTAATGGGATCAATAAAATGTGCAAATGCTTTGCGTAGGATTACAGGTTTTTTTTGCCAATAATTTGTTAAAAAATCATCCCAATCAATGGCTAACTTATAATTCATTTAATTTTCCTTGAAGATTGAATAATTGACAAAAATTAGATGTGGTCTTTTGTGCTATCTCTTCTAAAGAGACACCTTTTAAAGCAGATAAATATTGTGCCACTTCACGAACATAAGCGGGTTGATTTTCTTTGCCTCGGTATGGAACGGGAGCAAGATAAGGTGAGTCGGTTTCGACCAAGATACGATCAAGTGGCACGTATTTGGCAACTTCGCGTAGAGCTTCGGCATTTTTAAAGGTGATTATTCCTGAAAATGAGATATAAAAACCGATATCTAATAGTTGTTTTGCTGTTTCGATATCTTCTGTAAAACAGTGCAACACGCCCGAATGAACATGTTCATCTTTTAATATTTTCAGGGTATCTTCTTTGGCATTACGTGTATGGACAATGACGGGTTTGCTTAATTTTCGGCCTAATCGAATATGTTCTTTAAAATTCTCTTGTTGTTGCTCCAAATTCTCTTGTTGGTAATAATAGTCAAGACCTGTTTCACCTAGTGCTATGACGTTATCTTCTTGGGCTAAGTTTTGAAAGCGCTCGGCATCGTATATTTCGTCATCAAGGTTAAGTGGGTGAATTCCACACGAAAAAGAGCATTGGTTTTGATAAGGTGTAAGCTTATGTTTCATGGTTTCATAGCCTGACAGTGTTGTTGCCACGCTTAGGCAATGTTTAACGTCGTTGTTGGAAGCTTCTTGTAAAACATCTTTGATAGATTTAGTACTAAGGTCTAAACTATCTAAATGGCAGTGAGAGTCAATTAAAAACATAAAAATCTCTTTTTTATTTATCTGAATGTTATTCAAAATCACGAACAGGTTTTATTGTAGACCACGAACGGCAAGCAGGGCATAACCAGTAGATTGAGTTAACCGTAAATCCACATTTTTGGCACCGATAATTGGGTACGGTTTTTATTTGTTCGCCAACCATGTTGCGTAAAAGTAAAAGGCTTTCTTTGGCTTTACCTTGTTCTGCATCAGCAACATGATAGTTCATTAATCGATAAAATCCCTTTAAGTTAGGATGTTTAAGTAATTCACGATACATAAAGTATTGTGCAGCATCTAAGCCTTTTTGTTTTTCAATAAGATCAGCAAGCATCAATTCGGCCACATTACCACTATCTTGATCGACACATAATTGTAAAAATTGTTGAAATTCATGTTGATTATTTAGTATTAAATAGCACTCTTTTAATAAAGGTAGTGCTTCGCCAATAAAGGCTTTGTCTTGTTGCAATATTTGTTGAAAAGATTGGATGGCTTGTTCTGTTTTATTTTGTACCATAAGAACTCGACCCAACATGAGCGAAGTGCGAGCACATTTAGCATCTGCCATTGCTGATTTTTGTAATAGGCTATTTGCCTTATCAAGGTCATCATTAGCAATAGCCTGTGACGCTAATTCACAATAAAATTGTGCGATATCGGTTTTGTATTTTTCATTACCAAGTTTGACCAATTTAGTTGCCATATTGATGGCATTTATCCATTCACTGGTTGATTGGTATATGACAATAAGTTGCTGTAATGCGTATTGTTGAAAGTCTTCTTCATCAATGAGTTGCAAAAACATCTCTTCGGCACGATCGTAAAGGCCAGCAACCATATAATCCCGCCCCAGTTGTTGAATAGCTAATAATCGTTGTTCAAATGTTAAAGACGAGCTTTCTAACAATGCTTGGTGGATATGTATCGCTCTGTCAAGTTCACCCCGAGAGCGAAATAGGTTGCCTAATGTTAAATGTGCTTCAAGTGTACCATCGTCTTCTTTTAACAAGTCTAAGAAAAGATCGACAGCTTTGTCTTTTTGGTTAGACAATAGAAAATTCAAACCATCTACATATTCACGCGATAGCCGATTAGATTGATTTAGATATTTTTGTTTTGCATTTCTGTCTCCCATATACCAACCGTATCCGGCGGCGATAGGAAGTAACAGAAATAACAGTTCAAACATAGTAACCTATTCTTAATTGCTTTTAGTTAAGTGTATTTGTTGATGATTAGCCATATCTTCATCATATTTTTTTTGTAATTTGCTCAGTTTACGTTTTGTTGATGAGTGTTGAAATTTAGCTTTTAAAAAGAAGATACCTGTTAATATCCAACCTACAATAAAGCCTGAACCAAATAAAATGGCTAATAACACCGATAAGCGTATTTCAGTTTTAGCCACCAAATAATTAAATGTTACGATTTGATCATTAGCTGAACCTATTGCTATTGAGATAGCAAAGATGATAATTATCAATAAAGTTGATATAACAAATTTCATAATGTTGACCTTTCTTTTTATTTTTAATTAAACGTTTTTGGTTATTATACTAGACTGTTTATACAAATTGCTTTGATTAGTTTAACAGTTATCAATGACATTAAAAAATCAAATTCGCCTCTTTTAAATGGCAGTTTTTCAAAAATAGTATTTAAAAATTATTTGTCTACTATATGCCATTTTCTAGCATAAAAATAGCTGATTAATGAAATTATCCAAGCGATTAATATGCTTGTTATTAGATCAATTGGACTGTGCATGCCTAATAATAGTCGGCTAATTTCAATTAATATCGACCAAATAATGGTAATTGATACTATCACATAATGCTGCTTCAATTTAAGTAATGTTAAAGCTAAAAATGCCCAAGTTACAGCAAATAAAGTATGTCCAGAAGGAAAAGCAAATCCAGCCTCATTTTGCCAGTGGTTAGATAACCAACTTGGAATTGTTGATGAATTTTTAAATAACTGCTGAATAAGTTCTTTTCTTTCTGATTCCGATTTCGAATAAAATTGTTGGTTACTAATATTAAATTCTTTTGCCATCCAAAGTACATAAGGTCTTGATTCGGCTGTATGCGATTTTAAAAAACTTTTAATTGTCTGCCCACTTAATATTGCACTAACAAGAAGCAACCATAATAATATAATTTTTTTTTTCGTTTTATAGGGTGATAATAGACAAAATATGAAGAATAAAATTGTCGATGTAATTATTGCCCAAGGAAAACTTGCTGTTTCCGTTATTACGAATAAATATTTAGATGTATCATTTAATGACGCTGGTTGCCAATGCCAATTTATGGCTATAATAACTAAAGGGACAACTAAGAAAATAGCCAATGTGGCTATTGTTTTTTTTATTACTAACCCCATTTATAAACTCAATTAAGTACAAATTGCTTAATATTTTAGCATAGAAGATAGATTTATTTTTATAAAATCTTAGCTATGTTTTAGTTAAAACGGAGATAATAATGCAATTAAAACGTGTTGCACAAGCGAAACTGCCAACGCCATGGGGATGTTTCACTATTGTTGGATTTGAAGAAATTGCAACAAAAAAGGATCATGCGGCATTGGTATTTGGCGATATATCTGGTGATACACCCGTTCTTACAAGAATTCATTCTGAATGCCTAACGGGTGATGCGCTTTTTAGTTTACGTTGTGATTGTGGCTTTCAGTTAGAAGCTGCCTTAAAACAAATTGCAAAAGAAGGTAAAGGGATTTTAATTTATCATCGACAAGAAGGGCGCAATATTGGTTTATTGAATAAAATTAGAGCTTATGCATTGCAAGATCAAGGTTTAGATACGGTGGAAGCTAATGAGCAATTAGGTTTTGCGGCAGATGAACGCGATTTTACTTTATGTGCAGACATACTGACTTTATTAGGGGTATCACAAATTCGCTTGTTAACCAATAATCCAGAAAAAATAAGAGTGCTTGAGCTGTCTGGCATTAAAATTACGCAACGAGAGCCATTGGAAGTCGGTGAAAATCCGAATAATGAACACTATTTAGAAACTAAAGTGAATAAAATGGGGCATTTGCTTCATCTGCATCACGGCAATTGTAAACATTAATCGCTTGGCTAAATAGTGAGTTGTTTATTTATGATGGATTTGATCTAATATAGTAAAAGATGTTGGAATAAAAAATCTCAAAATATATGTTCTATTTTGAGATTTTTTATGGAGCTTGATATACAAAAAGGAATTTTAACTTATTGATGTTATTATTTTCCCCATTATTTGACCACGTTAAACTCAATCTCTATCACTGCGCAATACGCCACCATTAGCAATCTGATCTTTAGATATTTCGTGCATGATGATTTGTACGGCTTCTGGTTTGCAATTGAGGGTTTCGACAATGGCATGAGTCACACGTTTTGCCATTTCTCTCTTTTGCTCTATAGTGCGACCTTCTAAAAAGTCAATAACGACATTTGGCATAAATACCTCCTAGCGGTGATTAATTTGGGCAAGTTGTTCATCTGTCAGCGCGATTTCATCATTATGACAGACGCCAATACCAGATTTTATCATTTGTTCAGCGATGGCTTTGGCTTCATCTAATGAGTGCATTTTATAAGTACCACATTGATATTCATTTAATTCTGGAATCTGATTTTGCGATTTAACGTCTAATACATCATGCATTGATTTGAGCCATGCATCAACAACTAATTCTTCGACGGGTTGACCAATTACGCTCATGTAAAAACCAGTGCGGCACCCCATTGGTGAAATATCGATTATTTCAACTTTATCATTGTTGAGATGATCGCGCATAAAGCCGGCAAATAAATGTTCTAATGTATGAATCCCTTTTTCTGGCAGATTGTCTTTGTTGGGAATGGTAAAGCGTAGATCAAACACCGTAATATCATCACCTTTTGGGGTTGCCATGGTTTTGGCAATTCGCACAAAAGGGGCTTTCATTTTGGTATGATCGACTTTAAAACTATCTAATAAAGGCATAATGTCCTCCTTGTTTTTTGCTTGTTATTTTAATCAATCTGCTAATAATAAGTACCAATGGATTTTATATTTACTCGGCAAGTAAATTTACCATTTCTTGCTCGTCAATAACTTTTATTCCCAGTTCTTGAGCTTTAGCAAGTTTAGAACCAGCGGCTTCTCCGGCAATCACAAGATCGGTATTTTTTGATACACTGCCTGTGACTTTTGCGCCTAACTGCTTTAATCTATTTTTCGCTTCATCGCGCGTTAAAATCGATAAAGTACCGGTTAATACAATAGTTTTACCCGAAAAGGGTGAGTTTGTATCGGTTGCTTGTATTTGCGGGTTAACATCTTGCCAGTGAATGCCAATTTTATCGCTAGTTAGCTGATCTATTACATTGCGATTATGTGGCTCTTGGAAAAAGTCTATAATGCTTTCGGCAATAACGACGCCAATATCATTTACCATTTGTAATTGTTCAAGTGAAGCGTTTTCGATTGCCGATAAATTACCCAGCTGATTAACCAAATTTTCGGCAGTAACTTCCCCCACATTTGGAATTCCAAGCGCAAATATAAAACGGCTTAATGTGGTATTTTTAGATGCCTCTAATGCATTTAATAAATTATTGGCAGATTTTTCGCCAATTTTGTCCAAACTACATAGCTTTGGTAGACTAAGTTTATAAAGATCTACTGGGGTTTTGACATAATCTTTATCCACCAATTGTTCAATGATTTTATCCCCCATACCATCGATATTCATAGCCCGCCTTGAAACAAAATGTTTTAAGGCTTCTTTACGTTGTGCTGGGCAAATTAGTCCACCGGCACAGCGCGACACAGCTTGGCCTTCATCTCGCACTATTTGTGATCCACAAATAGGACAGTGAGTTGGGAATATGATCTCCTTTGTGTCCTCAGGTCTTCTATCCAATATGACAGCGACAATTTTTGGAATAACATCACCTGCTCGGCGTACTGTTACATAGTCACCTTCCCTAATGCCTAATCGTGTGATTTCATCACTATTATGTAATGTCGCATTACTTACAATAACACCTGCGACTGAAACTGGTTCAAGTCTTGCAACTGGTGTAATTGCGCCTGTTCGTCCAACTTGAAAGTCTACCTTGTTTAATTGTGTGACTTCTTCTTGAGCTGGGAATTTAAATGCAGTTGCCCATCTTGGTGCACGCGCAACAAAGCCAAGTTCTTTTTGTTGTTCAATACTATTAACTTTGATAACCACACCATCAATATCAAAGTCTAATGACATGCGTTGCTCGCCAATTTGTTTAAAATAATCTAAAGCAGCCTGTGCACCTTGACGTTTTTGAACTTTATCACTAACTGGTAATCCCCAAGCTTTAAATTGCATTAAGCGGTCATAATGAGTTTTAGGTAACGTAGTGCCTTCGATAATACCCACACCGTAACAAAAAAATGTTAATGGTCTTTTTGCGGTGATTTTAGGATCTAATTGTCTTAATGAACCAGCAGCAGCATTACGCGGATTGGCAAATACTTTCTCGTTCCGCTTTTCGGCTTCTGTGTTGAGTTTTTCGAAGCCTTTATGCGTCATAAATACTTCACCACGAACTTCTAATCGAGAAGGAATGTTGTTGCCCCTTAGAACTAGCGGAATTGTTTTGATGGTTCTTACATTGGCTGTTATATCTTCTCCTGTTGTACCATCCCCTCGCGTTGCAGCTTGTATAAAGTGGCCATTTTCATAAAGGAGACTGACGGCAAGTCCATCAAGTTTGAGCTCACAACAATATTCAACATGCTCAGCATCGCTTAAATGAAGCCGATCTTTAACTCTTTTATTAAATGCAATAAAACTAGCATCATCAAACACATTATCGAGTGATAACATGGGCATTTCATGTTTGATAGATGCAAATTGTGTTAATGGTGAACCACCAACTCGTTGGGTCGGTGAGTCGGGCGTAATAAGAGCTGGATGCTGTTGTTCTAATGTTTGCAGCTGTTTTATTAGTTTATCATATTCAACATCGGGAATTTCTGGTGTATCAAGTACATAATAACAATACTCATGGTGCCTAATTAGGTTTCGTAGTGAGGTCAATTGTTCTGTTATATCTTTAATCGATTCAGATAAATTTGCTGAATTTTCGTTTTTATTCGATAGTGACATGATAATAGGCTCTTAATTAAAACGTAGGTTTTGGGAATATCATTACAATTACATTAATCTAACTGTAAATAATGCATAGATAAATTAAATTATTTAAGTAAATATTTTACAGCAATATCTATTTATAACCACCAACCTAAGTTGGTGGAATTTTGTTAAAGCTTTATTGAAAATATCGTGGTTAAATTTCGTTACAGGCTTTTTTAATGCGATCTTTGTAACTGTTGATTTTTTGTGGTGTCAGCATGTGATGCTCATCATCTAATACAACACCATCAACATCATCAGCTATGCGTTGTGCTGTTTGTAACATTAATTTGAAATTTTGTTGGTTGTTACCTTCAGTCGGTGCAATCATAAAAATAGATACGCCAGGTGTAGTAAATTCATGCATTGTTTCTGGATCTAAATAGCCTGGTGTGACCATATTGGCTAAACTAAATAATGTTGGACCATTACCAGCAGGATCCACATGACGGTGGAAAATCCGCATGTCACCAAATTGAAAACCTGATTGCATAATACTAGCAAGTAATACGTCTCCTTGTAGGAGCTTTCCGTTAAGGCCTGTGATGTTTAACACGATAATTTCAGTTGTAGATTGCTTGTCATCAATATTTGGCTTTTTAGATTTGTCATTAGGCTGGGGGTCGTTATTAGTATTTACTTGGTTTTCTTTTGTTGTTTGAGTTAAATTAAGTTGTTTTTCGTCTGATTTTTCATCTTCAAAAAGATCACGATTAACGTTGATAACAGGTTCTTTTTCCGTATCAGTATTAACTTCTTGTTGTTGGCTATCATTATCAACAAATAGATCTACTTGTTGAGGTACATTTTTTTGTTCTTCTATGGCATCATTATTAATTACACTATTTTTTTCAAGGCTTTCATTGTTTTTTATTGTGTTGGGCTTGAGTAAAATTACATCATCTTCTTCTATATTATTCATAGCGAAGTCTTGAGATTGTTGAGAGTTTTGTCCAAATTTTTCTTCTTTATCTGAACTAAAAAGTGAAGAGCGTTCTTTTTTATTGATCCAAAACCCATGGATGAGCAATGCAATAATGACCAAGGATGCAACAACAATTAGAACAATACGTAAATTATCCATAATAACCATCTCTGTATTAAATTAAATATAGACCTAAATTATTCAATCATATTTTGAAAAAAATGATTACGGAGTACAGCAATATAAATTTTAACTTATTTAAAAATTTAGATTAATCTTCATTAAAGCAACCGCACTTTGATCTTTAGTATAACATCTTCTTTAAGATACGTTATAGCACTAAAAATTAATTAATATATATTACTTGATTTCTGGCAATATTCATAATTATCAATATATTTTTTTAATATCATAATTTAGTTAGCAAATTTTTAGAACTCCGTGCTATTAACATGTAAAGTTACTTACAATCTATGCATATTTTTTGTAAAATCTCTGATCACGTTTGAATAAAAACTATTATTTTTAAAAAGATAACGATTAAGTTCACTGAGGTCATTTTTATGAGATTTAACAAGCTATTATTAGCCTTGCCCGTGGCGTGCGCCAGCCTACTTTTATTAACAAGTTGTGATAATGGTAAATCACAAAGCGGTAAGAATCAATTACCGAAGGTAACAGTATTTAAAGTTGAACCATTAAACTACACATTAAAAATTAGTTTACCTGGCCGTGTTGTTGCGTCTCAAATTGCTGAAATTAGACCTCAAGTTAGCGGTATTATATTAAAACGAGAGTTTGATGAAAGCTCGAATGTTAAATCTGGGCAGTCACTTTATCAAATTGATCCCGCTATTTACCAAGCTAATTATGACAGTGCTGTAGCAAGTGTAGCTAGTGCTAAAGCCAATGCAAACATTGCACAACTGACTCTTAAACGTTATGCTGGATTATTAAATACTAAATCAATTAGCCAACAAGATTACGATAAGGCAGCAGCCGATGCTAAACAGGCTGAAGCTGCTGTATTAGTTGCACAAGCGGCGGAGCATACCGCTAAAGTGAATTTAGACTATACAAAAGTATATTCGCCAATTGATGGATATATAGGTAAGTCAAGTGTTACTGAGGGAGCATTAGTTGCGGCTGGTCAATCAACACCACTAGCCCTAGTTCAACAGCTTGACCCAATTTATGTTGATATGACCGAAGCGGCTACTCGCTATAATAAATATCTTCAAGATGAAAACGTAATTTATGAACCGGTTAAAGGTAATAATGTTGAATTATACTTTAATGATGGTTCTAAATACGCTTATCCAGGCAGTGTTAAATTTTCTGATATGACGGTTAATGAAACAACGGGTACTGTAACGTTGCGCTCACAGTTCACAAACACTGAAGGCAAAATTTTACCAGGTATGTTTGTTAAGCCACAAATGACATTAGGTTATATCAAAAATGCTATACTTGTTCCACAACAAGGAATTACCAGTAATAAGTTAGGGCAATATACCGCAAAAATCTTAAGGCCTGATAATACAGTGGAATATCGACAAGATATCCAAGTATACACTGGCATAGGTGGTTATTGGGTTGTTACAAAGGGAATTAACGTTGGTGAAGAGGTTATTATTACAGGATTACTTAATTTAACTTCTGTCGAGAACGCCAAAGCAGATACACCACCTATGAAAGTAGAGAAAGTCGGACATCCTGGTAAACTTTCGCAAGAGCAATTAAATAATATCATCAAAAACAGTGTGAAATAAAACAGGGGTAGATTTAATTATGGCTAAGTTTTTTATTGATAGACCTGTTTTTGCATGGGTAATTGCTATCATGATGATGCTGGGAGGCGCGTTATGTATAAAGCTGTTAGCTGTTGAACAGTATCCTGATATTGCTCCACCAGCGGTGACTGTTAGTGCGGTTTATCCAGGTGCCGATGCACAGACTATCGAAAATACGGTTACTCAGCTGATTGAGCAGAATTTAACAGGATTAGATAATCTCATTTATATGAAATCAACCAGTAGTGCTCAAGGTGTTGTTCAAACAACATTAACTTTTGCGCCTGGTTCTAATCCCGATTTTGCACAAGTGCAAGTGTTAAATAAAGTAGAAAGTATAAAATCTCGCCTACCTGAAAGTGTACAAAAAAACGGGGTGTCAGTCGCTAAAAATAACACTAACTTTTTAAAGGTTGTCGGTTTTTATTCGACAAATCCACAAAAAACACAAGCCGATATCGCTGACTTTGTCTATTCAACTGTACAAGATCAAATTCGACGAGTGCAAGGTGTTGGTGATACGCAATTATTTGGTTCCGAATATGCTATGCGCATCTGGCTTGACCCAAATAAATTGACCTATTTTAATTTATCCATTGAAGAAATCATAGCTGCTATTCAAGCGCAAAATGCCCAGGTAACAGCAGGGCAATTGGGTGCTTTGCCATCAACAGATGGACAAGAGCTTAATGCAACAATTACTGCGCAATCGCGTTTAAAAACGCCTGAACAATTCCAAAATATTCTTGTTCGAGTCAATACTGATGGTTCTAATATTTTATTAAAAGATGTAGCAACAGTTGAAATTGGAGCTTCTGATTATAACTTTATTTCGCGTTATAATGGTAATGCATCCGCCGGTCTAGGGGTATATTTAGCAACAGGTGCTAACCAATTAGATACGTCAGATAAGGTTGATAAAAAACTGGTAGAGTTATCTAAAATCTTTCCTGAAGATATTAAATATTCTTTCCCATACGATACCACACCATTTGTTAAGCTTTCTATTAGTAATGTAATTCACACATTAGTTGAAGCTATTATTTTGGTTGTTATTGTCATGTATGTGTTTTTACAAAACCTGCGTTCGACGCTTATTCCTACTATCACCGTACCAGTTGTATTGTTAGGTACATTTGCAATTTTGTATATTTGTGGATTTACTATTAACACGTTATCAATGTTCGCGATGGTACTGGCTATCGGATTATTGGTTGATGATGCGATAGTTGTCATTGAAAACGTTGAGCGTATTATGCATGAGGAAGGTTTATCGCCTTATGATGCAACAGTTAAATCGATGGAACAAATTACATCGGCATTGGTTGGTATTGCGGTTGTATTATCGGCAGTGTTTGTGCCGATGGCTTTTTATGGTGGTGCCGCAGGTGGAATTTATCGTCAGTTCTCAATTACCATTGTAACTGCAATGGCATTATCCGTCTTAATGGCAATTGTGTTAACACCTGCACTTTGTGTTCAGATTTTAAAAGCACCATCTAAAAGTAAAGTAAGAAAGTCTTCACTAGGTGACAAATTAGAATCTATACCGCCATTTAGTTGGTGTGCTATCGGTTCCAAAAAATTCTTCCACTGGTTTAACAATTTTTATGAAAAGGGATTGCGTTCTTATGAAAAAGGCGTAATTAAGGTTATTCGTTATCCATTAATTACATTTGTTTGTTATGCCTTAATTCTTATTGGTTTAATTTTTGGTTTTAACCGTTTACCCACTGGCTTCTTACCTAATGAAGATCAGGGAGTGCTTTTGGTTATGGTTGAGTTACCACCAGGTTCGACATTAGAACAAACCATGTCGGTATTAAATAAAACTGCAAAATTTTATACCGAGCAAAAAGCTGATTCAGTTGAAGAAATATTTACTGTTGCTGGATTTAGTATGGTGGGGCGTGGACAAAACATGGGACTTGGCTTTGTTCGCTTAAAAAATTGGGATGAACGTAAACGAGCTGACCAGAAAATTGATGCTTTAGTTGCTAGTGGTTGGGGATTTGCTTCCTCTATTACCGAAGGTCGAGTTATTATCGCTAATTTACCCGCAGTACCATCTTTAGGTATGGCTAATGGCTTCTCTTATATGCTTAAAGATACGGCAGGACAAGGGCATGATGCTTTAGTTGGTGCATTCTTCCAATTATTTGGTATGGCATCTCATCATCCAGATCTACAGCAAGTTCGACCCGGCAGTATGCTAGATGTTCCACAGTACAAAATTAATGTTGATTTTGAAACTGCACAGGCTCTTGGTGTGTCAGTCAGTAGTGTTAATACTGTATTATCTACAGCATTAGGTTCTGCTTATATTGATGACTTTGTTTATAATAACCGAGTTAAAAAAGTCTATCTGCAATCTGATGCTCCTTACCGTATGCTACCTGATGATTTTAGTTATTGGCACGTCAAAAATAAAAATGGACAAATGGTACCTTATGATGCTTTTGCCACGACTTCAAAAAGTTATGGTTCACCATCATTGGTTCGTTATGATGGTGTAGCGGCAATGGGTATTAGTGGTTCTGCTGCACCAGGCATGAGTTCTGGGCAAGCAATGGCCGTGATGGAAGAGCTATCAAAAAAACTACCTAAAGGATTTACTTTTGATTGGACAGACATTTCTTATCAGGAGCGACAAACTGGCTCACAAACAACGACACTTTACATTGTTTCAATTATTGTGGTGTTCTTGTCATTAGCAGCCTTATACGAAAGTTGGACTGTGCCAATTTCGATCTTATTTGTTATTCCTCTTGGAATCTTAGGTACTGTGTTTGCAACGATGTTTAGAGGTCTTGATAACGATATTTATTTTATCGTGGGGTTATTGACAACAATGGGGCTATCTGCCAAAAATGCTATCTTGATTGTAGAATTTGCCAAAGATGCGATTGAAAAAGAAGGTAAATCATTAATTGATGCAACACTTGAAGCTTGTCGTTTACGATTGCGTCCAATTTTAATGACTTCATTTGCCTTTATTCTAGGCGTACTACCATTGGCATTAAATAGTGGAGCAGGTTCTGCAAGTCAAAATGCAGTAGGTACTGGTGTAATTGGTGGTATGTTAACAGCAACGTTTTTAGCTATATTTTATGTACCATTGTTCTTCTTATTTGTAACAAAACTATTTACAAAGCATAAAAATAAACCAGTTCTATTAAGTAGAAAAAATACGCTTAAATGATTTATATGTAAAGTAATATAAAACGCTTATACTTCTCTAGCTTTTGCTATGCATAAGGATGAACAAAAATATTTTTTACACTTAATTGAGCCAATTATTTTCTAATAGCTTTAGAATAAAATAATTGAATTTAAAATGCGCTATTTGAGATTAGCGCATTTTTTATGCAAGCAAATTCGGATTTGTTGAAGCTACGTATTTTTAAGTGGATGAGAATGGAATAGAATAATTTGCTTCATTTAAAACTGATAATGGAAAAATCCTAAGAGATACAATGGGAAGAATGGCATCTGTTGCAACTGAAAATGTTAAGAGAATTAAAGGAAAAGTAGTAAATAATCTAATCAACAAGATATTCATCAATGATTATTTTGGCATAATTATACATTATTTTCTTTTTTGTTATGTTTTCAAAATTACAAGATCTAATAAGTGATTCGTAATTAAAAAGTTCGCTAACTATGTTGGCAAAAATAATAAATAGGTACGTAAAAAACTTTAAAGAAAGTGTGTTATCAGCACTATTTTTATACTTTTTTTGAAAATATTATAAAAGCATTTTATGACTCTTTTCCATTAGTTGAAACATTAGTGTTCCCTAATAATCAGATAACATTGGAATTCTTACAATTTTACTTACGAGACTTCATCAGCTGTTGACTGGTGTGGGCATGGGTTATTGCTATAGCCAAAGCATCGGCAGCATCAGCTTGAGGACTAGCTGGTAGCTTTAATAATAATTTGACCATATGTTGCACTTGCTTTTTATCGGCAGCGCCTGTTCCTACTACGCACTGCTTAACTAAACGAGCAGCATATTCAAAAACAGGTAGATTATTATTAACAGCTGCGACAATTGCAGCGCCCCTTGCTTGGCCTAATTTCAATGCGGAGTCAGCATTACGAGCCATAAACACTTGTTCAATAGCAAACATATCTGGTTGAAATTGTAAGATAATTTCACCAACACCAGCATATACGCGTTTTAAACGGGTAGGTAAATCATCAACTGCAGTACGAATGCATCCACTACCAAGATAAGTGAGTTGACGTCCCGTTTGTTGGATTACGCCGTAACCCGTCAAACGAGAGCCAGGATCGATGCCAAGAATAATGGCCATTAGAGTGTTGCTGCTACCTCATCTGAGACTTCACCATTATGGTAAACTTCTTGAACATCATCACAATCTTCAAGCATATCAATTAAACGTAATAGTTTTGGTGCAGATTCAATATCAAGATCCACTTTTGTTGATGGAATCATAGATACTTCGGCAGCTTCGGCAACTAAACCTGCTGCATCAAGTGCATCTTTAACTTCACCAAATGATTCAGGTGTCGTAAATACATCAATTGCACCGTCATCATAAGTTACAACATCATCGGCACCTGCTTCAAGTGCTGCGTCCATGACTTTATCTTCATCTGTGCCAACAGGGTATGAAATAACCCCTTTTTTAGTGAATAAATATGAAACTGAGCCATCAGTACCTAAGTTACCACCAGATTTAGTAAAGGCGTGACGCACTTCTGATACCGTACGGTTGCGATTATCACTTAGACATTCAACCATGACAGCTGTACCTGCGGGACCATAGCCTTCATAAATAATTGTTTCCATATTGCTATCATCTTCACCGCCAACACCACGAGCAACGGCTCGATTCATGGTATCTCGAGTCATATTATTCGATAATGCTTTATCCATTGCAGCGCGTAGTCGTGGATTTGACGCTGGATCGCCACCACCAAGTTTTGCTGCGGTTACCAACTCACGAATAATTTTGGTAAAGATTTTTCCGCGTTTTGCATCTTGTGCTGCTTTGCGGTGTTTGGTATTGGCCCATTTACTATGACCTGCCATAAAATTCTCCAGATTAAATAATTTAAAAAATCGCCGTATTTTAGCAAACTTTTATGAAAAATTCATTAGCAATATCTTTATTCATTTTATGAAGGATTCATTAAAGTTTTTTATTTATCAGCAAAAAAGCGCCTTACAGGAAGGCGCTTTTTTGTCATATTAACAATAGAATAATAGTTAATTAACTCATTCCATATTGCTTTAATTTTTTGCGTAGTGTACCTCGGTTGATACCAAGCATATTTGCAGCTCTGGTTTGATTACCACGGGTATATTGCATAACCATATCAAGGAATGGATGTTCAACTTCAGCTAACACTAAATCATATAGATCTGTAGGATCTTCACCATTTAATTGCGATAAATAATTTTTTAAAGCTTGCTTTACGGAATCTCGCAACGGCTTTTGTGTTATTTGGTCCTGAGAATTTACAGTTGTAAATTTAAGTGCTGCAGCTGTAACGCGTTGTTCTGACATAGTATTCTTAACTCTTTGGGTTGTTTCTAATTTGACTAAAAAATGCTTTTAGAGTGTTTACTTGCTCACTTGTATTGCTAAGTACACTAAATAAGCGCCTGAATTGATCGCTGTCAGCATAATTCTTGGTGTACCAATTTACATGCTTTCTGGCAATCCTTAATCCTTTGTATTCTCCATAAAATTGATAAAGCTCATCAAGATGTGACAATACAACTTGTTCTACTTCATCAATAGTTTTATTATTTTGTAACTGTCCATGTGTTAAATAGAATGCAATTTCTTCAAATATCCAAGGTCGCCCCTGTGCCGCTCGGCCGATCATTATAGCATCAGCTTGCGTATATTGAAAAACATCTTTTGCCTGTTCAGGTGTACAAATATCTCCATTGGCAATTACAGGAATCGTAACGTTTTCTTTAACTGCCTTAATAGAGTCATATTCAGCCACACCATTGAATAAGCAAGCACGTGTTCGTCCATGAATAGTAATTGCCTTTATGCCACAATCCTGTGCAATCTGTGCGATTTCTATGCAATTTCTATGATCTTTATTCCATCCAGTCCGCGTTTTTAATGTTACCGGAACATCAACTGCACCGACAACTTTCTGCAAAATTTTTTTAATAAGTTCTGGATACTGCATTAAAGCAGATCCTGCCAATTTTTTATTGACCTTTTTAGCTGGACATCCCATATTGATATCAATCAATTGAGCGCCATGTTTGACGTTAAATTCTGCAGCTCTAGCCATTTCGTCGGGATCGGAACCAACAATCTGCACTGCACGAACACCAATATCCTCGCTTGCAATCATCCGCAGAGCTGATTTATTGGTATGCCAAACATCTGAATTTGCTAAAAACATTTCTGAAACTGTCATACCAGCACCAAACTGATAGCACAAATTACGAAATGGTTTATCGCTGATTCCAGCCATTGGCGCAGCAATTAAATTATTTTTTAATTTAATCTCACCAATGCTAAGCAAATTAAGGCCGGCTATATTACGCATTTTTTCTCTAACTTAAAAGGGGGTAACGTTATTTTTTTACTTTTTTTTACCAGTGATACGGCACCACTCTTCCTGTTCAATAACAGGATCTAATGCAAAATGAGATTGATAAGCCATGCAAACACTAGGCGATTGAGTTGCTAAAATACCAGATAATCCTAGTTTCCCTTGCGATTTTACTAATTTGTTTATATGCGGTTCAAGTTCTTTTAATGGTCCTGCTAAAATATTGGCAACAAGGATATCTGCTTGTAAATTATCAGGGATATCTTTTGATAAATAAAGTTCTAGTTTTTGGCTGACATCATTACGCAGCGCATTGTCACGGCTAGCTTGAATAGCTTGAGGATCGATATCAATACCAATTACGCGCTTTGCACCTAATTTAAGTGCTGCAATTGCCAAAATGCCAGACCCACAACCATAATCAATAACTAATTTATCTTTAAGATCTAAACTATCTAGCCAAGTTAAGCATAACGCAGTAGTGGGATGAGTACCGGTGCCAAATGCTAAACCAGGATCTAACATGACATTGACAGCGTTAGCATCGGGCACATCGCGCCAACTTGGGCATATCCAAAGCCGTTTACCAAATTGCATAGGATGAAAGTTATCCATCCATTCACGTTCCCAGTCTTTATCTTCTAATTGTTCAATCTTATAAGAATATTGTTCAAGATTTAATATTGCTTTTAATTCATCGATATCTGTTTGAGCATCATATAGACCAATTACATCAGTATTACCCCAGAGTTTAGTTTCTCCCGGTAATGGTTCGAAAACAGGATTATCATAAGTGTCTTGAAACGTGACTGATGCCGCGCCAGACTCTTCTAATCGTTCGCTAATTTGTTCGGCAAGATCGTTAGTTGTATTAATTCTGAGTTGTATCCAAGGCATAGTTTTTTCCTGTATTACCAAACATATTGGCGATAATAAATACTACCAATCCAATAATTAAGGATGGGATAATTGGATGAAAAGCATAAAGCTTTATATTGTAAACAGCTAATAAAATATAGCTTATTGCACCAGCAAACATAGAACATAAAGCACCTGTTGAATTGGCTTTTTTCCAATAAAGTCCAAGCACTAATGGCCATAAAAATACGGCTTCAAGTCCACCAAACGCAAGCAAATTTAACCATATAATCATATTTGGTGGATTCCTAGCCGCAAAAATAAGTAATCCGCCAAAAATAAAGGTGATGATAACAGATTTGCGCGTTAACATTTTATCACTATAGTTTTTGTTATGTTTCATACTTAAAAATAGGTCTTTAATAATCACTGATGAAACTTGTAATAACTGGGCGTTAATTGTCGACATAATAGCTGCAAGTGGTGCAGCCAAAAAGATGCCAGCGGCTAATGGTGGCATAATGTTAATTATTAAGGTAGGAACGATTTGATCTGGAACAGTTAAATCGCTAATAATAGCTCTACCTAGTGCGCCAGATAGATGCATGGTTAACATAATGATTGTGACAACAATCGTACCAATAATAATACCTTTATGTACGGCTTTACTGTCTTTGTACGCCATGCAACGAACCGCTGTATGAGGTAAACCAACTACGGCAAAACAGACAAGAACCCAAAATGAAGCCATAAATGGAAAGTCCATAAAATTGTCAGGACCTTGTGGTGTGAGTAGTGCAGGGTCAATTTCATTCAAACGGTGAATAATTGCTGTTATACCGCCACCAGCATAAATAATAGCTGTTAATAGTAAGATGGCACCAATGATCATTACTAGGCCTTGGAAGGCATCATTTAAAATACTCGCTCTAAACCCACCAAAAGCGGTATAGATAACGGTACCAATACCAAAAATTAATAATCCGATATCATAAGAAATACCAACAGATGATTCCAATAATCGTGCGCCACCGACAAACTGTACTGTCATCGCGCCAATAAAAGCAACAACTAATGCGATACTTGCAAACCAAACTATGGTTTTACTTTTATAGTGTGCATAAAGCATATCACTTAAGGTTATTGCATTATATTTGCGTGCTAAAATGGCAAATTTTTTACCTAAAATACCAAGCGAAAGTAGCACAGTTGGGACTTGGATCATCGACAATAACACCCAACCAAGACCAAATTTATAAGCAGCGCCAGGTCCACCAATGAATGAGCTAGCACTTATATAAGTTGCAGCTAGTGTCATGGCGAGTAAAAAGCCCCCCATGGTTCGATTACCAATAAAGTAATCAGTAAATTCATTTACCTTTTTGCGTTTCACATAAGCATAAATTGATAACGCAAACACAAAAATAAGATAGATGACAAGCGGTACAATAATATCTAAATGCATTGTTTAATCACTTAGTTTGTTCTAATGAGATATTTTTGAATTGAAATTTTACAACCAAGCAGCAAAGTAATATAAAACCTAAAGGTACCATGATGCAAGATAATTCAAACCACAATGGAAGTCCTAAAAATCCTAGTTTATCGTTAACACAGTAAGCACAAAAAATCCATCCGAGAAGATAAATAAAAGTTAATAATAACGAAAGTTTAGCTTCTTTATTTGCTTGCTTATATCGAGCATCCATATTGATTGATTGGTGAATTGAGAGTGGCTTAGATTAAAAGAAAGTACTGAACTTAGCAAGTATGTTGCAATTTATGCAACATTGTGTTGTTAATATATCAATTTTAGCAACATTAAAAGTACTATATAGTGGTTAATATTCGATTATGAATAACTCAACTCTTGGAGAGAATAATGTCAAACTACTTTAATACACTCAATTTACGTGAAAAATTAGAACAATTAGGCCAATGTCGTTTTATGGCTCGTGATGAGTTTGCATCAGAAGCTAACTTTTTAAAAGGTAAAAAAATTGTCATTGTTGGTTGTGGAGCTCAAGGCCTTAACCAAGGTCTTAATATGCGTGATTCAGGTTTAGATATATCTTATGCATTACGTAAAGATGCCATTGCCGAAAAACGTGCTTCTTGGAAAAAAGCAACTGAAAACGGTTTTAAAGTAGGGAGTTACGAAGAATTAATTCCAACTGCGGATCTTGTTATTAACTTAACGCCTGATAAGCAACATTCAGCCGTTGTGCAAGCCGTCCTACCATTAATGAAACAAGGCGCAGCACTAGGTTACTCTCACGGTTTTAATATTGTTGAAGTAGGCGAAAAGATTCGTTCTGATATCACTGTTGTTATGGTTGCACCTAAATGCCCAGGGACTGAAGTGCGTGAAGAGTATAAACGTGGATTTGGCGTACCGACACTGATCGCAGTTCATCCAGAAAACGATCCAAAAGGTGAAGGGTTAGCGATCGCCAAAGCATGGGCTGCGGCAACTGGTGGACATCGTGCTGGTGTTTTACAATCGTCATTTGTTGCCGAAGTTAAGTCTGATTTAATGGGTGAACAAACCATCCTTTGTGGTATGTTACAAACTGGATCATTACTTTGTTTTGATAAACTGGTTGCTGATGGTGTCGATCCTGCTTATGCTTGTAAATTACTTCAGTTCGGTTGGGAAACAATCACTGAAGCATTAAAACAAGGGGGAATTACCTTAATGATGGATCGTCTATCAAATCCAGCTAAATTAAGAGCAAATGCCTTAGCAAAAGAATTAAAGGTGATTATGACGGATCTTTACCGTAAGCATATGGATGATATTATCTCTGGCGAGTTCTCATCAACCATGATGAAAGACTGGGCAAATGATGATGTTAACCTACTTAAATGGCGCAAAGAAACGGGTGAAACCGCATTTGAAAAAGCGGCTGAATATCAAGGTAAAATTGATGAACAAGCTTATTTTGATCAAGGCGTAGTGATGATTGCAATGGTAAAAGCAGGTGTTGAACTTGCGTTCGAAACTATGCTTGAATCTGGTATTTTAGCTGAATCAGCTTATTATGAATCATTACATGAATTACCACTTATTGCTAATACCATTGCGCGTAAACGTTTATATGAAATGAATGTGGTAATTTCTGACACAGCTGAATATGGTAACTATCTATTTGCTAATGCCGCTGTACCACTATTAAGAGAAAAATTTATGCCAATGTTGCAATCAGGCGATCTGGGTAAAGCGATCCCAGAAGGTAGTGTTGATAATGCACTATTACGCGATGTGAATGAAGAAATTCGTAATCATCCAATTGAAATAATTGGTCGCAAACTACGTAGTTATATGACAGATATGAAACGTATTAATGTTGCAAGTTAATTAATGATGATTTCATAAAATAAAAAGGTGCTGAAAAGCACCTTTTATATTCAAAATCTATAGCTAAACTTTATTGTAAAAAACTTTCAGGAAATCATATGTTTTAGTATAAAAATAAATTAATCTAAAGGGATATAAATTCATTAAAATAGATATAAATATGATTTAGTTTAGTTTATTTCGATTTTTTTCTTATATCTTTAAAGTTTTTAAAAATTATATAATTAAATGATTTTTGCTTTAACTTTTTATTTATTTTTTAACTAAGTTATGTTATCTTCTTGAATTAATTTAATTCGCTTGACGAGGATAACATATCAATGAAAATGGCTTTTCGACCAACTGATTGTTGGCGTTGGTATTTTGACAGTGAATACGATAGTTTAATGCTTGAAGTTTCATCTGAAATGTTATTCCGTTCTTGTTATCCAAGTAAAATGTTAATTCCTGATGTTTTTGGAGAATTTCCATTTTCTGTTAGTGATGCAACGTCTTATTACCTATTTCGTGATAGTTGTCAGTTACTTAATTTGAGTGATTCACAAAAAATTGAACTATCCATTAATGCAATTGTGGCAGCTAATTTTTTAAAACCTCAAATGCCCAAAAGCTGGTATTTTTCTCAGCAGCCAATGCTACATACACCTAAAATAGCCGATATTGTTGAGGTAAGTTTGCAAGATGGTGGTCAAAAGGTTTGTTTGATGGTTGTTGAAGCGGGTGAAAATGCATCGCTTTGTATTATTGCGCAACCTTCGTTTATTGCTATGAATAAAACGTTTGTGTTTTCTGAAGCAATTAAAGTGATGAATGATAGATTAATGCCCGTAAAGAAAAACTTAACTGAACAAAAGCTAGTATTAGATAATTTAGGATTTAAAGCTATTTCTTAAGTAATCTAATTGTAATATCTCCTTTAGGAATACAGCTACAAGCTAAAATTTTATTATGACGTTTAATCGCAGATTGTGTTAATGCACTGACTTCACCTTGTTTTAATTCAACCAAACAACGCCCACAAACACCTGCACGACAAGAATAAGGTAAAGCTATTTTATGCTGTTCTAGCTGCTCTAAGATAGTTTGCTTATTATTAACTTTAATCGTTTTATCTTCAAAAGTGATTGTGCAAAGTTGTGCTTCACTTTTTATTTTCGGTGGAAAGGTCTTAATATAGTTTTTGGCTATTTGCCTTTCCATGATTTTTACTTTATCGTGAATCGAAATAGTTCCATGATTCCGAGCAATCATATTTACACCAAAATCGATTTGACCTTGCTCATCGGCTCTAAAATATCGTAACGTTTTAAGCGGTTCATTATTAGCTAATGGTTCTGCCGAATTGACATCAATTGTTGTTAATACACAGCGAGTGCAAGGTTTAACAATATCAAAAATCACCTCACCAACTTTGATTGTTTTCCAACCATCTTCAGCAAAAGGCAGTGCACCTTGTATAATAATATTACCGCGAAATTGCCTAATATCCAGCTTTTGTGGGCATTGATGTTGTAAATATTCAAATGAAGCCTTGTTTAATAATAAATAGGGATAACCATCAGCAAAACTAACAGGTACTTCAGGATAGCGTTTTGTTCGACGAGTTAATGGTTGACCAACCCATCGCAACTGTACATCTTTGTGCAGAATTTGACTAAAAAATTGGTTTACTCTTATAGGGGCAATATGTGAAGTAAAATAGTTTCCCCAAACTTCGGTTGGTGCATTAGATAATGAAAATTCATCAAAATTAAATTTTATCGTTTCTGTTAAAGATCGGGATACAAATACTTGATTTTTTATTACTGAAGTTTTTAGCTTTAAAAGCTCAGGATATTGCCTTGCGGTAATAAACGTGCCATCGGGTTCACTAATCATCAAAATGCGATCATACTCAAAGCCTCCATCAATGATATTTGCCTTTTTAAGGGGTACTCCTTGCATCGATTTGATTGGATAGATATAGAGCTGATCAATAGAAATCATAATATATTAAATTAATTATAAATAGGTTGGCATAATTATATACTGAATGCCAACCTATTTGTAGGCAACAGGCGTCTGAAGTTAATTTAAAAAAGAATGAGTATATATTTGTTGTTAAACATACGACTTAAGGCATCAACTCTTTATAGCTAATCTCTAGAATATAATAAAAAATTTTGCCATTTGGGGTGATAACGGTTATTTCATCATCAACTTTATGACCTATTAGTGCTCTTGCTACAGGGCTGTTAATTGAGATCCAATTTTTTTTAGGATCAAACTCATCAGCTCCCACAATGCGATAAACATATAGATTTCCATTTTCATCTTCTAATTTTACCCATGCACCAAAAAATACTTTGCCTTCTTGTCTAGGGTCTGGTTCAACAATTGTCAGTGTTTCTAATCGTTTGGTTAGAAAGCGAACTCGTCTATCGATTTCTCTTAACCTTCGTTTGCCATAGATGTATTCGGCATTTTCACTGCGATCACCAAGCGCAGCTGCATCCGATACCGTTTGGGTAACTTTAGGTCTTTCTTTTTTCCATAAATATTTTAGTTCACGATCGAGTGCTAAATAGCCCTCTCTTGTTATATAATTAGCTTTTTGCATGTTGAAGATAAATTCTGTTAATTGACAAAATATTCAGAGATACCATGATAAATAATCAAATTAGCCATATTATAGCTGGGGAACTCAGTGTAAAACCAGAACAAATTTTAGCTGCGATTCAATTATTGGACGAAGGTAGCACTGTTCCATTTATTGCTCGATATCGAAAAGAGGTAACAGGTGGGCTTGATGATACCCAATTACGTACTCTTGATAGCCGTTTAAGCTATTTACGTGAACTTGAAGATCGCAAGAAAACGATTCTAAAGTCCATAGAAGATCAAGGTAAACTCACGCCAGAATTAAGCAAAAGTATTACACAAACACTCAGTAAAACCGAACTTGAAGATCTCTACCTACCTTACAAGCCCAAACGTCGTACTCGCGGACAAATTGCCATTGAAGCAGGTCTTGAACCATTGGCAAATGACTTATGGCAAAATCCAATGCTTGCTCCGGAAATCGAAGCCGAAAAGTATATCAATTCAGACCAAGGCATTGCTGATACTAAATCAGCACTAGATGGCGCGCGTTATATTTTAATGGAAAGATTTGCTGAAGATGCGGCATTACTGGCAAAAATACGTCATTATCTTTGGAATAATGCTCATTTAGTTTCGCAAGTGGTGAGTGGTAAAGAAGAAGAAGGCGCAAAATTCCGAGACTATTTTGCGCAAAGTGAACTTATTTCTAAAGTTCCATCTCATCGTGCATTAGCGATGTTCCGAGGACGAAATGAAGGTTTTTTACAACTCTCGTTAAATGCCGATCCACAATTTGAAGAAACACCAAAAGAAAGTTATTGTGAACAAATCATCACTGAATATTTAGATGTTCATTTTAATGATCAGCCAGCAGATAAATGGCGTAAAGCCGTTATTAATTGGACATGGCGCATCAAAATTCTAATGCACATGGAAACCGAATTAATGACAACATTACGTGAACGCGCCGAAGAAGAGGCGATCAACGTATTTGCTGCCAATTTGCATGATATGTTAATGGCTGCTCCAGCTGGTATGAAAGTGACCATGGGGATGGATCCAGGATTACGTACAGGCGTCAAAATTGCTGTTGTTGATGCAACCGGTAAATTAGTTGCGACCGAAACGATTTATCCGCATACAGGTCAAGCCGATAAAGCAGCCATGATAGTGGCATCACTTTGTATTAAATACCAAGTCGAATTAGTGGCTATTGGTAATGGTACGGCATCGAGAGAAACAGAGCGTTTTTATCTCGACGTTCAAAAAAAATACCCAGAAGTTAAAGGTCAAAAAGTTATTGTCAGCGAGGCAGGGGCGTCAGTGTATTCAGCTTCTGAACTTGCAGCACAAGAGTTCCCCGATCTTGATGTATCGATCCGTGGTGCGGTATCAATTGCAAGACGATTACAAGATCCCTTGGCAGAGCTTGTTAAAATTGATCCTAAATCAATCGGTGTTGGTCAATATCAGCATGATGTAAGCCAAACTCAGTTAGCTAAAAAACTTGATGCGGTTGTTGAAGATGGTGTAAATGCCGTTGGCGTTAATTTGAATACCGCCTCAATGATGCTACTTGCACGTATTGCCGGACTTAATAAAGTGATTGCCCAAAATATTATTGATTGGCGTAATGAAAATGGACAATTTACCGATCGTAAGCAGTTATTAAAAGTTTCGCGTTTAGGTCCTAAAGCCTTTGAACAATGTGCTGGCTTTTTAAGAATTATGGATGGTAAAAATCCGCTTGATGCATCAGCCGTTCACCCCGAAGCTTATCCTGTGGTAGAGCGAATTTTAGAAAAAAATCATAAATCATTAAAAGATATTTTAGGTGATACAAATTACTTAAAATCCCTAAAAGCGATTGATTATGTTGATGATCATTTTGGCGTTCCAACTGTAACTGATATTATTAAAGAGCTCGATAAACCAGGACGAGATCCAAGGCCTGAATTTAAAACCGCTCAATTTGCTGATGATATCGAAACCATGACAGATCTAAAAGTTGGCATGGTTATGGAAGGCGCGGTAACCAATGTAACCAACTTTGGCGCTTTTGTGGATATTGGTGTTCACCAAGATGGTTTAGTGCATATTTCGGCACTGTCAGATAAGTTTGTTGATGATCCAAGAACAGTGGTAAAAGCTGGTGATATCGTTAAAGTGAAAGTGATTGAAGTTGATATTTCACGCAGACGTATCGCTTTAACTATGCGTCTTGATGATCCAACATCATCAACTAAGCAAGACAATAATCGATCCTCTAAGCTTCGAACGCAAACTAGCAAACAAAATAGTCATAGTGCAACACTTGGAAATAGCGCAATGGGCAATGCGTTTGCTGCTGCATTTAAAAAAGGCAAATAGCAATAAGTTGAATCCATTAAAATTAAAAAAGGGGGGAAACAATGTTTCCCTCAGATTGATGACAAACCTCGATATAATTCGGGGTTTATTTTTTTATTTAAACCATAAATAGGCTTTTTAATTTGGATTTTATTAAATAAATTAAAAAATAGCCTAAAAAAACGTAACAAAAATAGCTTTATCGCTATTTTCTTGATATTTTGAGCTGTTGCGGCCAATAAACACTGCATTTGAACCTGCGCTCTTCCTCTAAATCGTGCATAGCGATGTCCGTGATGTTGTTTAGCATCAGCAAAGCTGCGCTCTATCGTTTCTTTTTGCCGAGCATAGACTTTTTTACCCCACTGACTTAAACGAATCTCGTTGGCTTTCTGTTTATCTGCTTCCCAGATATGCCGTGTGATGACTTTCTGTGTATTTTTACTCTGTGTACACTGTGACAATAACGGACAGATTTTGCAGGTTGTTGCATCAGAATGATAATGACGATAACCTTCCCTGCTGGTAGTTTTATATATTAATATTTGCCCGTTTGGGCAAGTATAAGTATCGTTTTGACTGTTATAGATAAACTGCTTTTTTCTGATGGGATTCGCACCATGGGTGGGGCGGCGATAACCCAACACCGGATATATCTGCTCTGCCAGCAGTAAATGGCAAATGGGGGCCGTAAAATAACCCGCATCAAGACCAACACCAACCGGATTAAAGCCAAACCGCTCTAGCTGGCGTTTTAATCGAGCCATATAAGGCTGGGAATCATGGATATTTCCGGCAGTGACATAGGTATCGGTAATTAAATTATGTTTGCCATCAACCGTTCGGTGATCTAAGTAGAAGAACCCTTTAGGCTTGCCTTCCCGATGCATAAAGCCACTGTCCGGATCTGTTGTACTGACTTTAACCTCCTTGTATTTCTCTACCGTCGATGGCTTTAAGGCTTTTTTCCGTTTAATTCTCTTTCTGCGTTGATGGCTTGATTAAGCGCATCAATATATTGACTGGGCTCAACAATACGCTGCTCATTACGTGCTTTGCCTTTATTGGCATTTGCTTTTAGGTGAGTACTGTCCGTATATAAAACCCGACCACTTATCAACCCTTTGGCAATGGCCTGCTCAACAATATTATCAAAATCTGTTGATAGATTTCACTGTCATTAAACCGACGGCGACGATTTTGGCTAAGTGTTGAGGCGTCAATCACTTTTTCGGTTAATCCCATTCCCAGAAACCAGCGGTAAGCTAAATTGACCTGAATTTCCTGAACCAGACGACGTTCACTGGGGATACCGAAAAGATACCCCAATAGCATGATTTTAAACAGTCTGACCGGATCTTCTGCCGGAC
>NZ_LZGT01000103.1 GCF_001690525.1 Gilliamella sp. App6-5 | reverse complement strand
GTTAGCCATAATCGCTATACCTTAACGGTTGACGGGCTGGGGGCGCCGATTTCGGTTTTACATGTTGAGGGTAATGAGTCGTTAAACCAGCCTTGGCGTTATGTAATCTCCTTTACCAGTACTGACAAAACCTTATCGCCTGATTCCTTTCTTAATCAAAAATCGACCTTCTCCTTTAATCCGGTTATCAACAAACCATTAACTTCTGCTATCCGCTCATTAAGTGATTTGCCCACGTTGACGAATAAACGCACCTTGCATGGGGTGATTACTGAGTTTAGTCAGTTATCGGTCAATAAAGAGGAAGCCCATTATCAGGTGGTGTTATCCTCGTGCTTAGCACGGCTCGCAGTGGGGCAACATAGTGCCATATTTCAACAGCAAAGTGTGGTGAGTGTAGTTGAAGAAGTGCTACGCAGTCATGGTTTGACGGGCATTGATTACCGTTTAGAGTTAAAAGACAGCTATCCTGAGCGGGAGTTTATTACTCAGTGGCAAGAAAGTGACCTTGAATTTATTCAACGCTTATTGGCCGATGTCGGTATCTGGTTTCGCTTTGAAACGCACGCCGAACATCATTGTGATGTGATGGTGTTAAGTGATTATGAACAAGGTTATGCGCAGGTGGCTAATATTGACTATAAACCACCCAGTGGCATGGCAGATAGTGGCGTTGAAAGTGTGTGGGATATCAGCCTGCATAGTGAAGTGGTGGTCTCCTCTGTCAAGGTACAAGACTATAACTACCGTGATGCCCTCGCCGATTTACAGGGCGAGATTAACACCCAACCCAAAGACCTTACCACCTATGGCAGCGACTATCGCTATGCCGAGCACTATAAAGGCTTAGCGAGTAACGGCCAAGAAAACCCGCAAGATAGTGGCGATAATAACGATGATGATAACCATGTTAATCCTGATAACGGCAATAATCCTAATGAGAATAACAGGCATGACGATAATCAGATTGAAAGCGGTCAGTGGTATGCCCGTATTCGCCATGAACAGGCTATTAGCCAGCAAATTATCCTCAAAGGCAAGAGTAATCACTATAACCTTGCTCCCGGTCAATGGATTAACCTCAACGGCAGCCCGCTGGCAGATATCAATGACGGTATCATCATTTTAACGGTACAAGGGCAGGGTAACCGCACTGATGCTTATGAACTCACCTTTACCGCTATTCCCTATCAAGCCTTAAAACCCTATCGCCCTGCGCCTATACGCTGGCCACAAGTTAGTGGCACATTACCTGCCCGTGTCACCAGTCCCAATCATGACACCTATGGCTATATCGACCCGCAAGGGCGCTATCGGGTTAAATTTAACTTTGATTTAAAAGAGTGGAAAAATGGCACGGAAAGCTTATGGGTACGCTTAGCCAAACCGTATGCAGGCAACACCTATGGCTTTCACTTCCCATTAATTGATGGCACTGAAGTAGCGATTGCCTTTATGCAGGGCAATCCTGACCGGCCGTATATCGCCCATGCGATGCATGATAGTGCTCACCCCGACCTTGTTACCACCATTAACAAACACCGCAATGTGATTCGCACGCCGGCTAATAACAAACTGCGCATGGATGACAAACGTGGGCAAGAGCATATCAAACTGGCCACCGAATACGGCAAAACTCAACTTAATATTGGTCACTTAGTTAACGAAAAAAAACAACCTCGCGGTGAAGGCTTTGAACTGCGCACCGACGAATGGGGGGCGATTGCTGCTAACAAAGGCTTATACTTAACCACGCAAACCGAGCCGAAAGCGCAAGGCAAACAGCTCGATATGCAAGCGGCAATAAGCCAACTTGAAAATGCTTTAGCCATTGCCAAAGCGCTACAAAATGCCGCCACCCAGTCCGAGGCACACAGCGCCGATACCGACAGCCAAGCGCAACTTAAAGCCAACTTAACTCAGCTAACCCAAAGTGGCCTACTGGCCTATGCGCAAGAAGGCATCGCCCTAACCAGCCCTGAAAATATTCAACTGACAACAGCGAGCAGCCTCACCTTAACTAGCGAACATCAAACCGACATCAACGCTTTAAACAACGTCACCCTTTCAGCGGGCGAGGCGATTGGCTTATTTGCGCAAAAATCAGGCATGAAACTATTTGCCAACCAAGGTGATATTGAAGTGCAAGCCCAAAATGCCAACCTCAATATGGCTGCCAAGCAAGATATTAAAGTGGATAGTGTGGATGGCAAGGTGACCATTACCGCCAAAGACAACCTCACGCTCATTTGCGGTGGCTCTTATATCAAAATCAGCAGTGAAGGCATTGAACTGGGTACACAGGATAACATCTATCTTAAGTGTAATGTCTTCCAGAAGATGGGGGTGGCGACAAAATCAATTACTTCTTTGACATTACCCAAAGTTACTTCAGAGGTTAATGAAAAAATTTGTTTACCATGTTTGATACGAGCTGCAGAAAGAGCGCAAATGCTAGTGATATTAGGAGATGAATAATGTTAAATCAACATATTTCTTATCAAACATTTTTGGAACAACAAAAGCAATCCAGATATAAACTCTCACTTTATGTATTAGTCGATGGGCTAGAATATGAACGCTTATTTCAAAAAGAAATTATTCAAGATAAAAATACATTACCACTTTTTATCCGTCCAAACAATAAAGAGGTCGCTTTTGCAGGGCCTTGGCTTATCGATATTATGCAAGTTGATAAAAATGTACAAAATTCACTATTGCAGCTTGAAAAAACGTATCCATCGGTTATGTGGTTAATTTCAATTCTTAGCTTAGATTATTTATTTAACCAACTAGAAAACCAATTACATTTACAATTACCTAATAAACGTAATGCATTATTACGTTATTATGATCCACGTGTCTTAAACAAGTTACAAAATGTGCTCACACCTAAACAATTTAAACTATTTACATTAAATATCATTGACTGGATCTATTTTCATAATAATCATTACTATTCCCTAATAAAAGGTAAATTATAATGCAATTTTGTAAAGAACAAATGAATGCTGTATCTCATCAAGAAGATGATAACTACCTTTGGCAAATTACTAATCAGATAAAAAATGATAAACGTTTAACTTTACCAGACGAAGATATTAATAAGTTATTTCGGCGATTAAAAGAAACTTATAACTACCTTATTGCACTAGGTTTTACTAAAAAAGCACTTATTGAGGCATTTTTATACGGGGAAGCCGTAACGCCGGGTTATAAGAATAATCCAATAATTAAAGATTGGATTGAAAAAAAGGATCATATTCCAGAACAACAATATGAAGATTTGCTTATTATTGTAGAGAAAAAGCAAAAAGGTTTACTTTAAGGAACAACAATCATGCCGATACTTATTCTGATTGAAGAAATAATAGCGATAATGGGAGCTTCTATAATCGCTTATCAGACTAGCAAAGAAACATCGGATTATCCTCCAGGTTATGAAATAAGCGCTACGCCTATTTTGGAACCCAAAAAAACACATCATCATATCTACCCTTTATATCAAGACCCTATGATTTATATGGCTATATTTAAAGCGATAGAATCAGTAACAAATAAAGCTTTAGAAGATAATGAAATAATTGATATGACTGGAGAAGATGATATAGAGCCCGATACACCAGAGGCAATAGCAGAATTAGAAAAAGAGATCGAACTAATACAAACATATCATATTAATACTTATAAGAAAAAACTTGAGAGGTTAAGACGAGGCGAACCAATTAGTCCAGCGTTAACAGAAACACAGTTATTAACCCTTATTGATAATTGTGAAAAAGAAATTAAAGAGATACAACATGATATTGAGATGGCTAAATATTATAATATAAGAGTCTTAACTAATCATGAAAAAGAATTGATTAAAGCCACAATCGCTGAAAAAATGGTTAGAATAAAAGAAGATCAGCTTGAAAAAAGCCAACGGTGTAACTGCTCTATTTCATCATTTATTACGAAAAAAATGTTTCGCCGTAATATGAGCGATCTGTCGGCTGATTACCAGTGTGCGTTTACTGGCGAATCTTGGGCGCGTACAGAAAATCCGAAAACGGGTAAAATGTCGGTAGAAATCAAAGAATGGCTTTATGAAGGCCCTGCAGGAAAAGCTGATTTCGATGGTTGGCTGGAACAATTTTGTTTGTTGCTTGAAATGAAAGCCAATTATGATTCCTTGATGTTTAGCCGAACACAAGTTAATACCCAAACAGGTCAGCCAGAATTAAAACGATTGGGTAAGAAAAAAATAGAAGGGTTCAAAAAACAAGCCGAAAAACATGATAAAATTTGTTCTACCCATCCATACGCTCACTGTTGTTGGATTTTTATGACCCCCCTTGCCTATAATGCTTTTTTAGATATTTTAGAGATTGATTCATACCTTTCATTAAGTGCAATTTGGGTTCCATTATCGTAATTAACACAAGGAGATTAATATGACTAGATACATTGAATCAGACGATATTCAGTTTAGTATCATACTTTATTTACCAAAGACAACAACACTCACATTTACTGATTTTTATCGACGTTTAGAAAATGCCTTAAAGGCTTATCAAGATAGTTTTGATTCAAACATGCATTGGTACCTATCTAAAAACACCATAAGAGCGAAACCAGAAGAGTTAGTCTACTGCCCTGAGGGTTTTACTGATTTTGGGATGAAAAAGCTTGCTTTAGCCTACCAAAAAATTGAAAAGAACAATGATACGCAGATTTTTTTTATTGATGGTGAACCGACAAGTATCGGGCAGATTATCACTTATAATGTTGATAAATCATTTTTTGATGATGCTCTGATTAGTTCTGAAATTGACTTTTTTTTCACTAAATTTGAAGATTTACAGCTATTAAAGCAAATCACAACCTTTGTAACAAAATTGGCTAATGTTTTTACAGATAGTTATATTGAAATTGATTTGATACATCTTTTCCCTCGTTCTAAAAATATATTTCCTAAACGAATCGGTACCTCATTAATTGTTTACATTCCAGCACCACTAAATGCAAAGGATTATCCAGAATCACATAAAATTATTCCTATTAATCAAAATGATAAACAGGTTGGCACTGTCATTGTATCGCTCGATCACTTTCCATTTTTTAAAAATATTGAGGATGTGAAAACAATGAATCGCCTTGATGTTCGGTTACGCGAAGCGGATTTGCTACCAGAGCGAAGTAATTTATGATTATCCCTAAACTTACTAAGTCAAGACATTAAGGTTGTCTGGTTACAAATTGAAATTCAGTCATCAGAAACTGATGATTTAGATATTTTAGAGATTGATTCATACCCTTCATTAAGTGTAATTTGGGTTCCATTATCGTAATTAACATAAAGAGATTAATATGACTAAATACATTGAATCAGACGATATTCAGTTTAGTATCATACTTTATTTACCAAAGACAGCAACACTCACATTTACTGATTTTTATCAACGTTTGGAAAATGCCTTAAAGGCTTATCAAGACAGTTTTGATTCAAACATGTGTTGGTATCTTTTTAAAAACACCGTAAAAGTGAAACCAGAAGAGTTAGTCTACAGCCCTGAGGGTTTTACTGATTTTGGGATGAAAAAACTTGCTTTAGCCTACCAAAAAATTGAAAAGAACAATGATACGCAGATTTTTTTTATTGATGGCGAACATAAAAGTTCAGGACAGGTTATCACTTATGATGTTGATAAATCATTTTTTGATGATGCTCTGATTAGTTCTGAAATTGACTTTTTTTTCACTAAATTTGAAGATTTACAACTATTAAAGCAAATCACAACCTTTGTAACAAAATTGGCTAATGTTTTTACAGATAGTTATATTGAAATTGATTTGATACATCTTTTCCCTCGTTCTAAAAATATATTTCCTAAACGAATCGGTACCTCATTAATTGTTTACATTCCAGCACCACTAAATGCAAAGGATTATCCAGAAGCACATAAAATTATTCCTATTAATCAAAATGATAAACAGGTTGGCACTGTCATTGTATCGCTCGATCACTTTCCATTTTTTAAAAATATTGAGGATGTGAAAACAATGAATCGCCTTGATGTTCGGTTACGCGAAGCGGATTTGCTACCAGAACGAAGTAATTTATGATCATTCCTAAACTTACTAAGTCAAGACATTAAGGTTGTCTGGTTACAAATTGAAATTCAGTCATCAGAAACTGATGATTTAGATATTTTAGAGATTGATTCATACCCTTCATTAAGTGTAATTTGGGTTCCATTATCGTAA
>NZ_LZGT01000102.1 GCF_001690525.1 Gilliamella sp. App6-5 | reverse complement strand
TCTATACCGTTTCAGATTGAAATTATTTTAAATTTAATAAGTTAAAAATTTCCCTCGATAAAGCATAACGTTGCTTAAATCCCTTATTCAACAAAGACGCTAAGTCGCTATCACTTACTGGTTTAACTAACTGAAATTATTCATATTAAACAATATTTATTTAACAAATTTTTAACAAAAGGTTAAATTTAACACTAAAACAATGTATACTTTTTAGTTAAACTTAATGATGAAAATATCAGTGTTAAATAAAAAAATAACTAAAAATAACACAGATTGATTTTTATAAAATGGATATAAGGAGGAAAACATGTCAAACGAACTTAATCGTCTTCTGAGCCAGCTCGGTGACGGGTTTAGCGATTTAATGGCGGGCTTAGGGGGCGTTAGCCATAATCCCTATACCTTAACGGTTGACGGGCTGGGGGCGCCGATTTCGGTTTTACATGTTGAGGGTAATGAGTCGTTAAACCAGCCTTGGCGTTATGTAATCTCCTTTACCAGTACTGACAAAACCTTATCGCCTGATTCCTTTCTTAATCAAAAATCGACCTTCTCCTTTAATCCGGTTATCAACAAACCATTAACTTCTGCTATCCGCTCATTAAGTGATTTGCCAACGTTGACGAATAAACGCACCTTGCATGGGGTGATTACTGAGTTTAGTCAGTTATCGGTCAATAAAGAGGAAGCCCATTATCAGGTGGTGTTATCCTCGTGCTTAGCACGGCTCGCAGTGGGGCAACATAGTGCCATATTTCAACAGCAAAGTGTGGTGAGTGTAGTTGAAGAAGTGCTACGCAGTCATGGTTTGACGGGCATTGATTACCGTTTAGAGTTAAAAGACAGCTATCCTGAGCGGGAGTTTATTACTCAGTGGCAAGAAAGTGACCTTGAATTTATTCAACGCTTATTGGCCGATGTCGGTATCTGGTTTCGCTTTGAAACGCACGCCGAACATCATTGTGATGTGATGGTGTTAAGTGATTATGAACAAGGTTATGCGCAGGTGGCTAATATTGACTATAAACCACCCAGTGGCATGGCAGATAGTGGCGTTGAAAGTGTGTGGGATATCAGCCTGCATAGTGAAGTGGTGGTCTCCTCTGTCAAGGTACAAGACTATAACTACCGTGATGCCCTCGCCGATTTACAGGGCGAGATTAACACCCAACCCAAAGACCTTACCACCTATGGCAGCGACTATCGCTATGCCGAGCACTATAAAGGCTTAGCGAGTAACGGCCAAGAAAACCCGCAAGATAGTGGCGATAATAACGATGATGATAACCATGTTAATCCTGATAACGGCAATAATCCTAATGAGAATAACAGGCATGACGATAATCAGATTGAAAGCGGTCAGTGGTATGCCCGTATTCGCCATGAACAGGCTATTAGCCAGCAAATTATCCTCAAAGGCAAGAGTAATCACTATAACCTTGCTCCCGGTCAATGGATTAACCTCAACGGCAGCCCGCTGGCAGATATCAATGACGGTATCATCATTTTAACGGTACAAGGGCAGGGTAACCGCACTGATGCTTATGAACTCACCTTTACCGCTATTCCCTATCAAGCCTTAAAACCCTATCGCCCTGCGCCTATACGCTGGCCACAAGTTAGTGGCACATTACCTGCCCGTGTCACCAGTCCCAATCATGACACCTATGGCTATATCGACCCGCAAGGGCGCTATCGGGTTAAATTTAACTTTGATTTAAAAGAGTGGAAAAATGGCACGGAAAGCTTATGGGTACGCTTAGCCAAACCGTATGCAGGCAACACCTATGGCTTTCACTTCCCATTAATTGATGGCACTGAAGTAGCGATTGCCTTTATGCAGGGCAATCCTGACCGGCCGTATATCGCCCATGCGATGCATGATAGTGCTCACCCCGACCTTGTTACCACCATTAACAAACACCGCAATGTGATTCGCACGCCGGCTAATAACAAACTGCGCATGGATGACAAACGTGGGCAAGAGCATATCAAACTGGCCACCGAATACGGCAAAACTC
>NZ_LZGT01000101.1 GCF_001690525.1 Gilliamella sp. App6-5 | reverse complement strand
TTAGTAGCGGATTAACATCATCAATATAATTTTGTAATTCACTAATCGCTTGTTGCCGATTTTGTAATATTGTTAAATTACGGATTGGTGAGTGTAACCAACGTTTAAGCATACGGCTGCCCATTGGCGTTTGGGTTTTATCGAGTATGTCTACAACCGTATTTTGTGTTCCACCTGTTAGATTTTCGGTAATTTCAAGATTGCGACGGGTTGCGGCATCTAGCACAACAAAGTCATTGGTCGATTGCTTGATAATGGAACGTATATGAGGCAGAGCAGTGCGCTGCGTATCTTTAACATATTGCAATAAGCAACCCGCAGCACAAAGTGCATAATTGCATGCTTCTACACCAAATCCAACTAAATCATTGGTGCCAAATTGCAAATTAAGCTGTTGTTTTGCCGTTTCAAGATCAAAGTCCCATTGTGGACGACGGCGCAGACCATGGCGATTTTCAATTAATGGCATGGATTGAAATTCTTCTGGATATAGCAATTCAACAGGGCTAGTACGTTGCAGTTCAGCTTGCATCGCCTCAAAGTTGTCACATTCAAAAACATAAAAGCGACCAGAACTAATGTCGAGTGTGGCATAGCCATAATGGTTTTTATTTTGCCAGATTGAAGCAAGTAAATTATCTTTGCGATCTTCTAGTAATAATTCATCACTGACTGTGCCAGGAGTAACAATACGAACCACTTTACGTTCAACAGGCCCTTTGGTTGTTGCTGGATCGCCTATTTGTTCACAAATAGCCACCGATTCACCTAGTGAGATTAACTTGGCTAAATAACTTTCAACCGCATGATAAGGCACCCCCGCCATAGGAATCGGTTCACCATTTGACGAGCCACGCTTTGTGAGCGAAATATCTAAAAGCTGCGAGGCACGCTTGGCATCATCATAAAACATCTCATAAAAATCACCCATGCGATAAAAAAGCAAAATATCGGGATTTTCGGCTTTTAATCTTAAATACTGCCGCATCATTGGTGTGTGGTCGGTTAAATTGTCTTCATTCATCATGGCATTATTTCGGTTTTTTATCTTTCAACGTAATAAGTCAAATTCACAATTCTTACAAAGTATCATTAAAATGCATAAAATTGCACTGATTCCTTATTTGTAGTGTTATTAAAAGTCTGATAAATGTAAGTTGTATGATGTAATCATTCATATAATAATTTTATTATAACTGATTATTGGTTTATTACAGAGGATTATTTGGAGCTTAATGTAAAATGGATCTGTTTGTATTTTAAAGTGTTGGGCTCATGATGAGCCCAACACTTTAAAATATATACTCGTTTATACGGTTTTATTATTTGACAATTTGAATGTAAAAAAGTTTTTTATCTTTGTCTTGCAGTGTAATTTTTTACATCAGTTTTGTATTAATAAAATGGGCAAAAGTAAATAATGGATCGTTATTATCAATTTTATTCAGTAAATTATCGAAAATATTTCGCTTTTTTTCCTAATCTATTGGTCAATGATCGTAGTACATGCAATTTTTTTTATTTGTTTGTGTAGCTCTACAAACAATTCTTCCCTACATGCTTTTCCTTTATTTTTACTTTTCTTAGTTGTAATCTTGATTGGTATCATGTATCAAGCTACAGCAGCAGAAAATTTTTTAGATGAACATATGGAAATATTTTATGATAAAGAAAAAATAACGATTGCATCATCTAAATTGGGTAAAAAAAGAATTTTTGTTTTCTCCAATAAAATTTTTTACTATTTATCGAAACAAAGGTGCTTTAGATTCTATTAGCTTTGCTTTAGATATTCAAAAAGTTGAGGGTGGATCAATAAATAAAATACGTTATATTAATCACAAATTGTCTTATTATTATGGCGAGAAAAAGCAACATTATGATATTGCAAATAGCTTTATAATTAAAATCAGAAATGGCATTTTATTATGGCAATATGAGTTAATTAAAGATAAACAGCATTTTAATCCTTCAAAAAGAACATATCGTTTGATATAAGTTTACAAACGTAAGTAATCAGATCTCATTAAAAAAACATGTAAGGAAATGCCAAGTTGTTTTCACTTCTTGATTAAAATAATCCTTTAAAAGCTCATAAGGCGTTTTACTGGAAATTGCTAAAGCTTTTGTTTTTTCTCTTTTGTTAAATCACTAAATATTTGCTGATTATGCCACATTTCCGTTAACGTACCTCTCACTCTTTCGGCTATCCCATCGTTTAGCAGGGCAACCCAACAAATATCCGCTAATAATTAACACCTACCCAAAACACACAAAAGTACCCGATAACGCATTAATTTTACTTAAAAACGTAAAAAATAATAAAATCAACATGATACTTAAAGTTTTTTATAAAAAAATATGCCAATTTTTATAATGTCCAAAATATTAATACAAGCATTAATCCTTCGTCGGAATGAGCCGATAACAGAGAGAGGTTAGCACGCCAAACAGGAATGATTGGCGTCGCTATGTTTATCAGGAAAGCTTTTTTTTAAAGGTTTTCAAGGTTTTTCAGCAAAAGCTTAAACGAAACACTTTTATAGCAACCGCTTAATAATCCTATCCACTTTTATTCGACTAAGTCGTTTTATTAATTTATGGACTTGGCTAGGATAAAATTGGCTTGCTTGGATTTGTTGAAAGTGCGTAACCAACGTGGTTTTTTGGCGAATAGTGTTAAGTTCTTGATTGAACTTATCTCTTAATTCTTGTTTTGGATCGTGTATTAATATGCCGTTTTCCAGATCAAGCCGCCATGCTCGTGGGTTTAGGTTATTGCCAGTTATAAGTACCCATTTATTATCTACCCAGATACCTTTTAGGTGATAGGTTTGGTTTTCATCTTTCCATAGGCGTATGATAAGTTGCTCTTTATCAATAAAAGGTTGCAGGCGCTCAATAAAGCTTCTTAAGTTGATTTCGTATAAGTACGGTAATCCACCCGATATATTAAAAGGTTTGTCTGGCGGGATATAGAAGTCGTTGGCTTCTTTGTCGCCAATAATCAGTTCGACTTGGCGACCTTTACGTAGCAGGCGAATGATGTCGCGCACTAAAATGCTTGGCAAATTAAAGTAAGGCGTACAAAAGGTGATTTGTTGTTCGGTTACATTAATGAGGTGATGGATAATTTTATTTAATGCATTATTGCGTCCAAGCCCCATAATTGGCGAAACTGATAAGGTTTGGTTATCAGCATTGGCATTGTATTGATAGCTAGCATCCATTAAATGCTGGCGTAGGGTTTTTATTTCTGACTTGATTTGTTTGCGGGTTTTGTGCGTACCCGTATTAAGCAGTTGCAGCGCTTGATATGGCAAAAAGTGGTCGAGTATAAACTGTACCATGCTGTCCGCTAATAATGGATTAGTAATAAAATGGTAACGATCATAACGATATTTTTCACGTTTGTGTAAGTATACATTGTTAATGCTAGCACCGCTGTAAATGACAGTGTCATCAATGATAAATCCTTTTAGATGCAGTACACCAAGTATTTCGCGGCGATTAACTGGCACGCCATAAATGGGAATGTCGATATCAGGGTGTTGCTGTTTTAGTTGGTAATAATAATTGGCATTGGTATGGGCTTTGTCTTCGCCAATCCGCCCTCGCTGTGCACGGTGCCAGTCAACAAATATTTTGATATCTAAATTTGGACGCTGTTGTTTTATTTGATACAGTTCGTTAAGAATTTCTTGCCCCGCTTCATCTTGCTCTAGATAGAGCGCGACAATATAAATACGGTGCTGAGCTTTTTTTATACTTTCGATTAAAGCAAGTCGGTACGCTTTTGGATTTACGCATATGTAGTATTGCCTAGCATCTTGTTGAATTTTAGCTAATTCATCAAGGTGCTTTTGGTGATTATATTTTATAAATGGTATTCGCATGATTTATTTATCATTATAACTGGCTAGTTACGTGGCGATGTTGTTTATCTATGTAACCCGAATAAGGCCAGTAAAATAATACTCCTTTTAAATTATGTGCATTTTGGCTAAGTTGCTTTCGATTAAGTGGTTTTTTATTACGCCTTTAGCAACGTGCTTATGCTCTTAATGCTTTATTACTGGATGATAATAAATGGTTTAGGATTGTTCATCAACCCATGTTTGAATTATTTTGTATGTTAATGCTAGTACTACAGGCCCAATAAATAATCCCATTATGCCAAAGCCAAGTAGCCCCCCAATCACCCCAAATAATATGAGTAAAAACGGTAAGTTGGCGCCTTTTTTTATTAAGTAGGCTCGCATTACACTATCTAAAGTGGTTAAGATGATTGCCACAACAATTAATACGATGCCCGCAGTGGTGTTGCCCGCCCAAAATTGCCAAAGGATGCACCCAAGCATAACAACTACAGGACCAATTTGTGCCACACAGCAAATAAATAAGATTAGCGTTAATACGCCCGATAACGGCATTCTGGTTAATATAAAACTTAACCCGCCAATTAAGGCTAAAGTGATGGCGGTAACCACAACGCCAAGTGCCACTGCACGTATGGATTGCCCTGCTAAGGTGACGGTGGTTTCACCATATTGTTTTGAAAGCCGATTGGCTAATAAATAGACGTACTTGGTGATGTTTTCACCTCTTAAAAAGAGTAATAGGCTAAAAATAATCATCACACCAGCATGAAAGATGAACATGCCAATATTGGTGGCTTGTTCAAGTAACCAGCCTATCATGGTGCCAACATAAGGCTGTATAGTTGTCACTAAATCGGTACCATCAGTTTGAATCAGGTTTAACCATTTTTGGTGTAGTTCAGAGCCAAAGGCCGGTATGCTTTCAAGCCAGTCAAGAGTGGGTAGTTTTTGATGGGATAATGTTTTGGCCCATTCAATAAGATGGTGACCATTTTGTGCTACCGAGCTAATAATTAATATAAAAGGTATAATGCAAACAAACGATAATATTAGCGCCATCACTAAGAGTGATAACCAGCGTTTGTTAAATAGCTTTTGCTGAATTTTTATCATTAATGGCCAAGTGGCGATGACCACCATCACAGCCCAGAAGAATCCGAATAAGAAAACTTCAATAACACGATAGGTAATAATGATTAGCAACCCAATGATTAATAGGTTTAAAATCAGCTTGAGTAGATCGGTAGTGTTTTTTTCTGCTGGCATTTTTGTACCATATTTATTAATCTAGATTGCGCTATTATACGCATTATCATTCAAAATTAATATGATGGTGTTTATGATTAATTATTTAGTGGAGATTTGAAATGAAAAAATTACTGTTATTAACATTATTAGGTGTGACGTTAACCGCGTGTGCAAATTCCCCAAAAGTAAAGCCTGTTGCGCAAAATGCCAATGATACAGCACCATTCCCCGCAGCTCAAGTTGGTTTTACGCGTTATGCTATCCATTTGCCTGCTATTGCTAATGAAAATAATACAAAAGTCGAAGTAATTATTGGGAAAGAGATGAATGTTGATTGTAATTTTCATAATTTAGGTGGTGTAGTTAAACAAGAAGAGCTTAAAGGTTGGGGTTATTCTTATTACGTTGTTGAAAAGACGGTTGGTAATATTTCAACCTTAATGGCTTGTCCTGAAGGTACTAATAAAAATCAATTTGTGACAATTAACCATAATTTAGGTTTATTTAATTATAATAGTAGTGTACCGTTAGTTTTTTATGTGCCAAACGATTTGCAAGTTAAATACCGTGTTTGGCAACCAAATGCTAAAATTATGCAAGCTAGCGCCGAATAATCCCGTTAATTATTGTTAATTGGCTATTACTTACTCCTTGAGTGGTTAAAATGTAACCACTCAATACCTAAACTTCTAATATTTGATTTTTTAAGTGGACATCTTTTAAAAAAAAGGTATTTTATCCCTCGTAATGCAAGGTTAGCTCTACTCGTTCATTTATTTTATTAATGACCTGTGATTGCCTGATTACCTCGGTTTCGCTGGGCGATTATGATATTGGTTATTTATATCATTGTTAGTATCGTCGATAGCAAAATTTGGGGGTCCGTTGTGTCTTTGCAATGGGCTTGTGTCTGACATGTAATATCCCTACAACTAGAGGAGAAGTGGTGAGCATGTTTACTCAACGTAAAACAATTCTTTCAATCGTGGCTGGTGTTTCACTAGCGTTATCTCAATCTGCTATTGCTAAAGATCGCGTCGTGCATTTTTACAATTGGGCTGGGCAAATCGGTTCTAATACTATTTCGGATTTTGAAAAATCAACTGGTATTAAATTGGTTTATGATGTTTATGATTCAAACGAAGCACTTGAAGGTAAATTAATGGCTGGTCACTCTGGCTTTGATGTGGTTTCACCTTCAGATAGTTTTTTAGCTAGACAGATTAAATCTGATATCTATCTTCCATTAGATAAAAGTAAATTACCTAACTGGAAAAATCTAGATCCAAATTTAATGAAATTAATGGAAACCCATGATCCTAATAATAAATATGCCATCCCTTATGTATGGATGACAACAGGTATCGGTTATAACATTGATAAAGTTAAAGAACGTTTAGGTGATAATGCACCGGTTGATAGCTGGGATTTAGTGTTTAAACCTGAAAATATGGAAAAACTCAAAGATTGTGGAGTGGCATTTTTAGATGCACCAACCGAAATCTTTGCGAGTGCACTTCAATATTTAGGTAAAGATCCAAACAGTACTGACGCTAAAGATTATACTGGTGCTGCTTATGAGTTGTTAGAAAAGGTGAGACCAAATATTCGTTACTTCCATTCTTCACAATATATTACTGATTTAGCAAATGGCGATATTTGTGTGATTTTAGGTTGGTCTGGCGATATTTTACAATCACGAAATAGAGCAAACGAAGCGAAAAATGGTGTGCATATTGGTTATCAAATTCCAAAAGAAGGCGCATTAGTTTTTTTTGATACCTTTGCTATTCCAAAAGATTCTGCAAACCCTGACGAAGCTCACGAGTTTTTAAATTTTGTGATGAAACCTGAAATTGCCGCACAAGTTACTAACGATGTGAACTTTGCTAGCGCTAATAAAGAGGCTAACGATAACTTTGTAAAATCAGAGGTGAAGAACGATCCAGCGGTTTATCCAAAACCTGAAGTGATGAAAAAACTATTCACTTTACAAGTTAAAGATCCTAAACTTGAACGTGTAATTACCCGTACATGGACAAAACTCAAAACGGGGAAATAATCGATATTTTGTCTATCGAATATTAAGTGATAATCCAAGACGGAGAGGCTATTTAGTCTTTCCGTCTCGTTTTTTTGGCTTGTTGTTATGAGGAAAAAAGAGTGAACGATAAAACAACAAATCAGGTACAGCCTAAAAAAAAGATGATAACTCCACTATTGGAGATCAAAAATTTAACCAAAGTTTTTAATGATGATTATTATGCCGTTGATGATGTCAATTTGACTATCTATACTGGTGAAATCTTTGCCTTATTAGGCGCATCGGGTAGTGGTAAATCAACTTTATTACGCATGCTTGCGGGTTTTGAACAGCCTACGTCGGGGCAAATCATTCTTGATGGTAAAGATTTATCGCAAGTTCCACCTTATGATCGTCCAATTAATATGATGTTCCAATCGTATGCTCTGTTTCCTCACATGTCGGTTGAGCAAAATATAGCCTTTGGTTTAAAACAAGATAAATTAAATCATGACGAAATTAAGCAACGCGTTGAAGAAATGTTAGCACTTGTGCATATGGAACAATTTGGCAAACGTAAACCACACCAGCTATCAGGTGGACAGCGCCAACGTGTGGCTTTAGCCAGAAGTTTAGCCAAACGGCCAAAATTATTGTTACTTGATGAGCCTATGGGGGCGCTTGATAAACAGCTTCGTGATCGAATGCAACTTGAAGTGGTGAGCATTTTAGAACAAGTGGGGGCAACGTGTGTGATGGTTACTCATGATCAAGAAGAGGCCATGACCATGGCGGGGCGTATTGCGATTATGAATAAAGGTCAATTTGTACAAATTGGTGAGCCTGAAGAAATTTATGAACATCCAAATAGCCGCTATAGTGCCGAATTTATTGGTTCGGTAAATGTTTTTGACGGTATTTTGCAAGAGACGCAAGAAGATGGTTTGATCATTAACTGCCCTATGATTAAGCGCCCTTTAAAAGTTGATTATGATTCACCTGCAGTTGAAGGTGTACCAACTCAGGTCGCGCTGCGTCCAGAAAAAATTAAATTATGTGACGAAATCCCAGAAGATGCTTACAATGTTGCAACAGGTGAAGTTGTCGAAATCGCTTATCTTGGAGATCTATCTATTTATCATGTTAAATTACCAAGCGGGCAAATTATTATTGCACAGCTACAAAATGAGCATCGCTATCGCAAAGGCATGCCAACTTGGGGTGACACAGTTAACTTAAGTTGGGAAGTTGATAGTTGTGTTGTGCTTACTGAATAAACAAAAGAGGATATCATAATGCGATCCATTGTATTAGGATTGTTATTAAATGCATTTGTGTTGCTCAATGTTTATTGGCGTTTTGCAACAACAGGTGCATTTGATAATTTATTTTTAGATGCACTATTTACCGCAATGACATTGAGTTTTTTATTGTCATGCTTGGGGTTATATTTAGCAAATTATAAGCCATCTAAGTTTGCCTATCGGCTGATTATTGCAGGCAGTATATTATTTGTGCCTGCTGGGCTTGTGGCAATCTATTTTGCTTATAAAAAAATGCAACAACAACGTTCAGAAGCCGATTTGATGACTCTTTATGGGCGGTTGATTGTTATTGCTATTCCTTATCTATGGATGTTATTGCTATTTTTATTGCCATTTTTAATAGTGTTTAGGATTAGTTTTTCTGAAATAGCCTTAGCTGTGCCACCTTATACTGACTTATTAAGTTATGATGAGGGTTTGCTTAATATTACGTTAAATTTTGGCAATTATTTAAATCTAATCAGCGATACTATTTACATTGATTCGTATTTGCAATCGCTTAAGATTGCGGCGATTTCGACTGTGCTTTGTATTTTGATTGGTTACCCTTTAGCTTGGGCGATTTCGCAATGCAAATCATCAACGCGTAATATATTATTGTTATTGATTATTTTACCATCTTGGACGTCCTTTTTAATTCGTGTTTACGCATGGATTGGTATTTTGAATCCTAATGGTTTATTAAATCACTTTTTAATGTGGTTAGGTGTTATTGATCAGCCTTTGATTATTATGAAAACCTATTTTGCTGTATATATCGGTATTGTTTATTCTTATTTGCCATTTGTGGTATTACCTATTTATACTTCATTAAGTAAAGTGGATACAACACTTATTGAGGCCGCATTGGACTTAGGATGTAAGCCAATTAAGACGTTTTTCAGAATTATTGTTCCTTTAACCAAAAATGGAGTTATTGCTGGTGGTATGTTAGTGTTTATTCCTGCTGTGGGTGAATATGTGATCCCTGAGTTACTCGGCCCTTCAGAAGGGATTATGATTGGTACGCAGCTTTGGACTGAATTTTTTAACAATCATGATTGGCCAGCTGCTTCGGCCGTTGCTAGTGTGATGTTGATAATATTAATTGTACCAATTTACTATTTCAATAAATTCCAAAATCGACAATTAGGAGGTAAATAGATGAACAATTTACCCGTTATTACACGATCGGCTGTGATCGTATTTATCTCTTCATTGTTAGGTACGATTCTATTGAGTGTTTTGATTTCAACATCGGGATTAGCGCTTCTTGGTGATAGTCGCTTTTATTGTGATTGCATGATTTTTAGCTTCATTATTACGGCATTAGTCACGATTGCCCTGTTTTTTAGATGCTTGAAAGGACTAATTTTATTGGTGGTATTTTCTTTTTTATATATCCCAATGATTATTTTAATTATTTACTCATTTAATAGCTCTCGGTTAGTGACCGTTTGGGCTGATTTTTCGACTAGATGGTATTTTGAATTAATTTATAACAAGACGTTACTTAAAGCTGTGGGATTGAGTTTATCCATTGCTGCTGGAGCTGCCACACTTGCTATTGTATTGGGTACGTTAGCCTCTTATGCGATTATTCGTTTTAGACAATTCCTTGGATCTAACCTATTCTCATTTATGACAACAGCACCCTTAGTTATGCCCGATGTTATTACTGGTTTGGCATTATTACTCTTATTTGTTGGTATGGGACAGGCGCTTGGTTGGCCAAAAGATCGAGGCGCAATAACTATTTGGATGGCACATACTACATTTTGTACTGCTTATGTGACTGTTGTAATTAGTGCAAGACTTCGTGAACTTGATAAATCGATTGAAGAAGCTGCATTAGATTTAGGCGCGAATCCATTAAAAGTGTTCTTTATTATTACCTTGCCAATGATTGCACCAGCATTGGTTTCTGGCTGGCTATTAGCATTTACTTTATCACTTGATGATGTGGTGATTGCTAATTTCGTAACGGGGCCGGGAGCAATGACATTACCGAAGCTGATCTTTTCAAAAGTGAAATTAGGCGTCGATCCGCAAGTTAATGCGCTTGCCACTATTATTTTATTGATCGTTGGTATCATTGGGTTTATTTCATGGTTATGGATGCGTCAAGCTGAACGACGTCGAATAAATGAAACTCATATGCATTAACACTCCTTACTTTTTATTATTGCCGCGCTTTGCGGCAATATTTCATTTTAAAATCTCCGTGTTTTTTTTATCATTTTGTATTATAGTGTGACTCGTCAATCTTTTTGGCAAAATTCTCAGGGCGGGGTGTAAGTCCCCACCGGTGGTATAGCCCACGAGCGCTTAATTTGTCTTGTTAATTGTGGTGATTTTTTCATTATTCGGTTAATTTTGAAGGTTAAGGTCAAGCAGATTTGGTGAAATTCCAAAGCCGACAGTTAAAGTCTGGATAAAAGAGAGTTGCTTATCTTTCCAATATTTGCTGAAAGGCAAAACCATGCTAGTCGAGCACTGCCCTGATTCTGGTATTTTATTTATTTGTACTTAATTAATTTGATGGCTAAATAGATCATCGTTAAATGGTTAAACGGCTATTTAAAGTTGATTAAGTAAATAATGAAATGAGCAAGTGAAAATATATAGGTATTTACCATGAATCAGTTTAATTTAAATGAGTTTGGAACGCCCATCGAACGTGTCAAAAAAGCGATCGCATCAATTCAAGCCGGTCAAGGGGTGCTGGTTTTAGACGATGAAGATCGTGAAAACGAAGGCGATATTATTTGGGCTGCCGAGTCCATTACTAGCCAGCAAATGGCGCTGACTATTCGTTACGGCAGTGGTATTGTGTGTTTATGTTTACCACAAAAACGCTGTGAAGAGTTGCATTTGCCAATGATGGTGGAAAATAACACTAGCAAAAACAATACAGCATTTACTATTTCGATTGAAGCTGCTAATGGAGTTACAACTGGTGTATCAGCTGCTGATCGCGTTACTACGATTAAAGCAGCAGTGAATGATAACGCCAAACCTAGTGATCTTAATCATCCCGGGCATGTGTTTCCTTTAGTTGCTAAAGAGGGCGGTGTTTTAGTTCGCCGAGGCCATACTGAAGCGTCGCTTGATTTAGTGACACTAGCAGGTTTAAAACCTGCCGCAGTTTTGTGTGAGTTAACCAACGATGATGGTACTATGGCAAGAGCACCTGAAGTGGTTATGTTTGCTAAACAATATCATATGCCTGTTGTGACCATTGAAGATATTGTTGAGTACCGTAAATCGTTAACAGTGTAGTAATAAAAAAGTGACTTTAAATAATTGTTTTAAATTATAGTAATATTAAAATATTGTTTGCTATTTATGCCACTTTCCGCCGAAAGTATCGGCGGATAGAAGTTGAAATCAACCAAGTACTTTTAATGCACAGGCTTTTGTTATTTTGACGCCGTTTTCTAATGCTGAAGTGTCGAACTTCATTTCTGGATGATGTAATCCTGGGGTTAAATCAGCACCTAATCCCCAAAAGCCAGCTTTGACATCGCGTTGACATGGATAGTTGAAAAAATCTTCTCCACCTGGAGTAAAGATTGGATCTTTTAAACCCGCTTTTCCAAGTACATCAACAATTGCTTCGGCAATAATTTGGGTGACATCGTTATCAATTTCAGCAGCTGGGATCTCTTTAGTGACATTAATATCCACTTTCGCACCGATAGATTCGGCACTGAGTTTTATTGCATTTAGAGTTTTGGCTTTGAGTTCATTCATAGCTGGGTTTGTTGAGGTTCTTAGATCCCAACATACATACGCTTCAGATGGAATGGCATTAGTTACCCCAGCATCACAAATGCAACGTGTTGCTTTGACGCTATAAGTTAAACTTGGTGCAAGGTGAATGGTGTTAACCGCCTGAATGGCAAGTGCTGTTGCATCAAGCGCATTAATGCCTAAATGTGGGCGAGCACCATGCGCAGGTATTCCATGAATATTGGCTTCAACGGTAGTGGATGCCGAATAGTACATTGCTGCTGAGGCAAAGCCTTTAGGACATTCATCTTTAGGGCGTAAATGTAAGCCGATAATCATGTCAACATCGTCAATAACGCCACCTTCAATCATTGCTAAAGCGCCTGAACCAAGCTCTTCAGCTGGTTGGAAGATCAGTTTTAATCGTCCTTTTTTGATGTTGTTTTCTTTTATTAGTTCTTGTGCCGCAGTTAATAATATTGATGAGTGGCCGTCATGACCACATGTGTGCCTTGCACAATGCTTACCATCAATGATATGACCCAATGCATCCATATCAGCCCGTAAAGCAAGTACTGGACCTAGTTTTCCGCTATCATATTGGGCAATAATCCCAGTTGTATTATTAATATTACGGCTTACCTTATAACCGACTTGTTCAAGCTGCTGTGCAATATATGCCGATGTTTTGTGTTCTTCAAATCCCAATTCAGGAATTTGATGTAAATATTGATAATGTTCTAATATATTAGACATTGAGATCTCCTTTATCAAGCAATAAATCGCATAATAATCATTGCAATAAGTGCATTAAAAATACTGGTTAACATAAGCAACGGCCAGTATTTTTTAGGTACATCGGCAACGCCTAATAATCGCCCCATATATTGCAATTGTGATCCCATCAAGAAAATAGCAGGAGTAAGAATGGTTATTGCTGTTGTATTGAGTGTGCCGCTAGTAAATAAGTTAACGGCAACACCAGTCCCCGCTGATGCCGATAACCATGCGGTCAATAGTACGGTAATGGCTTCGCCAGGTAAGCCAAAAATTTCCATGACTGGTGCGCAATAAGTTCCAATTAATTGCATTATACCTAAACGTTTTAAAATTTCGGTGATCACAAATGCCATTAAGATGTTTGGCATTAAATTGTTAATGGCGATATTGAATCCTTTGCGCGCACCAATAACAAAGATATCTAAAGGATTATTTGTTTGTTTTTGTGAATTACTCATTGATAAAATCCTTTTTATAAATTGAATTTAATACCAAGCGGACCAGTATGGCGCCAACAAATTTAAGCACTAACATAATAACAAGAGGAATAAAAATTGCCACAGTCATTGAGGCAAATAGTGCTGAACCAATCGAAAAGTAGTTATTGATTAAACCGGCACCAGAATATTGCCAAGCACTAATAATGATCAAATCTTTTTTGGTAATTTGCTTTTCGTCATATAACTCTTTGGTTAATACCGCACCTGCATCAGTGCTTTGTAGATCGGTAATTAGTGCAAGTCCTGTTTTGCCTGGAACGCCTAAAATTGGTTTTAATAATGGCGTTAACAATTTGTGTGCTGCACGGATTGTGCCGTAATGGGTAAAGATCTCTAACACACCTAACGCTAACATAACGGTTGGTATAAGAGATAAAGCAAAAATAAATCCAGCTCTTGCACTGTTCCCCCCTTCGCCTACAAAGGTATTCTTTTCGGGATGGAGCATGGTGCCAAATTTACCACTTAAGCTAGTAAAATCAAATGCGCCTAGCCATTCTTTACCTTCTACATTAAAAAACAAACCTGAAAAAAACAAGATTGCAACCACAAGTGACACGTAAGCTTTTATACCTACTTTAAATTCATTGTCTGATTTTTTTGACATGCCATCTACCCTTTATTTTATTATGTTTAACTTTTTGATATACCCTATAAATAGCCATACTTAATAAGCGCGAAAAGCGTTTAATCTATTTTTCAGTCAAAAAATAGTCTAAAAGTGCTATTTTAGCATTCTATAACAATTTAAATAAAATCGAAAAGTATAACTATTTTTATTTTTTTCTAATAATTCATCTATTTTTTTATATCTTGCTAAAAAGATACGATGCGATAAGATATTGGGGTTGGTAAGTCAATTTGCATAATATGTAAAACATTGAATTATACTATTTGGTTCTTGTCATTTATATTTTATCAATATAAAATTATCTACATAATTGAAAAATAATAACAAAAACCATGACAATGTTTCATGAACATTAGACCATTCTGATTTAGTGGTTAGAGATATATAGCAATTAAAATCTTTTGGTGGCAAATTTTTTATTTGCGAACCATCTTTTGTTTAACCATTGCTTATCGGCAATAGAGCATAATCAAATACTATATTTAAAAATAGATTACAGCAAAAAATAAAATAGCAAAAGCGAGGTAGCTATGTTTAGCGTGAATAAAGAGTGGGCATTTGTGATGCTGACCTGCTTTTTTGAATTATGTTGGATTTTGGGATTTAGCATCGCAACAGAGCTTTGGCAATGGCTTATTATTGTGTCTCTTATTATTGTTGATTTTACATTCTTGACTAATGCTTGCAGGGCAATACCCACAGGCACGGTTTACGCTATATTTTCGGGTGTTGGTGCAGTTGGTGCAACAGTAATTGATATATTGCTTTTTGACAAAGAAATTAAGTTAATTCAGCTTTTTTTTGTAGCACTAATTATTATTGGTGTTGTACAACTCAAACGAGCTGATCGTTAATATTATAATATAAGGACAATTTTAATCATGGGATGGCTGTTAATATTAATTGCATCAGTTTTTGAAGTAATTGGTGCAATTGGCCTTAAGCTATATGCAGAGCAAAAAAGTCTGCTTAGACTTGTTTTGTACTGGGGGGGGTTTTTTGTTTCTTTTATACTTTTTTACTTTTCACTTCATTATCTTGAATTGAGCATCGTGTACCCTGTTTGGGTTGGCCTTGGTACATCGGGAGCAGTGCTAGCTAATATGCTGCTATTTAATGAACCTAAAAACACACCTCGGTTATTTGGACTGGCCATTATTATCATTGGTGTTGTGGGTTTACATTCTACTTTATAATGAGTGTGACTGAATTAATAAATAAAAAAACCGGAGATAAACTCCGGTAACGCAAAGCGTAAGTAAGATAAGGATGAATGAATAAAAATGAAATTAAATTAAATTAAATTTCGGTAGCATGCTCTTTTAAGAAACTTGCAACGCCTTTAGGATTTGCTTGCATACCTTTTTTGCCTTTTTCCCATTGTGCAGGGCAAACTTCGCCGTGTTCTTCATGGAATTGGAAGGCATCAATAATACGGATCATTTCGTCAATATTACGACCAATTGGTAAATCATTGATTGTTTCATGGCGTACAACTCCTGATTTATCAATAAAGAATGAAGCACGTAGTGCAACACCAGCTTCTGGATGTTCAACGCCATAAGCTTGCATAATTGAGTGTTTGATATCCGCAATAATTGGGAACTTGACTTCACCAATACCACCTTTTTCTTGAGGTGTATTGCGCCATGCGTTATGTACATATTCAGAGTCCATAGAAACACCAATGACTTCAACCCCTCGTTTTTTAAATTCTTCTAGGCGGTTATCAAATGCGATAATTTCTGATGGGCAAACGAAAGTAAAGTCCATTGGCCAAAAGAAGATAACGGCATATTTACCTTGAATATGTTGTGATAAATTGAAGTTGTTAACAATTTCGCCAGAGCCTAAAACAGCGGTTGATGTAAAGTCTGGGGCTTGTCGAGTGACTAATGTCATAGTGGTTCTCCTTAATAAATAAATGTAAAGCATATTGCGTAGCATTATAGCAATTAAAACCTATTGTCCAAGTTGTTATAAGCAATCGATACCATAAGTTTTAACTATTGAATGTTCAATTATCATTTGATATTAGTAATTGATCTTTTGGGTTTGCCTTTATTTTTAATGTCACGATGGCGCTGTTTTACTTTTTTTATTTTTGCCTGCTCTTGTTTTTTGCTTGTGCTTTTTTGTTTGGCTTTTTGTGAAGGTTTTTTCTTAGTTACTGGTTTTGGCGCTTTTGTTTTAGGACGCAATTCGTCAATTATTCTTAACTTGATCGGTTCTTGAATGTAGCGCTCAATTTTTTGCAACAATTCGTTATCATGTGCTTCGACCAGTGTTATTGCAGTACCTTTTTTCCCTGCGCGAGCAGTGCGACCAATGCGGTGCAAGTAAACATCTGCGGTTTTCGGGGCATCAAAATTAATAACGTGGGTGATATCGTCAATATCAATTCCACGCGCTGCAACATCAGTTGCAACCAGTACATTAACAGTATTATTGCTAATTCTTTTGATCGCTTCGTTGCGTTTTGCTTGTACCATTTCGCCTTCTAAATAGCAACTGTGGATGCCAGCTTGATGCAGCAGGTTAACTAATTCGTGCACACGTTCACGTTTACGAACAAATACAATGGTTTTTTTTAATTCTTGTTGTTTTAATAAGTGAGTAAGCAGTGCCACTTTATGGGGTAAGTCGTCAGCACGATAATAGAATTGTAGGATCTTTTTTCGCTCTTTACGTGATGGATCGGCATTGATTTCAATTGGTGCATTTAAAATGCGACTGGCAAAATTATGCAGTCCTTCGCCTTCAAGTGTAGCTGAAAATAATAAAGTTTGCTTACGCCAACGAGTTTCGGCTGATATGGTTTCGACATCTTGCGAAAAACCCATGTCTAGCATGCGATCCGCTTCATCTAAAATCAACATTTCAACAGCTCGACAATCGAAATTCTCTTCTTTTATATACTGTAATAATCGACCTGTTGTTGCTATAACGATATCTTGGTTTTTACTAAATATCTCGGCGTGATTCATGTAAGCAACGCCGCCAGTAATAGTTGCAATACTTAAATGGGTGGATTCGGTTACTAATTTTGCTTGTTCGGCAATTTGCATAGCAAGTTCACGCGTTGGTGTTAAAATCAAAATGCGTGGTGGACCTGGTTTACGACGTGGAAAGTCCAATAAATGTTGTACAGCAGGAATTAAAAAAGCCAGTGTTTTACCGGTACCCGTAGGCGCGGAGCCTAAAATGTCTTTGCCATCTAAAGCAACGGGGATGGTTTGCGCTTGGATAACTGTTGGAGTATTTATATTTTGTGCTTGAAGATTGTGAATTAATATATCATCTAATTCTAAATCAGAAAAAGTGTATGCTGTCATAGTGTTCTTGTTATCTAAAATTATAGGGCACATTATAACGGCAATTGTTATAACTACAATCAATAAAAGTGTGATGGATTATTATTCGTTCCTTATGAGGCGTTTAATTGTATGCAAGTTGTTGTGATTTAATGGTCTTTTTGTGTGTCTAATAATTACACACTTTATTTCAGCAAAACTTATCATCATTGGTTATTTGTGGTAAGATCAATGGTATCATTATACCATGCAAAATGATTATTTATTTACACAGTAAACATGAAATTAATTTAATTAGTTTGGTGCTTAACCATTTTGTAAGTTAACGCAAATTAACTTAAAATTCCATATTAAATAGTACGCCTATAATCAATATCAGATAATGACTATGACCGAATGTTTCTCGAATGATAACTATAATCAACAATTAGAAAAAAAAATAGATAATTTAAAAGCATTATTATCAGACTTTTCACTTCCCGAATTAGCTGTATATTCATCGCCTATTAGCCATTATCGTATGCGTGCTGAGTTTAGAATTTGGCATGATGGCGAAGATCTTTATCATATTATGTATGATAAAAAAACAAAAAAAAGGGTGAGGATTGATCAATTTCCTATCGCAACTAAACTCATTAATCAAGCCATGCAGGCGATTTTACCTTTGTTACAACATAATCAGTTGCTTCGCCATTTATTGTTTCAAATTGATTATTTTTCGACATTAAGTGGTCAGTTATTAATTACGCTTTTGTATCACAAAAAATTAAGCGATATGTGGATCATTGAAGCAAAAAAATTAAAAGTGCAATTAGCTGAACAGGGCATAGACGCCAGTATTGTTGGGCGAGCTAGTAATCAAAAAATAGCGATTGATGTTGATTATATTGATGAAGCTTTGCCTGTAATGGATAAGACGTTTCTTTATCGCCAAGTCGAAAATAGTTTTACTCAACCTAATGCTGCGGTAAATATTAAAATGCTACAGTGGGCTGTATCCGTTACTAAAAACTCATCGGGTGATTTACTTGAATTTTATTGTGGTAATGGTAACTTTTCAATAGCGTTGGCGCAAAACTTTCGTAAAGTGTTGGCAACCGAAATTGCTAAAGCGTCGGTTTATTCAGCTCAGTATAATATTGCAGTTAACCACATTGATAATCTTATTGTTGTACGATTATCGGCCGAAGAATTTACCCGTGCAATTAAAAAAGAACGCGAGTTTAATCGTTTAAAAGGGATTAATTTAGATGATTATCAGTGTGATACGGTACTTGTTGATCCACCGCGTGGTGGATTGGATTTAAATACCATTGATATATTGACATCCTATAAAACTATTGTTTATATTTCGTGTAATCCTTATACATTGCGTGATAATTTGCAGGTATTGACCAAGACACATTCAATTCAACATTTGGCTATGTTTGATCAGTTTCCTTATACCGAACATATCGAAACAGGTATTGTGTTGTGTAAAAAATAACAGGATATAATATTCAAAATTGGATATTTTTGCTAAAATATCCTCATATTTATGCCTTACTACTTATTGTTTCAAGTATATATACATAGTTACATAGATTTATAATAAAAAAAAACCCTAGGTAAACTAGGGCTGCATTAAATTGCAAGGAATGGATGAAAGGAAATAAAACAATGAAACAATAATGTCTAGCCTCATGAATCATTGTGTAGCTACTATAGCAAAGACAAACAAACTTATTAATGACATGATCATTACAAAATAGTCATTAAACTATCATGTTTGGTTTGGCGTCTATCATTTATTCTGTTGTGATATTAGGCAATCTCGACAACCAGATAAATAACAAAGGAAGTATTCAAACATGAAATTGTTAGTAGTTGAAGATGAGCAAAAAACAGGCGAGTATCTTCGCCAAGGTTTAATTGAATCTGGATTTGTTGTTGATCTAGCAAACAATGGTCTTGATGGTTATCATAAAGCAATGACTGAGGATTATGATTTAATTATTTTAGATGTCATGTTGCCAGATATTGTTGGTTGGAAAATTGTTCAGTCGCTGCGTGAAGCAGGCAAAGATACCCAAATCATGTTACTCACTGCTATGGGGCGTGTAGAAGATAAAGTAAAAGGCCTTAACTTAGGAGCAGATGATTATTTAGTAAAACCTTTTTCATTTGCTGAATTATTGGCACGAGTTAAATCAATGCTTCGACGTAATGTTCCTCAAGTCAATAATTCTCAATTGAGTATTGCTGATCTGGTCATGGATCTTCCTAAACGGACGGTAACACGAGGCGATAAACGTATTGATTTAACTAATAAAGAGTTTTTATTATTAGAGTATTTTTTACGTTATCCGGGTGAAGTGTTACCACGCTCGCTAATTGCTTCTCAAGTTTGGGATATGAATTTTGATAGTGATACTAACGTAATTGATGTTGCGATTCGTCGATTACGTAATAAAATCGATGCTGATTTTGAGCCAAAATTAATTCATACAGTCCGTGGAATGGGGTATAAGTTAGATGTCTTGGACGAAAACGAATAAGTTAATCTCATTTCGTTTGCCTCTTGTTGTTTGCTTGTTAACTTGTGGCTTACTTTATTGTTTTAGTTTTTTTATTGAACGTTCTTTTGAAAAACTTTCAATTCAACAAAATGTGTCTGAGCTAAATTCGGTTATTGATTCTATTGAACGTGAACTTGTTTATTATTCTCCAGACGATAATCGTGATGAATTTATTCAGAATTTGTTATTAATTCTAACTGGTCATCATCGTTTATTTGTTTATATCATTGATGATGTAGGTAAAATTGTTTACCGAACACGTGGACCAAATTTAGCATTTGCTAAAACTCAGATTGATTTTGACACCATTATTAAAAATCATAGCACTGATGTTTGGAATCAAGATAAAGCATCATATCGAGTTGCTGCATCAAGCGTTGTTATTGAAAATGGTAAACAATATACAACTATAGCTGCTGTTGGTCGTGATTTACATATTGAATTTATTCAGCGATTACACGATGGTTTAGGTTTACTTATTAGTATTGCTTGTATTTTGGCATTAATTGGTTCTTTTATTAGTATCTATTTTACTCAAAAACCCATTAATCGATTGATTAAAAAGATCGAAAAAATTAATCTTAAAAGCTTGAATTACCGTATTCCTACATCGCTGGTTCCCATTAAATACGTTAGCTTAGTCAAAGCATTTAATAATATGCTTAATCGTATTGAGGATGTGTTTCAGCGTCAACGCAATTTTACGGCAGATATTGCCCATGAAATGCGAACACCGATTACCAATCTAACAACTCAAACGCAAATTGTGCTCAGTAATGCTAGATCGACGAATGAATACCGTGAGATTTTATATTCTAATTTAGAAGAATACGAAAAAATGTCGCAGATGATTTCTGATATGCTATTTTTAGCTCAAGCAGATAATCGTCAACTGGTACCTAATTTAATTGATATTGATTTACATGATATGATCACAATGATGTGTGAGTATTTTGAACCACTTACTGATGAGAAAAATATTATCTTTAATCTTGAAGGTAATTGTTCCCATATTCAAGGGGATAAGATGATGTTAGGGCGAGCAATTAGTAATATTTTATCCAATGCAATTCGTTATACACCAGAAAACCGAATTATCACTATAACTTTAAGCCAAGTCAGTGAGAAACGCATTAGGATTACTATAGCTAACCCAGGTAAAAAAATTGATAGCAAACATTTGCCACATCTTTTTGAGCGGTTTTATCGGGTTGATGAATCACGTCACCGTAATGGTAAAGATCGTTCGGGTACAGGCATAGGGCTTGCGATCGTTAAATCCATTGTTGAAACACATAAAGGCTCTATTTATGCTGAATCCGATGAGCAATCTACGAGATTTATTATTAATTTACCAACGGCTATTTAACATCAAAGTCGCTGATCAATAAATTAGCTGCGGCATAAGCAGCTTTATCTTTCAGATCTTGTGGTACTTGATTGTTACGAACAACTTCATCCAATACTTGCATAACGGCGCCTAAAGCATCTTCAATATAACCGAGGTCATTACTGCCAATTTGCGCATACTTTTCACAAACAAGTGCACTATATTTATTCATTAGATTCATTTCTTTTGATTCCACTTATAAAAATTTAACTAACTGTTGATAAACCTGTTCGGCTTGAATGGTTTGCATATTTTTTTCGTTTGATATAATGCTGAATTGATTTTTTCCATAGCCGCCTATCAAATTTGGATCGGTTTTGCCAAATAAAGTAATGTTAGGACGATCTAATGAGGCTGTTAGGTGACTTAATCCTGTATCAACCGAAACAACCGCTTTTGCTCCAGCAATAATCGTTGCTATATTAGAAAGTGGAAGTTTGGGAAGTACTTCGACATGTTGAAAGCCTTGAGCTAAGCGAATTGCTCTTGCTTGTTCATGTGGCGCCCCCCATGGTAGCTTTATTTTTAATCCTGTCGGTTCAACTAATTTAATTAATTTTCGCCAAGCATCTTCATTCCAATGCTTTTCATCGCGTGTTGTTGCGTGTAAAAAAATCAGATACTGCTGATTATCGCTAGGTAGTGAAGATAAAAAGTGGCGTGCAATAGCATAATCACCCATTGAATTAGGTAGCTTGTACTGTAGGCTTTGCGCAAACAGCAATCTAATGCGCTCAATGGCATGCATCTGTTTGGGTACATTGTGTTTTATATCATAAAACCAACTGGCAATAGGTTCTTTGATACTTTTTCGATTCAAACCATGCTTAATGCCTTGGGTTTTACGAGTAATAAGAAATGCACTTTTAATGAGTCCTTGCGCATCAATAATTACATCATATTGTTGTTGCCTTAAGGTATGAATAAAATCATGCCGCTCTTGGCGAATTGCTTTGGCAAACCAATTTTTTCGCCAGCGTCTTATTGCAACGGGGATCACTTTATTGACTGCAAAGTGCCAGCTGGGTATTTGGGCAAAATTTTCTTCTACTACCCAATCAAAAGTGATATCAGGTAAGTTGTTAGTAGCATCCGTTAATGCCGGTAGAGTATGGAGCACATCCCCCATGGATGACGTTTTAACCACTAATACTCGCATTATTCATTACTCTTTTGGCAACGTATGATAAGTTTCATCAAGGTTTCAAATACAGTATCGGGTTTTATATCGATTAGACTTTGATGATAACCTTGTTCGGCATCGCCTTTACGGACGCGATGGTATCCGGTAATTAGGCGGATAACTTTGGCTTTATCAGACAGTGGTGGGGTAAAATCAGGGCTACTTGGTCCATAAAGTGCAACTAGAGGTCTGTCTAAAGCGGCAGCGATATGCATTAATCCTGAGTCATTAGTCACAATGGCTTTACAAGCTGCAATGAGACTAACTGCTTGCTCTAATTCGGTTTGACCGGCTAGATTAATGCACTTATCGCGATGTATCATTTTGGCAATGATTTGTTCACCCACTATACGATCATTTTGGGAACCAAAAATAATAATTTTAGCATGCTGTTTAACTAACATATCGGCAAGTGCTGCGTAATGATAATCAGGCCAACGTTTTGCTGGACCAAATTCAGCGCCTGGGCAAAAGCCAATTAAAGGTTCATCTTGTGTAATAGCAAAGGTTGAAAGGGCGTGGGTTATCTCATCTTGTTCGACATTAAGTTTAGGCCGCAATAGTGGTTGTGGTAAATCAGAAGACGCATGAATTTGATCTTTGGGATATGCAAGGGCTATATAGCGTTCAACCATTAACGGAAATGCCTGTTTATCGAGTTTTCGTAGGTCATTTAATAATCCATAGCGAATTTCACCTTTCCAGCCTGTGCGCTTAGGAATTTTTGCGAAAAATGGAATCATTGCCGATTTGAAAGAATTAGGCAACACAATTGCCTGATCATAATGGTTATCACGCAGTGATTTTCCTATTTCGCGACGTTTTGCTAAAGCAAACTCACCATGGCCTAATGGCATTGCAATTGCTTGATTTACTTCTGGCATTTTATTTAACAGCGCTCGACACCAAGCCGGTGCTAATACATCAATTTGATTATTAGAATCAAGTTGTTTTAATGTGCGATACAAACTTTGCGACATCATCATATCGCCAACCCATGAAGGACCAATAATGAGTGTTTTCATTTAATTAATTCCCTTTATTGTTCATTGAGCCATTTCATATATTCCGCAGTTCCTTCAGCAACAGTTTTAAATTCAATTGGACATGTTGTTTGTCTAAATTTAGTCATATCAGCTTGAGTATAGCTTTGGTAACGCCCTTTTAGATGCTCAGGGAAAGTAATATAATCAATTTCGCCTTTTTTATGATAGTCAAGTACCGCATCAGCAACAGCTTGAAATGATTCTGCTCGACCTGTTCCACAGTTATAAATGCCCGAGATTTTGTTTTTCCAGAACCATAAATTGACCGCAACGACATCACCAACATAAATAAAGTCACGTTTAAAATTCTCACTACCAGCAAAGAGTTTTGGTTTTTCACCTTTGTTAATCTGTTCATTTAAATGAAATGCAACACTTGCCATGCTACCTTTGTGCGATTCGCGAGGTCCATAGACATTAAAATAGCGGAATCCGCAAACCGGTGAATTAGCTTGGGGTAATAGTTGTCTTACGTATTGGTCGAATAAGAACTTAGAATATCCATAAACATTTAAAGGTTTTTCGTAAGCGCGATCTTCAATAAAGTTATCACTGCGTCCACCATAAGTTGCGGCAGATGATGCATATAAAAATGGAATGTTGAAGTCTAAACAGTAATGCAGTAAGTCTTTTGAATAGTCATAGTTGTTCTCCATCATAAATTTACCATCCCATTCAGTGGTTGATGAACAAGCGCCTTGGTGAAAAACAACATCAATATCGAGATCTTCATGACTAATAATAGCTGCGATAAACTCGTCTTTATCCATATAATCGGCAATATCTAGATCAGCCAAATTGGCAAATTTAGTGCCGTCGGTTAAATCATCAACAACCAAAATGTCTTTATGTCCTAGATCATTTAGACCTTTCACAATATTACTACCAATAAATCCGGCACCGCCAGTTACAACAATCATGCTTATTTTCCTTAACCAATAAAATTAATCTGCTTATCATACCGATTTATGACAAAATTTTCGAGTAATCATTTAAAAATGCATGGTGAGTACGGGTTTATTTATGAGTTTATTTTATTTTTTGCGGTAACTAATATATATCTTGCTAAATTAAGATAAGGTTCAATTTGGCAATACTTTTGTTCAAGTTCTAATAACTGCTCAAAGTGAGTTTCGGCTTTGGAGTTATTGGTAAGATAATCATGAAAAATGCGAATCCCTGTTTTTTGTAAGATAGTAAAATCTAGCTGTGTAAGCCAGTGATATACGTCTGTTGGAACTCTTGGAAAATCAGGAGAAAGTGTCTTTTTTTTGCGTTTAGCTAAACCCGATTGCGTGTAACCAAAATTGCCTAATGTAACGGTTTTAAATAAAAGCGCATGATAGTTATAAAACATTAACGATAAATAACCCTCGGGGTTTAGATGTTTTTTTAATGATGTTATTAATTCAATTGGCTCAGCTATCCATTCTAAAACTGCATGACAAATGACTAAATCAAACTGTTGGCTAATTAAGTTATCAAGCTGTTGAATAGGGCAGCAAAGACAATTTATATTTACCTTTTCTGCTTGAGCTTTTTGTTTTGCCACTGCCAGCATTTGTTCAGAAATATCACAGAGTGTTACTTGATGTCCAAGCTTGGCAAGTCTGCAGGCGATTTGGCCTTGCCCACCGCCGGCATCAAGTATGGTTAGTGGCTTATTGGTTGGATAAGTTGATAAAATTTTTTCTAGTTCTTTCCATATTACCGCTTCGCGAATTTTGCCTTTGGTTGTGCCATAAATATTTTGTGCAAATTTATTGCTGATGTCATCAAAATTACGATCTTGTTTATTCATGAGTTATTTTTGATTGTTTAACTGTTTTGCTTCATCATTTATTTGTGCTATTTTAGCTGCCATCTGGCTATAGCAATGTTCCATTAAGGCTCTGGCATCTTCTTTGCCCAGATCTTTTGTTTCGATAGGATCTAGCATTTCAATAATAACATACCCATTATTTAGACGATTAAGCTTGATATCATTGGTTTGCGATACACAAATTGGCACAATGGGTACACCAGCTGCAATTGCGGCTTTAAATGCGCCTGTTTTAAACGGTAACAATCCACGTCCACGGCTACGAGTACCTTCTGGAAACATCCAAATAGATATGCCACGTTTTTTGATTTCATTGACAACTTGTTCAATTGTATCGCGAGCTTTTGATTTATTATTACGATCAATAAGAATATTGCCGGTAAGGTAATAAAGTTGCCCAAAAAATGGAATCCAAGCCAGACTTTTTTTACCGACTGTGACAGTTTTAGGCTGTACCACATCACCTGCTACAACGACATCATAGTTATCTTGATGATTGGCAATATAGACGCAGCTACCCATTTTTCTAATATCAGGGGAGAGGCGAGTATCAACTTTCACACCGAATATTGGTTTAAAGAAAAAACTAAATAAATGTGCAAATCTTGCCACATTTTTAGGATTTCTTGGATTGAATAAGCAAAATAGAGTGCCTAACACGCAAATGACAATACCAATAATAACAACACTAATTAAGCGAAAGAGAAATACCATAATTTACCTCATAAGTTAACTTCACGTATTATATACATAATCTAAACTAATATACAGTTTGTTAAATACTGTTGTTAAAGGGAAATTTATGCATAAATCGACGATTATTTGGAATGAAAATCAGATGCCTGTTTCTGTTCATTTTGATGATGTGTATTTTAATACCGAAGGCGCTATTGACGAAACAAGGTACGTATTTATTGAAGGTAACGATTTAACTCAGCGTTTTTTAGAGCATAAGCAAAATACATTTATTGTTGGCGAAACAGGTTTTGGTTCGGGACTAAGTTTTTTGATTTTATGGCAAACGTTTTTAAATTTTAGAAGTCAGCATCCGCACCATATACTTAAACATCTTGCTTTTTTCAGTGTCGAAAAGTATCCATTATCATTAGATGAACTTATAAAGGTGCATGATAATGTGATTTGTAAAAATGAAATGTTATTTTCGTTAGCAAAACAACTTCAGGCTAGTTTGATTGATTCTAATTGCCGGTTTGAAAACGCTAGTTTAACAATATGTTATGATGATATTCGCCATTTTTCTGATTTTTTAGCGAAGCAAAATGTATTGATTGATGCTTGGTTTTTTGATGGATTTTCTCCAGCTAAAAATCCTGATATGTGGTCAGAACCATTATTTAAAGATTGTTATGCACTGACGGCAACAAATGGTTCTTTTGCCACGTTTACTGCGGCTGGATTTGTGCGACGAAATTTGCTGAATGCTGGATTCAAAGTGCACAAACGCAAAGGATTTGGGGTAAAACGCGAAATGTTAATTGGGTATAAAGATGTGTAACCTTGCCAAGGTAATTGGCAAGGTAAAACGATGGATAAGTTTTATTTGGTTTAAAAATCAAATTGATAAATCAGATCTAATGTTTGTGCTAAGCTTGATGTAGCATCTAAATAGAGACTAGGCATTAGGCGGTAACGCAAAGTAAAAGTGGCCAGTGAATCAAATATGCCTACGCCATACTTGAGTTGTAAGTTAGGTAATATGTAACCACTCACCACAACTTTAGAGTTATTACCTGCACCTTGCGTATCAAGTGTTAGATTTTTGATACCAAATGCATTACCGATATCGCCAATATATTTACCGGTTTTTGCTGTGCCAATACCAACGAGTAATGCGGTCATCATGTCACTGTCACTTTGTTCCGCACTATCAAGTCCTTGACCCCGAATTAAGTAGGAAAGGGCTTCTTGCTGTGACATGGCCGGATCTGAAAACACTTCAATTTTAGGAGATTCCGAGGATCCCGTAATCCGAATTCCCGCCATGATATTACTATTATCCATAGATTCAGGATTACGGATTGCTTCAATGTCAAGCATGGCTTGATCTGTCGAGCCTGAAAATGTAATTATGCCTTTGTGGATAACCAAATCCTGTCCATAAGCATGGAATCGGCCTGTTGGAATCAAAACCTCGCCATGCAGATCAAGCCCCTTATTGGTTTGTGCCGCAATCAAGTTACCTTTAAGTGAGGCTTTTAATCCAAAAGCATCGACCATAACTTGATCACCAATAGCAATTTCAAGATGGCTAAAGATTTTCATACCAAATTTTTGTGGATTAATTTCTTTTCGATTTATATCGAGCATTACTTCATCTGGCGATACATCAATACTCGATGATGGAAGTGATTCAACCGTTATTTTACCTTTTGGAATGCTCACTTTACCTAATAATGCTAGTTCATCTGGTGTTGCACTGATTTTAATATCGGGAACGATGGTCATAGCAATCATTGGTGGCACAGACACTTCCATGGCAGCGCCATTAACCGTTAACGAGGCTTGCCATTTATCAAAAGTGTTCCAGCTGGCATTACCATTAATATTAACATTGCCAGCTTGTGTAGCTAAAATACCTTTTAAAGTAGATGATTTACCCATGAAATTGATATCAAATTTAGCTGATTTAACATCAATCGGTAATTGGCTTGATTTTATTTCACTATTTTGTAAGTTAATATTACCTGTAAGCAACGGGTCATTGAGTGATCCAGAAAATTTAACCTTACCATTAATGGCTCCTTTGGCGTAATCTTTGCTATCTAACAACGGATTAATAATTGCTAACGCCAAATGATCGATATTTAATTGGCCACTTAATGCTTTTTGATTGATTGGATCTGTTATAACGATATTCCCGCTAATTTTTCCTAGTTTATTTAGGCCAAAAATCCAATCTAATTTAGCTTGTTGCTCATTAAATTCTGCATCAATCTTAAAAAGATCGAAAGGCAGTGGCAACGACTGCGAGGTCACCATTTGTTGAATATAAACATCATGGCTGGTTATATTCGCTTTTATTGATGGTATTTCAGTGTCATTTTTAAATTGGATGATGACTTTACCATTTACATTACCAGCAAGTTTGGTTTCAGCATCGTTTGATATTGGTAGTTTAGATAGATTGATCTCTTTTAGTGTGATACTGGTATTGGTATTTTTAGCTAACGATAGTTGTTTATCCAAGCATATATTTGAATTACCATTTACCCAACAGTGAGCATTAATGGCTGGGATTTGATTATTCACATCATAAGCTAAGTCTACAGATTTAGCGAGTTGCCAATTATTGTTATTGCCTAAATTGAGTAGGGCGTGAGGGATGGTCCCGTGCCATTTTGTGCGTGCTTTATCAAGCTGTCCTGTTAACGAAGTTTTTAATGATACTGGTTCACCATCAATATTAACTGTTAAAGTATGCTGGCTTTCACTACCATACAGATCAATAGTTGCTTTTTTGATGGTTTGGCTTGGCAATTCTATTGATTGACCGGTTAGTTTGATGTTACCACTGACTTGATTTTTATATTCAACTTTGCCAACGAGATTGGCTTTAGCAACTTTGATCGTGTCAAAAGAAAGTGAGTTAACCGACAAATTGGTATCAATAGTGGCATTGCTAGCAGCACCATTGAGTTTAATATTACCCGCAATAGATCCTTGCATGCCCTCAATCAATAACGATAGCGATTCGAAATTTAACTTCGCAAGTAAGCTGCCTCTTTCACTTGAGCCATTTAAATTGAGCTGATTTTTCCCCCATTTAATCGTAAAATCATTTGCAGTGGCTCTATTTTCAGAGTTAACAGATAGATTACCTGATGTCGAAAAATCGGCATGTTTGATATTACCTTTTAATTGTAAATCGGACAAATTAAACGCCCATTTGTCTCCCTCTAGCGAGCCGGTTGTTTTCAATTGGCCGTTTAATCGAATTGGATAATTTGGCAATTCTTTGGTGATATCAACGTTATTGAGTTTTATGTCGGTATCCCATTGCAGGGCTTGTTGCCAATTTGCAGTTCCTGCTATATTAATTTCACCTTGAGGTAATTTAATTATGCCATGGTCGATCATTGCACCTTGATTGGTGCCTGTACCGGCAATATCAAACATAGTGTTGGCTAATTCTTCTCCTTTTATATAACCTTTAGCTGACATTTGATACTGCTGCACGTTACCATTTATTGATGCATCAAAATCATTTAATTCATATTGCGCTTGTCCTTCAAGTGGCCATTGGATATGCTTACCTTCGAGTTGGGTCATGATAGGTAGGCATTTTTCAATAAAATTGATGTGTCCACTTAGTTTCATTTGATTTGAACCGTTCATGGTTGTATTGGCTAACAACTCACCCAGCAATTTTCCTGAAAACTGTGCATCAAATTGGTTGTGTTCGGTATTTGCTTTCACTAATGCTAGTACTGGCCAATCGTCATGTAATGTGATTTCGCCCGAAACCGAAGCATGTCCGCTTGCGTAAGGGGTGGTAGCATCTGTATCGACTTGTTTTACAATGATACGACTATTAACGATATTAGTTTGAATTACAACGTTATTGAATCGATAATCTTGCCCACCTATATGTAATAACCAGTTATTACCGGTTAAACTTGTCACATTAATATTTAATGGAATATTAACTTGAGGTAATGAGTCAATCAGTGGTTGATTAAAAAGTTGGCTGATTTTTTCATTAAGCGAGATATCTTCGACTGTTGCTTTTACGGGTACATTGGTTATTTTATTATTCGCAAAAATAGCGCTTAAATCTGTTGCTACAGCCGGATAAACATAAATTTGATTATTAACCCACGTTGCTTTACCAGTAAAGTCTGACATATCAAATTGCATATCATCAACGGTGACTTTTATATTAGTTAGGTGGGTATTTTTAAGATCTATAGGTAACGGCGTTTTGAGCTCAAAACGTATTTCTGTGCTGGGCTCTTCGCTAGGTGAACTATCTATTTGTTCGGTATTAATTGAAACATTTACACCATTGGCATTAAATTGATTGATACAGATTTCGGTTTTTAATAAACAAAACCCAGCAAGTGAAAGAGAAGCATCATTGACTTGAACATTAACACCTGGTAATTCTAGCGAAAGACCTTGAATATGCAGATTATGGAAGGTTCCCTCAACTTGTGTTATCTTTAGCTCAGGTAAAAATTTATTTAAAACATAAGTGGTTAGTCTAACCCCTATACTTGTGTATATAAATAGAATAATAAAGGCAATTAGAAAGACGAAAACAGATAAAATGGCAACGCTTCGCTTTTTCCATTTATATATCCGTTTCAGGTTTTTAATTTTTTTTATTCTAACAGAATTTGTTGTCATATTATAATTCGCTTCCTAGGCCAATGTATAGGTGAATAGAACCCGTATCTTTGTTGAGCGGTGTTGCTAAATCCATTTTTATTGTTCCAACAGGTGATGCCCAACGAATACCCAATCCTGTTCCAGTATAGAATTTAGTTTTATCAACTTTGTCTATAGCTTCACCAGTATCTACAAACGCAGCTCCCCACCATGATCCAGATAAATTATATTGATATTCAAGAGAACCTGTAATGAGCTTAGAGGCACCTTTTAACTTGTCTTTTTTATCCTTAGGTGAAATAGACTGATAACTGTAACCTCGAATGCTGCGTTCACCACCGGCAAAAAACCTGAATGAAGGTGGAACTCGGTCAAAATTGTTTGCTTGTATAATGCCAAAATTACCGCGGGCTATAAATCGATGCGATTTTTTTAGTGATCGAATCCAAGTCTGCTGTGCTTGAAAGCGTACAAAATTAATATCTGAACCTAATTCCTTTCCAGCTGCTTCAACAGAGTAACGCTGCGAATCGCCCCACATCGCTAATAATTCACCATCAGAACGGATTCTTGATAAGCTCAGCGAAGGATAATACAAAAATGTTTTAAAACTTGCATCACCTTGGGTAAAATCATCTTGCAACACATTGAAACCTAATGCTGTTTGCCATCCATAAAAATTATCCCAGTTGCGTAAAGCTCCGAACGTATAAGATCGCGAATAGGTATCATTATTATCAATCTTTTTATAACCACCTTGGATAGTGTAATATTGTTCTAAAGGCGATTTTTTTAACGGGATTTTGTAACTCATAGTGACCATTTGTTCTGGTGAGGATAGCGATAAGTTACTTTGAAAACTTTGTCCTCGGCTATTGATCCAAGGTTTATTCCAACCAATTTTACCATGCACACCGTTATCAGTTGAAAAGCCTAATCCTAAATCCATATTATTTTTTTTGCGGGGTGAGGTTTCTACATCGATGGGAAGTACTTTATCTTCTGTTACATGAGGAAAATCTGGGACAACCACCACTGAATTAAACCAGTTTGTTGAGGTAAGGCGTCTATTTAATAATGACAACTGTTCAGCAGTATATTCCTCACCTTCTTTAAATGGCACAATATTAGCTAAATAATCATCACGGATTTTGGCATTATGAAAAGTCACTTTACCTAATCGGTAGCGTCTACCTGTTGTATAATCAATATTCCAAAAGGCCTGATGTTTAGACATTAAGACAGCTAACTGATGTTTAGGCATATTGGCATCAAAGTAACCTTTTTTTAATGATAAATTTTGCAGACTTTTCTTAAATGATTCGTAAATACCATGATTTAATACATCGCCAATTTTAGGTAAGTTGTTTGTTATTAAATATTCAAAATCAGGATCTTTTTGTCCGTCACCGGTGATATTGACATTGAGTTGCTCGACTAATACGGGGTCGCCTGGTGATATGCTAACAATAAGCACTTTGGGATTTTGAGCGTTGTATTTAAAAGTAGGAGAGTAGTAACCTAAAGCGCGTAGTGCTTTTTGGGCTTCACTTTCAAAATAACGCTTAAAATTTGGGGTATCACTAACTTTGTCTGGTGTAATTAATGAAGTACGCGCCTCAACATTATCAGCAAGTTCTCCTGTTAATCCCTTAATGGATAATTTCATATCAGCATAACTTGCTGTAGCTGTCAGCACTAAGAGAAAACCTAATGAACAGGAAAATCGCGACACATACACCTCGTATAATATTAAGATTCAAGTAAAGTGACATGACCAATATAGGGTAAGTGACGATAGTGTTGAGCATAGTCAATACCATAACCCACAACAAACTCGTCAGGAATGGAAAATCCGATATATTTAACAGGAACGTTTACTTCACGCCGTGAAGGTTTATCTAGCAGTGTACAAATTTCAATACTACGTGGATGTCGCAATTTTAAAATAGCCATAACTTTGCTGAGTGTATTTCCCGTATCTATAATATCTTCGATAATCAATACATCTTTATCACGGATATCTTCGTCTAAGTCTTTTAATATTTTAACATCACGGTTACTAATAATAGCATTACCATAGCTTGATGCTGTCATAAAATCAACTTCGTGTCCGACCGTAATTGCCCTGCTCAAATCGGCCATAAAAATGAAAGAGCCACGCAAAAGGCCAACTAAAATAAGTTCATTTTGGCTATCTTTATAGTCTTGACTTATTTGTTGACCTAATTCGATTACGCGCTTTTGGATATCATCAGTAGATATCATCATGTCTAATTTGTGTTTTCTCATTAATAATACTCAAATTAACTTTTAAAAAATTAAATGAGATTCTAGCAATATTCCTTGATAAAAAGAATAAGCGAACTCATTTTTTATTAAACTAACATGGGAATGGATTTTAATATTTTATACTCAAACACCTAGTTACCTGAAACTTTTTGACAACTATTTTTAATCATTTTTTTGTGTAAACGTCGTTTTTTAAAAAACTCACTTAAAATAGCGCTACATTCGTTAGCTAGTACTCCGCCTTTAATTTCTGCATAATGGTTTATACCTTGCTGAGCAAGAATATCGATAAAAGAACCTGCCGCGCCAGTTTTGTAATCACTTGCACCATATACTACACGTTTAATACGGCTATGAATAATGGCGCCAGCACACATAATACAAGGTTCAAGAGTGACATATAAAGTTGTATTAATTATGCGATAGTTATTCAAAAATTTACCCGCTTGTTCAATAGCTATTATTTCAGCGTGAGCAGTGGGATTATGCTTACTAATGGATTGATTAAAACCTTCACCAATAATTTGATTATTTTCATCAACAATCACCGCACCGACCGGGATTTCTCCTATCGATTCGGCACGATTAGCAAGCATTAATGCACGGCGCATCCAAATTTCATCTGACATTTTCAAATTACAAATTATTGAGATTTAGAACATCACGCATGTCGTATAAACCAACGGGTTGTTTGGCAAGCCAGAGTGAAGCTCTTACAGCTCCATTAGCGAATGTCATACGGCTAGATGCTTTATGACTAATTTCAACACGTTCGCCAATATCGGCAAAGATAGCAGTATGTTCTCCTACTATGTCACCGGCCCTGATAGTTGCAAAGCCGATAGCGCCTTGTGGCCTTTCACCTGTATGACCTTCGCGACAGTAAATAGCGCGATCTTTTAAGTTACAATCAAGAGCCTCTGCAATTGCTTCACCCATGGCTAATGCTGTACCAGACGGCGCATCAACCTTGTGACGGTGATGCGCTTCAATAATTTCGATATCAGTATAATCGCCCATAATTTTGGTGGCTTTTTCCAATAATTTTAGCACTAAGTTAACACCGACACTGAAATTTGCGGCAAAAACAATAGCAATGTTTTTAGCTGCATCAGCAATAGCTTGTTTGCCTACCTCATCAAAACCAGTTGTGCCAATGATTATCATTTTTTTATTCTCAACACAAAAAGCTAAGTGTGCAAGGGTGCCTTCAGGTCTAGTAAAATCGATTAATACGTCAAATTGGTCTTTAGCTTGTTCTAGATTATCGGTGACTGTAATGCCACAAGTACCGATCCCTGCAAGTTCACCAGCATCACTACCAATTAATGATGAACCATCTCGTTCAAATGCTGCACCTAAGGTAACCCCTTCGATTTGCGAAACAGCTTGGATAAGTTGCCGTCCCATTTTGCCACCAGCGCCAGTGATCGCGATACGAATCATGTTTGTTGACATATAACTTTCCTTAACTTTTTGTGAATGTAGATAAATAAATATTATAACGGAAAATAAAGAACTTATACACATAAGCTAAACTTTAATGCTACAATTTTTGATCCGTTTTCTATAAAAAATAATCGGGAGTTATTATGCGATCTCCGTGGTATTTTGGTTGGAACATCGTTATTGCAGCTTCTTTTCTTACTTTACTTTCCAGTGGGTTGAGAATGAGTATGGGGGTCTTTTTTCTTCCCATTGCAAATGATCTCGGTTTTAGCCGTAGCGTCCTTTCTGGCATTATTGCTATAGGTATGCTTTTTTCAGGTATCGCAATGCCAATAGCCGGATATTTAGTGGGTAAATATAGCACTCGTTTTGTCCTAATATTAGGCACGATCATTATTATTCTCTCGACAGTTTGGTCAGCTAACTCAACTGATTATTGGAGCTTTTTACTATCTTTCGGTATTGCATTATCTTTTGGTACTTCTTTTGTAGGGTCAGTTAGCTTTACGCCCATTGTAGCGCGTTGGTTTATTAAACGCAGAGGATTGGCCTTATTTATTTTATCAACAGGAAGTATGGCAGGTATTGCGGTGATGTTACCTGTTTTTGCATTCTTCATTCCTATTTATGGATGGCAAACAACGCTAATTTCGTTTGCTGTGATTTTTATGATTATCGCCTTACCTATTGCTTTGTTTATTATGAAAGATAATCAATCTGAGATCGAAAATTCTAGTATAGAGCCTGTTATCAATCAAAAAATAGAGCCTAGTATCAAACTTATAGATGTGCTAAAAACACGTCCATTTTGGCAACTGAGTTTTGGGCTTTTTACCTGTGGTTTCAGTATGAATTTATTAGGGACACATGGTGTCCCAATGCTTATCGATCATGGTTTTGATCCTATCACCAGTTCTAATGGTATTGGTTTGATTGGTTTAGTCGCTATTTTTAGTACCTTAGTTTTGGGTTATCTATCTGATATAGTACAACGAAAAAACATTTTGATGATGGTCTATTTAATACGAGGCTTAGGTTTTATTACTCTTGTTTTAGCATCAACTAAATGGCAGCTTTTTACTATTGCAGCAGCAGGTGGTTTGGTTTGGGCTGGCGCTTTGTCAATGTCTGGCGCTATTACAGCAGATATTTATGGTGTAAAAATTGTGGGATTACTTTCTGGATTAACCTATTTGGGGCATCAAATTGGTGCGATGATGGGTTCATGGTTAGGTGGATGGGCTTACGATCACTTACACACTCATTTAGTTGCGTTTGGTACGGCGAGTATTTTATTATTACTGGCGGCATTTAGCGCCTATCTTCTTCCCAAACGATAATACTTAAAACAAATGGACGCCAAATAGCGTCCATTCTTGCTTATAAAACTTTTAATAATTCAACATCAAAAATTAATGCGCTGTATGGTGGAATTGATGCGCCAGCTCCCTGAGCACCATAGGCTAACTCTTGAGGAATATATAAACGCCATTTTGAACCTTCAGGCATCAGTTGTAGCGCTTCAACCCAGCCTTGAATTACACCATTGACAGGGAACTCAGCCGGTTGTCCACGCTCTACTGAGCTATCAAATACAGTACCATCAATCAATTGCCCCGTATAATGGACTTGAACACGATCTGTTGCTTTAGGTAAAGCACCATCACCTTGTTGGATGATTTCATACTGTAGACCAGATTCAGTCGATTTAATGCCATCTTTATCAAGGTTTTTGGCAAGAAAATCTTTACCTGCTTGAGCAATTTTTTCTGCTTGTTTGGCTTTTTCTTTTGTTGCTTGTTCGTGTACATGACGTAGTGCATCATGTAGTTCTTGCAAAGGTAGTGCAGGCGGATGACCGGCTAAAACATCTTCCATTGCTTGTTTTAACGCATTAAGTTCTAAATTATTTAAGCCTGATTCTTTCAATTGTTGTCCAATTTGTAATCCAATAGCATAACTTGCTTTTTGATCTATTGTTTCTAGTTTCATTTTGTACCTTAATTGTTTAAAAAAAGCGTCTATTATGACTATATTAAATTGGTGGATACAAGGATAAAAGTCAAGTGATAATTGGTATCATTGCTTGACGATAACTTGGTTATTAGTTATTTGTTAAAGAATTTATCAATTTGGCTAGCACTCAGGCAAAATATCAGCGATAATATAGCCTATTATTTTTTTAATGGATAAAATTGATGCTGTTTCGTAAATTTACCGCCTTTGCAATTGTAACGAGTGTTTTATTAACTGGTTGTTCGGTTGTTGAGCGTTGGGTATATAGACCTGATATCAACCAAGGTAATTATGTGACACAAGATGCCATTGAGCTATTACAAGTTGGTCAAAGTAAAGAACAGGTTGTATTTATTATGGGATCGCCAATGTTAACTTCCGTTTTTGGTGATAACGTTTGGTATTATGTTTTTCGTCAACAACCGCAGCATGAGGCTGTTAGCCAAAGAACTTATGCTGTATATTTTGATGAAATGGGCATTGTAAAGGATATCAAAAATTCAGAGTTAGCAGGATCTAAATCATTAGAAGAAATGAATAAACAAGGTATATCAGACCCAATTGATACTAAGACTGAAGATGATAATTCTGATTCTAATTCTGAATCTTAATCAAAACAAAAACCTCGCTTAAAAACGAGGTCAGATTGATGACAAAGAGCTCGCTTTTTGGCGAGTTCTTTGATCTAATAGAGAGGAGTCCATTATAAGAGAAGTTCTTCTATGCTAAAAAAAACAACTCCAGCGACACCAGAAAAAATAGAGCAAATCTCGCTAGATGCGCTTGTCCCCCAAAATCATCTTGTTCGTAAAATAGCTAAAGTCATTGATTTTGAATTTATTCGAGAAGCGGTAGCACCACTTTATTGCCCTAATAACGGTCGTCCGGCAGAAGATCCGGTCAGACTGTTTAAAATCATGCTATTGGGGTATCTTTTCGGTATCCCCAGTGAACGTCGTCTGGTTCAGGAAATTCAGGTCAATTTAGCTTACCGCTGGTTTCTGGGAGTGGGATTAACTGAAAAAGTGATTGACGCCTCAACACTTAGCCAAAATCGTCGCCGTCGGTTTAATGACAGTGAAATCTATCAACAGATTTTTGATAATATTGTTGAGCAGGCCATTGCCAAAGGGTTGATAAGTGGTCGGGTATTATATACGGACAGTACTCACCTAAAAGCAAATGCCAATAAAGGCAAAGCACGTAATGAGCAGCGTATTGTTGAGCCCAGTCAATATATTGATGCGCTTAATCAAGCCATCAACGCAGAAAGAGAATTAAACGGAAAAAAGTCTTAAAGCCATCGACGGTAGAGAAATACAAGGATGTTAAAGTCAGTACAACAGATCCAGACAGTGGCTTTATGCATCGGGAAGGCAAGCCTAAAGGATTCTTCTACTTAGATCACCGAACGGTTGATGGCAAACATAATTTAATTACCGATACCTATGTCACAGCTGGAAATATCCATGATTCCCAGCCTTACATGGCTCGATTAAAACGCCAGTTAGAGCGGTTTGGCTTTAATCCGGTTGGTGTCGGTCTTGATGCGGGTTATTTTACGGCTCCCATTTGCCATTTACTGCTGGCAGAGCAGATATATCCGGTGTTGGGTTATCGCCGCCCCACCCATGGTGCGAATCCCATCAGAAAAAAGCAGTTTATCTATAACGGTCAAAACGATACTTATACTTGCCCAAACAGGCAAACATTAATATATAAAACTACCAGCAGGGAAGGTTATCGTCATTATCATTCTGATGCAACAACCTGCAAAATCTGTCCGTTATTGTCACAGTGTACACAGAGTAAAAATACACAGAAAGTCATCACACGGCATATCTGGGAAGTAGATAAACAGAAAGCCAACGAGATTCGTTTAAGTCATTGAGGTAAAAAAGTCTATGCTCGGCGAAAAGAAACGATAGAGCGCAGCTTTGCTGATGCTAAACAACACCACGGACATCGCTATGCACGATTTAGAGGAAGAGCGCAGGTTCAAATGCAGTGTTTATTGGCCGCAACAGCTCAAAATATCAAGAAAATAGCGATAAAGCTATTTTTGTTACGTTTTTTTAAGCTATTTTTTAATTTATTTAATAAAATCCAAATTAAAAATCCTATTTATGGTTTAAATAAAAAAATAAACCCCGAATTATATCGAGGTTTGTCATCAATCTGAAGCCACCATTAGGTGGCTTTTTTAAATATTGATTTGTTATTAACGACCAGGTAGCTTTTTCCAAGTAACTTCATTTCGTAAGTAGGTTGGCTCGACATTTTCAACATTAATAACTTCATTTTTCTGCCATTTATTCTTAGCAATAACAACAAGATCTTGTGCATGAGGTAACAAGATATCGCTTTGTTTCATATCGTTAATCATATCAGGATAAGTTTGCCACCCCGTACCAGCACAATAATCATTTTGGCTAATATGCTTCACTTTTTCGATTACTTTTTCAGGCTTAATAACACACTCAGCAATAACCGCTTGCCATTGGTCCTTAACGTACTGGAATTGACCTAAATAGACTTCGTTCATTCTAGCATCAATTGCGGCAATAACGTTTGTTGCTTGCATTGTTCGAGAAACACCTTGAGCCAAAGTCATCAGCGTTGATACACCTATCATGGGTTTATCAATACCTAACGCTAAACCTTGAGCCACGCCAATACCAATTCTAACGCCAGTAAAACTACCTGGACCTTGGCCAAAAGCGATTGCATCAACTTGCGTAAGTGAACAGTCTGATTGTTTAAGAAGTCTATCAACCATCGGTAATATTTGTTTAGTATGATCACGAGCTGATACAATAAAATCGTGAGTGATTTCGTTACGGTAAAGTAAAGCAACCGAACAAGCTTCTGTTGAGGTATCAATGGCTAAAATAGTACTCATTTTTTTTCCAAAATATTTTATCTATTATCATTTAGCTTTTCGTTATTAAAAAGTTTATAACTTTATTTATGTCCCGTGTTCTTGGTGAAGGTGGTAAGCTATTAATAAATGTTGCACCATAAGGTCGCATTACTAAACGATTATCACAGATGATAACCGCTCCACGGTCATTGTGATGGCGAATTAGTCGCCCTACACCTTGTTTTAAGGTGATTACCGCCTCTGGTAATTGTACATCATTAAATGCGTCCCCACCTTGCATTTGACAATCTTCCATACGGGCTTTAATTAAAGGATCATCTGGTGACGTAAACGGTAATTTATCTATAATAACACATGATAAAGTATCGCCTCTAACATCAATCCCTTCCCAAAAGCTGCTCGTAGCAATAAGTAGCGCATTGCCCGTATGAATAAACTGTTCAAGCAATTTAACTTTACTGGTTTCACCTTGTACTAATACTGGCAATTTGGTTAATTCTCGAAATTGTTTAGCTAGTGCATTCATCATTGCATATGAGGTACACAAAAAGAAACAACGACCATTATTAGCTTCAATAACAGGCAATAAAATATTGGCTAATTTTTCAGCATTTCCTTGCTCATTTGGCGATGGAATATAACGTGGAACACAAAAAATCGTCTGGTTAATATAATCAAATGGGCTTTCTAATATTAGTGAATCGGCATTTGTCAGCCCTAAGCGTTTAGTAAAATAATCTAATTGATTATCAACCGATAACGTTGCTGATGTAAAAATCCAACTGCCTTTTCGCTGTGTTAATAGTTCAGTAAATTTATCGGCAACAGACAATGGCGTTAGCGCAAAAACAAAATAGTTATGGCTACTTTCATACCAATAACTAAAACCAGTTACATTTGTCTCCTGCAAGCGTTTTAATAGCGTATTATATTGATTAATGCGTTCAAAACAGTTATCTAATGTTGTCGAACGTCCAACCGTCAATAACAAAACTTCATGACAAAAGTCTAATGCTTCGACAAGATAAGAAATCTCTTTTTTAACCGCTTCTTGGTTAAATAAAAAACGTAAGTTACCTTTGGGTGGCTGTTGGTTAATAACAATTCGTAAGTCTTGCGTACATTTTTGTAGTTTATCCGCACATTGCTGTAGCTGAGACATATCTTTAACTTCGGTACGATAAGCTAAATTAATTTCTTTAGCAAGGTCAAAAAGTTGCCGACTGGTTAGCTGTTCTCCAAAATAGTGACAAGCAAGATCTGGTAGTTGATGAGCCTCGTCAAAAATCATGACATCTGCTTTAGGAATAAGTTCACCAAAACCAGTATCTTTTACTACAACATCAGCTAAAAATAAGTGGTGATTAACCACAACAACATCCGCATTTAAGGCTCGTTTACGCGCCTTGACGACATAACAATCACTATAGTGTTCACAGTCACTGCCTAAACAATTATCATTTGTGCTTGTTAATATTGGCCAAATTAGGTTTTCTTCTGTGACAGTAGTGCATTTGCTAATATCTCCATCTTTGGTTTTAATTGACCAATTTTTTACACGAACTAAATCAACACGTAAATCTTTATCAAGATCTCCTGCTGCTGCATATTGATGATACAGGCGTTCTAAACAAAGATAATTAGCTCGGCCTTTAAGCAAGGCTATTTTTCCTGTGTAATTTAATGCTTTTTTGATTATTGGTAAGTCTTTACTGAATAACTGTTCTTGTAAATTTTTAGAGCCAGTTGAAAGTATTACTTTTTTATCGCTACGTAATGCAGGGACTAAATAAGCAAAGGTCTTGCCAGTTCCTGTTCCCGCCTCAACCACAAGAGAACGCTGTTTTTTTATTGATTCAGAGACTTTACTTGCCATGTTCCGTTGTGGCTCTCTTGCTACAAAACCGTCAATAGCCTTAGCAAGCAAACCATTCTCAGCAAAATCATCAATCACTTAAAATACCTAATAAAAAATAAGTTTAAAATACCAATAAACTTGAAAACTAATTTTGGAATTACACAATGTTATAAAAACAACAAGCCGCTAGTTGGAATAACGACTTATTGTTGTAACAGAATTGAATCACTAATAACTTTTAAACTGTTAGAACTATTAACAATAACTAAGTAAAAAAGATATATGGAAATATTGTCCAGGTATTAAATTGTTTCATAAAAATAATAATATATACCAAGTATGAGAAATAAATTTAATTATTCAATTACATTCCTAGTTCATTAAATATTAATACAAAGTCATTAAGGGATACTGAACAGTATAACTTAAAAAAGTTACAGTATATAAACATAAATAAATACTTATTTATGATTTAACCATTTCATATACTCTGTTGTGCCTTCAGTAACAGTTTTAAATTTGATTGGACAACCAGTTTGTCTGAATTTTGTCAAATCTGCTTGTGTAAAACGCTGATATCGTCCTTCCAAATGCTCTGGAAATGGAATGTATTCAATTTGACCTTTTTGATGATAGCTAAGTACAGCTTCTGCAACAGTTTGAAATGATTCTGCTTTACCCGTTCCGCAATTATAAATACCTGAGATTTTATTTTCCCAAAACCACAAATTAACATCAACTACATCTTCAACATAAATAAAGTCACGTTTGAATGAGTCACTACCTGCAAATAATTTGAGCTTTTCTCCTTTATGCAATTGTTCATTCAAATGAAATGCTACACTAGCCATACTACCTTTGTGTGTTTCGCGAGGACCATAAACATTAAAATAACGAAAGCCACATACTTGTAAGTTAGTTTTTGGTAATATTTCTCGCACGTATTGATCGAATAAAAATTTAGAATACCCATAAACATTTAGTGGTTTTTCATAAACTCTATCTTCAATAAAATTATCGCTACGTCCACCATATGTTGCTGCAGATGAAGCATATAAGAATGGAATTTCCAAATCCAAGCAATAATGTAACAAATCTTTAGAATACTGGTAATTATTTTCCATCATAAATTTACCATCCCATTCAGTAGTGGATGAGCATGCTCCCTGATGAAAAATAACATCAATACCTAAATTTTCATTTGATAAAATAGCCGCAATGAATTCATCCTTATCCATGTAATCCGCGATATCTAAATCAACAAGGTTAGAGAATTTTGTCCCGTCAGTTAAATTATCAACAACAAGAATATCTTTATATCCTTTATTATTTAAGCCTTTGACAATGTTACTTCCAATAAATCCTGCACCGCCTGTTACAACAATCATAGTAATTATCCTTTTTTAATTAATAATTGAGTAATTATATTCGAGTATTCTCATTAAAACTAACTAAAATGTTACTAATAATTTTTATCAGTATTTGAAAAAGTAAGTTTATCTAAGTAATGTTTTATAAAAACAAAATTTGGTACAATAAATAGCATTAAAATAACTTTTTATTACCCAACATGTTAAAAAAAACTATTAATATTATCCGTAAACTAAACAGGAAGAGAAACTACTTTATTAAAGATCTAAAACTTTTAATTTTGTCTTTTAAAATAAAAAGAACTAAATTAGATTTAACAACAATAAATAAAATCACGATCCAAGCGTGTAAAAATGGACTAGGTGATGCAATCATTATATCTGGTTTACCAAAAATTCTAAAGTCCCAAGGCTACCAAGTTACAATATTGACCAAGGAAAAGAATGCCTTTTTATTTAAACATAATCCTCATGTACATCAAGTTATTTACCTTGATAGACCTTTAACAAAAGAACAGGTACAGATTTTGAAATCTTTAGAATGTGACCTTTTCATTGATCCAAATAATAAAACAAGTTACTCCAATTGGATTTTCAAAGTAATAAAAAAAATAAAACCCAAACACACTATCGGTTTTAACTACCCTAAAATGTACCGAATATATGATACCATCATAAATTATTCTGAATATAGCTCTCATTTTAGCAAAAGATTTATACATATTTTCAAAAAAATGAATATAAAAATACTAGAAAATGAATATAAATATGACCTTTATTATCCGAACAAATATGATTTACAAATTGAAAAAATTTTATCTAACTATAAAGATAAAAAAATTTGTATTTTTAATCCATATGCCTCATCTGAACGTAGAAGCTTTTCGGAACAACAAGTGCAAGATATACTTAATTTATTGTCAAACTATCACAATTTACTCACTATTGTTGTAGGTTTACCTGACAAAATAAATAGCTTATGTAACGCTCCTAATATATTAATAAGTTCATTTGAACATTTTTTTTACGCGACCTCATTTGTAAAACATTGTGACTTTGTCATTTCTGTTGATACTTCGATTGTTCATCTTTCAAATGCATACAATAAGCCCCTGATTAGTATTTATAGTTCGGAAATAGATGACTTTGATCCTAGGTATCAAAATAATGATGTATATAAACCGAATTATAATAACGCAATACAGCTGATTGCGCCGGGAGATACAGCTAAAAATTTAGATACACAAATTTTGGAACAATATATTATTAAATATTTAACGACTTTATAATAAAAACTGATATTCATAACAGCTTATTAAAAAATTCTTTGAAAGATTTATAGGATTAATCTAAACAAGTTAGGTAATATCATTGCAGATAGCTTCGAAATTAAAAAATTTCATCATATGCTTTTTTCTCAAATATATGTGAGTCAAGCGCACTATCTAAAGACATATTTTTAATTTCTACATTTAATTTGTTCATAACATCACTTGCATGTTCAAAAGCAGGAAGTATATTTTTTTCAAAATCTAATTCTAATTGAGAGTAAGTAATATTATCTGGTGTCTCGTAAAATCTAGGTAAGTGAAAATTATTTAAATCAACTCCAGCCAAATATAGTTGTTTAAAGCCAAGGTATGCCGCAATTTGGAGAGTCCAATAAACAACAGTTTTAGCTGGGAATACACCATGAGCAATATTTGTTTCAAAAGCCAATGACTCATGCTCTTTATTTTTATTGCTATAAAAATAGATACTTTTATTCCTTTGAGAATCATTTTCTATTTCAGATAATGTCCTTAAAGGCTCATAAGTGCGTTTAAAGGCATCTTCTATCAACGCTATCTTACAAAGAATAGATTTATATCCAAATAAATTTATTATTTTCACTAATCCGTCAACTTGTAAAAATAGTAAAAGTTCTTTATTAGATATAATTTGCTTAACTATATCAGGACGCTGAGAAAAAAAGTGAATATCTGTTATAACATACAAATTAAAGTTAACTTTGTCTTTTAAACAATATGAGCCATTAACGCCTAATGTAGGAACCAATTGAGAGTGTTTAAATGTTATGCGATTAATCGAAGGTCCAGAGGCTATGATAACTAATTTACCACTATATGAGTTTTCTAACGATTTGAGATCAATTATAGGAACTTGTTTTCCTTTATAAGAAAAATCTATAATTTGGCCACATACTCCACGAGAGATTTTTACATATGGCCAACGCTTTCGATTATGTTTATAACGTTTTGAATGAGTTAACCTATATATTAATTTAAAAAATTCATCTCTTAACTTCATTATCATTAACTTCTTTTATTAACTTTTAATTTCACGTATAAAAAAGTATATTTTATGGCCTTAAATACATGACCTTGTTTTAGAAATCTTTTTGCATATATTCTATAATCAGTCATTCTCATTTTATCTTTATAACTTTCAAGCCGACAAGATCTCCATGGAGTAAAATGTTTATAAAAAACATACCAATCCTGAGCTACACCTAAATGTTCTAGGTACCAAGGTTTTCTTGCGCCTGTAAAATGAATAAAATAAGGTATAACGCTTTCGGATTCTAAAAACTTATTTTGATTTTTATCTGCAACCCAAGTAAATAAAAAATTCCAATTTGGCTCTATGATTAATACGTTATTTTGCAATACTATATTAAGGGCATCTTGATCTGGATAAAGTAACTGTTCCCTATGCTCTAAAATAATATCATTAACTTTTTCTTCAGTATGAAAATCATTCCATCTCTTTATATTTATATATAAAAACCCAGAATTAAAATAATTAGTTGTAGATAAATTTAAACGTTTCACATTGCTATGTACATTTTCTTTATTTAAGGAATCAACGCTTGCAGCACAAATAACATTATCAATATTAATATTATTAATAGCTGAAATATCTTTAAAACAAAGTATATCGGCATCTAAATAAATTAATTTATCAACTTTTTCTTTCAGTAATCGAGGAACAAGAAGTCGAATGTACATTGAGCGGTTTAAATGTTTAATAGCATGCTCATTATCATACTTATCCAAAAACTCTTTAGGTATAGAATAAATACTAATATCCAAACACATCTGTTTCAATTTATCTATATCTTCTTGTAAAACGTCATAAAGAAAAACATGAAATTTTAAAGAATTATTCAAATTGTTAAAATAAATTGATTGAATAGCCATAGCTACGTATTTTAAATAGTTTCTATCCGAACAAAACGCAATATTAATGCTATCTTTTCCATCATTCATTTAAAGTTATTTCCATTATCTCTCATTTACTACCTATAGCAGTTTTATTTAGGCATAACATAATGGCTCTTTCCAGATAAAAAAAGTAAAGTTTATCTATTTTTAGATGATAGACAACCGCTATAATTAGACTATTTAAACTGTTTCCCAGTATATAAATTATAATATATCCCTTTTTTATTTAACAACGTATTATGGTTACCTTGTTCAACAATATGTCCATTATCAAGTACTAAAATTTCATCTGCATTCTCAATAGTTGATAACCGATGAGCAATAACTAGACAAGTTCTACCTTTTTGCAATTCATCTAATGCTGTTTGGATAGCACGTTCTGATTCTGTATCTAATGCTGATGTTGCCTCATCTAATATTAAAATTGGGCTATCGCGCAATAATGCTCTTGCGATTGCAATACGTTGACGCTGTCCTCCTGATAATAATACACCGCTTTCTCCTACTTTTGTATCAAATCCTTTTTCAAATTTCATGATAAAATCGTAAGCAAACGCTTTCTTTGCTGCCTCTTCTATCTGAGATTGCGAATAACGATCAAGTCGACCATATGCGATATTATTTGCAATAGTATCATTGAAAAGGTAAACATTTTGGGACACTAATCCAAGTTGATTTCTCAAACAAAATAAAGTTAGATCTTTAATATTACATCCATCTATCAGAATTTCACCTTCTGTAATATCATAAAAACGTGCGAGTAAACTTGTGATAGTTGTTTTGCCTGATCCTGAGCGACCAACAAAAGCAACTGTTTTTCCTGCAGTCACTGAAAAATTAATATCTTGTATAGCTGGTTGTTGCCTAGTTTCATAAGAAAAATTCACATGTTTGAATTCGATATTCCCCTTTACACGATCAATATTTATTTTTCCATTATCTTTTTCTGTAGGTTGTTCTAAAATAGCGAATAACGTCTGACAAGCAGCCATACCTTTTTGAAAACTAGCATTGACGCTTGTTAAGCTTTTAATAGGTTGCATAAGTGCCACTAATGATGAAAAAACAACAGTAAACTCACCAGGTGTAATATTCAAATCAGGATTACTTGCAGTTAGCAAAACAAAAGCGATAGCGAAAGAAATCACTAATTGGACGATGGGAGTTGATAAAGCAGAAATAGAAACTAATCGCATACCATCGCGACGAAATTTATTACTTATCTTTTCGAAGTTTTTTGATTCTTCATTTTGAGCACCAAATACAATTATTTCTCGATGTCCTTTCAACATTTGCTCCACTGACATAGTCACATTACCCATAGAGTTTTGCATATTCTTAGCTAATCGCCGAAACTTTACAGAAATAAAAGTAATTAAAGCTATTACAATAGGAGTAATAATAACAAGAGACAACGATAGCTGCCAACTATTGTAAAACATAGTATAAAATAGACCGCAAATAAATGCTGATTCTCTAATAATAACTATTAACGCATCAGATGACGATGACGCAACTTGATCTGTATCATAAGTTATGCGCGATAATAATCTTCCATTTGAATTTTGATCATAATAACTCACAGGCGAATCAACAAAATGATTAAAAAGCCTTTGTCTGATTCTCATCACGATTTTACCTGAAATCAATGAAAGAAAAACAGAATAGCCATAATTGGCAAGTCCTCGTAATAACACCAAACCAAAAATATATACTGGTGCTATTAATAAGAAACTCTTATCACCGTCACTAAACCCTCTATCCAATAAAGGTTTTAAAATTGCAATTAAAGATGTATCAGCAAAAGCACTTAAAAAAAGCAATATAATAGATAGAAATAAAACCAGTTTATGCTCAATAACATATGGCCACAATTTTAAAAAAGTGTTCCACGTAGACGAATCTTTATCTATATCATTAGGTGCTTTAAGATTATTTTTAGTCATATTTTTCTTTATAAATAAATTATTAATATTAAGAATTAAATTGCATTTTATACATTTGAGAATAAAGTCCCTTTTGAGTAATAAGCGATTCATGATTACCATCTTCAACAATTTTACCGTCATTAATAACAATAATCCGATCTGCTTTTTTTATTGTCGATAAACGATGTGCGATAATGATAGAAGTACGATCTTTTTGTAATGTCTCAATAGCTTCTTGAACCAACCGTTCAGATTCATTATCTAAGGCAGAAGTGGCTTCATCTAAAATTAATATTGGATTATTGCGTAAAAGAACCCGAGCAATTGCAATTCTTTGCCTTTGTCCACCAGATAATAAAACACCATTATCGCCAATTTCAGTATCTATACCATCTTGTAATTTATCAATAAACTCTAATGCATTTGCTAATTTAGCTGCCTTTATTATAGCCTCTCGAGAATGTAGTCCTTTTTCGCCATAAGCAATATTATCAGCAATACTACCATTGAATAAATGTACACGCTGCGATACATAACCAATTTGTTCTCGTAATGACTTTAACTTATAATCCTTGATATTAATAGAATCCAAGAGAATTTCTCCTTGTGAAACATCATAGAATCTAGGAATTAAACTTGCAATTGTTGATTTACCCGCACCCGATCGACCAACTAACGCAACCGTTTGCCCCTCTTTGATACTAAAACTAATATCAATAAGCGAAGGCATATTTCGTGTAGGATAAGTATAAGTAACATTTTTAAATTCAATACTTCCTTTTACTTTCTCTTTTACAATAGTGCCATTATCTTCTTCCTGTGGAGCATTTAAAATGCCAAATAAGGACTCACAAGCAATTGCACCTTTTTGTAATTCAACATGTAGGCTAGTTAGTTCTCGAAGTGGACGCATAACAGCTACCATTGCCGAAAAAACAACAGTAAATGATCCCGGTGTAATATCTAAGCTTTCACTCGCAACAAGATACAATATGAAACCCAATCCAAGAGTTGCGATTAACTGGATAATCGGTGTTGATAATCTTGATACTAATTCTATTTTTAACACACCTCTTCGAACAATATCTGTTATTTGGCCAAAATTGCGCTTCTCATAATCCTTTGCATTAAAAATTAAAACTTCTTTATGTCCATTTAACATTTCATCAGCCGCAGTAGTTATTTCACCCATACCTTTTTGCATAGATTTTATTGTTTCTCTAAATTTTTTAGCAATAAATTGTGCAATAAAAATAATTAAAGGTACGATAATAAATAAAACTAATGCCAATCTCCAACTACCATAAAACATAACACAACATAAACCAATAGCATATGTAATTTCACGGACTAATATTATTAAAGCATCAGAAGATGCTTTAGATAATAACTGAGTATTAAATGTAATAACAGAAACAAGATCGCCGACAGAACTTTTATCATGAAAACTAACTGGACTTCTAACTAAATGGTTGAAAATCAACTGTCTAAATTTAGTCACAACTTTACCAGATAACCAAGAAAGACAATATGTTGAAGCATAATTAGAAAGCCCTCTCAATGCGATTAAACCAATAATCAATAATGCAATTATCATTAAAAGAGAGTAATTCTTATCCATCAATCCATAATCTAGCAGCGGTTTAGTCAGAGATATAAGAGAGGCATCCGTAGCCGCATTTAATAATAAACCAAATATTGCAACAATTAATGCTTTCTTATATGGCGCGACAAAAGGCCAAAGCAACCGAAGTGTTTTCCAAGTAGTATATTTATCCGACATAGGGTTAACTAGTAGTTTATAAAATAAAGCCCATTATACTATAAATAAACATATCTCGTTAGTTTTATAGCTATTTTATGGATTATATTAATAAGCTTTTTATCGTTTAAGAATAAACTATTTACACAAAATTTTCATATATTTAAAATGCATAGTTTCACTTATTAATCTAAGCCTTTTCTTTACATTTAGCAACAAGCTGAGATGTTGAATAACCTTCGACTCGCTCAAGTATTATTGCTTTGCCACCATAACCAATTACTTTCTGTGCTTCTGGCCAATTATCTACAGAATATCCCTCTTTAGCAATGATATCTGGGCGAAGTTCATCAACTAAACAACTAGCATCATCATCGTTAAAAACGATAACATAATCAACAAACTCAAGAGATGCAAGTAATGTAGCTCTCGTATTTTGATCCTGAATAGGTCTATCATTACCTTTATACTTTTTTATCGACTCATCAGAATTAACACCAACGACTAAAATATCACATAGCTTTTTCGTTTGCGTAAGAGAACTTAAATGCCCTAAATGCAATAAGTCAAAGCACCCATTAGTAAAACCTATTTTTTTACCTTGTTTTTGTAAATTACGAATAATTGGTTTGACTTCTTTAAGGCTAATGTATTTATTTGTATCACAACAGTGATTTTGATATTTTTTTGCCGATAATTTATGTTTTAATTCTTCAAAAGACACTGTAGCTGTGCCTAATTTACCAACAACTATCCCTGATGCAATATTAGCTAATTGCATAGCTTGGGCTAAAGGTATTTTTGCCCCTAATGCAATACCTAAAGTAGCTAAAGATGTATCTCCAGCCCCAGAAACATCAAAAACTTCTTTAGCTTCAGTTGGTATTTTAACGATACAGTTTTTATCTTCACAAGATATATAAGCCATTCCATATTCACTCAACGTAACTATAATATTTTTTATACCATATCGTTGGAAAATAATATCTGCACCTCGTTTCAACTCGTCATCAAAATCAGCTTTTTCAGGATTAAGCCTAATACCAGTTGCATCAAAAAACTCTTTGATATTAGGTTTAATCAAAGTAGCGCCACGATATTTAGAATAATCGTTGCCCTTTGGATCAACAATAACGGGAATATTAAATTCATTACACAGGTTAATAATCATTTGTGTGGTTTCTTGATTCAAAATACCTTTATTATAATCGGATAATAGGACAATATCTGTCATCTTAATTGCCTGCATAACTAATTTATAAAACTTGGGCAATAATTCAGGTATAAAAGGTAATAACTTCTCTTCATCAGCACGAAGTAAATGATTATGATTTGCAATAAATCTTGTTTTGATAATGGTGGGATGATTTTTTAAACTATAAAGATGACTATGACTGCCTGCACTTTTTAATAGTGAAGCAACAAGTTTACCATTTACATCACAACCAACAAATCCTAAGAATGTTGGTTTACAACCTAGTTTTGCCAAATTAGCAGCAACATTACCTGCTCCACCTAACATGACTTCCTCACGATCCAATTTAAAAATTGGTACAGGTGCTTCAGGTGATATACGATCAACCGTCCCATATAGAAAGCGGTCTAGCATAATATCGCCAATAACCGTAACTTTTGTGTATTTAAATTTATCTAGGTAAGAATAAAATTCATTCATTTGCTATATCCCCCAATTTTACTATTTTAATATTTTTTTAATTTCTTCAAAGATAAGAATTGGTTTAATACTTTTCATACAAGTATGATTATTTTGTTTATTTATACAATACGATGCCCAATTATCATTTATCCATTCACAACTAACGGGACATGCATTGGAAGAAATATTTACATTATTTGAATAACCATAAAAATTTGATGATGTAGGTCCAAAAATGACTACTGAAACGCTTCCATTTAAAGATTTACGTAAATGAACCATTCCACCTTCTCCATCAATATGCAAAAATGAATTTTTTAAAATTGCTTTTAATTGATTTAATGAAGTTTTCCCTACTAAATTTAGATCAACATCATCGATGAACTGACATCTATCTGCTGAAACACCTAATTGCACAATTTTATATTCTTTAAATTCACTTTTTATTAGCTTAACAAGAGAATTGTAATAATCAAGTGGATAAAGTTTTGTTGATTCACAATGAGGATTTGTTCCGTCAACGCCTCGATTAAGAGTAATAAATTTTCCCTCATGTAAACCAAATGCTTTTAAAACCTCTTTATCGTTAAAAATAGAGGGTACAAATTTGTAATTATCACCAGAAATATTCAAATAACCATAAATATCAGGCTGCTGCATTCTATTTTGCCTATTTATAATAGAGTATTGAATACTTAAAGAATCAATTTGAGGTGGTTGATAAACAATTTTTTTATTTAATTGGTAGAATTCCTCATACAATTTAACTAATTCCCTTGTTTTCGGATTTGAATTAGCATCTATTAATGATAAATGGTTATTAACAATAAAAGGAAAACGATCGATTCTGAAGTCTAATAAATAAATACTTTCATCTTGGTTCCACTCTGTTACAGGATAAACATTAAAACAGGAATCTCCTATTAATTCTTGAACTAAAAATTGATTTTGTACAAAAATATCGATACATTTAATTTCATCTTTCAAAAATGCTAATAGATAAGAACAATAATTAAAACTAATCAATATATCACCGATGCCTCCAGTGACAAAAAATGATATTCTATCTAACCTATATTGAGTTTTACGTGATTTATTAAATTGTGAACCTAATTTAAACTCAAAAAGCTTGCAGAAATTCCACCATATCAATTTTATTGCAGCTTTTTTATGTTTATTAGAATAAAGCAATTTATATTTATTGACTTTTTGCTGTAATTTATCGAAGTAGCTCATAATTAATTTACTCATAACGTGCCAATGTTTTAAGCTATTATTATTAATAATAATAGTTATTAATACGCATTATATTGAGCCAACTTTGTTACTATTAATCTTTTTAGCAATTTTTATAATTAAAATCACATCCAATAACATGACAAAATCGCTCTTTCTATAAGGCGAGCCATTATAACTCAACGTGCAGAAAATTATTAGAAAAACTACTTAGTATTCAAACTAATTGCTTAAATTAAATCACTATATAAATTATAGCAAAATCATTAAAACATTATTTAACAAAACAATTAAAATTTAATAAATTATTATGAAACTATATACTAGTGCATCTTTTCATCATGATTTAAAACTTTTTTCACCTCTTTAAAAACTTCATAAGGGCTTATACTTTCCATACAAATATGTTTATTAGTACGGTTAATACAGGTTTTACTCCAAGTTTCATTTAGCCATTCACAGCTAAAAGGACAAGCTTTTGATGAAATATTTATATTAGTTACATATCCATAAAAATCTGATAATGTAGGGCCAAAAATAACAACTGATACGCCACCGTTAAGTGCTTTTCGCAAATGAACCATTCCACCTTCACTATCAATATGTAATATAGAGTTTTTAAGTAATACTTTCAGTCCATCCAGAGAAGTTTCTCCCACTAAATTTATATCAACATTCTTTATTAGTTCGCATCGCTCAGTAGAAGCACCTAATTGAATAATTTTAAAATTTTTAAAATTATTTTTAATCAATTCAACTAACTTATTGTAACAAGCTACATTCCATAATTTTGTCGATTCAATTACACTGCCTTGATTATCTACGCCTCTGTTGATAGTAATATAACTTCCAGGCTCTAATCCTAAGTTATTTAAAATTCTTTTTTCATGGGAAACTTTAGGTGAATATTTAAAATCACAACTAATATTTAAAATATGTCCTATATCAGGCTGTTGTATTCTTCTTTGCCCATTAATCAGGGAATACTGGTTTGTCATACCATCCATAAAAGGGAGATATTCAAAAAAGCGGGGATTATTTGCATAAAATTCTCTATAAACTTGAACTAACTTCAGCAATCTTTCATTTTTACGATATTTTGAATAAACAATGTTATCCTCTAATATCTGAGGATATCGGACCAATCCAATCTTTAATAAATATTTATGGGATTCCTCACTGGTATTTGAATAAATATTAAAATCAGCTCCTCCATCTAATGCTTTTACCATTCCGGCATTATTAACGTAAATATCAATACTAATATTGCATTTTTTTAAATATTCAAGCAAATAACAAGCATAGTTAAAGCCAATTAAAATATCGCCAATACCACCAGAGAAATATAATGCTATTTTATTAAAATTGTCCTTAGATATCTTTTCTTGTTTGTTTCTAAGACTAAATAGTTGAACTAAGTTCCACCAAATTAATTTAATGGCTATTTTTTTATTGTTAAAAAAATATTTATTTTTATATTTATTGACTTTTCTTTGCAACTCATCAAGATAACTCATACTAGATATTAACCTCTTGTATTACTTTAAATTTAAAATTAAAAACATATCTTAACTGAGAATCAGGTGGAGCTATGAAATAGCATATTGATTGTATACTACAGCTCATGTTAGAAATTTTATACTATAAACAACTAATTTGGAAAGAAAAATAGTTAATAATAGTTATTAAATTTATTTAATTATTTGTAGGAATTATTCCCGTTGTTTACAGTAATTAAGAAAAACTACGGTAATGAAGATACATAAAACAACAAAACTAACTTCTTATCACAAACAAGAGATATGGCACCTCTATCATAAAGAAGAAATAACCGTCACTGATTTGGCTAAACGCTTTGGTCAGTCGCCAGACCATTTATCACATACTAAAGAAAGCTCACTTAAAGCTTTTTGTCCCTTTAGCCAGTAAGAATGAACGTTATTGGTATTAAACATCTGGTTAAAGTTGAAAAATCTATTAAAGATAAATTAAGACGACAAGCTAAACCCTATAAAAAACCTATCTGGGCGAAATGCTACACGTTGACATCAAACGTTTATCATTACTTAAAAATAAAACGAAACAAAAGACACGAGAATATTTATTTGTTTGGCATTGATAATTTTCCACGGGAGTTTTATGCCGCCATTTATTCGGATAACGTAAATGAATATCAAGGAATAGGCAAACATCTATTTGTTAAAAGGTGTAATAATCATCTAATAGACCCAAAATTCACTAAACCAGTCATCCCACAAACAAATGGAAAAGTTGAAAGAGTGATACGCGCTTTAATGGTGATATAGCATAATCAACAAAAACTTAAAGATTCAAAAGATAGAAAAATTTAATCAATTTATTCAGTATATTACCTATAACCTAAATTACAATTTGGGGCATTAATCTATACTGTTTATCATCAATACTCCAAATTAACACTCAAAATTTTACTGATTTTTTCAATGATAAATTGAGTATCTAAATTAGAAACAGGATCCCCCAATTCGGTTCCTCTATTTTCATTTGTAAAAATTAATTCAAAATTATTACTTATCGGTGCCCAAACTTTGTTTAAGTCAAAGCATAAGTTATAACGATTATTATATACTGCTACCATAGGGATGTTATATGCAGATGCTACATGAACAATGGATGTATCAACAGTAATAACCAAATTAGATAAGGAAACTAAAGCAGACGTAACAATAAAAGAAGGATTCTTATTGATATAAACATTAGGTAATTCATATATAGACGCAATTTCTTTCTGCTCACCTACAACGATAGTAATACAATTTTTTTGTTGAGCTAAAAATTCAGTAATTTTTTCTATCTGCTGAAGTGAAAAACTTTTTGTTTTAGTTGATCCAAACGGATTAAAAACAATAATAAACTTGTTTAATCCATTACAAATTTTCTCTACAAACTTCTTAGCTACTTGTAATTCTGTATCTTGTACATTTAAATAATATTTAGTGATATCATAATCGATACTTAAAAAATTAAGGACCATGCAACTTCTTTCCGTTATATGAGCATCATAACCTGAATAGGAAATTGATGTGTCATATTGTTTATACTTTGGCTGATTGAAGCCTAAGGTATGCGCTGGCTTAAAAGAAGATATTATTTCCACTCTTCTTAGACTATTATTTCCCTCATCATATAAATCAATAGCAAGATCTATTTTTATTTTTTTTATACTTCTAATAAATTTTTTAATATTTTTCTTGTTAAAAAAAAACGCATTATCAACTTCTATGAAATGATCAAATAAAAAACTAAGCCGATCATCAGCTACAACACTAACATTGTAATTATTTTTTCTTAATTCATAAATGAGAAAAGATGTTACAATAGCATCACCGATACCATAATCGCACATAACGATCAAAATAGAGTGGCATTTATCAAGATCAAATAGACTTTTTACTTTTTTTTGCCTATTTAATTTAACTGTTCTAAAAATATTTTTAAGCTCCTTAAATTTATTATTTCTATATCTATTAAATCTTTTTAAGATTTCAATCATAAGCTGTATATCCTATATTCTTTGTATTATTTTAGCTTTCCAGATAAAACCTACCGCCCTATCCCATATTCCCGCAATTTATTCGCAATCGCCGTATGCGATACACCTAGTCTTTTAGCAAGTTTTCTTGAACTTGGGAATTGGCCATATAATTTTAATAAAATCTCTTTCTCAAATTGTTTAGTCATTTGATCTAAAGTTTTATTTTCAATATTGCTAACCCATGATAATTGCGATGTGCTTGAAGTTGGTAACACGATATCTTTGGCGGTTAACTTAGGCGCTTTCAATTGCGCCAATGCAGAATAAAGGATATTTTTAAGTTGCCGTACATTACCCGGCCATGAATAACCAGTTAAATAATCAATGACATTATCATCAACTGTTGGTGGAATGATGCCTTGTTTATTGGCAAACTCATTAACAAAAATGTGAACCAGTAGCGCAATATCATCTTTGCGCTCTTGTAAAGAAGGTAAATTAAGCGACAACACATTCAGTCTGTAGTAAAGATCTTTTCTAAATTTACCTTGTTCGACCAACTCAGCTAAATCGACTTTTGTAGCGCAAATAATTCTTACATCAACATAGACTTCATCATCATCACCCACACGGCGAAAATAACCATCATTAATAAAACGGAGTAATTTGGTTTGCATTTGAAAAGACATTTCATCAATGCCATCAAGCAATACAGATCCACCATTAGCTTGCTCAAAAAAGCCTTTTTTATTCTCAATAGCACCAGGGTAGGCGCCTGCTGCATGTCCATATAATTCACTTTCGACCACATCATCAGGCATGGCTGCACAGTTTAATGCTAGAAAGGTTTGATCACCGCGTGGACTATATTGATGGCAAGCATTAGCCAGTAAATCTTTACCTGTGCCAGTTTCACCAGATATTAATAATGGTTCGCGTTGTATAGAAAAGGCTTTAGCTTGAGCAATGAGTTTTTGCATAACCAAACTTTCGGTGGCAAAAATATCAAAAGCATGCCCACCCACTACTTTGATTTTTGATAATCGTTTTTTTAGATAATCAATTGATTGTAAAATAAATAGGGTTTTAGACGATCCCATTACTCTTTGCAATAAAAAATGCTGAGAGTTTAAAACTATGATCGTATCATCTTGTTCATCTATATTGATTATATTATCAAGATTGAAGATCTTTTGATAATCAAAAGGTTGATTTAATACTAAAGCATGCTCAGAAAATAACGCCTTAGCGACATGATTATACGCAACCAGAAGTTGGTTATTATCAATTTCAATGATTGCTACTTGCATAGTTTGCCCACTTTTCACTAAGTTTTACTAAATTATCACGTCGATATTGCCACTCAGAACTTTTCGTTAATTCTGAATAAGTCATTTTTGTATTGGTTAGTAAACGTTTTGCTTTATCTGATGTTAAAGGATGAACCTTATCTAACGCCGTCAATTGGTCTAAAATAGCTAACGTCCCTTGTCTATTGTTACAAGCCAAAAGCAGATCACAGCCTGCGGATAATGCCGCTTGCGCTCGCTCGGCATAATTGCCCATTATTGAAGCGCCTTCCATTGATAAATCATCAGAAAAGATGATACCATCAAAATGCAATTGCTTACGAAGTACTGTTTTAAGCCAATACGATGAACCACTAGCCGGTTTATTATTAAAAGCAGGATAGATAACATGAGCAGGCATAATCGCATCGAGTTTTTTATCGGCAATAAGCTTAGCAAATATTTGCATATCATGTTCAATCAACGATTTTTCACGATCATCAATGGGTGTTTCTTTATGTGAGTCAGCAATCACATGACCATGTCCCGGAAAATGTTTGCCCGTTGTTTTCATACCTGCTGCATGCATACCATCAATCATAGCAGAAGCAACTTGATAAGCGATATTAGCATCTTGATGAAACGAACGTGTACCAATAGCTAAGCAGTCATGACCTAAATCTAACACTGGCGCATAGCTAAGATCGATATCAAAGGCAATGAGTTCCATAGCAAGTACCCAGCCGGCATCAAAGGCTAATGACTTAGCTTGCTCTAGATTATTAAGCGCCGCAAACGATTGCGCAGGAGGAATCGCCGTAAACCCCTCTCTAAACCGCTGAACACGCCCACCTTCATGATCGACCGAAATTAATAAACGCTGTGAAGAAGCCGCTCGAATCTGTTTTATCAATGCCATTAATTGAGCTTGATCTTGATAATTACGACTAAATAAAATCACCCCTGCAATCAATGGATTTTTCAAAAGCACTTTATCTTCATCGGTTAATGAAGTACCTTCGACATCAATCAATAATGGTCCCATTTATTCATGTGCCTCTGAAACGTTATCTTTATTAGTATTTTGTTGTGAAGAGAAGTCTTTCGATGTCACTTTTGTTAAAATTTCTCCGCTTTGTGTTGATAGCAATTCGACTGAAAGATTAGCATCATTACTCTCAGTTGGTACTTTATATATAGTTGTAAATAGCACATATCCAGCATTGATTGATTTAGCTAACCCTATCATCTTACCACGTGACACAAACTTATCATCAGCCGAAATACCTAACGCTTGTTTAGCTTGGTTTGTTGACTGCCTATTGACGACTGTAAACATATTTTGTTTATTCATCAATTGATGTAATGCGTCATCAATTTGATTTGTTACAAGATAATCACCGCTACGATTTTGAATGTCACTAATTAAAATAATTTTATTGTCATTATTTGAAAGTGACACGTGTAATATTTTATTTACAAATGGTAATAATATTGTGTTCCAATCAGTTTGTTTAACGATCTGAGGCGGTGTTTCAACTACCCCAGTATCATCAGGTTCAGTGACATCAACGGGTGGTTTTACTTCAACTTTTGGGGTATGACTAATAAGATGACAACCTGCTAATACACAAGTCATTGCACTAATAACAAATAGGCGTTTTATCTGTTTCATATAATATTTAACCTATTAATCGACCTAAATTTTTACCACCTAATAGATGCATATGAATATGAAAAACTTCTTGCCCAGCATCTTTATTACAATTCATGATTAAACGATATCCGCTTTCATCAATGCCTTCTTGGTTTGCAATTTTAGCTGCGACAATCATCATATGCCCTAATAACGTTTCGTCTTGTTCAGTGATATCATTTATGGTTGGAATAAGTTTGTTAGGAATAATTAAAATATGTGTCGGCGCTTGAGGAGAAATATCTCGAAAAGCGGTCACTTTGTCATCTTGAAAAACGATATCGGCAGGGATTTCTCTTCGAATAATTTTGCTAAAAATAGTTTCCTGAGCCATCAAACTTCTCCTTTTATACAAACGTCTATGCGTAAAATTGATATATACTGACAAGCATAACATATTTTAATAGCAAAAATGTATAGAAATCGTTACATATTTAAAATACATTTTTATATAAAAAACGGTGCAAAACTGTGTAAATTTTATTTATCATTTAAATGATATTGATAGTTTGTAAAATAGTTAACCAACACCGTAAAAAACACTCAGATATATAACTGATTATATTTATCTTTTATATTTTACGTTTCAGATATAATATGAAGCTATATCTTCTGTTAAAAACTAAGATAAAACAGAAGTTTCCTTCATAAAAAAGTAATACAAGTCCTCAAGTCACCTTATTATATTCATTTGTCAAATATGATAAGTTGATATATAATGCCCCGTCGATTTCAACCGCCTATTTTCATGTTCCTTGCTTTCAATGGGTTGCGGTTGCCCCGACAGAAAGCTGATTAATCCGTAGGGAGCGATAATGCGTCATTACGAAATAGTATTTATGGTTCACCCAGACCAAAGTGAACAAGTGCCAAGTATGATTGAACGTTATACTGGTACGTTAACCACTGATGGTGGTAAAATCCATCGTCTAGAAGATTGGGGTCGTCGTCAATTAGCCTATCCTATCGAAAAACTGCACAAAGCACACTATGTGTTAATGAATGTTGAAGCAACTCAAGAAGCTATTAATGAGCTTGAAGATAACTTCCGTTTCAATGATGCAGTAATTCGCAGTTTAATTATGCGCACCAAACACGCTGTAACTGAAACTTCACCTATGTTAAAAGCGAAAGATGAGCGTCGTAGCTCTGAAGAAGATTTTAACGAAGCAAACATGGACGATGATTCCGACGAATAATCGTTTAGTGTTATCGGGTATTGTAAAAAAAACACCGATAAGAAAAATCAGTCCAAATGGGATTTCGCATTGTCAATTTTATTTAGAACATGTTTCTGAGCAGATTGAAGCAGAACTCACAAGGCAAGCATGGTGCATCATGCCAGTGATTGCTAGTGGACAACAAGAGTTAAGTTACGTAAAAAAAGGCAGTAGAGTTTTAGTTGGTGGATTTATAAGTACCCACACTAAACGTAACCAAACAAGCCAACTTGTTTTACATGCTGACCAAATTAAACTATTAGGAGAATAGCCAAATGGCACGTTATTTCCGTCGTCGCAAATTCTGCCGTTTTACTGCAGAAGGCGTTAAAGAAATTGATTATAAAGATGTTTCTTTATTAAAAAGCTATATCACAGAAAGTGGTAAAATTGTACCAAGCCGTATTACTGGTACAAGTGCAAAATATCAACGTCAATTAGCTCGCGCTATCAAACGCGCTCGTTACTTGGCATTATTACCATACACTGACAACCATCAGTAATTAGCAACAGAGGGAACATATAATGCAAATTATTCTACTCGATAAAGTTGCTAATTTAGGCAGCTTAGGTGATCAAGTTAATGTTAAAGCGGGTTATGCGCGTAACTTTTTGATTCCACAAGGTAAAGCAGTAGCAGCGACTAAAAAGAATATCGAATTTTTTGAAGCTCGTCGTGCTGAATTAGAAGCAAAACTTGCTGAGACATTAAAAGCCGCTGAACAACGCGTTGCTGAAATTAATGCACTTGGTAAAGTCACTATCACTTCTAAAGCTGGTGATGAAGGCAAATTATTTGGTTCAATCGGTACTCGTGATATCGCAGATGCAGTTAAAGCTCGTGGTATTCAAGTATCGAAAAGTGAAGTTCGCTTACCAAATGGTGTGTTACGTACAACGGGTGAACACGAAGTGTTCTTCCAAGTACACAGCGAAGCTTTTGCTAAAGTTATTGTTGAAATTATTTCTGAATAATTATCACTCAATACAGATAAAAAACCCGTTAATAAAACGGGTTTTTTATTATCTATTTTCAGTACAATAACAGGCTAAATAAAAAATCATTGAGTTATTGTACATCACTAGACGCTATTAAAAAGCAACTATTTAACAATAATTGATTTACCTCTACCTCGGATATCTGACACCGCTTCGGGTTTATTGTCGGTGATTTTTATGGCTTGAATATCACCGCTAAAATCTTGCTGCTTAAACTGATAACCCATCTGTTTGAGTTGATCTTTTAAATCTTCTGGTACTTTATTTTGAAAACGCTCAATAAAGATAAGATTAGTTGGTAATAATTGATGATGATAACGCGGAGCATCTATTGCTGCTTGTAATGACATATGGTTATCAAAGACATTCGTCACAACTTGAAAAATTGAAGTAAAAATCCTTGAACCGCCCGGTGTACCAATGACCATTTCAACATCATTATTTTTAATAAATATACTTGGCGTCATAGAAGATAAAGGACGTTTATTTGGCTCGATTGCATTAGCATCTTTGCTAACGACACCAAATTGATTAGCAACACCAGGTTTACTACTAAAATCATCCATCTCATTATTGAGTATAATACCTGTACCTTCTATTACAACCGCCGAACCAAACCAGCCATTGAGCGTATATGTATTAGATGCCGCATTGCCCCATTTATCCACAATAGAAAAATGCGTTGTCTGTAATTTTTCGCGATTATTGTCTAAACCAGGTTTAACTTGTTCAGTAATCGAAATAGCTTTTGGATTAACTTGCTTAGCTCTTTGCATCAAATAATTAGCATCAATTAACTGAGTAACAGGTACCCTGATAAAATCAGGATCCCCCATATATTCAGCCCGATCAGCAAAAACACGTTTTTCTATTTCTGCTAATAAGTGAATATATTGTGGCGAATTCACTTTCACCCCTCTGAACTCATTTGCAAGATCTTGTTTCATTAATAAGAGTTGAATTAAACCAACACCACCTGAACTTGGCGGAGGGGCGGTAACAATTTGCATATCTTGCCAGTTAGCAACTAAAGGATCTCGCCATTTAGCCTGATAATTAACTAAATCATTTTCAGTAATTAAACCATCATTTTTTTCCATCTGTTGTGCAATTAATTTAGCAGTTTCGCCTTTATAAAATCCATCACTACCTTGGTTTGCAATACGATCTAAAACTTTACCAAGCTCAGGTTGTTTAAATATTTTTCCTGCTTGCATAGCACCAAAGTATTGCTTAAAGTGACCATTAGCAGGTGCAAGCTCGGCTGCTTCTTGATAACGTTTAACTAGCTGTTTATCTACGGTGAACCCTTCATTAGCAAATCGAATAGCCGGTGCCATCACCTCTTTCCAAGATAATTTACCAAAACGCTGATGCACTGCCCACATACCGGCAACCGTTCCTGGCACGCCCGATGCTTTGTAAGAATATAAACTCAAATTAGGGATCACATTTTTATGTTCATCAAGATACATATCTTTATCAGCTTTGCTTGGTGCAACTTCACGATAATCAATAAAATAAGGCTTACCGTCCATCCAAAGGGTCATAAAGCCCCCACCACCAATATTACCCGCTTCAGGATAAGTAACAGCAAGAGCAAATGCGGTAGCCACAGCAGCATCAGCCGCATTTCCCCCTTTTTTTAAAATTTCTTGTGCAGCAGTGGCGCCATAATAATCGGGCGAAGCAACTGCGCCAGCTTCTAATTTTTGTGTTACGTTTTCGACAGCAAGTACTTGTTGGCTTATCAGTAAAAATACCATAAAGTAGCAATACTTTATCAACTTACGTTTAAGATAAAACATTTTGCACCTCCTAATAAAAGTATTATTTATCGTACCCACTTAACAGCAAAATACATGAATCGCATTAATAAATCATGCAATAATCGGTTAAGGGTAATCATCAATATAGCATAGAAAATAAAAATGTTGAGCAAATATTGATCAGCTAGCTGCAATACAATGGTTTACCCTTACTTGTCATTTACATGGAGTATCAATAATTGCTAATACCAAAAATAAGATGATCAGTTAGTTTTACTCAATAGAGGCTGATAATTTAATATGCAATCGATGATAATAAAACTTATCTACATAGAGCTGCCTATCCATCTTATTTGATGAACATAAGTGAGAAATAATTACACTTTGGTGGAAAATGTTATTAAGAGATGTCAAGGATGATGTATTTTCTTAACACAATTAGCGATAAAAAACATAATCCATTTAAATAAAGCTTATTTTTGTCAAAAAGTTTCAGGAAACACTACGTTTAAGTATAAAACAATAGTAAATTTAGTCGAAATGATTTCTTGACCCTCATAGACAATAGGCGCAATTGATCTTTATGATTATAAATAAAAAAGAGCGTAACCCATTTAATTAAAGTGTATACGCTCTTATCTAAATTATAAAAAAACTAAGCTATTTGAATTTGACTTTCTGATTTACCTTGCTCATCTTTATACAATTTATTGTCATATAATTTGACAAAAGGAATATAGATTAGCAAAGCTAAAATAGCCGAAAATATGGCAACAATAGCCGCTTTATAATCACCTCCAGTACTAATAAATGCCCCTAATCCCATTGGTGATGGCCAAGGAATTAATGCGATGATTGGATGAATAAAACCCGTATTAATAGCCAAATAACCTAATGTTCCGCAAGCCATAGGTGCTAAGAAAAAAGGCAGTGCTAAATAAGGATTGTATACAATCGGCATACCAAAAATAACCGGTTCGTTGATATTAAATATTGCTGGCACTGCAGACGCTCGTCCTAAGATTTTTAGTTGGCTAGACTTTGCAAAAAACGCAATAAAGAATGTCATTAATAAGGTAGAACCTGATCCCCCTAAAATCACGAGTGAATTATTAAATTCACCAGCAAAAGGAATATGTGCTCCCGCCGTATTTTCAGTCATATTAGTTAACATAATAGGGGTAATAAATGCACCAATAATACTCGCACCATGAATCCCAACCACCCATAATGCATGAATTAAAAATAGGATAACCATAATACCCAACCAACTTTTGGTGAGATTGGTCACAAAGGCAAATGGCACGGCAATAATATTGAAAATATCAGTGCCAAAATAGATCAAAATACCATTAAGAATGATCACAAAAAAGGCAATTACAAAAGTTGGGATCAGTGCGGTAAAGGATCGCGAAACACCTAATGGCACTGTTTCAGGCATTTTCACAACCCAGTTGCGTCTGATGCATAAAAAATAGAGATGAGTCGCCACAATAGCCATAACAATGGCAATAAATATCCCCGATGTCCCCAACCGAAAGACAAAGGGTTTTAAGCGTAGCCCATTAAAGACTAAATTACTTTGATCATTAAGTAAGGTAATCACACCATTTTGCATAATTAGTTCAGGTAGTGTCATGAAAAAAGCAAACACCGACAACATTGCACCATTAAGAGCGTTAACTTTAAGACCAGTTTCTTCCGCTTCGATTTTAGTCAGTTCATAACCAACGACAAAGTTAAAATAGAGCGCTAAAATACCGATTGTTGCCGTGTTAGCAATCATATAGAGATCACTCACTCTAAAAAACGTATTTTCAAAAAAGCCTTCTAAACCCGTAAATGTCATTGGCAACGTATTGAATACTAAAAACATAGAGCCAACAATAGAAAAAGGTACTGACGCCATTCCCGCCGCCATTACAGCTCGAACAATTTTAAATTGTGATATTTTCGCCATGGGCGTCATCAGGTATTTCTGTAAAATAACAAATCCCGTATTCATTTTGTTTTCCTCATCTAATTAATAAATTCTTCGTAAGTTTGGATTCTTTTGAAATGCAAATCCTGATTATGTTGAATTTTATTTAACTTGCTAAGCATTAAGGTGATAATGATTAGGCTTACCGTCAGTAACACCATTAATACATGTAAAGCATCTGACGTCTGTTTTAAAAATGGAAAGAAAAAGTGATACAAAGGGGTATAGAGCGTCATCATTAGTGTCACAAAAACTATCGCTAAGACACGATAAAATAACCGTGCATAAGGCAATTTATTGCAGTGATTTCGATAAAGTTTAATTTGTTCCCATGTGGTGAGTATACCTAACACAAAAAGAGCAAGCGGTAAAACCGCTACCATCGACAATGACCCCATTAAAAAGGTTGCCCAATAAAGATTCAAAAATAAAAAAAATGCGATGGTATAGCGAATCGCTAAAAATCGATTAAAATAGAGATTGGTTAGGCTGATTTTTTTATGCATGGTTAGCTTTTCTGTCATTATGCCACTCCTTATTTAGCCCTTTAATGTTGTTTCTAACTCATGATGTTTTTCATATAGGTGTAACATTTCAATCGCCATTTCTCGAAAGCTCATGGTTGTCATTAAATGATCTTGTGCATGCACCATAATAATTTCCATCGTGATTTTGGTGCCATTGGCATAATTTTGCAGTAATTGTGTTTGTGAATGGTGTGCTTGTAAAATCTCTTTATTTGCTTCTTCAAGCAATTGATTGGCGGTAATAAAATCGGCTTGTCTCATCGCTTTAAAAGCATCGTGAATTTTAGTTTTAGCATTACCACTATATAAAATAATATTAAAAGCGATAAGTTGAATATCCTCTGAGCTCATTTCCTGATTCATTGCTATACCCCTTTTTCAATAAGTTGGATAAAAAGTTGTTTAAATTGGTCAAAATTATGTGTTTTCAATAGTTTTGCTTGCATTTTTAAATCGTCAATCAAGTTAACAATCGCTTTTGTCATCATCGCTAGAGTTGGATTTTGATAAATAGACGGTGAAATCATAAAGATAAAGTGGACTTGTGGGTAATTATCATCCCAAAATACGCCATCAGGAATTATTGCAATGCCAATTTTAGGCAATTTTCCTACTGGCATTGCTGGATGTGGCACCACAATAGTTGGGCTAAAGAAAATATCACCTAATCGCATACGGTTTTCCATTTGCTTTATCATCTGTTGTTTATAATCGCTAGTTTCATTTAGCGCTAAAAGATCAAGTAAACAATTTAAAACTTGTTCTTTACTTTGTGGCTGTTCACATCGGTAAAAATAATCAGCGGATAAATCATCTACCATTTGCAAAGCATCAATAACATGATCTAAACAGCTTGACGTTACTGTTTGTTCTTTATTTGCCGAAATAAGCATATTAGGTGACAAAAGATGACGGCGAATTTTTTGTACATCATCTTCGGTAAAAAATACTGAAACATGAAAAACCGGGACTTTAAATACTTTTGATGAGAGATCCACTGACGAGATAATAAAATCAATCTTTTCTAATATCTTTGGCTCAATTTCATAATAGCCTTGTGTGGCAACAATTTTGATTCTTTCATTAAATTCACATTCAACGCGATTTTTTAGTAGTTGAGCACTTCCAAGACCTGTTGCACAAATAATTAATACTTTGGCTTTTTGTTCATTTTTCTGTTTTTCAATCGAAGCTAAAAAGTGCAAAGTTAAATAGCCCCATTCATCATCATGAATAGTAAATTTTTTAAGCTCAGGAAGCTGGCTAAGGTAATTTTTAACTAACTCAAACAATTCTGGAGAATTGGCTTTAATTTCATTAAGCAATGGATTTTTCAGTTTAATATGTTGCTTTAAACGAACAATCATTGGTTTTAAGTGTTGGATAATGCCGTTTTTCAATTGCTCATCATTTAAAAATAAATATCCTGTCTCTTGTTCTATCTTGATGAGTAAATTAGTCAAAGATGAATATAACTCTGCATCAAAATCATTTTGGCAAAAATTTGATTTACTCATTAAATGTAAAGTTAAATACATTTGTTCTTCTTTTGGAAAACAAAAACCTGTTACCTTTTCAATTCTATTGATAATCTTTTTAGCGACTTGATATTCCAAAGTATTTTTTGTCGACTGTGACATATCAAGATTTTGAATAGAAAGTCCTGACTGTAAGCGTTTAATGCTTAATGACAGATGTAACACGATATTTTGCATCATCACGTCGGATAATTTTATTTTTGCCTCACGGCATTCATCTAAAATAATAATGGTTAACGAATCAAAACTAATGACATCACTAAAGTTATTTAAATGCGTTAGGTGCTGCAAAAGATTAATCGATCCATCATGGAAAAAATAGCTCAAAATGAAATGTCGTTTTGCTTTTTCCTCGCCCTCAACATAAAACAAGGATTGACTTTTTTTGACTGTCAGACCATACGGTTTAAGTTGATGCTTAATCTCTAAAATATCTTTATTAAGTTGGGAAGAACTAATAAATAATCGCTCTGATAATGCCTCTATATCAATTTTTTGACATTCTAACAATAACAGATTAAGAATATGATGTTTTCTTTGAGTTGCTTCTCGACAATTCGCTTGTTCTTCATTGCGATCTAATAGATGATGTTCAATTAGAAATAAATTGAAAGCAGTTCTATCTTTAATTTGTAGTTGGTAGCCATAACCTTGTTTACTAACGATAGCTCCACCATGGCTTTCGACCAATGGTTTTAAATCATTAAGATAAGTGCGAACAGTGCGATCTGATAATGATAGCTCAGTTGCTAACCACGCACTACTTTTGAATAAGTTTTTAGAACGAACCAATAAACTAATAAGGTTACGTTGTTTATTTTTAATCACAATTATCCAAACCTGTGCCAACTAAAACCATATTGTTAATAATATAGTGACGGTTTTCACTTGTTAGGTAATCACGCCACAGCCCCAGCCAGATAATAAGGCGCTGCCATTTGGCAAACGCCAAACCTATATCTAAAACAAAAATTCATTGAAATTATTGGATATTATCCTCAATTAACTTGGCTAATTGTTCAATGCCCGATTGAATGGGTATATAGGCCTGAAAAGGAATACTGACAACAGGTTTACCCACTTCATCACCCAAACTTTTCAATTTATCAAACATCATCATCGTTTGAGGACTAATTAAAAAAAGTGAAAAATCACTATTTTTAATCATATTCGCCCCTTCAGTTGCTGATACCGCATCAACCGAAACCGCTTTATCTTTGCTAGCAAAATATTCTGTCACTTTTTTTGCCATTAATGATGATGACATCCCTGCGGCACAAATAATTAATGCTTTTTTCATAAATTCTCCTAAAAATAGTTATATGCTTTATAAAACTTCACCATTAGACTCAATGACTTTTTTAAACCATGCAAATGAGGCTTTGCGACTACGTTTTAGTGTGCCGTTGCCTTTGTTGTCTTTATCAACATAGATAAATCCATAACGTTTTTCCATTTCGCCAGTCCCCGCTGAAACAAGATCAATACATCCCCAAGGGGTATATCCCATCAAATCGACACCATCTTCTTCAACAGCTAGCTTCATTTGTTTTATGTGATCACGCAGATAATCAATACGGTAAGCATCGTGCACGCTACCATCAGCTTCGACTTTATCGTAGGCGCCAAAACCATTTTCAACTATGAAAAGCGGTAAACGATACATGTCAGTCAACCAATTAAGTGTATAACGAAGTCCCTCAGGATCGATTTGCCAACCCCAGTCTGATTTTTTAACATATTGATTGCCGATCAGATCGGTTTTTTCGTTATATTCATAGCTTTCATTATCTTCCTTTTTCCTAATTGCATTGGACATGTAATAGCTAAAGCCAATGTAATCAACGCTGCCATTTTTCAAGATCTCAAGATCTTGATTGGTGATATCAAGTTGAAAATCTTTACGTTGCCAATATTTTTTAATGTGGTTTGGATACTCGCCATGGACATGCACATCAGCAAAAAAGTATTTACGCTCCATCGCCTTTTGTGCCATTAGAATATCACCTGGTTTACTGGTCTCTGGATAGATTGGTATCATTGCTAACATACAACCTATTTCAAAATCAGGGTTAATGGCATGACCAATTTGCACCGCTTTAGCACTGGCAACTAATTCATAATGTGCAGCTTGATACATGATCTGCTCGCGATTATCGCCCGCTTTATAGTAAATCCCTGAATTAGTAAATGGTGCAAAATCTTCATTAAAGTTAGCTTGATTGTTGATTTCGTTGAAAGTCATCCAATATTTAACTTTATTTTTATAACGATCAAAACAGACTTCGGCAAAACGCACAAAAAAATCAATTAATTTACGATTACGAAATCCACCATACTCAGTAACAAGATAATAAGGCAATTCAAAATGAGAAAGTGTGACAACCGGCTCAATATTGTATTTTAAACATTCATCAAAAAGATCATCATAAAATTTTAATCCTTCTTCATTTGGCGCAAGTTCATCACCTTTTGGAAAGATACGAGTCCAAGCAATAGAAGTACGAAAACATTTAAAACCCATTTCAGCAAATAACTTAATATCATCTTTATAATGATGATAAAAATCAATAGCATCGTGATTTGGATAATATTCACCTTCAATCACACCTTCAGTAATTTTTCTATAACTTTTAGGTGAGCCCACCGTCATCACATCAGCAACACTCACTCCTTTACCGCCAACTTGCCAAGCCCCTTCTAATTGGTGAGCAGCAACAGCCCCCCCCCACAAAAAATCTTTTGGTAAACCTTTATTATTCATAATCAAGTACCTGTGTTTATTGAGAATTCAACTTTAGTATAAAAGGAAAAAAATAGAATTACTAACCAACTTTTTCCGTATTGATCAGGAAAAATATAAGTATATTTTGGAGGAAAGTTATGAATTAATATTAGTAAGGTGAGTTACTTTTTTTGATATTTAGAACTTTATCGACACACGATAAAAATAATTTTAAATTTTAAATAGTTAAAGCAAAATTTTAAATAAATTCTTCAAACTCATCAGCCTATTTCGAGGGAACAAACTCGATAATATGGTATTGAGCAATGTAATGAATATAAAATGGATCTTCCTTTATGATTAAAATTGCTATTTCTTGCTTTCTACTTAGCAAAGAATCATTCCGCTTGTGCGCGGAACTTTTCGACCTGATGCTATAAAATGTCCCAACTCGTAATGGCTTTACAGATAACTAATATATTGCTGTTAATTACGTTTTACTTCGTTAATAAGTTTAACGTAAGTCAGAGAAAAATAAACAGCGTTTATTTCTAACTAGGATAAAAAAGAAAACCAATATAATAAATCCGTTTTTACTTGTGATAGAAATAACCTAATCCTAACTTATTTTATTCTCATAAAAGTAATGATTAGTAAAAAAATTAGGATGATATAAATTATTTCTATCGAATTATTATTTAACTGGGTTGCCTAATGATTATTTACGTTGCCATTTACCATCTTCACCCTTGTGGTAAACCTTTTCGACTGCTGCCCAAGCCACTTTAAAAGCAATCGTTTCGGGATCACTATTATCACGTCGCTTATGCGGATCTTGATATTCCTTAATCGCGCTATTGAATGCTTCTTTAAAAATATCTTGCGCATGCTCAGGCAAAACATGGCGTACTGAATCGGGTAAATCTTCACGAGTTTTATATGGCATATTACATTCCCTCATAAATTAATCTTAGATGACTGAAAATTTAAAATGGTAATGGTAATGGTAATGGTAAAAATAGCACTCCAATGAATGTATTCCCATTTATAAAATAATACAAGCGCTAATTTCATTTAAGAACCCGCTGATGTGGTCTAACGAGTCGGAATACCTCACATTGTTGATAGTAATTTCAGCAATGGCAGTAATGCATATATCTAACGCCGTATCCCAGATAAGCGATATGGCGTCTATATCATAAAAAATCACCGTTATCGATTGGCTAAATATTTATGGTCAGTCGTCCGATCATTTATAATCAGCTAACAAAGAACAAAGCTAGATTGAAGATAAATTAAAACAGCAAGCTAAATTTTTGTAAAAAATATTCAGGATTCTATACCGTTTTGTGGTTAATTAATACTTCACCGTATCTATTCGTTAAAACATGTAATAACCATCGTATCAATCAATGCTAGAATTATTACGAATAATTGAGCATAAACATCGCAATTCATTGTTTCAACTTTATATTTTATTAGAAATAATCATTAAAAGATAATAAAGTATTAACACAATGAATTTATAATGCCAAAATTAAGGAAATAAATAATGAAAAAAAAATTTTTAACCGTATTGATTGCTGGATTTTTGATGATTGGCTGTGATGACAAACCAACCGAAAACAAAACGCAACAACCCACAGCTGCTTCAGAAGTTAAATCTTCTGAGTCTAAAACTACTGAAGATGTTTCACAACAATTCGCCCTGAAAGCACGTAAAGGTAATATATGGCTAGACGTTTTTAATACTAATGTTTCCCAAGCTGCAGAAGCATTAAGAGGACGAGGCAATATGACTTCTTCTCTTTATCATCTTGATAGCAGAGTTGAGGATTTTTTAAGAGGTATCAGTGATAAAAACGGTAAAATTGATGTCAATTATGCGAAAAAAAATTCAATAAAACTTTTTATCGGTTCTCACCCAACACCAGAGGTTCTTGATAAATATAAACAATTGATTACTGAGTTATTAGCATTTAAACCAGAGTTACCCGAACTTGATGCCGCAGGCAAAGCATTAAGTGATAAATATATTGAAATAGGATTAGCTTATGACCAGATAGCTAAATATTATTTAAATAATGAGTACAAATTGGATGACTTTGCCAAATTACCTGAACTGTTAAATAATCTTGACACGCTTTATAACCAATATGTTGAAGCAAAAAGTGTTGCTTTAGCGGCTTACGGAAAATTATACAAAGAAATCCATGCATTTCAAAAATCAGAAATAAAAAACAAAGGGTTAACACTTAACTACAATTGCATGGAAATCATGGATTTATCTGAAGATATTGTTGCGTTGATCAATGAAAGCTTTACCGAAAACAACCAGTTTAAAAATCTCGATAAATCTGACCTTGAACAAAAAATTCAGCAAATAGAATCCATAACCAATGAATTAATGACGAATAAAGGCAAGAGTAAATTAATTAAACAACAAGGTTTAAACGATATGTATTATGACCGTTTTGTTGATCGTTTACCTGGATTAATTAATCAAATGAAAGTAGTTTTAAAAAATTTACAGACCAACACAGCGGAAAGAGAAGTTGAATCTTTGAATAGGGAACTTGAAAGTGTAATTGACGGCTATAATCAAATAATCAATTAAAAATGGATAAAAACCGTTTCATTGCTAACATTTTAGATATTATCAATGACAATAAATAGTGTTATAAAAAAACGGTATAAATATTACACCGTTTTTTTTATAACTTTATAGTAAATGAGCGAATCAAGATACCACTGTTTAGCAATACCTAGATTCATTTGTTTACATCAACAACAAAGCGCCCTTTTATTTTTCCTGCGATCATTTTATTTGCCACTTCCACACACTCATTTAATGTGATTGTTCTGCCGACATAAGATAAGATCTCTTCATCCAGATGCTGCGCTAATAAATTCCATGCCAATACACGTTTATCATAACTTGCCATGACACTATCCACACCAGCCAAAGTTATGCCACGTAAAATAAATGGCGCAACGGTAGCGGGAAAGTCCATGCCTTGGGCAAGCCCACAACAAGCAACAATTCCGCCATATTGGGTCTGTGCACAAACATTGGCTAAAGTGTACGAACCAACCGCCTCAACAACAGCTGACCATAGTTCTTTTTGTAATGGTTTACCCGTTTCTTTTAAGGTTTGGCTATCAATGACATTAGCCGCCCCCAGTTTTTGTAAATAATGTGCTTCATCAGTTTTACTGGTCGACGCCGTAACTTGATAACCTAATTTAGTTAGTAAAGTGATGGCAATCGAACCCACTCCGCCACTTGCTCCCGTTACTAACACCATACCATCTTGTGGTTTTACACCAAAATCAACAATACGCTGGACGCATAAAGCTGCAGTATAACCTGCGGTGCCAATGATCATTGATTGATAAGCGGTGAGATTGTTGGGTAGCGGAATCAGCCAGTCAGATTGTAAATAAGCATATTGCGTCAAGCACCCCCAATGCGTTTCGCCACAGCCCCAACCATTTAAAATTACTTGTTCGCCTTTTTGATAACGGCCACTGGCACATTCAATAATCGTACCAACACCATCAATCCCTGGCACCATTGGCCATTGTCTTACAACTGGGCTTTTGTTGGTTATGGCTAATGCATCTTTATAGTTAATACTTGAATACGCCACTTGGATTAATGTATCACCTTGTTGTGCTAATAATTGTTGTTTATTAACATTTTTTAGTGAACAGGTAACCCCCTTCGCATCTTCTTTTTCTAGAATAATGGCATTGAATGACATAATGTCTCCTTATAGCTTAAGGTACTCAAGTAAAGTGAGTATTTACCTTAAATACAAGTTTCCAATAATAAGTAGTCATTCAAGAAAAAGCAACGTGATATGTTACATATGACAACGATCAAACTGGTAGTGCTTTCGAAAAGTAGGATTAATCCTAATGCTACCAAGCTTTAGAGGTGAAAGAGGCAATTTTTGAAGATGAAAACACTACGACAAAGACTTCGATAGCCTATGGTCTATAGCAAAGAATAAAGAGATAAATGAAAAGACAAACACTACTTTTACTAAAGATAACATTAAACAGATAGAAGATTCACTGTAAATTAAAAAATTTAATATCGCAAAAGTATCGAATAAAAAATAGATAAATTCTAGTAATTACTCGCGTTGTTGATAGTAATTTCAGAAATTACAGTAATGCATATACCTAACGCCGTATCCCAGACAAGCGATATGGCGTCTATATCATAAAAAAACACCGCCATCGATTGGCTAAATATTTTATGGTCAGTCGTCCGATCATTTATAATCAACTAACAAAGCCCGATTGAAGATAAATTAAGACAGCAAGCTAAATTTTTGTAAAAAATATTCAGGATTCTATACCGTTTCGTGATTAATTAATCCTTCACCGTATCTCATTTGTTAAAACATGTAATAACCATCATATCAATCAATGCCAGAATTATTATAAAAATTGAGCATAAACATGGCAATTCATCGTTCCAACTTCATATTTTATTAGAAATAATCATTAAAAGATAATAAAGTATTAACACACTGAATTTATAATGCCAAAATTAAGGAAATAAATAATGAAAAAAAAATTTTTAACCGTATTGATTGCTGGATTTTTGATGATTGGCTGTGATGACAAACCAACCGAAAACAAAACGCAACAACCCACAGCAACTTCAGAGGCTAAACCTTCTGATTCTAAAAAGACTGAAGATGTTTCACGGCAATTTGCACTGAAAGCACGTAAAGGTAATATATGGCTAGAGGTTTTTAATGCTAATGTCGCCCAAGCTGCAGATGAATTAAGAGGGAATGGGCATGGCAAGATGACTTCTTCTCTTTATTATCTTGATAGCAGAGTTGAGGGTTTTTTAAGAGGTATTAGTGATAAAAGCGGTAAAATTGATGTCAATTATGTGAAAAAAAATCCAACGAAACTTTTTATCGGCTATCACCCAGAACCAAAGGAGCTTGATGAATATAAACAATTGATTACTGAGTTATTAGCATTAAAACCAGAGTTACCCGAACTTGATGCCGCAGGCAAAGCATTAAGTGATAAATACGTTGAAATAGGATTAGCTTATGACCAGATAGCTAAATATTATTTAGATAATGAGTACAAATTGGATGACTTTGCCAAATTACCTGAACTGTTAAATAATCTTGACACGCTTTATAACCAATATGTTGAAGCAAAAAGTGTGGCTTTAGCAGCTTATGGTAAATTATACAAAGAAATCCATGCATTTCAAAAATCAGAAATAAAAAACAAAGGGTTAACACTTAACTACAATTGCATGGAAATCATGGATTTATCTGAAGATGTTATCGATTTAATCAATGAAAGTTTTAACGAAGACAACCAGTTTAAAAATCTCGATAAATCAGCCCTTGAACAAAAAATTCAGCAAATAGAATCCATAACCAATGAATTAATGACGAATAAAGGCAAAAATAAATTGATTAAACAACAAGGTTTAAACGATATGTATTATGACCGTTTTGTTGATGGTTTACCTGGATTGATTAATCAAATGAAAGTAGTTTTAAAAAATTTACAGACCAATACTGTAGAAAGAGAAGTTGATTCTTTGAATGGGGAACTTAAAAGTGTAATTAAAGGCTATAATCAAGTAATCAATTAAAAATAGATAAACATCGTTTCATTGCTAACATTTTAGTCATTATCAATGACAATAAATAGTGGTATAAATAACAACGGTGTAAATATTACACCGTTTGCAATGCATGAATTTTAGTTAAATAACCATCTGCATATCATTATGTAGTTGGTTATGTAGATGAATGCAAATAGAACTCAATATTTAATATGCGTTGATATTTATTTTTTATTTTGCGCTGCCGACGAAACTGCGCCAATAAAAACCACATCACTTGACGAATTTAATGCAGTTTCAACCGAATCTTGAATCACGCCGATAGCAATCCCAATGCCAATCACTTTAGCTGAAATTTCGTTAGGAATACCAAACATACTACACGCGACAGGGATAAGCAGTAAAGATCCTCCCGCAATTCCCGATGCCCCACAAGCACATACTGAAGTTACAATACAAAGTAATACCGCAGAATAGATATCAACATGTATACCAGCACTAGCCGGCATTGAATTAACTGTGGCTAAAGTTAACACCGTTATAGTAACAGCCGCTCCCGACATATTAATTGCAGCGCCTAATGGCACAGCAACGGTATAGGTATCTTCATCCATATTATATTTTTTACAGATTTCCATATTGACAGGAATATTTGCTGCTGAGCTACGTGTAAAAAAAGCAGGAATCGCACTTTCTTTTAAAGCAGTGAATACAAGTGGATATGGATTTTTTCGCATAACTAGATAAGCAAGTAATGGATTGATAACCAATGCAACAATCACCATGCAAGAAACTAATACAATTAATAAATGAGCATATTTTTTCAGCTCATCAAAACCTGTTTCGGCTAATGTTGAAGCGATAAGTCCAAAGACTCCCAAAGGCGCAAATCGGATAATAATTCTGACAATAAATGAGATAGCATAAGACAGATCATTCATCATTGTTTTAGTGCTTTCACTAGCGTGCCTTAGTGCTAAACCAATACCAACTCCCCATACAATAAGACCAATATAATTTGCATTTATCAGCGCATTGACTGGATTGTCGATCATTTTGCCTAATAACGTTTTTAACACCTCGGTAATGCCATTAGGCGGAGAAAGCTCAAGGTTATTTAGTGTGTCACCAAATGAAATTTGCGATGGAAATAAAAAACTAGCAATAGTTGCTAATAGTGCAGCTAACATCATTCCAACAAGATAAAGGGTAATTAACGATCTCATATTCGCCTGTTTACCATGCTGATGGTTGGATATTGATGCAATCACTAAAATGAGCACAAGTATAGGAGCTACCGATTTTAAGGCATTAATAAATAGTCCACCTATAAGAGACATTCCTAATGCGGTATCTTTCGATACTGCGGCGAGAATAATACCAAATATTAAGCCCAATAAAATCTGCGGTATCAACCCTACTTTTAAGTAAAAACGAACCAACGGATGAGAAGAATGAGTCATAATATTCCTTGTTTATTAAAATAAAGGCAAAACAATAACATAATTCAACATTATGTTTATAGAAAATAATCATCATCATAACGTTTTTTTATATATCACTTTACATAATGATTAAATTTAATTATTCATTGCTTTTATATTAGACATATTTTAGGTGTTCTAATCAATTTTCCAAAAATAACCATCTTACTTAAGTAATTCAAGTAGTTGTTTTGCTTTGTTTACTGCTACTGATTTTGCTTTTGCTTGGGCAATATCCGCTAATCCTTGCCATTGAGAATCAAGTTCAGTTAGATAACCGCGCCTAGTTGCCTCTTTCAAATAAGAGGCATAGGTTAATGACATATCTAAAATCCGATTGATCCAAGCAGGTATTTTTTCACCTTGTTTTACTAGATTTCCAACAAACTTAATGCATTCAATTAATACTGGACAAAATATTGGCAACAAACTTGGCTTTTTTTCTAGTAATCGAATTAATTTAGCTGGGCTTAAATCAGGATAATCGAGAAACAACATAATAGCTTTACGCATGGTATCTGCATCAATGATTCCTTTTTTAACATTTTTTTCAAAAATAAAATTTGCTTTATAAGTATCACTGTCTTGAGCCAACAATCCGATAATCACTGTCACTAACGATTTTGAAAAAATCAGATTATCTATACTTGATAATGGCCCATCTTTATTTTCTTGCCAATTACGTGTTTTTTCAACAACAAGTAACCGTTTGTTAATACACCAATGTAACCAAACTCTTGATTGAAAATTAGATATAACTTGTTGATCTTTTGATAATGCTGGGTAAGCTTCGCATTGGAATTCGTATTCTAAATCATAATACCAATCATTTTTTACTATGTGGAAAACTTGGTTAGACACATTGGGGAGTTTTAAAGTAAACATTAACGATTTAGCCAATGATTTAGAAAAGCGTGATGATTGATCTATTACAGGCTTACTAATAGTAATTGAAACATTATCTTCAGGCACAACTTTAGCCTTTTGCGGTTTTGACCATACTTGGTCAAAATCATCAGGAGCTTGCATCGATACGTCTTGTGTTAAAGGGGCGATTTTAGGTAGTTTTTCAACTATGGCTTTTGCTTTCTTAATCGCATTAGCACTACCCTCTTTACTGGCTAACATTCTGATGCCAAGTAATTGCAATTGATTGGCATCGGCTATGCCTTGATCGACAGCATATTGAACTTCTGGTAAAAACTCAGCTATCGCATCAACAGTTTCAAGCGTGCCAGATAACAGTCTCGGCGCTTTACATGATGCGATGATTAATTGATCCAAAATAGGCCAAACCACCGAAAGAATGCCTTGTTTTGCAATATCGGTTAATACTGACACCAAACTAGCTATACGACAAGGAACCTGACTAAATCGCTCCAGTAACAAAACATCCGCCACACCAGGAATAAGCAAACCTCTTTGCCATGCATCATTCACGGCTTGAGCCATATTGCCAGCCACATAAGGCGAATTAGCGCGTTGCATAGCTAACAATGTCATTGCAGAACGTGCATCAAAAGGAGAACGTCTGTTAACAATTTGCTGGAACTCAAAACCTTGATGGTAATATGTTGCCCAATCAATATCTGACGGTATTGCACTATCGTTCCATAACGGGAAAATAGCAAGAATTTTTGTAAACCCGTTATTTCCAATACGTTTAGGAAAATAATTTAATGATTGTGGCAGGGACAGTACGTCTTCAATATAAGTATTTAACGCTAATTTAGGTTCGATTACTGGATCGTCCAGATACTGTAATACTAAAGAGCCAGCATCAATTGGCATTTTTTGTCCTGATTGCAAAACGACTGCAACATTTAACTTCTTGAGTTTTTCTATCGTTGATGATGTTTGTGTCGAAACATCAAGACGAGTCAAGGCTAAAAACAGATCCGCCTCTAATGCATCAATTTTCAACTGTTGATAAATCGCTAATCGTTGACTAAGATCATCCACTGTTATTGAAAGATCACTCATGCTTGGTGTCGACAGTAAACAAGGTATTTTGCCTAAGTTTTTACAAACAATATAATCACGTGCTTTCAATAAATCAGACAAGTATTTATGATACGGAATTTCTTCGCCTTTACGCCAATAAAATAGAAAACCAAGAAGCTGGTCAACCCGCAATTTTATACCCGCTAAACTCGCTTTTGCTGCTTGAGGATCGTGATAAGCAATAATATTGGCTACAGCTAAAAATCTTTCCGTCACACTATCATGACCCGATATGTTTCTTTTTACTAATTCAGAGGCTAACTCAGTTAATACATCAGGGGAAACAGGTTCTAATTCAAAAGGCGGTAATTGCCAAAGTGGCGGTGTTGGTTGCCAAAGTTGTTGTAATTCGGTTGGATGAGATTGTACGGTATGATTATCAAGATGCCACTGTGTAATTAGTTTGCTAGTTAAAGCCATAATTGACTCATCAGTTTGATCAAGTAATAGGTTTAACAAAGGCATAAACAAATCAGCATTTTTGGGCTTTTTGCGATTTAGAGCAATCTTTAACACTAATTTTTTGACCGATTTTATTTTAGATGATAAGCATGCCGTCATCACTTCGATTAATAATTCATCATCAACAAAGGGGATTAAAACGGGCGCTAATCGATTAATGATTGCTGATTCACCCATAGCTAGTAATGGAATTAAAACAGGTACTCGCTGACACAATTCAGCATCGGTAACACCTAAATCATAAAGTGTATCTAACCATACTTTACGATCTATAGGACGAATAGCGATATCTAAGGCTAAAAAAATTAACTCTTTTGCTTGCTCTCGGTCAAGCCAACCTAATGTTACCCCCAAGCGAAACACTTCACTAAAAGATCCTGTAGCAGGTGTATTTAACGCAATAGCAATATGAATATGTTCGATAAATCGACGCTGACATTGAGCTATATTTGGAGGGATTTTATCGTAAAAAGGGTCGACTACATCAGTATCATGAATAGCAACTGAAAAATGCTTTACAACATCACAACCACGCATAGCAACCGCCGCATACAACGCCCAATCGCCGATATAATTTTTATTTTCAGGAATAATCAAATTTAAACGATCTACCAACTGAACAGCAAGATCTGTAGGCGCAGACGCTTGTTGCACAAAATTTTGTGCATAATTCTCACCACGTTCAATAATAACCGGCAATAACAAAGATGAATAAGTATAATGAGCAAGTTTTAACGCTCGGCTCACTGATACCCCAATCCGAATGGCGTACAAAGCTAAATATGCTTTATTACACTTAACATAATCTTGCCATTGAAAAGCGTTACCAACTTTGACATAGTCACCCCATTTGCCACTTTTTAATCCTAAAAGTGCAATCTTTTGCTGCTCTTTGCTACCTAGCGGTTGTTGTAAAATATTGTCAGCTGTGACATTGTTCCAATTCAAAGAAGTAAAAATCGCTTCGGCTTTCGCTAAGTTAGCATTCATAAATATTTTCCTTAATTTGCACTGCTAAAATATGTTTACACGGTCCTTTTTTGAGTTGATGATTCAGATACCATGAGCAAGTACATTGTGATATCATTTTACTATTCTGCCTAACAAAACGGACACGATAGTCTTCGTTATTCGAGTGAACCATCCATGTGTTTTCATCAACCCGATCAATACATTCAAGCAATTTATAGGCCGATTTTAAACGCGGATTATCTTTGATAAGTCGATTAGGATCTTCAGGCAATTGACGATGAAAATAGCCATTTTGGTGTACATCAAAACCCAATTTACCTGAAACAGCCAGATACGCCAGCGAACTATTAATGTGCTGAGTATCTAACCCTGTTTTTATCGCTAGCTGAGTCAGATCAATTAGTGAATCAAATTGTAAAATAGATTGAATAAGTTGAGCATTTTGTAATTGCTGTTTTGGTGCAAGCAACTCAAGTAATGCGCCTTCGCCAGAATAACCTTGCCATGGCTGTGCAGTTAAGCTCAAAGTAAGCCTTGCACCGTCGAGTTCAACTTCAACCATGCAGGGTCCTTGTTCGCCACTTGCTAACCGATAAAAAGTTAAACGTTTAATATTGGTCATTAATCGCTTAAGTGCGCTTAACCGGTGTAGCCCCGAAATATACACACTATTGATATCGCCTTGAGCCATCAATTTAATACCGGTATTGGATGGCACTAGCCAGCTTGATTGTTGTTTACTAGTCACGGTTGGCAATCCCGCAATAAACGTTTGTGCTTGTATTCCCGTTACCGTAAAAACAGCAACCATTTTGGTATGAATTTCAGCTACATTACCAAGTGCTCGAATCCACCTATCTGGCATTGCAACAGGGCGCTCAATAATGGCTTTTATACCAATCACATCTCTATCTTGTTTTTGGATATGGTGCGTTGCCAAACCTTGATTGCCAATATTGAGATAAAGTTTATCTTTATTATTAACCTGAGTTAGCGCTTTCCTTAAGCTAATACCAATATCTACATTGGTTGTGCCTCGTGATATTTGCCCATCAAATCCTTGTTGTAGCAAATCTAAACGGGCATAAACACTGTTGCAGGCAGAAAAAACTTCTGCTCTTAATTGATTCCCTTGCGCAGATAAAACAGGATCACGCAAAGTCACCGGCACTGGTTTAAAATATCGGGTCGCAGTAATATCAGCCAGAACCAGTAAAGATCTAGCAAGAATCTGTGGGTAAAGAGCATAACCAGCAAAAAATTGAGGGTTGTCAATAATTCCATCTGGTGTTAAGGCTGGCGATAACGCTAAGGCTAATACGTCATTAGTGAGTTTTGATTGCTGAGAAAACTTCAATATAAATCATCCTAACACATTAAAAATAGACAAAATATCATGCTCATGAGTATAAAATAAGCAAAATATATTGTCTATATTTGATGTTTTTTTACTATTTTGATGAAAAATATTCTTGTTTTATCAACGCTATCTAAATGATTTCTGCAACAGGTGATCCCGCGTTGACATAATTGCCTTCTTTGATTGTTTGTTTTAAAACGCCGTTTCGATGTGCAATAACTTGAACTTCCATTTTCATGGCTTCCATAATAGCAATAACATCGCCTGCGTTTACGCTTTGATTATCATTCATCACCCATTTAAAAAGACTACCCGACACAGGTGACTGGACAATCAATTCAGAGATTTCTTCTTTCACGCTGGAAGATGTATCTAAATTAGCTTCCGTTTGCAAGGATAACCCAGCAAAGAGTTGTGCTGGAAAACCCAGTTTACAACGTTTACCGTCAATCTCGATAAATGTGTGAGTCAGCGCTATTTCTTTTTGTGGTATTTGCCTTTTGGCCGGCGTTATTGTTGCAGTCAATTCAGTTTCGATCCAACGCGTATGCATTTTAAAATCATCACAAAAATCTGGATGTTCAATAACCGCACGTGCAAATGGTAATACACTTGCCACCCCCTCAATCGAAAACTCCGCTAAAGCACGACGGGCCCTTGCAATGGCCTGTTCACGATTATTTCCAACAATAATCAGTTTTGCTATGAGCGAATCAAACATGGGCGGAATAACCGAACCAGCGAATACCCCACTATCTAAGCGTACTCCTGGCCCTGATGGTGCATCAAACCGCGTAATTGTACCAGCTACGGGTAAAAAGCCATTAGCTACATCCTCAGCATTAATACGAAACTCAATGGCGTGACCTCGTGGTTTAGGCGTTTGGTTAATACTAAGCGGTAAACCTTGGGCAATGCGCAATTGCTCGATAACAAGATCGACACCCGTTGTTTCTTCTGTAACTGGGTGTTCAACTTGCAATCTTGTGTTTACTTCAAGGAAGGATAACTTGCCATCCTGACTAAGCAAAAATTCAACTGTACCCACGCCGACATAATTTGCTTTAGTACAAATATCAATCGAAGCTTGAATAATTTGTTGCTCTAATGGTTCGGTTAAAAACGGTGCAGGTGACTCTTCAATTAATTTTTGGTTACGACGTTGCAGTGAACAGTCACGGGTTCCAACCACAACAACATGACCTAATGTATCAGCAATGATTTGTGCTTCAATATGCCGAGGATTATGTAAAAATTGTTCTAAAAAACATTCACCACGACCAAAAGCAGTAGTCGCTTCGCGTACAGCAGAATGATAAAGTTCTTCAACTTCCTCCATTTGCCAAGCAACCTTTAATCCCCGACCGCCGCCACCGAATGCAGCTTTAATCGCTATCGGTAAACCATGAGCATGCGCAAATTCAACGACTCCTTTAACATCTTGCACTGGTTGTTTAGTTCCAGCAACTAAAGGCGCGCCAACTTGCAATGCAAGTTGTCTGGCTCTGACTTTATCGCCTAATATTTCGATCGTTTCTGGATTTGGCCCAATCCATATTAAACCAGCATTTTGCACTGCTTTAGCAAATTCAACACGTTCTGATAAAAAACCATAACCTGGGTGCACCATTGTAGCGCCTGATTTTTTGGCTATAGCAATGATTTTATCAATATCAAGATAAGTTTCACTCGGTAAGTTGCCTGATAATCCATAAGCTTCATCAGCCATTTGTACATGAAGTGCATCAATATCCGCATCGGCATAAATTGCAATAGACAAAAAGCCCATATCACGACAAGCACGTATAATACGTACTGCAATCTCGCCTCGGTTAGCGATCAATACTTTGTGAGTTATTTTTTGATTATTTTCAGACATGATCAATATCACTCCCTTCAAATTCTTTAAACATCCCTATAGGATTAAATTTTATTTTGGCATTGACTGGAATTTGACCGGCCAAATCTAAATGGTATGTACACACAGCCCCGATAACAGGGTAGCCCCCTGTTAAAGGGTGATCATTCAAAAATAGTACCGGTTGCCCATTCGCTGGAATTTGTATTGCTCCAATGCAGGTGCCTTCACTGGGTAATTCTTGCCCTTTGTCACGGCTTAAAGGCATGTCACCAGACAAACGCAAACCAATGCGATTAGAAGCAGGTGTCACCTGCCATAGTTGAGAAGAAAGTAATTCTACTGCTTGCTTTGTAAACCAATCAGTACGCGGCCCAAGCACAATATCGAGTACAATAACATCATTACAAGTCGGATAGCGTATCATTGGTGTTTCGGTTAACGACACCGCATTTAAGGTTTGAATTTTCTTAATAGCTAGCGTTTGACCAATTTTAAGTGGCGATGGTCCGACTTGGGCGAGTGTATCAAAAGAGCAACTGGTTAAAACAGGTGACACTTGAAAACCACCACGCACAGCGAAATAGCTACGCACACCACATTTTACGCTTCCCAAGCTAATCATATCGCCTTTTTCCAATTGAATCGGCTGATACATGGCAACATTATACTTTTCACCATCTGATGTTGTAATGTGTATATCACACTCAGCCCCTGTGACAGCGACCAACATACCACAATTTACCTGCGCTTTAAAACCACCTTGCGTTATTTCTAATACGGCTTCATTAATTGGATTGCCCACAATGCGGTTACCACTATGTAGTGCCCCTTTATCCATCGCTCCAGATTCAGAGATACCTAATGCCGCCTGACCAATGCGCCCTGCGTCTTGTAAAAGTGTTTGTAATCCTGTTGCTAATATTTTGATATCCTGTTGTTGATTGCTGTTGCTATCGCCTTTTTTAGCGGTAGGCAAATGATACTTTTTAATGGATTTGCTAGCATCAACAAAATTAACTCGGCTACCGGGTTTCAATAGTGCAGGTTGATCGCGATTTAAATCCCATACAGCGGTATCAGTTATACCAATAAGTTGCCAACCGCCAGGACTTGCTTGAGGATAAATACTACTAAACTCGCCTGCTAAAGCAACTGAACCAGCTGGAATACGAACTCGTGGTGATTGACGACGCGGTACATTAAGCTGAGCATTTTTAGATACCATATAAGCAAAGCCAGGCGCAAAGCCACAAAAAGCCACTTGATATTCATTATTGGTGTGTCTTGCAATGACTTCAGCAACAGTTATACCTAGATATTCAGCCACTTGGGCTAAATCCTCGCCATTATAATGCACAGGTATTATCACCAATTCACCAGATTGCATAATACTTGCTGAAATATCCAATTTAGCGATATGCTTAATGAGCGTATTAGCATTCGTCGCAATGGGATTATAACGAATCAATATAGTGCGCGCTGCGGGGATTATCTCTTCTATATGCCAATGCATAAATACACTTTGCAGTGCATTGGTAAGCGCCATTGTTTGCTCAAGAGTTGTTAATTCAACAATAAACGCATCAACATTAACGGGTAAAAATCGCATTAAGCACCTCTATATATGGTAAATATCCAATCCCTAACTATAACTATTTTATAGCGTTGTATCATATCTGAGACTAAATTTATTGCCGCTTAACAAATTCGTGTCTAATCATAGTTCTATTTTTCGTTAACTTAATTAATTTTCCAAAATTTAACTAATCTAATGATTATTTACCTTAGCAAATGAGACAATATTAATGCCATTTTTTTGTAATTTTTCACGAACTTTTTGCGCCATTGCTAAGGCACCAGCACTATCGCCATGAACACAAATTGATCCTGCCTCAATATCGACAAACTGCCCGTCTATAGAAGTTACACCGCCATCACTCACTAACTGTAGCATGCGGTCTGCAACTAGATCGGGATCATGCAATACTGCGCCCGCTTTTGTACGCGAAACTAAAGTGCCATCAGCATGATAAGCTCTATCAGCAAAAGCTTCTGAAACTACCCTCAAACCACTCTCTTTAGCCCAACTGATGAGTTCTGAACCGGCCAGTGCAACCAAAATAAGCGTTGGATCAACAAGGCAAATTGCATCAATTACCGCCATCGCCTGACGCTTATCATAAGCAATTGTATTATATAATGCCCCATGTGGCTTAACATAGTGGACTTTTGCACTAATGGAAGTTGCTAAGCCTTTTAAAGCACCAATCTGATAAATCACATCCGCAGTTAACTCATCGGTTGCAATATCCATATTACGACGACCAAAGCCAACTAAGTCAGGGTAACCAACATGAGCACCAATCTCAACATTATTAGCCTTGGCAGCTTTTAAGGTTGTTAAAATACCTTCTGGTGAGCCGGCATGAAAACCACAAGCAATATTAGCGCTACTAACAACTTTTAGCATTGCGTCGTCATTACCCATTTTCCATAGTCCAAAACTCTCACCCAAATCACTATTTAAATCAATAAATTTAGTTTTCGTCATTGTGTCCTTCTATCTTAAATAATTAAAAATAGTCGCCACCGACATAGCGCCCATATACCAAGTAATAGCACACACAATCATACCTAGCAACAATAGCCATCTTGGGTAATAATAGCCAGACATAAGATCAGCACGTCGCCAACCAATATAAACAAAAATAGTTAAACCAAGTGGTAAAACTAAGCCATTAAAACCACCCGCAAAGACTAATAATGATACAGGAGCGGTTCCCATGATTAAATAAATAGCAAGCGAAATCGCAATAAAAACAATAGTGGCAAACTGACGTTGCTTTTCTGTAATTGCCCGTTTAAAAGGAGTAATAAAAGTCATTGAAGTATAAGCTGCGCCAATAATACTGGTTATCGCAGCCGCCCATAAAATCAAACCAAAAATACGTAATCCTAATTCACCTAAAGCGGCCTGAAAGGCTTGTGATGCGGGATTGGCAGCATAGCTTGAAATATCAATTGTTACACCACTTGCCACCACACCTAAAATGGCTAAAAATAAGATGTAACGCATCAATCCAACAACCATAATGCCTTTAGTTGCAGCACCAGACACATAATCAATATGCTCAGCACCAACCATACCTTTATCAAGTAACCGGTGAGCACCAGCGTAAGAGATATAACCGCCAACGGTTCCACCAACAATAGTCGTAATAGAGGCAAAATCAACACTGCTTGGAAAAACCGTTTCCTTTAAAGCTTGCCCAACAGGTGGTTGAGAAGCAAATACCACAAACAAGGTCAAAATAATCATGAGCAAACCAAAACCAATCATTAAACGATCAATAAAATGACTGGCTTTACGGGATGAAAATATATAAACCGCTAAGAGCGCACTAATTGCCCCACCCCATTTAGGATCAAGCCCAACAAGTGCGTTTAAACCTAAACCAGCACCGGCTATATTACCAATATTAAACACCAATCCACCAAATATGATCAGCATAGCAAGTACATAGCCACTAAATGGAATCGTCGCATTAGCAATATCTGAAGAATGCATTTTGGTTAACGCAACAATTCGCCAAATATTTTGCTGAACGACAAAATCAATAATAATAGAGGCTAAAATACCAAAACCAAAAGCGGTACCAAGGGTGACGGTAAAAGTGGCTGTTTGGGTAATAAAGCCCGGACCAATTGCTGAAGTCGCCATTAAAAAAATGGCACTGATTAATGAGGCACGCCGATTTTTAACAAAAGCAACGGTGCTACCGCTATTATATTCCATATGCATGTTTCCTCTAAACTTATTTCTAGAATTATGACTATAGTTATACCGAATAGTATTTACAGGCAATGACTATGCCATCGCTCTAGCAAATTTTGATAAATAGGGATAAATATAATTACTGTTTTTAAAGTAAAAAACTAATAAAAAATAATTATAATGATTCATCAACAAAGAATAACTAACTTATTAATGATAAAGGAGATAACTCAATTTTTAATTTACACTTTATTAATGTGCAAAAATGCCCCTACGTAGGGTAAATATCTTTAATTAACATTACTAAAAATAATAATTTTTGTAAAGAAGTTTCAGATAACCCTACATTTCAGTATAAAAACCAAAGAAATTTATCTTATACCAACTTAAATATAAGGTGAGTTTTTTTTCATAAATTTGCGTTATGTTTTACATAAAACAAAAATAGCATTACCCGTAAAGATATTTTCAATCGTTTTTAATGATATCTGTATAATATGTTTACATAACTTACAATTCAGAAATGATAATACTGCTCTACGAAACGCACCATTCACGATAGAACCCTTCTCTATTAATAATACATGTCCATTTGTTGAATATACATCATCATTTATGATACATCCGATTCCTCCGCTCACTTGAGAAATTAGATCTGTGGTCAAAGCTGACAACGGAGTTTGTCGGCGTCTTGTGCGGGGTGGTCACGCTTTAGCGTGACGGGGCAGGGTGAATTTTATTATAAATTTGGCGTTCAGCAAATTTATAATAAAAGAGGGCAATCTTTCCCATCACGATTCGTCCAGAATCGAGATGGGAAAAGGAACAGCCCTGTAATTCGATTAGCGTCCAGCGTTTCGAATTACTTTATTATATTGAGCTAAACGCTCAATATAATAATAGGGAATTAAATAGGTTTCGCAAAACCTATTTAATTCCCTATACATGCGCCCTATACAAATTCATTATAAATCAAAAAAAGGCACATTTATTTTTTTTGATAGAATCATTCAACTTTTTAATAAGTTTTGAGTGTACATTTTTAGTTAATGAACAAAACATATATTTGCTTTGGATTTCTCTTATAACGAAATATTTTTCGTTATAAGAGGATTTTTCATCACTAACTACAGAATATAATTTTATCTTTAAATGATTTGGCAACTTATCAAGTATTAATGTGACATTAGAAAAATTGAAATCATCAATTATAAATTTTTCTTCAAAATGATTTAATTCAAAAAATGTAAACCAATCAGAATTGGTATAGAATAAAT
>NZ_LZGT01000100.1 GCF_001690525.1 Gilliamella sp. App6-5 | reverse complement strand
ATAATCTTTGGCGACTTCGCTTAACTTCATTGAGTTATCAGAATAATCTTTTTTCAATTTTTTACGTGTTTCAGGTTTAATTGCACTACTTAACCACAATATAAATTCACCAATATACATTAAAATGTCCCCTGAACTGCTTGGTAAAACTCGTTTAACTCTTCAGTTAAGTCATCAAATTGATCACGTTTGGGATCTTTACTAAAGCAGCAACGATCTAACCATTTTTGTAATGCATTATCGTCAAAAATCATAATAACGACACACACTACGATAGTAAATAAGGTTGCAACAAACCCTACCGCGCCAATTACTATAGCTACCCCTCGTTGCAATGCTGTTCGTCCTAAAAATAACCCCCATTCAGCCATAGCTACCCAAATAGTTCGCTTAATACTTTCATTTACAATTCTTTCTAGCCATGGAACTAAAGAACCTAATGCCGCTAAGAATTGTGATATACTAAGCGCGAAGGTTGCCATTGCTCTAGCATAATAAGCTATTGCTATTATATCGTTATTTTGTTCACTTGCTTTTTTACCATCTATAAAATCAAAGTATACGGACATTCCTCCTGCCATTGCCGATAAGGTCGCACCCCATAAAAATATTCGGCCAAAGGCATTACGCGTTGTAATTGTGGTCATCGATTTTGGATCTCTACCGATACAACATTCAATAACACTAGTCCTTATTTGGAATATTGCAGCCATGGTTGTCATCCCTGATGCAACAAGTTCGGCTCGTTCTCGCCAATTTTTCCATTTGCCTTGTGTAATTTTTCGGATTGTGTCATAAGCGCTAAACCCGAAAACGATCATGGCAATTCGGGTATTAACCAGATCGGCATTTTGAAAATGCTCCCTCGCTCTACGGGTTATTTGTCCAGCGCCTTTTGCTGGGTCAGCGGTAAAACTTTTTCCACAAATATTAATGCGTAAACCATACAGCTTTCGCGCCTCTTTATTAATTCTAGACAAAATCATATTACCAAAAAAGTTAAGAACTCGCTGTTCAGCCTGTGTTGAAGTTACCTTTAAAAAATGTCGTACTAAATCAGCAAATGAGATTGATAATAATGCAATAGGCAAGCCACGTGTCGCCAAGTCATCAATTATGGGACCCGTTTGATTAATATGGTCTGTGATTTTATTAAGTAAATCAACGGCGGTGTCAATTGTTGATAGATGGTCAGTATTTGTAATAGGGCCATCGCTGATGATGATTTTTTTTTGCAAATCCAGATACTCATTAATTGTATCGATTATGCTTGTAATATTAAAACTATATGCACGCCAACATAAATTTTCACGGGTAATTTTGGAGGCACTCCACCACTTATCAAATTGTTTTCTTACAGAAGGCGAGCCGCTTGCACCACAAAGGCATGCACTGACTTGCAGAGTAAACTGAATGCCATCGAGTTTTTCGTTAGAGTCATAAAAATCTAGCGCTAGCAGCAGGTGTGCAGACTTTAACCACTTTATATAATCTTGGCTATGATTTTCTGCCTTTTGTTCGGCAAATTGACTTTTTTCATCAAAATTTTTTTGAAAGGTATCGAGCTTTTCTTGTGATAATCGGTTCCAATATTTTTCTTTAAATTCTTCTTCCGAGGCTTCTTGGGTATAGATATTATCAATGTTTTTCTCATACCGTTCTTGATCTTCATCAATATATCTATTCAAAATTTCTTTCATCTCATCGGATAGCTCTGGATCTGATCCATATATTCTCAAGTAGTCATAATGTCGATTTTGCTTGTTTATCATTTGTTTAATGCGCATTTGACGGAATGAGTCTTTAAGCCCATAGAGCTGTCTAGAAATTAGTAAGCGGTGTTCGTTAGAAATGCCTTCATTATCTTTAGTTTCCATCCAAGGTTTCATATTTTGTTGTAATGCTTGATTGCGCCGATTATTTAAGCTTTGAGTGATGCCGATAGCATCATTGACAACAATGGCTGCACCTTGACGTTTTTTCAGCTTTTTGTATATCGACAAATAACGATAAAAATTCTTACCTATGGATGCATCATTAAAATTTGTACGCTTGGAGTAGACAAATTCTACGTTCTGTTTTTTTTGATATGCTTGACATCGCTCAGCTGATTGATGACCCCAAAAAGGCGTGTTATTTAAAAATTCCTCTTGGGTTGCTAGCTTTTCTGCTGTCGAAAATTCTAAAATATTGGGTGAAAATTCATCTGGTAATATTGATTTAACTCCATTGCGAATTTCATCGGGTGTTATGCCGTCAAGTAAATAGAGATCCTGATCTTCATATTGCGCTAATAGCTTTGCACTGATTTTATTAGGTGCAAATATAAAATAGATCTTAATGATATTTTCGCTTTCTTTAAAACTAATATACGATGCATCGGCTCCATCAAATGCAATATTGCAGGTATAGGTAGGGGGAATATTACTTACATTTTCAACATTTTTATGTTCAATCAAACACCCCTCTGGGCTAGAGGTAAATACACGCCATTTTTTGCCCGTGTTACGATGTTCTAAAACGTATAAATAACCTTGTCTAAGCATTTGTAAACAATACTTAGAATGTGTTAATGGTATATCTTTAACTTTTTTTTGCACAAAATTTGGTAATGGTGGTATATCGTTGCGCGATAGGTAACCAGCTATAGATAAACGAGTTGGTAGCACAAATAAATTACCCTCTTTGTCTTGACAACTAGGACAACGTTTACCTGGATTTTGTTCATTTGTCTTCAATAGTCCTAGAAAATTATCAAGCGATGCCATGTTTTATTCCTTCTTGCCATTCATTAAAATATTGTTTAATTTTGTTAATATCCTTATTATTAATAAGGTTAGCACATAGATCTTTATCTATTGATTGAAAAAACGATGGTGGTTGAGCCATGATATAGCTAACCATATAATTGAGTATGTGTTTATCAGGTTGCGTGTAACTTGCCATATACACCCATTCTAACAGCTGATTTAATGTTTTTTTCTGCTCTGTGGTTAATGTGTTATTTTGTTGATTTGTTGTAATGTATTCGTAATAATTATATGTCTGTGCAATATTAAGCTGTTGCCATTGGCGAGAGCTTATTTGATAGTTAATATCAGATAAGATTATTTCTGGTTTATGATTTAGTTCGATATAGTTATCATGCCAATAATACCAATACTCAATTACACCGAATAAGTTATCTAATTGTTGTTGATCAAAAATTCTAACTAAATGATTTAAAACTTTGGGGTCATAAAAACGAAAAAGATAATAGCTTCCATCATAGCGCATAAACATGGCATTACTAATTTGTTTTTGAATATAATTAATAGGATATAGTGAAAATAAGATCGCAATCGCTGCAGATTTTTTATCATTTAAGTTTTGAATAATATCTTCTAAAACCGATGTTGGCTTCGATTGCGTACTTTCGGCTATTGATTGTTTGGATATTGTGCAAAGCTGTAAGCATTCATAATCTGTCGATACGGTATCTTGCCTATCGCGAACAGGAACAATTGACTCAAAATCAAAATAATTTTTTAAAAAGAATTCATCATTGATTTTGGGATCAACAAGTAAATGTAATTTACCAAACTGCATTAGGTGCTGAGTAATTGTTTGACTAATTTGGTTATCAGGTATTAAATTTTTCATTATTATCTTTCCACAAAAATAGCATGTTCGTTGGTTGAGTTTTTTTGAACTCCAGAACAAATAGGTGGTAATTTTGATTTAATGTCCATATTCGCTGGCCCCATCTTCTGGAACACATTACATTTAAGATAGATATTATCCTGTGTGCCCAGTTCAATACCTTCACTGCTGATTTTGATATAAGAGCCACCGCAAATGAGCGTGAGGTTGTCTTTGGCGGTAATGGTGACTTTACCATCGACACTATCCACTTTAATATCTTGCTTGGCAGCCATATTGAGGTTGGCATTTTGGGCTTGCACTTCAATATCACCTTGGTTGGCAAATAGTTTCATGCCTGATTTTTGCGCAAATAAGCCAATCGCCTCGCCCGCTGAAAGGGTGACGTTGTTTAAAGCGTTGATGTCGGTTTGATGTTCGCTAGTTAAGGTGAGGCTGCTCGCTGTTGTCAGTTGAATATTTTCAGGGCTGGTTAGGGCGATGCCTTCTTGCGCATAGGCCAGTAGGCCACTTTGGGTTAGCTGAGTTAAGTTGGCTTTAAGTTGCGCTTGGCTGTCGGTATCGGCGCTGTGTGCCTCGGACTGGGTGGCGGCATTTTGTAGCGCTTTGGCAATAGAGAGGGCATTTTCAAGTTGGCTTATTGCCGCTTGCATATCGAGCTGTTTGCCTTGCGCTTTCGGCTCGGTTTGCGTGGTTAAGTATAAGCCTTTGTTAGCAGCAATCGCCCCCCATTCGTCGGTGCGCAGTTCAAAGCCTTCACCGCGAGGTTGTTTTTTTTCGTTAACTAAGTGACCAATATTAAGTTGAGTTTTGCCGTATTCGGTGGCCAGTTTGATATGCTCTTGCCCACGTTTGTCATCCATGCGCAGTTTGTTATTAGCCGGCGTGCGAATCACATTGCGGTGTTTGTTAATGGTGGTAACAAGGTCGGGGTGAGCACTATCATGCATCGCATGGGCGATATACGGCCGGTCAGGATTGCCCTGCATAAAGGCAATCGCTACTTCAGTGCCATCAATTAATGGGAAGTGAAAGCCATAGGTGTTGCCTGCATACGGTTTGGCTAAGCGTACCCATAAGCTTTCCGTGCCATTTTTCCACTCTTTTAAATCAAAGTTAAATTTAACCCGATAGCGCCCTTGCGGGTCGATATAGCCATAGGTGTCATGATTGGGACTGGTGACACGGGCAGGTAATGTGCCACTAACTTGTGGCCAGCGTATAGGCGCAGGGCGATAGGGTTTTAAGGCTTGATAGGGAATAGCGGTAAAGGTGAGTTCATAAGCATCAGTGCGGTTACCCTGCCCTTGTACCGTTAAAATGATGATACCGTCATTGATATCTGCCAGCGGGCTGCCGTTGAGGTTAATCCATTGACCGGGAGCAAGGTTATAGTGATTACTCTTGCCTTTGAGGATAATTTGCTGGCTAATAGCCTGTTCATGGCGAATACGGGCATACCACTGACCGCTTTCAATCTGATTATCGTCATGCCTGTTATTCTCATTAGGATTATTGCCGTTATCAGGATTAACATGGTTATCATCATCGTTATTATCGCCACTATCTTGCGGGTTTTCTTGGCCGTTACTCGCTAAGCCTTTATAGTGCTCGGCATAGCGATAGTCGCTGCCATAGGTGGTAAGGTCTTTGGGTTGGGTGTTAATCTCGCCCTGTAAATCGGCGAGGGCATCACGGTAGTTATAGTCTTGTACCTTGACAGAGGAGACCACCACTTCACTATGCAGGCTGATATCCCACACACTTTCAACGCCACTATCTGCCATGCCACTGGGTGGTTTATAGTCAATATTAGCCACCTGCGCATAACCTTGTTCATAATCACTTAACACCATCACATCACAATGATGTTCGGCGTGCGTTTCAAAGCGAAACCAGATACCGACATCGGCCAATAAGCGTTGAATAAATTCAAGGTCACTTTCTTGCCACTGAGTAATAAACTCCCGCTCAGGATAGCTGTCTTTTAACTCTAAACGGTAATCAATGCCCGTCAAACCATGACTGCGTAGCACTTCTTCAACTACACTCACCACACTTTGCTGTTGAAATATGGCACTATGTTGCCCCACTGCGAGCCGTGCTAAGCACGAGGATAACACCACCTGATAATGGGCTTCCTCTTTATTGACCGATAACTGACTAAACTCAGTAATCACCCCATGCAAGGTGCGTTTATTCGTCAACGTGGGCAAATCACTTAATGAGCGGATAGCAGAAGTTAATGGTTTGTTGATAACCGGATTAAAGGAGAAGGTCGATTTTTGATTAAGAAAGGAATCAGGCGATAAGGTTTTGTCAGTACTGGTAAAGGAGATTACATAACGCCAAGGCTGGTTTAACGACTCATTACCCTCAACATGTAAAACCGAAATCGGCGCCCCCAGCCCGTCAACCGTTAAGGTATAGCGATTATGGCTAAC
>NZ_LZGT01000099.1 GCF_001690525.1 Gilliamella sp. App6-5 | reverse complement strand
TTGGCATTATTAGGATTAGTTATATCAAATAATGCTTTATCAGCATTAACAGCTGCAACAGTGAAAGAGATTCATGGTAGTGCGCCATATTTAACATTTGATAATGGCGTGACACATGCGAATTCCGTTGTTCCTTTATTGTCGATTACATTGCCTGGCAATAGAGTTGTAAATGCATCCAAAGATACCTCAAGCATGGAAAATCCAATCATGTTAGATAAGGTATCAGCAACCTTTGCAGATATAAAAACATTAGTGTCATTTAAAAATTACCCAAATGAATTAACCGATAATGTTATTGAGAATAATGGTTATTGGAAAGATGATGATGGTGATATTATTCATGGTAACGGAATGAGTAAGCTAAAAATTAAATGGGAAAATATAGAAGGGCAAGATATTACTGATTATGTGAAGCACAATGCCAATAGCTTACTCAATGGGTGTGATGCACCTTATAAATTGACGTTAGAAGTTGGGGATATGAGTATTGAAACAGAATATGGCATACCATCTCAAGGAGGTCATTTTACGGGAGGAAAACATACCTATTTCCTTTATCCAAAGGTGGATAAACCTAAGTTTTGTTACGCAAAACCAAATTTAGAGTTTGATTTTCACTCGGGTAAAATCCCTTATGATGGAGCGATTTCTTCTATTAACGCAGGAAATGGCGAGTGGAATAAGCATAGGGGGTTTTATGCTTATAATCCAGCGAATCCAGGGGCAAACTTTCCAACCACAGGCTCTCATAATTTATTTTTTTACTTGAGTGTTGCAGGAATGAAAGCACAAGAATTTATTAATACGAATGGTGATACAATTTCGAGGGGAGGGGTAACATTAACGTTAAATGCTGAAAATACGCTACCGACAGGGTTAGTCAAAATTACCTTAATGGGCCCTAAGGAGAGTAACCCTGGTTCCTTTATTCCTTCAACATTTTATTTACACGATAAAAACAATGGCTCATTGTATAGTTTTAGATTAGAGCGTTGGTATGTAGCTAAAAAAGGCGGTGCAGGCGGTTATCAAAATGCTGTAACGTTTTGTAATAATTTTAATGGTGGCGGGTATCGTGTAATTAAAGTACTGGACTTTTCTAATTCAAATCGAGCAGAAAGTGTTAATTGGCAAAATGGTATAATAGACGAAACTTATTTACGAAAAATTAGTTATAAAGAAAATGGTTATTGGATGGGAGGATTACTTAGCGAATGGGGGCGTATGACTCAAATTTACTACAAAGACAGTGATTGGGAGTTTTTTAAAGTAGGTGATCCTAATTGGGATGCAATCAACCGTGCATATTATTGGACATCAGATCAACATTACTGGGATACTAATTTTGTTGTAGAGGCTAATAATGGGCTTGTTGGAGATAGAGCTCATTCGGATCAAGATTATAGGGTAGCCTGCGTTACTCCTTAGTTTGCCAGTTATCACCTAAAACAGATCTGATCGTGGCTTTTAGGCAAGAAAGAACTCAATTTTTTGCCTAGATAGCCAATAAATTTCGCATTGATGTAAACTAAGAATTAATATGGTTGCTAATTAGTTTTAAACAACACGTCAGCAAATGCTACTTTTCTTATTTAAAAAGTAAAATGTTTAACAACTATTGATCACACACTTTAATAGAAATTAGCTTTAGATTTAAAAATACTTATAAATATAGTTAACGATAAACTATATTGTTAAAAAGTGAGTTTTGTATTAAAAAAATATTCTATAATTGTGAAAAAGCATTGATATTAAAAGGTGATAAATAAATGGAACAAAAAATTGGTTTTATTGGTTTAGGTAACATGGGAAATGCCATATTGCAAGGTATTTTGGGTAGTAATATTGTGCCAGGAACACAAATTTATGTTTATGATCATCATCCAGAAAAAGGTCAAGTTCTTAATCAAACTTATTCAGTCAATAATCTCGATTCAGCAAGAGATGTTGCTCGTGAAGTCGATATAGTTTTTATTGCGGTTAAGCCTAATGTGATTGTTGATGTACTTGTTGATATTCAAAAAGAGTTAAAGAAAAATACCATCGTTATTTCAATTGCGGCAGGTGTTACCATTAAAACAATTGCCAAATGTGTAGGTTATGAGCAAAAAATTATACGAGTTATGCCAAACACACCAGCACTTGTTAATGCCGCAATGTGTTCAATTACTCCCAATACCGAAATTACGGATGAAGAATTATCTGCTGTTCAACAATTATTAAATTGTATTGGTGAAACAGAAGTTGTTCCTGAAGATTTAATTGATGCAGTTATTGGTGCAAGTGGATCTTCCCCCGCTTTTGTGTTTATGTTTATTGAAGCACTAGCTGATGGCGCGGTTAAAGGCGGATTATCAAGAAAACAAGCTTACAAGTTTGCTGCCCAAGCAGTTTTAGGATCGGCAAAACTATTATTAGAAACAGGTAAACATCCAGGTGAATTAAAAGATATGGTCTGCTCACCTGCTGGCACTACAATTGAGGGAGTGCAAATGCTTGAAGCTAAAGGCTTTCGGTCAGCTGTGATTGATGCAGTGGAAGCAACAATTAATAAATCTAAATATCTTTCGGAAAAGTAAATATAAAATTACCTATATTTTATATTTATTAAGTAATTTTAAAGGCATTACAAAACAAAAAATATGATTAAATATCAATCATTGTTGGGCGTGAGCAATATAGAAAAAATGTTTAATGAGGAGTGGATAAAACATTTTTCTTTAGCTATGAACAATATTAACTTAAAAAATGACAACTAATACTTGATGATTTGAATAGGTAAAATAATAACTAGTAAATTAATACTAGTTATTATATTGTTGATGTGCGAAAATATTTAACAAAATATTACAGACTTTTAATTTTCGATTATCAGCTATAAATTTAACTCTATCAATATAATTCATAAATAAAAAAGCTAAATTTACAAATCTTAACAAAAAATAAGTTTATTTACTTTAAAGCGATACGTTTTTATGTTTATAATCTGTCTCTCTATTTATCCTAAAGTCTTATTTTGAGATTTAAATATAAGTTATTATTAAATAATCAATTGGGGAAAATTAATTAATCAGTTATTAATTGCTAATCTAATAATTTTATATGAAGATAACAAAATAAATCAAAGGCTTTGCGAAAATGTATAGGTCATGGTAAAATGGTAAACAACAGCACACAGCACACAGCACACAGCACACAGCACACAGCACACATTTTGAACAATTCCCAAAGTTAACTGTACAATACAACTATCATCAATCTTTAAGTATCTTATTCCACTTTTTTAATCATCGGGCGTTTAGTCAAATTTTATCGTTTATATC
>NZ_LZGT01000098.1 GCF_001690525.1 Gilliamella sp. App6-5 | reverse complement strand
TTAACATTAAAATCATGATCACACTGGGGTTATTTTTTGCCAGATGGATCATGGGGCTAATATGTCCCTCAACACCGTGAAAGGGCATGGGTAAGTGGGTACTTAGGCGTGGTTTAGGCAGGTTTTTCGGACCGTCTTCCATATAACGGCGGATAAATTCCCACTCGTCTTTATAATCTTGAGGATTATAAGTGTTTTTGCCTACGCCCACGGACTGTGCAACGGGAAAGCCAGTTTTATAAGGGTGAAAGGAGAACACATTAACTAAGTTAGTACCACCCATATCCGAGCCAGTCTCGCCAAAATTAGAGGGCATAATATGTTCCCATTTAAACACCGCAATGCCGCCACAATATTTAGGGCGTTGTA
>NZ_LZGT01000097.1 GCF_001690525.1 Gilliamella sp. App6-5 | reverse complement strand
AATGTGATTCGCACGCCGGCTAATAACAAACTGCGCATGGATGACAAACGTGGGCAAGAGCACATCAAACTGGCCACCGAATACGGCAAAACTCAACTTAATTTGGGGCATTTGGTCGATAATAAAAAAAGCCAACGTGGCGAAGGGTTTGAACTACGCACCGACGAATGGGGCGCGATTGCCGCCAATAGAGGCTTATACTTAACCACGCAAACCCAGCCGAAAGCGCAAGGTAAACAACTGGATATGCAAGCGGCAATAAGCCAACTTGAAAATGCCCTCTCTATTGCCAAAGCACTACAAAATGCCGCCACCCAGTCCGAAGCGCACAGCGCCGATACCGACAGCCAAGCGCAACTTAAAGCCAACTTAACTCAGCTAACCCAAAGTGGCCTACTGGCCTATGCGCAAGAAGGCATCGCCCTAACCAGCCCTGAAAATATTCAACTGACAACAGCGAGCAGCCTCACCTTAACCAGCGAAAATCAAACCGATATCAACGCTTTAAACAACGTCACTGTTTCATCGGGCGAAGCGATTGGTTTATTTGCGCAAAAAGCGGGCATGAAACTGTTTGCCAACCAAGGTGATATTGAGGTGCAAGCCCAAAATGCCAACCTCAATATGGCTGCCAAGCAAGATATCAAAGTGGATAGCGTGGATGGTAAAACGCAGATAACAGCAGCCAAAGAGATAACGCTCATCTGTGGTGGCTCTTATATCAAAATCAGCAGTGAAGGCATCGAACTGGGCACACAGGATAATATCTATCTTAAGTGTAATGTGTTCCAGAAGATGGGGCCGGCAAGTCATCATTTATCCGCAAAACTGAATATTAATCGTCAAGAGCTCGAAGCCTTATTAAAAAAACATGTATCGTTTAACTCGAAAGGCTTTTCGGCATAAGGAATAAGGTAATACACATGACCATAAAAAAAATCGATAATTTCAACTTTCCCGTGGGTGAAAAACAACTCAGTCAAGATGCGTATTATAAAGCGTTATCAGAGGCGAACAGTGGCTTTTATCCATTTGGTGAAAATGGGATATGGCATGGGGGGTTCCATATTGATGAAGGGGTACTAAAGAAAGTTGATAATGACGGTATATTGCGTTGTATGGCTCATGGCGAAGTGGTTGCTTATCGAGTCAATAATATTTACCATAAAATAGTGTATCTGGACAATGTTGAGTTAAAAACGCCTTATAAAGAACAGCAAAAAGTGGCGTATTTCTCAACGGGATTTACCTTAGTCAGACACCTGTTACAAATGCCTAAAATCGCTGGTGCAACTGCTACGCCACCCTCAATAACCTTATACAGTTTATATATGCATCAACTTGATTGGTATGGTTATCAGCAAAAAGGACAAGAAAGTGGTAGTCAGGTGGATTACCCTTGTTATTGGCAAGCGCAAGCAGGGAAAGTGGATGAAAAAAAAGCGGAAACCATTGCCGGCAGCGTGATACGTGAAAAGGGAAAAGACACAAAGATTGTGGGTTTATTACTTAAAGGCAGTAAAGTACGTTTAGGTGAACAAAAAGCAAATATGTCTGGTTGGTATAAAATTGTGTCGATAACCGCAGGGACGGTGGTGACACCAAATGGCTTGCAAAATGAATTGGGCAATATTACCGGTTATGTTTGGCATAACGATATTGGCAAGACAGCAGCCGATAGACCGACTGGAAAGACAGCGGAAGCCAATAAGGATTATGAAATCTGCAAAGAAGATAATAAAAAAGTGGGCAAACCGGAAGTCGAAGTCAAAGGCATTGCGGTTTATGGCACCGCGAATGACAGTCAAAAGTTGACCTATTTGCCACAAACCGCGACTTTTGAATTGGATGGGCAAGAAAATGGTTATGCTAAAATCCGTAAAATTGATAATTGCACTGTGCCGGCAGTCTTGGTTGCAGAAAATGGCGGGGATGAGGCGCCACATAAGGGGTATGTCAAATTAACCTCACTGATAGTGACCCAACTTAAACCTGAAAAATTAGATAAAGTGGTGGTATTAAAAACGCCTGTGCCGATTAATAAAGGCGACTTTATAGGTTACATCGGCCATAATGTTAGCCAATCCGAACGTTTTGACGAGCCTAAAGAAGCCCCGTTATCGAACATGAAACGGGCGTTAGACAAGCAATTACCGCCAATGGCACATATTGAATTACTGACCTGTGATGATTTACCGGCGTTTATCACTAAAACCCGCGCCTTAGCAGGCAAACTGCCTGAAAGCGAAAAGAGTATCATATTAGTTGAAAAAGAGGCGCGATTAGTGCAAGCCGCTAAACCGGCAGGTTGGTTAAGCTCTGGGGTGGCGATTCATTTTACCGACACTACCGAGAGCTACTATATTAAAATCAAACCGGTCTATACCGTCAATCTTCCCTCAAGATTTTTTCATACTTCAACCGAGCAGCCGTTATTCGACCCAGGGGTTGGCAAGGTGGTTAATGGCATTAATGGAAAGATACAGGCAAAAAGCCCGTCAGCGCAACCGTACACCTTAACCGCAAGTGAGAAAATGTATGTAAGGCGGATATATCCCGAATTAACCGAGGCAGATATCCCCGATAAAGTTGAGCTAATTAGTGGCGGAAAGGGGCAAGATACGACGTTACCGAGTGTCTATTCTGAGCCAGCGAATGATGAGGATTTTTTCACGATTCGCTTTATGATTGAAAACAAGCCGTACTGGATAGCCGCCAGTAAAGTCTTACACCTTAATGGCGAAGATGGGCAGCTCAATTCAAGCGTAAGTTATTGGCATGATTTTCCATTATCATTAGATGACAACCTTTCTCCACAGGAAAAGAAACGTAATACGGTATGTTACCCTCGTACCGTGTCCCTAATTTCATTAGAAAATGATGGCTTGATAGCGATAGAGGATGAAAACACAAAATGGGTCCAAGTGACGGCACTGGATGAGCAAACGCTACCGATACACGGTTGGGTGAATATAAAAGACAATGCGCAAGCACATATCAAACGACGTAGTCCATGGCACTGGCCTGGTTTTGAAACAATAGAAGAAAAGGCCTCGATAGGTGAATTATCTGACAAGATTGGCAAGAATAAAGTGGCGAAATTAGATTTAGCCGATTACACGCCAGCGATGCGGGCATTACATCAAATCTTAACGGGCACACTGATATATTCAACCCAACGAAAAAAAGACCTACCGCCGCCGACTTTTACGGATAGGGATTTAAAAGAAGGATTACGCCGAAGCTGGACGGCGGAGTTGATAGGGCATTTACTGGTGAAATATGAAAGCGAATGGTATGCCGATGAAGCGTTAAGCAAATGGAACGAAATTGATGACTTATTTGAAGAAGAAAAACAACAACAAAAAGTAATTATTGAAGCGGGATTAGATAAACTTGGCATCACCGAGCCTTACCTCCGTGATTTTGCCTTAGACGTGGTGGACGAAGCGCATGAACATGTCAAATCAAACTGGCAACTAGAAAAAGCACAGCGCATTAAACCCTCACTGTGGTGGAAACAAGTGGCACAAGCGCAAACTCAAAATCAAACAACCAGCACAGAACAAAGCAATGCGAATACCAATACCAATACCTCTAAACTGTCTAATCTATCAACTGATGGCAAGGCATGGTTTATTCATCCGGTAGCGATGGTGGATTATTTTAATGTTAGAAGTGCTGAAATTATTTTCCCATTAAAAGTAAAACCAATAAACAATTTTGATATGCAATTTGGTAAAAACTTTAATTGGACTAAAAATAATAATCAAACAGCATTTAGTTCATCTCGAAATGGGGGAAGAAAACATGCAGGAAGAGATTTATACACAGAACCCAAAGAAGATATTATTGCCGTCAGCGATGGAGTTGTTCTAAAAATAAACGAATTTTATTGTTATACGCACCAAATAACAGTCAAGCATCATACCAATAGTGGACGGGAATTTATTATTCGCTATGGTGAAGTAGACAAAGAAAGTATTAAGGTAAAAACTGGCGATTTTGTTAAGCAAGGTACAGTTCTTGCTAAAACTGGGCTCTTGCTTAGAAACGTTAGAGCTACAGATCCCCAAAGTAGAATAATTGAGGTTGATATTGATGGTGAAAGTAAAAAAATGACACCTTTAATGGTAATAAATGGGAAAATAATATATATGTTGCATCTAGAATATTACTCTGGAAATAGTGGACTAGATCTAAAAAAATCATTAACAGATAAATCAAAAAAACCTTATGAAAGGCGAGATGATTTAACAGATCCTATAGAATTATTAAAAGAAGGGTACAGTAACAGCTTTGGGGCTGACCTCGAATAATTAGGAATAAAAGTATGAAAAATATTATATTAAAAATCTTATTATTAATTTTATTATCACAAGTTGTTTATGCATCAGATTTTGATTCAAATAACAATTATTATAGGTTAATCAATGAGAAATTAACTCCTGAAACAGACAAAAACATAAAAAAATCATTAAGTAATTTGATTATAGATAATCAGCAAAAGATAACCTTTTTAGGTTGCGATTTTAAAGAATTAACTGGAAGTGAAGACGATATAAATAATGAATTAAATAAACATAATTTTTTTAAAAATTATAGTGATGAATTGAAAGAATATCATCTAACTACTACTAGTTTTTCTAAAATTTATACAAATGATAGAGATAGTTTATCAGAAATTTGTAACCGTAATGATTACATGAATATTATCCAGCTTGATAACAATGAATTAATGGTTACTTATAAAAAACAATTAGTTTTTTACCAACGGTTACCAGAACAAGAAGAGAAAAACCTTAATAATTATTATAGTAATACAAAGTGCATTGCATTAGAACAAGTTGATATGAGTTATACTGATATTTGCTATTATAACAATATGACTATTTTGGATGTTTATAATGCAATGAGTTTTGATCTTGATAAGGTATTTAGAAAGAAAATTAACGTGGGCGAAAATTTCTCTGTTACCTATGAAGACCGAGATGTGGATATTGATTATAAATGGTATGGTAAAAATAAACTAGAAATTACTCAATATTTTCAAGGAGGCATAACAACTTATACTTTTATTTATCAGAACGGTAAAACAAAATTAATAACAGTTCTCTCCCCTGATTAATTATAAAAAATAGGAAAGATAAAACTTAGCATACATAGAACTCTTTACCTATGATTATTTACCTGAATTTATCAATAATATCTGAGTATTAGCAGATAAATTACCAGAAATAAAAAAGACAATTTTGTTAGTGGAAGAAGACGCAAAACTAATTCAAGCATCTAAACCAACTGGTTTTTACCAGCAAGGTCGGGGGATAAAATTTGTCAGTGATACGAGTCATTATTACGTTAAAGTCAAACCAGAATATACATTGTGGTTATTAGCAAACACTTCATCACGTATTTCTTTTAATGCTGACATTGAAAAAATGGTAGATGCTATAGAGCATGAAACCCGAGAAATGAAAGGTGAAAAACAAAAGTATCGTGTAATATTTGAAGATAAAAAAGAATTAACCAATATAAAAAAGGTTTTCCAGAATTAACTATTACTGATATACCGGATGAAGTCGACTTGGTTGATAATAATAATACAATGGCATCGCATACCACATTAATCATCCGTTTCGTGGTTGAAAACAAACATTATTGGATAGCATCAAAAGACGTTTTATATCTAAATCAACAAGATGGGATAATTGCTTCACTGGGATAAATTTCCATTATCTTTAGATAATTTATCGTCAGTAACTGAATACAATACTGTTGAATACCCACGGACGGATTTACTTGATAGTGAAAGTTTTACAGCAGTTGATGATGCCACGCCAGATTCAGTCTGGCGATATATTAAAACAGGGAACAAAGAAAACCAACTGATACAAGGCTGGGTCAACACGAAAACAAGAGCGCAAGAGCTTATTGAAGTGGGATTAAATAAAATCGGCATAACCGAGCCCTATCAGCGAGACTTTGCCATGAAAAAATTGGACGAAGCCCACGAGCATGTCAAAAACAACTGGCAATTGGAAAAAGAGCAACGCATTAAACCCTCACTGTGGTGGAAACAAGTGGCACAGGCACAAGCCCAAACCCCGACAGCAAACACCGAAGCCAATACCCCTAAACTGTCCAATCTATCCGCAGACGGCAAGGCATGGTTTATTCATCCTGTGGCGATGGTGGATTATTTTAATGTTGAAACGACAAAACTTTGGCATGAGCCTTTAGACAACCCACAAAGGACGTTATTTAATTCAAAGAAGTCCAAGTTTCCTTGGAATGGTGCCTTTGGTTTTGTTAGGAATGAAGGTAATAAATCTCATGCTGGTTTAGATTTATTTGCAAAAATTGGCACGCCATGTTTTGCTTGTTTAGATGGCGAAATTGTAAAAGCTCATGGTGAAGGTAGTTATGGTAATGTAATCGTTTTAAAAGTGAAAGGTGATGATTTGCGCGCATCTCAAAATGATTATACGTTGGAGTTTTCAGAAAAAGGGAAAAATGAGTTTATACAAGCGAAAGATTTTGATATAAACAGTGATTATTTTTATATTCGATATTGCCATTTACATAAAGATCTAAAAGTATCTGGAATACAAAAAGGTACCAAAGTTAAAGCTGGTGATCATATCGGTTATACATCCGACACGGGAAATGCGAAAGGGCTTCCTAACACTCATTTACATTTAGAAATTGCTATGAATATTGATAATAATCAAACTGTAGGTGAAAAGAAGGAACTAGCAAAATTAGGCTATAAGATAAACCCTGCTTTTTTTGTCAATTTAAATCATATAGATATAGAAGAGCAAACAGAAGCAGTAATAAATGGTAAGAAGTATTATATTCAAAAATAAAGGTAGAAATACATGAACAGAATAAAATATTTATTAATAATAATTCTATTACTACCGCAATTCGCACATTCTATCTATCGGATATATACAGGAAATATTGGTAATAAAAAAGTAGAACTTTATATGAGTGCTATCTCCGATAGTGATTTTCATTGTAACTATCCCCTAAAATAGTACAGCAAAAAAGTAGAAAATTCTCTATGATAAAAGTAAAAGAGGATTCAATTATGAAAAAAATGACTGAACATCAAATCGTCGCTATTTTAAAAGAAGCTGA
>NZ_LZGT01000096.1 GCF_001690525.1 Gilliamella sp. App6-5 | reverse complement strand
GATTATAAGTGTTTTTGCCTACGCCCACGGACTGTGCAACGGGAAAGCCAGTTTTATAAGGGTGAAAGGAGAACACATTAACTAAGTTAGTACCACCCATATCCGAGCCAGTCTCGCCAAAATTAGCGGGCATAATATGTTCCCATTTAAACACCGCAATGCCACCACAATATTTAGGGCGTTGTACATACACTTGCCGTGTTACCCGATTAAACCGTACCCGAATATGGCGAAGCGTGAATAACTCTAAGCGACAGATATAACGGAAGTAGCGGATGCATAAATAAGCAGAGACTAAAAAAATGATTGCAAAAAATACCATTGCAAATATTCCGGAACCAATTTTATAATTATCCCATTCATTATTGTATAATTTTAAAGCCACTTTAAGTGCGAAATAACCTCCTGATGCTGTAATAAAAAATATAGCTAAACTAATCCAAGTAATAATCCCCCGAAAATTTTCAAGCATACCTCCTCGTATCTCTAAATAGCGATCGTTATAGGCATAATAAGGTCCTATCGGGCGTGGATTATGACTGACCGACTCTGTGGTATAATCTTTGGCGACTTCGCTTAACTTCATTGAGTTATCAGAATAATCTTTTTTCAATTTTTTACGTGTTTCAGGTTTAATTGCACTACCTAACCACAATATAAATTCACCAATATACATTAAAATGTCCCCTGAACTGCTTGGTAAAACTCGTTTAACTCTTCAGTTAAGTCATCAAATTGATCACGTTTGGGATCTTTGCTAAAGCAGCCACAATCTAACCTTACCAATTAATTCTCTGAATTCTCTTTTATGGGCTTTTCTGCTTGTTTTGTTGCTTTTGTTTTTCTTTTTCGGCTGGCTTTTTTCTTGGGTCTTTTAAATTGACCATAGTCGATAAGTTCGCCCGTTTCGTCATCAATTACGCCCCACTCTTGGCTACTATCTAAAATGGCCTTTTGTACCTCGGGTGGGTAATCCGATAGGGTGGTTTCTTTTGGTAAAGGTTTACCGGGTTTACCCGCTTGCCTGATCACTTTTGGCCAACGAGGTTGCCAGCATAGGCATTCCGAAATAAAGTAACCCATAGTATAAAATGGCAATAAGATTAAAAAGACGGGGATTAACATTAAAATCATGATCACACTGGGGTTATTTTTTGCCAGATGGATCATGGGGCTAATATGTCCCTCAACACCGTGAAAGGGCATGGGTAAGTGGGTACTTAGGCGTGGTTTAGGCAGGTTTTGGGGACCGTCTTCCATATAACGGCGGATAAATTCCCACTCGTCTTTATAATCTTGAGGATTATAAGTGTTTTTGCCTACGCCCACGGACTGTGCAACGGGAAAGCCAGTTTTATAAGGGTGAAAGGAGAACACATTAACTAAGTTAGTACCACCCATATCCGAGCCAGTCTCGCCAAAATTAGAGGGCATAATATGTTCCCATTTAAACACCGCAATGCCGCCACAATATTTAGGGCGTTGTACATACACTTGCCGTGTTACCCGATTAAACCGTACCCGGATATGGCGAAGCGTGAATAATTCCAAGCGATAAATATAACGGAAGTAACGGATAAATAAGTAAGAAGATAATAAAAAAATAATTGACAAAAATATTATTGCAAATATTCCAGAAACAATATTTACTCCTCCATCTTTATATAATTGTAAAGCAATTTGCAAACCAGCATTACAACATGAAAAAGAAACAAAAAATATAGCCAAACTAATCCAAGTAATAATCCCCCGAAAATTTTCAAACATACCCCCTCGTATCTCTAAATAGCGATCATTATAGGCATAATAAGGCCCTATCGGGCGTGGATTATGACTGACCGACTCTTTAGTATAATCTTTGGTGACTTCGCTTAAATTCATATCACCGCTAAAATAGCCCATTTTCAATTTTTTACGGGTTGCGGTTTTAATAGCACTACTTAACCAAAATAAATATTCACCAATATACATTAAAATGTCCCCTGAATTGCTTGATGAAACTCACTTAGCTCCTCGGTTAAGTCATCAAATTGATCACGTTTGGCATCTTTACTAAAGCAGCCACAATCTAACCTTACCAATTAATCCTCTGAATTCTCTTTTATGGGCTTTTCTGCTTGTTTTGTTGCTTTTGTTTTTCTTTTTCGGCTGGCTTTTTTCTTGGGTCTTTTAAATTGACCATAGTCGATAAGTTCGCCCGTTTCGTCATCAATCACGCCCCACTCTTGGCTATTATCTAAAATCGCCTTTTGTACCTCGGGTGGGTAATCCGATAGGGTGGTTTCTTTTGGTAAAGGTTTACCGGGTATACCCGCTTGCCTGATCACTTTTGGCCAACGAGGTTGCCAGCATAGGCATTCCGAAATAAAGTAACCCATAGTATAAAATGGCAATAAGATTAAAAAGACGGGGATTAACATTAAAATCATGATCACACTGGGGTTATTTTTTGCCAGATGGATCATGGGGCTAATATGTCCCTCAACACCGTGAAAGGGCATGGGTAAGTGGGTACTTAGGCGTGGTTTAGGCAGGTTTTTCGGACCGTCTTCCATATAACGGCGGATAAAT
>NZ_LZGT01000095.1 GCF_001690525.1 Gilliamella sp. App6-5 | reverse complement strand
TTGTTTAAGTTCTTCATATTCTTCTTCCCTTTTTACTAATTCAGCAATTTCATTATGTAATTTTTCTAAATTTTTATTGTAATCATCATATTTAATATCATCCATATTTTTACCTTACTATTATTATTTGCTTAAGTACATGTACTTAAACAGGAACTTATTTATATAATATATGTAAAATATTTTTAATTATGTCAATATCTAATATTATGTTTTTTAAAATTTTTTTAGGTGATTGGAAGGTGAATTGACTGTTCAAGTACACGTACTTAAACAGTAGACTACTTAAAAGTAATAAAAAAGCACTATTAAGTGCTTTCAGATTGATGACAAAGAACTCGCTTTTTGGCGAGTTCTTTGATCTAATAGAGAGGAGTCCATTATAAGAGAAGTTCTTCTATGCTAAAAAAACCAACTCCAGCGACACCAGAAAAAATAGAGCAAATCTCGCTAGATGCGCTTGTCCCCCAAAATCATCTTGTTCGTAAAATAGCTAAAGTCATTGATTTTGA
>NZ_LZGT01000094.1 GCF_001690525.1 Gilliamella sp. App6-5 | reverse complement strand
TGTTTGCCCGTTTGGGCAAGTATAAGTATCGTTTTGACTGTTATAGATAAACTGCTTTTTTCTGATGGGATTCGCACCATGGGTGGGGCGGCGATAACCCAACACCGGATATATCTGCTCTGCCAGCAGTAAATGGCAAATGGGAGCCGTAAAATAACCCGCATCAAGACCGACACCAACCGGATTAAAGCCAAACCGCTCTAACTGGCGTTTTAATCGAGCCATGTAAGGCTGGGAATCATGGATATTTCCAGCTGTGACATAGGTATCGGTAATTAAATTATGTTTGCCATCAACCGTTCGGTGATCTAAGTAGAAGAATCCTTTAGGCTTGCCTTCCCGATGCATAAAGCCACTGTCTGGATCTGTTGTACTGACTTTAACCTCCTTGTATTTCTCTACCGTCGATGGCTTTAAGACTTTTTTCCGTTTAATTCTCTTTCTGCGTTGATGGCTTGATTAAGCGCATCAATATATTGACTGGGCTCAACAATACGCTGCTCATTACGTGCTTTGCCTTTATTGGCATTTGCTTTTAGGTGAGTACTGTCCGTATATAATACCCGACCACTTATCAACCCTTTGGCAATGGCCTGCTCAACAATATTATCAAAAATCTGTTGATAGATTTCACTGTCATTAAACCGACGGCGACGATTTTGGCTAAGTGTTGAGGCGTCAATCACTTTTTCAGTTAATCCCATTCCCAGAAACCAGCGGTAAGCTAAATTGACCTGAATTTCCTGAACCAGACGACGTTCACTGGGGATACCGAAAAGATACCCCAATAGCATGATTTTAAACAGTCTGACCGGATCTTCTGCTGGACGACCGTTATTAGGGCAATAAAGTGGTGCTACCGCTTCTCGAATAAATTCAAAATCAATGACTTTAGCTATTTTACGAATAAGATGATTTTGAGGGACAAGCGCATCTAGTGAGATTTGCTCTATTTTTTCTGGTGTCGCTGGAGTTGGTTTTTTTAGCATAGAAGAATTCCTCTTATAATGGACTCCTCTCTATTAGATCAAAGAACTCGCCAAAAAGCGAGTTCTTTGTCATCAATCTGAAACCTCGAATAATATCGAGGTTTATTTTTTGGTTTAGCAAAAAAATAAGCTTTTTATTGAATCTCTTTACAGCAAACTAAAAAAATCCAAATAACTGCATTACTATTTTCTTTATATTTCAGGCTGTGATCTGTACTTAAAAAAGTTTCTACAAAGATGAATATAAAAAAGTGCTATTTTGTCAGAAATGAATTTTATTTAATTTTAAATAAAAAATAGCTGTGATATAACCATACTGTTGTATTAACTCTCATAATTAGGAGCGAATCATGTCATACCATACAAGTAATGAAGAACACGCTATAGAGATCGTTAATATTGCTTCATTAGAAGCATTAGTTAAAGCAAGAATGGAGCCTGGAGCTTTTGGTTATATCCGCGGTGGTGCCGAAGACGAATGGACAATGCGAGAAAATACCTTAGCGTTTAATCGCAAAAAAATTATTCCTCGGGTATTACAAGGTATTGATCATGCTAATTTATCAACAAAATTGTGGGATATCTCATTAAAAACACCCATTATTCAAGCACCGTCAGCAGCCCAAGGATTGGCTCACGAACAAGGCGAAAAGGACACCGCTAAAGGCGTCGCTGCTGCGGGATCTATTTTCTGTATTAGTACTTATGCAAATACCTCTATTGAAGATGCCGCAAATGCCGCGCCCAATGTACCGTATTTTTTTCAACTCTATATGAGTAAAGATGATGATTTTAACCGGTTTATTATCGATAAAGCCGTTAAAGCAGGCGCAAAAGCAATCATTCTAACAGTCGATTCAACGTTAGGCGGTTATCGCGAAGAGGATATCGTCAATAAATTTCAATTTCCACTCCCTATGAAAAACCTCAGTGCTTACAGTCAATCAAACGGTAATGGCGATGGTTCAGGTAAAGGCATTAGCGAAATTTATGCCGCAGCAAAACAAGGTATCGTTCCTTCTGATATTCAAAAAATAAAAGCCATGGCAAATTTACCTGTTATTGTAAAAGGCATTCAATCACCTGAAGATGCATCCATTGCAATATCTGCTGGAGCTGATGGGATTTGGATATCAAATCATGGTGGAAGACAATTAGATGGCGCTCCCGCTTCATTTGAGGTATTACCTAGTATTTCAGCTGCTGTTGCTAAACGTGTTCCAATCATTTTTGACAGCGGTATACGCCGTGGCGAACATGTATTTAAAGCTTTAGCAAGTGGCGCTGATCTTGTTGCTATTGGACGCCCTATTCTTTATGGTCTAAATTTAGGTGGAGCTGAGGGAGTAAAATCCGTCTTTGATCATCTTAACAAAGAACTGTCTATTACCATGCAATTAGCTGGCACAAAAACGATCGAAGATATTAAAAATACCCTATTAATATAATGGTTAGAAATTACTTGCTTCGGTTACAGTAGTAAAAAAAACGACTCTAATAAATATATATAAAAAAACAACGCCATATCATCAACAAGTGTTATGGCGATGATATAAAAAAATAGCCGTCATTGATTTGGCTAAACGTATTATGACCCGTTGCTATCTACCCCCAAAAGACCTCATGAAACATCAACTAACATGATTTCCATTGCATATACAACACAAAAACAAGCGGCGTAATTATTTATTAAGTTGTATGCTCATTATGAAGTATTTACACAACTGTTACGTTTTAGGCTATATTTTTGTAAAAAATATTCAGGATTCTATACCGTTTCGTGATAATTAAAACTGCCTACACGGCAGTGAACTACCTGCACTGGCTCGCTTGGTGCATTTAGCTAATTAAAACTGCCTACACGGCAGTGAACGATCGTTGGTTTTTAGTGCAAATTGAAGAGTTAATTAAAACTGCCTACACGGCAGTGAACGGTGACTGGCGTGCCGATAACAATAAAAATATAATTAAAACTGCCTACACGGCAGTGAACGTGAACATGCCCCTTGGGCACTTGCTGATTATAATTAAAACTGCCTACACGGCAGTGAACAAGTAGGTTTGCCTCGGAATGTGATATAAGTAAATTAAAACTGCCTACACGGCAGTGAACAATGGTTGTGTTCGTGTTTATAGTGGTTTAATAATTAAAACTGCCTACACGGCAGTGAACGGCTTTAATCCGGTTGGTGTCGGTCTTGATGCAATTAAAACTGCCTACACGGCAGTGAACGCAACTCGCGGTGGTGTTTTGTATTGTGCATGAATTAAAACTGCCTACACGGCAGTGAACGCTTAGCGTTATCTTGCCTGACGACAATCTCTAATTAAAACTGCCTACACGGCAGTGAACATACGGCTATGGTGATGTTGATGGATTGACATAATTAAAACTGCCTACACGGCAGTGAACCCATTAATTAGCGGCTTTTAATAATTGCTCTTAATTAAAACTGCCTACACGGCAGTGAACGCGGTTGACCTATGTATTCGTCCAAATATTTAAATTAAAACTGCCTACACGGCAGTGAACGTTATGGTGTGTTTTTTTTGGGGAATAAAGGGAATTAAAACTGCCTACACGGCAGTGAACGCAACAAAGTTTAGAAAAGACTTTTGCCAAGTAATTAAAACTGCCTACACGGCAGTGAACATTATTAGGATAATATTTGATTTGTTTGTTGAAATTAAAACTGCCTACACGGCAGTGAACATGTTCTGGTGATTCAACCATGCTTATCGCTTAATTAAAACTGCCTACACGGCAGTGAACTTGAAGATATATTAGCAATGGAAGTGGGTTATAATTAAAACTGCCTACACGGCAGTGAACAAGTAGGTTTGCCTCGGAATGTGATATAAGTAAATTAAAACTGCCTACACGGCAGTGAACGCTGTTTGATAAAATGGCTGTCGACTCTTTCAAATTAAAACTGCCTACACGGCAGTGAACTAACCCCAGATATCAAAATTGAAAATTTACAAAATTAAAACTGCCTACACGGCAGTGAACTCATTTTTTGCTCGATTCGTTGACGTTTTAATAATTAAAACTGCCTACACGGCAGTGAACCCAAGCCCATAAATACACTCCACAAATTGCGTAATTAAAACTGCCTACACGGCAGTGAACTTGATGGGTTTCAATTGCTTCTAACTTACGCGAATTAAAACTGCCTACACGGCAGTGAACGTTACATCATTATCCTCAAGAAAAAGATCACTAATTAAAACTGCCTACACGGCAGTGAACCCTATGTGTTACTGACCATTGGTGATGGCTTGAATTAAAACTGCCTACACGGCAGTGAACATTACTTCTTTTGTTTCTTGGTTTTTGAAGTAAATTAAAACTGCCTACACGGCAGTGAACTGCGTGGAGATAGTACAATGTCAACCTTGTTTAATTAAAACTGCCTACACGGCAGTGAACAGATCTTAGGCGAGATAGAATCAAATTAGAAGAATTAAAACTGCCTACACGGCAGTGAACAAGTTACCTACTGATACTGCTTTTCACATCGTAATTAAAACTGCCTACACGGCAGTGAACCGACTACCGTTCCCATACGAACCGTGCGATCAAATTAAAACTGCCTACACGGCAGTGAACTGATGCACTACATGTTATGGCTGGCCCTGTTTAATTAAAACTGCCTACACGGCAGTGAACGGTTTAATCCACTGAAGCCGTTACCGCCAGTTAATTAAAACTGCCTACACGGCAGTGAACAATCCATGCTTTATCCGATAAAATTTTTACTCAATTAAAACTGCCTACACGGCAGTGAACAGATTGGTTACGCCTGAACGCCAATGATAAGTAATTAAAACTGCCTACACGGCAGTGAACTCTTCCATCCACGTTTCAAATTCAAATCGCTTAATTAAAACTGCCTACACGGCAGTGAACAGGCAATATTATTTCCGATCGTACATCATTTAAATTAAAACTGCCTACACGGCAGTGAACAATTGAGATTTTTGAAATATAGGAGGCATAGAAATTAAAACTGCCTACACGGCAGTGAACGTCAGGTGCATAATGGTTGCTAGTAAAAGGTAAATTAAAACTGCCTACACGGCAGTGAACAGAAGGTGCTAAGCGGGTCTGTTGTTGGGATTAATTAAAACTGCCTACACGGCAGTGAACTGAATTTGCTCATCTCTTTTTCAACAGCTTGTAATTAAAACTGCCTACACGGCAGTGAACGAAGTGCTTGGTGAGATCATGGGGACTAATTTAATTAAAACTGCCTACACGGCAGTGAACGTTTAAATTGGCAGTAACCGACTATAGTTTCTAATTAAAACTGCCTACACGGCAGTGAACTAGGATGACTAAGATAAAAAAACTGGATAATAAATTAAAACTGCCTACACGGCAGTGAACAAAGGTATTGATGTAATAGGTAATGTACAAGTAATTAAAACTGCCTACACGGCAGTGAACTCATTCCTTGGTTTTATTATGCCGTGGTTAATAATTAAAACTGCCTACACGGCAGTGAACTCGCCCTTTTTTAGCACTTTCTGGCACTTGTTAATTAAAACTGCCTACACGGCAGTGAACATTGAACGTGAACAAAACAATTAGCGGTGATTAATTAAAACTGCCTACACGGCAGTGAACCAGTAGGCTCATTAGATTTTGAATCATTTGGTAATTAAAACTGCCTACACGGCAGTGAACAAATACTGATTTTATTGTTATCCCATACCATTAATTAAAACTGCCTACACGGCAGTGAACATCTAAAAAACAATATTTTTTACTGAAACGTAAATTAAAACTGCCTACACGGCAGTGAACGTGAAGAAGCCAGCTTTATTGTCATGGTGGATAATTAAAACTGCCTACACGGCAGTGAACTTTTGAACTTCAAATAGATGGTTCTTTTACTACAATTAAAACTGCCTACACGGCAGTGAACTCAGGTAGAAAGCGACAATCCGACCTTGGATAAATTAAAACTGCCTACACGGCAGTGAACCAGCAATGAAGAATTTAGGTTTGACAACTTATAATTAAAACTGCCTACACGGCAGTGAACAAATCGTCGGGTTATTAGGACCAAATGGCGCAAATTAAAACTGCCTACACGGCAGTGAACACTGTAGAGATTTTAGATAAACTACGACAGCAAATTAAAACTGCCTACACGGCAGTGAACTCAGACAAGCCATTAATCAACAAGATGCCATCAATTAAAACTGCCTACACGGCAGTGAACTATCGTCAGGTGCATAATGGTTGCTAGTAAAAAATTAAAACTGCCTACACGGCAGTGAACTAGAAGCTAATATACTATCAATATTGTATGTAAAAAGGCAAATAGCTATTTAGGTTTTAAAAACCCTTTTTTGCGGTGAGTTTTTAATTATTTGATTTTATTTATTTTTAAAATATGGCAAAAAAAAGGGTTCTGTTTTTTAGTTTTTTGACTGTGTCATGACTTAGTACTACCCAAACCTAAAAACCAAAAGATCAATTTGCTTAGTTTTTTAATAAAAGCCTTAAAAATAGCGTTAAGCGTTTTCGGATTCTGATTTTATCTACCTATCAATAGAAAAATAGCCTATATCAATTAAATTCTTCTCTATCTTTCTTAAAAGATATTGAATGATGTTCATCAACAACTTTCAACTAACAATAGAATGAAGAAGCGCGACCAGCTCAAATTGGGATACATGAAAGTCAGAGAAATAATTAAGGTTGGATTTATCAACCTTAATAAAGCAAATCAAAGCTCATAGATAGAAAATTAATAACAAATCAGCTATGATATAGCACCTATAACAGTGAGCGATAAAATGACTAATAAGGAAGTAAAAATTAGTTACTTTCTAATCAGGCAACACCTATTTTTTATTTAGGAATTTTGAAAATATGACTTCCAATAACGCCCAATCAATGACAGGAACGCAACAGCGCGATCAACTACAACGCCAAATATGGAAAATTGCCGACGAAGTCCGTGGTGCGGTCGATGGTTGGGATTTTAAACAGTATGTACTTGGTTCTTTGTTTTATCGCTTTATTAGTGAAAATTTCGCTAATTATATTGAAGGTGGTGAAGAAGGTATCGATTACAGCACTTTATCCGACGATGTCATTACCGATGAAATTAAAAAAGACGCAATAAAAACCAAAGGCTATTTTATTTATCCTAGCCAATTATTTTGTAAAATTGTAGCAAATGCCAATACCAATCCAAGTTTAAATACTGACTTGGCTAATATTTTTAATGCGATTGAAAGTTCAGCTATTGGTTACCCTTCAGAAAGCGATATTAAAGGGCTATTTGCCGATTTTGATACCACCAGTAACCGATTAGGTAATACAGTTGCCGATAAAAACAAACGGTTAGCCGCAGTACTTAATGGTGTTGCCGAACTTGATTTTGGTGATTTTGCAGACAATCAAATTGATCTGTTTGGCGATGCTTATGAGTTTTTGATTTCTAATTATGCCTCGAATGCCGGTAAATCTGGTGGTGAATTTTTTACGCCACCAAATGTGTCGAAATTGATCTCACAATTAGCCTTACATAATCAAACAAAGGTCAATAAAATCTATGACCCAGCGGCAGGTTCGGGTTCTTTATTGTTACAAGCGAAAAAACAGTTTGATGAACATATCATTGAGGATGGGTTTTTCGGTCAAGAGATTAATCATACCACCTATAACCTTGCTCGAATGAATATGTTTTTACACAATATCAACTATGATAAATTCGAAATAGCTTTAGGCGACACGCTACTTAATCCAAAGTTTGGCGACGAAAAACCATTTGATGCCATTGTTTCTAATCCACCCTATTCAATTAAATGGATTGGCAGTGATGATCCAACCTTAATTAATGATGACCGATACGCACCCGCTGGCGTGCTGGCACCAAAATCGAAAGCCGATTTTGCTTTTATTATGCATGCACTAAGTTACCTGTCCGAGTGTGGGCGAGCGGCAATTGTTACTTTTCCGGGGATATTTTATCGTGGTGGTGCGGAACAAAAAATTCGCAAATATTTGGTCGATAATGATTTTGTCGAAACTGTAATCTCGCTCGCACCCAATTTATTTTATGGTACCTCGATTGCGGTTAATATTTTGGTGCTTGCCAAAAATAAAACCGTCAAAACGACACAATTTATTGATGCTAGCAAACTCTTTAAAAAAGAGACCAATAATAATGTTCTCACTGATGAACATATTCAAGAAATTATGCAAGTATTTGCTAGCAAGCAAGATATCGAATATTTTGCTAAATCAGTTGATAATCAAACCATTGCGGAAAATGACTATAATCTATCGGTCAGTTCGTATGTGGAAGCCGAAAATACCCGTGAAGTGATTGATATCAACCAGCTTAATGCCGAAATAAAAGATACCGTAGCTAAAATTGATAGCTTACGCTCCCAAATTGACGCGATTGTGGCGGAGATTGAAGCATGATTAAGAGTAATAATATAACTGAGTTGCTGAAAGGTGTTGAAGTTGAGTGGAAGACGCTGGGGGAAGTGGCAGAAATAGCAAACAATACAAGAAAACCAGTAAAAGCGTCTTTACGTATTCGAGGTCAAATACCATATTATGGTGCAAATAATATTCAAGATTATGTTGAAGGTTACACTCATAATGGTGAGTATGTATTAATAGCTGAAGATGGGTCTGCAAATCTTAAAAATTATTCAATCCAGTGGGCTACGGGAAAATTTTGGGCAAACAACCACGTCCACATTGTCCAAGGCAAGCCTGAATTAGATAATAGATTTTTATATCATTATTTACGCAATATGAATTTTATTCCATATTTAACTGGCGGTGATAGAGCAAAATTAACAAAATCGAATTTGATTGAAATTACAATCCCCATCCCCCCTCTACACGTTCAAACTGAAATAGTCCGTATTTTAGACACATTTACAGAGCTCACAGCAGAGCTCACAGCAGAGCTCACAGCAGAGCTTACTACACGGAAAAAACAATACAACTATTATCGGGATAAATTGTTAACCTTTAAAGAGGATGAGGTTGAGTGGAAGACATTAGGGGAAATTGGTGAGGTAAAAATGTGCAAACGGATACTAAAGGAACAGACCACAGAAAAAGGTGATATACCATTTTATAAAATAGGGACTTTTGGGAAAAAGCCCGATGCATATATCTCACGAAAATTATTTGAGGAATATAAAAATAAATATAATTATCCAAAATTTGGGGAAATTTTAATTTCAGCAAGCGGCACAATTGGAAGGACTGTTATATTTAATGGACAAGATGCATATTTCCAAGATAGCAATATTGTATGGATTGAAAATGATGAATCACAGGTATTCAATAAGTATTTATACTATTTTTACCAGATTGCTAATTGGGGAATAGCAGAAGGCGGTACAATTAAACGTCTTTATAATAATAATTTATCCAAATTAAAAATCCCCATTCCCCCACTCAAGGAACAAGCTCGTATTGTCGAAATCTTAGATAAATTCGATGCGCTTACCAATTCAATCACCGAGGGGTTACCGCGTGAGATAGCATTACGCCAAAAACAATATGAATATTATCGGAATTTATTATTAGACTTTCCGAAAGAGTAAGAATCATAAGATAGAGTTATAAAAAGATGAATACCACATTAAGGAATATTGCTGAAAAGCTGGATAAAAATGATAAAAAAACCCAATTAATCTATGCCTTTAACGGTACTGGTAAAACGCGTTTATCTCAAACCTTTAAGAATTTAATTATATCGCAACGTAAAGATGATAAAGAGAATAATGCCGCCTTAACAAGGCACAATATCCTGTACTATAACGCCTTTACTGAGGATTTATTTGCTTGGAATAATGATAAACACCAAGAAGGTGAACATCAATTAATCATACAACCTAACTCATTTACTGACTGGATTTTAAAAGATCAAGGACAAGACCAAAATATTGTTCGTTACTTTCAATCCTATACCCATCAAAGATTACAGCCACATTTCAATGAGGATTTTTCTGCTATTACTTTTTCGCTAGCTGGGGATAATGATCAGCGTATTGATAATATTAAAATCTCTAAAGGCGAAGAAAACAATTTAATTTGGAGTATTTTTTTTACACTGATTAACTTAGTTATCGCAGAGCGCAATATTACTGACAAAAGCGAACGCTCGACTAATGAATTTGACCATTTACGCTATATTTTTATTGATGACCCCGTTAGTTCATTGGACGAAAATCACCTTATCCAGTTGGCGGTAGATATTGCCCAATTAATCACATCCTGTGAATCTGACATTAAATTTATTATTACGACCCATAACCCGCTGTTTTATAATGTGCTTTATAATGAATTAACTTCAAAAGATAGTTATATTTTAAGACGATTTGAGGACGGTAAATTTGCATTAGAAGAGAAAAAAGGCGATTCAAACCGTAGTTTTTCCTATCATCTTTATTTAAAACAGTTGCTGCAAGAAGCGGTTAAGGAAAATAAAATTGAAAAATATCATTTTGCCCTATTACGTAACTTATATGAAAAAACCGCCAGTTTTTTAGGCTATCCGCAATGGTCAGACTTATTGCCTGGCGATAAAAAACTTTACTTAACACGGATTATCAATTTTACCAGCCATTCAACCTTATCTAATGAAATGGTTTCCGAACCTTCTGAACCTGAAAAGCAAACTGTTGCCTTTTTACTGAATCATTTACTCGAAAATTATCATTTTAAATAGCTGGAATAGACTATGACAACTTATACAAAACCAATTGCCGAAACCAATAGCTACATTATTTTAGATAACTACAACAAGCTAGAAGAGACAGCAGCTGTTTATCAGACTGAAACGGATTTAGAAAATGAATTTATTCATGATTTAGCTCGACAAGGCTATGAATATTTACCTAATTTAAACACGCATGCAAAGTTATTAGCCAATATTCGCGAGCAATTGCAAACACTGAACAAAATGCAATTTACTGATGATGAATGGCGACGTTTTGTATTAGAGTATTTAGATAAACCCAATGAATCGATGATCGATAAAAGTCGCAAAATCCACCACGATCATATTTATGATTTTGTTTTTGATGATGGTCATATCCAAAATATCAAGCTGTTAGATAAAAAAGATGTCACCAATAATAAATTACAAGTTATCCGTCAATTCCAGCAAACTGGCAATTATGCAAATCGTTATGATGTGACGATTTTAGTGAATGGCTTGCCCCTTGTGCAAGTTGAATTAAAAAAGCGGGGTATTGCCATTCGTGAAGCCTTTAACCAAGTGCATCGCTATAGTAAAGAGAGTTTTAATCAAGATAATTCACTGTTTAAATATTTACAACTGTTTGTTATCTCAAATGGTACTGACACGCGCTATTTTGCTAACACCACTAAGCGCGATAAAAACAGCTTTGATTTTACAATGAATTGGGCCAATGTTAAAAACGAGCCGATAAAAGATCTAAAAGACTTTACTGCCACCTTTTTTGCCAGCCGAACGCTGTTAAATGTGTTACTGACTTATTCGGTGCTTGATGTAAATGACACATTGTTAATTATGCGCCCTTACCAGATCGCCGCCACCGAGCGTATATTGTGGCAAATCATTAGCGCTTATCATGCCAAAAAGTGGAGTAGCTTACAAAGTGGCGGTTTTATTTGGCACACAACAGGATCAGGCAAAACATTAACCAGTTTTAAAACGGCGCGGTTAGCCACCGAACTGGAATTTATTGATAAAGTCTTTTTTGTGGTGGATCGTAAAGATCTGGATTATCAAACCATGAAAGAGTATCAAAAATTTTCAAAAGATAGTGTCAATGGCTCAAATAGTACCGCTGGGCTTAAACGCAATATTGAGAAAACCGATAATAAAATTATTGTTACTACCATTCAAAAACTTAATAATTTAATGAAAAGCGACGATAGTTTGGCAATCTATGATAAACATGTGGTATTTATTTTTGACGAAGCGCATCGCTCTCAGTTTGGTGAAGCTCAAAAAAACTTAAAGCGTAAATTTAAAAAGTATTACCAATTTGGTTTTACTGGCACGCCGATTATGCATACTAACGCAATAGGGACGCAAACCACGGCAGATGTTTTTGGTCGTGAACTACACGCTTATGTATTAACCGATGCAATTCGTGACGAAAAGGTACTAAAATTTAAAGTTGACTATAATGATGTGCGCCCTAATTTTAAATCGATAGAGCAAGAACAAGATCTCGAAAAACTTAGCGCTGCTGAAAATAAAAAAGCACTACTCCACCCAAATCGTATTGAGCAAATCACACAATATATTTTGAATAATTTTAAACAAAAAACCCACCGCTTAATGGGCAAAAGTAAAGGGTTTAATGCCATGTTTGCTGTAAGTAGTGTCGATGCGGCTAAACTCTATTATGAATCATTCAAAAAATTACAAAAAAATGCCAATCAGCCATTAAAAATAGCCACCATATTTTCTTATTCTGCCAATGAAGAACAAGATGCACAGGGTAATTTTGCCGATGAAAGTTTTGAAACCGATGCCTTAAATCAAAGTGCTAAAGAGTTTTTAGCTGCTGCGATAGCAGATTATAATCAGATGTTTAAAACTAACTTTGATGTTAGTTGCGATCAATTTCAAAACTATTATCGTGATCTGTCTTTAAAAGTAAAAAATCAAGAAGTCGATCTATTAATCGTCGTTGGCATGTTCTTAACTGGCTTTGATGCGCCAACGCTCAATACGTTATTTGTCGATAAAAACCTGCGATATCATGGGTTAATTCAAGCCTTTTCACGCACCAATCGTATCTATAATGCCACTAAAACCTTTGGCAATATTGTGGCGTTCCGTGATTTAGAACAAGCTACCATTGATGCGATAAAAACATTTGGTAAAAGTAATACTCGTGAAGTGGTGTTAGAAAAAAGCTTTAAGGAATACATGGAAGGTTTTACTGATAAAAGTTCAGGTGAATTGCACCATGGCTATTTAGCTATCGTTGCCGAATTGCAAGACAAATTCCCACGTCCTGACGAAATTATTACCGACAAAGATAAAAAAGCGTTTGTTAAATTATTTGGCGAATACTTGCGTGCTGACAATGTGTTGCAAAATTATGATGAATTTGTTGCATTAAAAGATTTCCAACAATTAGATATGACTGATGAGCAAGCGGTTTTAGCGTTTAAAAACAAGCATTATGTGACTGATGAAGATCTGCAAAAAATGCAAACTGTTAAACTACCAACTGATCGCGCAATTCAAAATTATCGTTCAACTTATAATGATATTCGTGATTGGCTACGCCGAGAAAAAGAAGCCAATCAACAAGATCAGCAAAGATTTGACTGGGATGATGTGGTTTTCGAAATTGATCTATTAAAATCGCAAGAGATCAATCTGGATTATATTCTTGAGTTAATTTATGAACAAAATAAGCAAGAAAAAACCAAACAAGACATTGTCGAAGATACTCAGCGATTAATTCGATCAAGTTTAGAAAATCGCGCTAAAGAGGAGCTAGTTGTCGAATTTATAAAACAAACCGATCTTGACGCTATTCCAGATAAAGCCTCGATTATTGATGCGTTTTTCTTATATGCACAGCAAGAGTTACAGGTCGAAGTGAATACCTTAATAGAAGAAGAAAATTTAAACGAAGCCGCCACAAAACGCTATATCGCCTCGTCGTTAAAGCGAGAGTATGCAACTGAAAATGGTACAGAGCTGAACGAGATTCTACCTAAAATGAGTCCACTTAATCCTCAATATTTAATTAAAAAGAACCGTGTTTTTGAAAAAATCGCCGCATTGGTTGAAAAATTTAAAGGGGTTGGTGGCAGTGATAACATCTAATTATTAACGATAAAGGGCATGGAATTGCGCATTGACTTTTCCCTGCCCTATAAATAATCAAGCAATATAGTTTGCCATAATCTGCTATGTCTTAATTTAATATATGTTTTAATTTAATAGATGAAATTCTTATCCGTTTTATTTTTTGTAAAAACGTGATTGATATCACATTAACCCACATTCAAAACTCACTATAAAAATAAAAGCGCAATATAATAAAGAGCATTAACTGTTTCTGTTTTAAATAAAGGAAAATGATTATGCAATACACCAAACTGGGTAATAGTGATTTAACTGTCTCGCAGATTTGTTTAGGTTGTATGGGATTTGGCGACCAAACGGCCGGAATGCATAATTGGACAATGAATGAAGCAGCTAGTCGTGAAATTATTGCTCATGCGTTAGATCTAGGTATTAATTTTTTCGATACCGCAATCGCTTATCAAAATGGCTCAAGCGAAAGATATGTTGGCAAAGCATTACGCGATATGAGCCAGCGTGATGAAGTGGTCATAGCAACAAAATTTTTACCACGTAAAGCTAAGCAAATTGCTAATGGCATAACTGGGCAACAAGCTATCAACCAATCACTCAACCAAAGCCTAAAAAATTTGGGGGTGGATTACGTCGATCTTTATATTTATCACTATTGGGATTACAACACACCTATAGTAGAAGTCCTTGAAACCCTTCATCAAAATATTCTGGCAGGCAAAGTCCGTGCAATTGGCATTTCGAACTGTTATGCATGGCAACTGGCAAAAGCAAACACCATAGCAAAATATGAAGGCTTAACACCGTTTGTTTCAATTCAAAGCCACTATAACTTAATTATGCGTGAAGATGAGCGAGAATTATTTGGATTATGCCAAGAAGATAATATTGCTATGACGCCTTATAGCGCACTTGCCAGCGGTCGCCTTGCTCGTCCATATAACACCCAAACTGTACGCGCCAATGCGGATAACTATGCGAAGAAGAAATACGACAAAACCGCCGAGCAAGACCACATGATCATCGATCGAGTTGCAGAAATTGCTGAACGCCACCAAGTATCCATGACGGAAGTTTCATTGGCATGGCTATTAACTAATGTTACTGCCCCTGTTGTGGGTGCAACAAAAACCGAACAAATTCAAGATGCCGTTAAAGCAACCCAATTACAATTAAGCAATGACGAGCTAAACTACTTAGAAGAATGCTATAAACCTCACGCATTAGTTGGCATCATGGCAGATAACAAACCACAAATAAAACAAGCTAATTAACTTAGATATAAAATTGTTATCGAAAATAATAAGAATTAGTGCCTATTTACCGATAATTTAACAACGTAGCGCTGGGTTTTGACTATGTTAAGTGGCTTATTTTGAATGATTTTGTATACAAAATCTTGCATGTTCATAATGATAAATGATTTTTGAAAAATCAAATGGCTCACCAGATGAGGTATAAAATATTTCTTCAACACAAAGTGCTGGCTCACCCGCTTGTAGTCCTAAATATTGCGCCATTTCAGCATCAAGCTTTATCACTTGCATATATTTATCCGAAAAACCAATATTAATATTATAATTTTCTTGGATATAATTGAAAATTGAATTTTCAACGATCTCTTTATTTAAATAACAAATTAACTTTTTGCGATAATATGACTGTTCTAAACCATATAATTTACCTTCAACGTAACGCAGTCGTTTAATAAAATAAACTTCTTCCTGATCATCACATTGTAGATTCTCTTTCACTTTGGAACAAGGCTTGATAATATCAACATTAAAAACTGTTGATGAACCATAAACATCTTCTAAATCAACGGTAAAACCATGACTTTGTAGAAAATTGAGGTAGCCTCTTTTTTTGCGTTCACGAACAAAAATGCCACTGCCTTGCACTTGATAAATAACGCCTTGTCGTTCCAGACAATTGAGCGCTTTAATAATTGTGCTACGACTCACCTGATACTGATTAATCAACCCTTCAATATTGGCAAGTTGAGTGCCTTTAGCTAATTGCTGCTGATAAATCGTCTGTTTAATTTTTTGGGCAACATCTTGATATTTAATCATTGATATATCTTTTTATTGAATAAGCAATTTAACTATTATTTTATACAGGTTAGGTTAACTTTTAAATTAAATGATGTAAAAAGTCGATCTAGATCACAAACAATATAATTGGTCATTAACAATTTTGAAATTGTCTATAAGATAACCTTACTAAATTGCTTTTAGGAGTATTATGGATGTCATCAAAAATTAGAGATTATAACAAACTAGCCGTTGATATTTTAAATGAGCTAGGCGGTGAAAAAAATATTGTTACCGTTTCTCGCTGTGCAACGCGTCTTCGCCTTGTTACCCAACATACACCAGATCACGCAAAAGAAAACATCGCTAAATTGCCGGGCGTGATTACCGTTGTTGAAAAAGGTGGTCAAATCCAAGTGGTTATTGGTACGCATGTTGATAAAGTTTATAATGCTTTTACTCAACTAGTTAATATTGATAACAAAATTGAAGCCGGAAATGATAGCAATATATTAAATCGTATTATTGCAACCATGTCAGCCGTATTCGCCCCTTTTGTCTATATTTTAGCGGCATCAGGGATTTTGCAAGGCATCTTGATTTTACTTAAATTAGCATGCCCTGAATTAGAAAAAACTGGCACCTTTGAGGTATTCAATTTCATCTCTTGGGCGCCTTTTGTCTTTTTGCCTATTTTTATTGCTATTACCGCTTCACAGCATTTCCGTTGCAACCTTTATATCGCAGTTGCTTGCTGTGCAGCGCTGTTATCGCCAACATGGACTGAGTTTGCAAAACTAATAAGCGAGGGGCAAGAAATTGATCTATTTGGCATTGCACTATCGAAAACCACTTATGCCTCAACTGTTTTACCGCCACTCTTTTTAGTTTGGTTACTCTCTTATTTAGAGCGCTTCTTAGAACCTCGCCTGCACAGCATTATAAAACCGGTGCTATTACCATTATTTAGTCTTGTCATTATGGTACCTTTAACACTACTTATTGTTGGCCCATTAACCGCAAATGGTGCACAATACATTGCCAATGGCTATAATTGGTTCGTCAATTTAGCACCTCCAATAGCTGGTGGAATTATCGGAGCCGTTTGGCAAGTCTTTGTTATTTTTGGCGTGCATTGGGGGATCACTCCTGTTATCGTTGAAAACTTTAAACAGTATGGACAAGACTCTTTCCAAGCATTTCAAACCATTGCCGTTATTGGTCAAGTCGGGGCAGCATTTGGTTTTTATTTAAAAACCAAAACTCAAGAGATGAAAGGCATTTCATTATCCGCTTTTATCACTGGCTTATTTGGGATAACCGAACCGGCTATTTATGGCGTTAACTTACGTTTTAAAAAGCCATTTATTTATGGCTGTATTTCGGCTGCTTGTGGTGGTATTGTGGCTGGATTTTATTCACCTCACTATGTTGCTTACGCTGGTTTGCCTGGCCCTTTAACTATCGTTAATGCGATTAGCCCTAATAATCCAGATTCATTTACTGCTGTCTTGATTGGTGCGCTTATTGCTATGTTTGGACCTGTAGTTTTGATCCAAATTTTGGGCACTGGTGAAACCATACAAGATACAGTTAATAATCAAGAAAATATCAATATCGAAGATGATAACCCTAAAATTTTTCTTGATGAGGTTAGCATTACAAGCCCAATGACAGGACATGCTTTACCCCTAAGTGAAGTGCCTGATCCTGCTTTTTCACAAAAACTGATGGGTGAAGGGATTGCAATTGAACCTACTGATAATCACGTTTATGCGCCTTTTGATGCCGAGGTAACTGCGGTATTTGAAAATTCCAAACATGCTATTGGGTTAACATTAGATAACGGCGTTGAATTATTAATTCATGTGGGGATTGATACGGTTAATTTGACTAATAACGAGTTTGCATATCATGTTGAATTACACCAAAAAGTGAAAAAAGGTGATCTCCTAATCAGCTTCAATCCTGAGGCAATAAAACAAGCAGGCTACCCACTGATCACCCCAATTATTATTGTTAATACCGATCAATACCAATTCATTTCATTAACGGATAAAACAGAAGTGACAGTTGATGATATCATATTTAAAATTAAGCAATAACAAGGAATCAAAAATGACTAAAAAACCATTTTTATGGGGCGGTGCTTTAGCCGCTCATCAATTTGAAGGTGGCTGGAACGAAGGCGGCAAAGGACCAAGCGTAGTTGATGTCATGACAGCAGGTGCGCATGGCGTAGCAAGACAAATCACTCAAAATATTGAACCCGATAAGTTTTACCCAAACCATACGGCCATTGATTTTTATCATCATTATAAAGATGATATCAAACTCTTTGCTGAATTAGGTCTTAAATGTTTACGCACCTCGATCGCGTGGACTCGAATTTTTCCAAAAGGTGATGAGCTTGAGCCAAACGAAGAAGGCCTGCGCTTTTATGATAACGTTTTTGATGAATTAATTGCTCACGGTATTGAACCTGTTATCACCTTATCGCATTTTGAAATGCCGTTACATATTGCTCGCCAGTATGGTGGTTTTAGAAACCGTAAAACAGTTGAATTTTTTGAACGTTTTGCCACTGCGTGTTTTGAGCGTTATAAAAATAAAGTCAAATACTGGATGACATTTAACGAAATTAATAATCAAATGGATACCAGTAACCCTATCTTCTTTTGGACTAATTCGGGCGTCCAAGTTAAACCGGGCGAAAATCCGCAAGAAGTCCTGTATCAAGTTGCTCACTATGAACTATTAGCCAGTGCCAAAGCGGTGATTGCTGGTAAAAAAATCAATCCAGATTTTCAAATTGGTTGTATGGTGTCACATGTGCCAATTTATCCATATTCTTGTAACCCTGAAGATATGATGGCATCAGAAATCGCTATGCACCAACGCTTCTTCTTCCCTGATGTTCACGTTCGTGGTTATTACCCTGCTTATGCTTTGAAAGAGTTTGAACGTGAAGGCTATAAGCTAGATATCACCGATGAAGATCTAACTTACCTAAAACAGGGCACCGTTGATTACATTGGTTTTAGCTACTATATGTCAACGGTTGTAAAAGCAGATGCCAAAAATGACAATCGCGATAACATTGTTAACGGTGCGCTACCTAATGCGGTTGAAAATCCTTATATCAAAAGCAGTGATTGGGGCTGGCCAATTGACCCTGAAGGTTTACGTTATACACTTAATCGTTTGTATGATCGTTATCAATTACCACTGTTTATTGTGGAAAATGGTTTTGGGGCGATTGATGAACTTGAAAACGGCAATCAAGTACACGACAAACCACGTATTGAATATCTAGGTGCACACATTAAAGCCATGCAAACCGCCATGGATTATGATGGTGTTGATGTGATTGGCTATACCGCTTGGGGGATTATTGATGTCGTATCATTCACCACCGGCGAAATGAAAAAACGTTATGGCGTGATTTATGTTGACCGTGACAATGCCGGTAATGGTAGCATGAAGCGTTATAAAAAAGATTCATTTGAATGGTATAAACAAGTGATTAGCACCAACGGTGCAAGTTTAAAATCATAATTATCAGTTAACAGAAATTTTATTAAGAGGATGCGTTCAGGTTTTGCCTGCATCCTCATTTTTTATAACGAAAAAGATCTAAAACGGAAAAATTAACTGTTTTTCAACTTGGGGATCAATTAACGTTACATGAAAACCAATTAACCGAACACCACGACCATTCCGCCGTTCTAACCAAACTTTATGCGCTTGTTCAATTAAATCGGCTTTATCTAATTTAGACCATACATGCTCTTGTGTTGTCAGCTGAAAATCGTCAAACTTGAATTTGACGCCTTGCCGAGCGATCGACAAGTCAGCACGCACTTTACTTAAGCGTTTTTCTATCTCTTCAAATAAAGGGTCGAACTGCAATAAACACTCTTCCCAACTATGAATATCATCAGTTAAAGTGCGCTCAACCCCAACTGATTTACGTTGCCTGTCATTACACACTTCACGATCATCAATACCTTGACATCGTTCATGCAATATTCGCCCAAATTTACCGAATTGGTTAAGCAATTTAGTCACATCATAATTAACAACATCGTTACAGGTAAATAGCCCTAATTGGGCGAGTTTTTTTTCAGTGACTTTACCCACTCCCGGAATTTTTTTTAGGGGAAGCCGCTCAATAAAGCTATCGACTTCATTGGGTGTTATCACATACTGGCCGTTAGGCTTGTTCATATCTGAAGCAATTTTGGCAAGAAACTTAAGTGGAGCAACACCTGCTGATGCCGTTAATTCAAGTTCGTTGTAAATAGCTTGGCGGATATCTTGAGCAATTAAGGTTGCCGAACCATAACAAAGCTTACAATCGGTCACATCAAGATAAGCCTCGTCGAGCGATAGTGCCTCGATAGATTCAGTATATCGCCTAAAAATTTGGTGGATCTGTTTTGATACGTCTTTATATACCGCATGCCTACCGGGTATAATTTTAAGATTGGGGCACAGTTTAATAGCTTGTGCCATTGACATAGCACTGTGTATACCATATTGGCGTGCTAAATAATTGGCAGTGGCAACCACACCGCGTTTACGCGGATCGCCCCCCACCGCAATAGGAAGATTGCGATAACGGGGATTGTCTCTCATTTCAACGGCGGCATAAAAACAATCCATATCCACATGAATAATTTTTCGCATAAACGGTTTCACGACATCTAAAATACACTGTATAAATATACAATATCATACCTTAAATAGCCCTGTAAACAACCTGTAGCGATTACTTAATTATTTTATCAAAATCAATTAAGCTATTTTTATCATAAGGATTGCCAATCCAGTGCGTTGATTGATGATAATTAGGATTAACAATGCTTTTTCAAAAACACATAAGTTATCGCTTAACCCTGCTAAATCAGGCCATGTGTGAATCAAATCTTACGTACCAAATTTGCAATCCACATAATGTTGATAATGATTCGGGTGCGTCGCCTTCCATATTGGTGATTGCAAAGCATAAATGGCATCATATATATCGTTTTAAATGGTACTTGATATTTTGTGTAAATATTAATCGCTGTTATTATTGGCAATTGCAAATCATATATGTTTAAGAGGGTAATAAAATCTTATACTCTAAGCTTTTTAATTTAAAGATCAAAACTATTAACAACTCAGTATTAATAAACATGTCTGCAAATTAAATCATAATATCTTCGATTAATCGGCGGTTTCTAAAGCATTACAGATGAATAGACAAAGCGCTTTATTTCGCGTTTAAATCTCACTTTTTATTAAAAATTAAAACCCAATATTTTCGCAATGCGATTATTTTCTGGTTGTTTTAACTCTGTTGGCATCCCGTTAAAAACAATCTGCCCATTATCCACGACCAAACAACGCGAAAAGTAGCTGAGCGAATCATCAAGATAATGCGATACCATCATTAAGGTTAAACTAAACTTATCACAAATTTGATTAACTAATGCTAACATTTCATAACGTAGAGCTTGATCAAGCGCTGAAAAAGGCTCATCCAATAATAAAATAGGCCGATGTTGAATTAAACAACGCGCAAGTGCCACTCGCTGGCGTTGTCCACCTGATAACTGTTCTGGATATCGTTTACCAAATCCATCCAGTCCCACTTGAATTAAAATGTCACAAATAGTCTGTTGCTCAGTTACCGTTAACTTTAATGATGGCTTAAGCCCTAAAGCGATGTTTTGTTCAACAGTTAAGTGACTAAATAAATTGTTATCTTGAAACAACATTGATACAGGGCGTTTGCCAGGAAGTAAGTTATTTGCGTATTGTTTATTAAGAATGATATCACCCGATTTTGGATGAATAAATCCAGCAATTAAATTTAATAAAGTACTTTTACCTGCACCACTAGGCCCAACAATAACGACTCGTTCTTTTGTTGGTATATCAATATTAAAGTGTATTTTAAAATTATCATATTGATAATTAATTTGATTCAGTTCGATCATAATCTATCACAACCAACAAACTAAAAGATAATATTAACAATAATGCAGCCGTTACAGTACTTTCTTGATAATGATAATGAGAAATCTGCTCATACAAATAATAGGGTAGTGTAATGACAGACTGCCCACCAAACAACGCAACAATACCAAAATCACCCAATGACAATATCGCAGAAAAAGCAAAGCTCTGAATGATTAATTTTTTTAGCGCTTTATATTCGATCAAATAAAAATGTAAAAAACCATTAATATTAAGTGACTGGCTTAATTGCCAGTAACGTAAGGTCACATCATACATTGGTGTGGCAAGATTTTTTAATACAAAAGGTAATGCCATTAAACCATTACACAACATAATTAAGGCACAAACAAGCACAGGACTATAAGCATAAGAAAATAACATTAAAAACATACCCGACGCCAGTGCCATACTTGGAATAATTAAAATCAGCGATCCAATCAACATTAATCGATTGCTCCACTGTATTTGCTGATTAATCAATAGGCGGCTGTTGGTATAAAGTAAGAATAAAGCAAGTAGCATAGCAATCATAGCCGATCCCAAAGCAATTAATACCGAAAACATAATAGCATGTTGAAAAGTCGACGTTAAAAATGACCACTTAAAAAAATAAATCCCTTCAATAAGTATCGTAATGATGGGGAAAACAATAAATAGCCCACCAATAACAATAATCACCATACTCAACAATGCCAAGTGAAACGAAACCGGCACACAATAATTTTGTCTAACGTTGTTCACACTAAGTTTTTTGTTATAATTTGTTTTTTGCATCAACCGTATAAAACTAACACAACAAACTAACTGCAAACAGGCTAAAAATACAGCTTGCATCAAATCAAACTCACGAATAGATTGATAAATAGCCACTTCAATTGTGGAATATTTTGGTCCTCCACCAAGCGTTAATACTATGGCAAAACTCGAAAAACAAAGCATAAAAATAAGCGATGCCATCGGGAACAATTGCCGACGTAGCAGTGGCCATTCAACCAATTTAAAATAAGTAAAACTCGAAAAATTTAACTGCGTCGCTAACTGTTTGTGTGCGACAGGCACGTTATTTAATGTTTGGTAAAATAAACAACAAGCATACGGAAAATTAAGAAACACATGCGCAAGTAATATCCCTTTTAAGCCATAAATGGATGTAATAAATGGCAATCCCAAGTAATCGAAAACCTCAGCCAATAAGCCATATTTCCCATAAACAGACAGCAGCCCCGTCACAACAACGAGTGTGGGTAAAATAAAGGTAATAGGCATTATGCGTAACAATAACCGTTTACCCAAAAAATTGACCATTGATAAAGCTTTCGCCATTACTATTGCCGATAAGATAGATAATAATGTCGATAACATTGCTTGAAATACTGTTATCCAAATCAAATGCATTAAATAATTATCAAAATAAATAGTTAAATTATTAGACTTGATAGCGACCAAGCAAAGTGCACATAGCGCTGTGCCTAATACAATTAAGATGAAGCTTGCAGCGCTAAAACCAGGAAGTAATGTTCTTAATTTCAACATTAGGCTAAATAAAACTACTTACTAATGGTGGATTTCCATTCACGTACCCACGCTTTTTGATTCTGTTCAACTTGCTTGGCATCAAACTCAAGCGCTTTATTGACTGGCTTAATTTGCTGAAAAGCTTCCGGTAATGGAATATTAATAATCGGAAACATGAAATTTTTTTCAGCAAATTGGCGCTGTACCTCAGGGGTTAATAAATATCGCAAAAATGAACGTGCAAGCTCCGGTTGCTGACTGTACTTAGTAATGCCCGCAACTTCGACTTGGCGGTAATGGCCTTCATCAAAAATAGCCGTCGCATAACGATGATCATTATCATTCATAATATGCGCAACAGGTGAAGTGCTATAACTAAGCACAAAATCGGCCTCACCTTTCAAAAATAGACCATAAGCTTCACTCCAACCTTTGGTCACTGTTATGGTATTTTTAGCTATTTTTTTCCATGCAGATGCGGCATCATCGCCGTATATCTTCTTCACCCAAAATAATAAACCTAACCCTGGGGTGCTGGTTCTTGGATCTTGATAAATAATATTCCAGTTAGCTTGATTATCAACTAGCTCATGCATACTTCGTGGTGGATGATTGATTTTTTGTTGATCATAAATAAATGCAAAATAGCCAAAATCATAAGGCATAAAATCACTATCCCACCAGTCGGTATTTAAATTATTGGGCTTACTAATTTGATGAGGAATAACAATACCCGCCTGTTTGGCTTGGTCTAAAAGGTTATTGTCTAACCCTAAGATCACATCAGCATTGGTTCTATCGCCCTCAAGGCGAATTCGATTTAAAACCGCTACGCCATCACCTAATGAGACAATTTCAAGTTGGCAATCACACAGCGCTTCAAACCCCTTTTCAATTTCTTGCCCAGGCCCCCACTCTGAAATAAAAGAGTTATAACTATAAACTGTTAAGGTAGGCTTTATATCAGCAGCATTTGCCATGAAAGGAACAGAAAAGACCAAAAATAATAACAATTTTTTACAAAACATTTTGCCTCCAAAATAGCCAAAAAAGACAAAAGGTTTGAGCAAGTACAATAACTCAAATCCCTCCGCTGGCATGATCCAGTTCAGGTTCGACGGGTTACGTTAGTCTATCTAACATTCTCAGCCCTACTCGGCACCCCGTTGAGAACATGAGTTAGTGTAGTGGTTAGCGTTAGAATTGTAAACAACTGTAAATAACGAAAATAATAAAGAACACTAATGAATAAAAAAAATCTATCTGTTAAATTATTGATTTTATATTACTTTTTGATTTTCAAACAATAAATGTTCTTACTCTTCTAAATGATTAAAAACGGACCAATATAAATTTGCTACTAAATCTATCAATAATTTGAGCTCTATTGCCTGTTATCGGCACGTTTTGATGACGGATTTATGGTTGTATTTCCCTTTGGATATTGTGAAAAAGAGTGTGTTTTATCTGTAAAATCGATTTATTATTAAATTGATTTTATTTATTTTTTTACAATTCAATGAATTGCAGAAGCATTTTGTTTTTTGCTTTGAGAAAAGCGCTTTTTTATTCAGTAACAATACCGCACAACTCACCATGTTTGCTAACTCACAGCCCCTGCTTACACAGGGGACTTTCTTCTATCTGTTATCCTTTATTCTTCCACCACGCAAGAATTAATAGCTAAAAGCAAAATACTAAGGAGTAACACATATTGCGCCAAAACCTCTACCAGTATCGGGCCTGTCGAGATCGATATAATGAAATATTTGGCCAATGCTAAAAAACAAGTAAACATCGTACGAATATTTAAAGACCCAACCTTGAGAGTTATGAACATCAGGATGAAAATCACTCACCCAGACAAAAGGATAAAAATAGTTTTTCCCATCGCGTTCATGATTGTAAGAACTAGATAGCATCCCCCCACTCTCCGATCATACCAGCTCCAATTCGACGATCGACAATATCTCTATTTGATGACGGCGCGGCGCTGAGACCAGGTTCGCACCTGAGACCATTTCGCTCTACACAAACAGCGTTAGTAAGATCTTTTACTCTTGAGAGTCGATAACCTAAGCCATTACACCATGCTTCTTGCAGGCGGCGACTTTCGGTGCCATGGACGCGGGTGACAAACCATTTTTGCAATACAAATCCATATTTTATCACCTCTTCACCATGTCTATTTCTACCCACTAATTCAAAAATCTGAGGTAACCTTGGCACAGTAATCCGACTTGGGTAGGAATTGTGCCGCTGAGAGAATGCCTCTGAACCTGTTAGCGTAACACGCATTAATGTAACAGTAGATATAATTTTCCCCTCTTCTTCCCACCACTTTCCATACGCCCAGTATTCTCCTCGTTTTGTTACTAATTTCACGGTGGCGGTTATCCCCTCATGCGTAACTGGCTCCCATATCAATTCATCTACACCTTCTCCCTCTATGTATAAATCAAAATAAAGCCATCAGCACCCGTGGTTGGAAAATTAAGTGAATATGTTGTTGGATTGGTTGATTTAACTAAAAATCCTTTAAGGAAAACAAAGTCTGAACCTAAAAAAGCGCCGTTGTCGTTGCCGTTGCAATTACCGGGGCACGGATTTGGCCTTACAAATTTCACTTCCCCCCATTGTGATGGCGGCAGTATTATGGCATCACTGCGATTTCCAACTCGACCATTTTGACCAATTAACGCTGGTGAATTCCATGAAGACGACAATAATAATATCGCCAACGTCAACGGGACTTTTGGAGATAATTTTGATAATAGTTTGAGGGATAACTTCGAAGATATAAATAAGGTAAATGCTAAAACTCGTCTAATGTGTCTATTCGATAAATTTAAGACATAGGTTTGCCAGCGTTAGTGTTTAGTGTTTAGTGTTTAAAATGATAATACATTATGGTTTACCTGTCAAGTAACTTTATGTTTTATTTGATTTTTTATATTTATTTGCTTGCTAAATAAGCTGAATGTTTGAAATAGGTGAAAGTATAACCGTTTTAAAAAAGCTTGGCTAGTTTTTTGGGGGATTTTTAGTAAAAACTAATTAGACATGACTTCGATTAAGATTTGTAGAATTCTTTAATAAAATAAATGACTTACCTGACAATCCTTGGCGAAAAATAAAGCTTTTTTGGCCTTTGGAATAGATTGGATGCGGGGTTTTGTACTTTTGTCGTTTGGATGTTCAAAATAGCTATAATAACTACGTCCAAGTGAGGGAATTATAGCGAATTACCTCACGACCAATGCTTTAACTGCAGAATGTGCCCTACAGCTGCCCGACGCCGGATTAATGGCTGTATTAACCTTTTGAGATTATAAAAATGATTGTGTTTTTTCTGTAAAAATGTTCATGTAGAATGTTTATTTTATTTAGTATTTTTAAGTAAAATCCACTAGTCGCACAGTGATTGCTATTTGCATATAAGACTGACCGCTTATTCGACGATAGATGGCTAATTCCTTATCTAATAATCTTGTAGCTATTTCTAAACCGCCTACACGGCGGTGAACCTAGGAGTCAATATACTATAATCCCATTTCGCAAAAGGCAAATAGGATTTTTATTTTACAAAACCCTTTTTTATAGGTTGTTTTTAATTTATTGTTTTATTGCTTTCTATTTATTGATAAAAAAAAGGGTTAGCTGGATTTTAGATTTTTTAGTGATGCGTAAATTTAACCACTAAGAAATAGTTGAGTAGAATTTTGACTTTATTGTTTTTTATCCAACTTATCAAAACTCATTATAAATAAAAATATAAAAATTAATTGTGTGCTTCTAACTAATCTTGACCCCAGCAGGAATCTAAATAAACAACTAATTAACTGAATAATAAATAAATTTAAAAAAACATAGTTTAACCGTATAACATAACGTATAACATTAACCTATATTAGTTGATTCTTAATTAAAGAATCATTTCAACATTCGAAATTGAAAAGTTAAAAGAAAACTTCTTTTTTGCAATTTTATAACACTAACAACACTAACAAAATTAATTATTAATAATCAATAAATTAACCTTGTGTTATTATAGTGTTGTATGTTGTTAATGACATGGTAAAATGATATTAAACAACTACAGAATAGGATTAGTAAAATGGATTGGATTAGTAAAATGGATTGGACTTTAATTTGTGATATATTATCAACAATATCTGCATTAGGTGTATTGGTTTGTACTATTATTGGTTTTAAGTTTATTGGTAAACAAACTAACATAGCGAAAAATAAAGATATGCTTATCCTTATTCAGAAAGATTTCAATCTCTGTTTTGAGGATTTTGAACGCAAATACGATATTTTTTTTGAAGAATTTGAGAAGTTAATAAAAAATTCATGTTTAAACGATAAACAATTCGAGAGTTATAACAAAAATATTAATAACAATAAAATGGCGCAAGATTATGAGAACAAAATAACTGAGATTAAAAATAGTCTAGAACAATTTAACTATGAATTACCCAGTGAAAAATTAACTAGAATGATAGAGCCGTATCAATGGTGGTTTGATTTTATTCAATGCAAACCGCAGAAATTCCATGTTAAAAAAAACGCCAAATATTTAATAAAGAAGTTTATAAAAAATATCAATATAAATGACTTACAAGAAATACACGACAAAATTGCTATTGAAAACGATTTACTTAGCAAGTTGGAAGAGATAAAAAAACAGCACAATTCAGATATAGACAGTCTCAAAAAACAAACTAGTAACATATTATCTGATATCGCAAAAAAAGCATTATAGCTCAATCCCTTTAAATTCGTCTAATGCTTGTTTTTGTTCGTCTGATAGGTTGATATCTATCTCACCATACTCAAGCAAGTAAGTACCGAATGACATTAGGAAAGCAACCGCAGGATCTATCTTGTTGGCTGCTTTCTTTTTATTGGGTTTAATATTTGCATTAGCATCAGTTTCCATAACCACATTACCTACCGCCCAAGAGAGAACAGGATCGCCATTGTGCCTAATGCGTTTACGGCTGATAAATACTTCGGCAGTTTTTGACGTTGGGCTATAGCGTGCATAGGTTTGAGGAAATGGCTCAACGTCTAAGCCAATATTTTGTAATTGAGTGCGTAATTGCGTGGCGTTCCATACATCAAAGCCAATTAGCTTAATATTAAATTGTTCGCTGTCTTTTAAAATATCATCCCGTATCTGGTCATAATCGATACAATCACCTTTAGTAACTCGTATCCATCCTTGATTAACCCATTTACGGTACATCTCACGGTTTTTATTGGCCACATTATTAAGCTGATATTCAGGAATGTAATGCCGTGTTAATAATCTTACCTCGGTTTCAAACGGAAACGAATAACAGACGCTAGTAATATCACTAGTAGATGATAAATCTAATCCAGCATAGCAATCTAAGCCTTTTAAATCACCTTCTGAGTAATCAGCCTTACACGCAATCCAGCTACCAGTATTTACCCAAGGCGTGGCACCATTACACCAAATATTAAAGCGTTTAGTTAGCATTTCGACCCATTGCGAGGGTATGCCTCTGGCTTTCTTAATGGTGTCCTCTAAGGCAACCCTATCGACGGAGATATCAAGATTGGGATTGGCTTTTATCCATAAATTAGGGTTGTCGATTGCGCTCTCATCGTCCAGTTCGTAAATAAGCACAAATTGCGATTCGTTAACCTCGTCACCTGCTAGAATCTGGCAACAATAATCATAATGCTGTTTACAGGCTGATATTGTGTTACTGCCTGCGGTAGTGATAGCAAATAAAATCCCCTCAGGTCTTGCACCCATCCCTAACTCAAGGGCTGAATATACGCCATTATCAGGGTGTAGATGATATTCATCCACAATGGATAAGCTAGGGTTAGTCCCCTCAATAGTAGCAGCCTTTGACGCCAAAGGACGTAATAGACTATTTTGCTTAGGATTGATGATTTTATGCTGTTGAATGGTGACCCTTTTCTTTATTGGCTTGCTTAATATGGCCATCTGTCTTGCATCATCAAACACAATTCGGGCTTGGTCACGGCTAACGGCTGCGGTATAGATATCTTGTTGCCCTTTTTCCATCACTAAGAACCAGTTAGCCAATATTGCCGCTGTTGTTGATTTGGCGTTTTTTCTCGGTACTTGTACATAGGCACTGCGATACTTGCGTAGCCCTGTGTTGATGTGCTTAAAACCCAGCAGATTAGCAAATAAAAATTGTTGCCACGGCTCTAAGTTAATAGGCTGACTTCTAAGGTGTCCTTTGACGTGAGGACAAACCTTTGAGAATGAGATAAATTTAGTGACTATCTCACTATCAAAGTAATAATTTGGATTATCTAAATCAATAAAATAGCGATTTACTGCTTGTTTTAAGCGTTTACAAGCAGAAATATCCCCATTTTTAACAGATAATGCGTAATTATGCCAAACGGTCAAGCTCGTCTTCCTCTTCAACTTCTACGGGATTTTTGCGACGACTAACAGGGTCGAAGCCCAGTAATGAAGCCATTTTAATCATAATTTTTTCAGCTTCTGACTTTGCACTTAATGCAGGGTTACGGCTTTCTGTACCTTGTGAGTTAACGATTGAAAACCCACGCTTTGCAATGTCTTCCATTGCTTTGCGATACATTGAATAATTAACGCAATATAGCTCTAAGTTAGTCCAGTCGGCTGGCTGAATATCATCACGCTGTGCTAAGTGGTCGGCTCTGAGTTTCCATTGCTCTTTAGCTAATTTATCTAAATATTTGGGTGCTTTCATCTTATTATTTTTCCTCTACTTTCTAAAAAATCACCGTGCGTAAAAATTTGAGGAGGGGGGCGGTCTTTTAAGTCTTTGATTTTCTTTGAGCAACTCCCCCACCCCCTTATATTGTTCATTAATTAATCGATATGCAAAAATGCACATCCCTAGCGGTTAGCGCCATAACCTCGTTTATCTATTACTCTTGTCTTATAGCTATGACAATCACGGCATAATGGTTGATGATTACTTGCTTGCCAAAAGAGAGGATCACTTTGTCCATCCTCAACAGGTTTGATATGGTCTATCACAGTAGCAGGAGTAAGTAATCCTTTATCATTACACATCTTGCATAGTGGGTTATGCCTAAGGTACTCAGCTCGATATATTTGCCATCGATGATTATAGCCTCGTTGTGCTGCTGTTCCTCGTGCTTTATCTTGCTGTTTATCTCTTCTATGCTCATCACATCGCCCTGATTTAACACGGTTACGACAATTAGGATATGAACATCTTTTTAATGGTTGTATTGGCATCATTCACCTAATAGATAGCTGGGTCACGGTAAACGCTCCAAAGCATATCAACAGTATGGGGCACTTCCTTAATTGTTAAGTCGGCAATCGTTTCTCTATTGGCATATAAAGATCCAATATAAAGTAAACATCCTACTTTAATCGCTGGTGTAAATTCCAAGCCATTATCAAATCTTTTCCCTATATGCTTTTGACAAGCTTCTATTGCAGCATCAATATATAATTGTAATAGTGTATCTTCATCTATATCATCATAATCAATACGACAATGTGCTTTAACTTCATGTAAAGTAATCAAGTTATTCATTATCGATCTCCTTTTTCACTTCAACAGTTTGCTTCCATGCCTGACTAAATTCTTCGCCTCCCTCATAAGGAGGTAATCCCTCTTTTAGTCGTGCTTCATTAGGATTCATTACTCCTGATTTAATCGCAATGTTATAACTGTTAAAGCGATCTATCGGGCTAGTACGCATCAGATCGGATGTATCAAATTCAATTAAGTAACGGCTTTTATCTTGACTAACATCAATCATCAAGGCATCTTTTAATTGTTGTTCAAAGTTAGTTAGCCATGGTCTTAGCGTTAATGTTAAAAATGAGCGTGTAGCTTCTGAAAAGTTACTGTATGAGCTATGGGAATATTCTTGTATAAACATCGGGCTAATGTTAAAAATACGTGCAATATCTTCAATAGTAAACCGCCTGCTTTGCAACCACTCGGCATCTTGATTACTCATACCTAATTGCTCGTATTTCATACCGCCCTCAAGGATAGGCGTTTTCCCTGCATTTTTTGCCCCTTTATAACGCTCTAATGCGTTTAGGGCTTTTTTGCCTTTTGCGTCGTCCATCCATTCAGCCATAGAAACATAACCACTAGCCATTAAGCCATTTTTCATTACAGATGAGCCATGGCGTTGCTGCGCTAGCCCCAATCCTATTGCTTCACGGCAAATAGTTACAGGGGAACGCCCAATAAAGCCGTCATCACTCGCATAACGTAAATGTAATACTTCATCTTGTAAGTAATTTGTGACATTACCATCCTCATCAACAATGGAGTAAGCATAACGTCCATTACCTAATCTTTTTGGCGTAACAGCATAAGGTGGAAAGCTTTCAAGCCCACTAGGTCGCCCATCATTACCCCAATGAATGACCGCATAAGCATTACCACCTAATAAACAGTGGCGCATCATCGTGCGTTTAAACTGGTAAGGTGTCTGTTTGGTGTTTGGCATCTCATTTAGCAAATATTCAACAGGATGGCTTGATATGCGTTCACGTTCGCCTTTTTTGTTAAGCTTGTAGAGATAACACGGCATTGAGGCAACGGCTTCACTGATTACCGTGACCGCATTCATCACGGCAGGCAATGCCTCGGCTGAGCTAGGCGATACATATTCGCCCGAATTTGTATTAGGCAAGCCAAGGTAAGCGATTAACTCGTCAACCGTCATGCTTCGTTGCTCTTTCTTTTTACGGCTAAATAATCCCATGTTTATAACTCCATAAGGTCAAGCCATGCTTTACTTAAATCAGGCTGTAATTTTGTTTTAGCTTCAAGCATCGAGCGTTTAGCAATTTGAATATCACTTTCTTGGTAGGCGGGTATACTGGTGACCGTCACCTCAAATAATTCGGCTGCGCTGACAGTTCTTAAACAAGGCTCTTGATTAAAATCCCATGATTCTTGAGTAGCCATAAACCCAAACGACATACCTCGAATATCACCACGTCCAACACTGACAAGCAAATCACGCCCTAATTGAGTATCAGGTGGTGTAAGCTCAAACCTTAACCCAATATCATCCTCATTAAGAATTAATGTATTTGAAGTAGTACGACCTAATAAAGACTTCGGATCATGCTCAAATAAAGCACGAATATCAGGATTATTATTTAATGATTGGCTAAAAGCCCTAGGAGCGAATTGCTCATAAAAATCACCCCATATTAATTGCGATCGGCTGTTCCACTTAACCACATAACCCACTAGTTTAGTATCGTCTCGTGTTATTTCGGTGCTTCTAATTTCATATTGTTTCTTATCCATATCAACCTCAAAGGGGCATATAGCCCCTGTTATTATTTACCTGCTGATAGTTCTAAGATTTTGATAGCGTTAGAATCAACCAAACCACCGCCTAAATATTTATCGGTATGGACTTTATAGAATCCTGGCTCTGTGATATTGTCGGGTCTGGTTCTTACCCCTGTTTCATGATCAACAATGTAGTAACCCCGTTTAAAGTCACCCACCGCAACAACGGCACCCGTATCATTCATATTTTCTAAATAATGAACAGGTTTACCTAACAGCATATCAGGATCACCTGCTTTTAAACCATCACGCCAAATATAATCACCATTACCATTTTTAAGTTTTTGTAATGTTGCTGCAGTATTTGAGTTCATTACCCATACAGCATTTTTACGGTATTTCTTCTTAAGTTTGAAAAGTAAATCAATTAAACTATCTGCCGTGATTGCGGTAGTTGTCATCTTTTCTAGTGTGCCAAATGGACGCACTTTATCGGCTTGTGCTGCTTGCGGATAAGCAAGGAATCCTTTAGCTTTTTTAGTGCCATTACCATTAATTAAGTCTAATTCTTCGGTTTCGACAAAAGTATCTTTGATTTCATCGGTTAACCAACTTAAGACATCCAAATCACTAAAGTCTAAGATTTCTTGCGTTGTTTTAGGATAAGCATAAATCGGGTATAACTTGATTGATACTTCTTCAAGTTTTGGGGTAGCGGTTTCCGTTCTAGCTATTCCCTCTTCGCCGTGATTAACCGCTGCGCCACCTACAGATACCAGTTTTTTATATTCGTTTGAGCCGATTTTTTTAACCGTACAAATCGCACGCATTTCCGATTCATCCGATAACTGGCGCATGATTTCTTTATCTAACTCAGGAATAACCGTATAACCGCCGTCAGCAGGTACGCCAGTCGATAATGAACGGCTTTCCCCCGTGCGGATATAGTTGCGTAACTCTTCATTAGTGAGTTTTTTATCGACGGGCTTACCTTTATCCGCAAGGCTACGCTCTTCATTGGCTAAGGTTTCATAGTTAGCAATATCTGTATTGAGTTGCTCAACATCAGCCTTAATGGTATCAAATTGTGTTTTTTCCTCAGGGGTCATACTGCGGTTTTCTTGCTCTGCTTTGTCAAGCATTGAGCGCATTTCGGCTACTTTGGCCGCTTTTAATTGACGTAATTCAATCAGTTTTTTCATATCTATATTTACCTGTATTAATAAATTATTTACAGCGAGATATGAAAGGCTTTGAAAGTTGATAGTGGTTAAACTATAGAAGGTGCTGCGCTTTGGTTTTAGACTGCCATATCTGCGCTAATTAGTGGTTATTCTATTAACCCAAACAGCAGTCTAACAAAACAAAATAATATTGTTAATTCAATGAATTAGGTAAAATTAATCAGAAAGCATCAGAACAGAATTATCTAATCTTTATTTAATATTGGAGTATCGTCCAACTTGTCTCGGTATTTTTCTAAATGTTTAATCAATAAATTAAGTTGATCTTTATTTGTCGCTATGGGCTCATCTGATAAAACATGCCGAATAAAACCATGGGCATCACTATAAAAAAAAGCATTTTTGTTTAAGAGTTTTTCATATTCAGAATTTTTCATATCAGCAATAAAGTTAGTGATATCGTAATAGTCGTTATGGTCTTTAATGTCTTGTACTGTAATTGGCATGATTGCCTCCTATTTAATGTTTATTGTATTTATGGGTAAATCGGTTATGAAGTTCGTTATCAACCTCTAACGCAGCATCAGGGAACCAGTCATTACACTTATCATAATCAAGGTGTAAGTTAGTCCTGCGTCCCTCGCTATGCCTTGCTCTTATAATGACTTCTACATCATATTCTTTCATGGCTGATGGTAAAGCATTAACAAAGTTTCGAAGCGATAATGGATTTTTCAAGTTATTATTTTCGATAAAAGTAATATAGGCATGATATAAAAACCGCTTAAACTGTATCGGTGTCGAGTATTTACCTATCATCATTCCATCGGGTTTATCTGTAGCAAAAAGATAACTACAAAAATCAATCAGTGGGTTAGTTAATCGTTTCACTTCGATAGCCTCCGATGATTTTTGCTGTTTAATTAGTAATGATTTAGCCTTGCTATCATCCTTAAAATAGTTAAAGAGATGCCGAATAATAACGGATAACTCTGCGCTAATTTTATCTTTAAGGTTAGGATCTCTTTCGTTAGCAGGGACAGGCTCGCCAAAGTGAAAAATAACCCTGCGCCGTGAGATACCGCCATCATCATTACTAAATGTCATTGGGTTATTGTTAATCGCTAATATAACCCCCTGTATCTTAGTTGAATAAGGTTTCTTGTATTTTTCATCTATTGCCACCTCATCACCTCCAGTAATCGCCTTGATACCGTTACCCTCACCGATATATTTGGCTTGGTCAGGTAAGATGATTAATGATTGCCCAACAATAAGCGACCTTTCTCTTGGTTTTTCTAAGGCTTCCATATTTGCCGATACCGTATTATTCTTGCCTGCTAGCATGGTAGCAATCTCAGCAAAAACACTTTTACCGCTACCGCCTGCGCCTGTAACCTCTAAGAATAATTGCCAGTCATAACGATTGGCTAAAATCATGTATAGCGCAGCTTTTATCGCATCCATTTTGATTTTATCTTTTTTAGCTGAGCGTGATAACCACTGATAAAAATGTGGTGCATGACGTTCCAAGTTTTCATTAGATACACTATCAACGTAATCAACATTATTAATTGATTGTAACCAATGGCTTTTAGAATGAGGCTTAAAAGCACGAGCTTGTAAATCAAAAACGCCATTTTTAAACCCGATTAAATTTCTAGCTTGTTCACCTTTTAACGGTATCTGTAGTTTCATGGTATCAATGGTTGATTTAACCCCTTTTTCTGAATAATGCGCTTTTGCTTGCCTGAATAGCTGAACTAATTCACGCTTTAGATCCATTTCAGCAATCATCTGCCAAACATTATCCTTATACTGATAGACTTCATTAGTAAGCATATCTAAGGCAAGATTATTGTCATAGTGCTCTATAAGTACATCTGCTTTCTGGCTGGCTTGCATTTGCGATAAGTCGGGAACGGGATTATGGGCATTTTTCGTAATGCCAACGTCTTGGCTTTTACCTTGTAAGTTACATTCAGCTTTTTTGATATTGCTGTCAAATACCACTGTAGTTTTATTCATGCCATGTTGTTGCCTATAATCATCCCAATCACATTTATAATCTGTATCAGGAACGGAGTAATAACCATTTACCGCTTGGGCTGCCTCTATTGCTTTAGCTAAGCCCGTATTAGGGCTTTGACCAATATCGTTATCACCTGCAATAATGATTTTAGCGGTATGATTTAACTCACGAATGCCTTTAGCCACATGAATAAGATTGCCTGCGTCAATAGCGGATATAACAGTAGACTGCTGGCGGAATTCCGCTATCGATATCCCTGTAGCCAAACCCTCACAGATAATAATTTCATTATGTGTGAGCAAATTTGTGCACACCTCGGCAGGTCTGCTCAATATTGAGCGCACTAATATAAAAGCACTTTTCTTATTTGAGCCTTTCATTAAGTGCTTACTGCCGTCAGGTTCGATAAATTGGCCACCTGCGTATTCATTATGAAGATTCAGCATGGGCACAAAAATGCGCCCGTTATCTAACAAGGGTAAATCAAAGGTTAATCCTTTCTTGGTCAGGTATTGAGATTGCCCTAATGTTGCTTTAGATAGCAAATACTCGACCTTTTTACATACGGGATTATCTGGTATGTTATCATTATGTAATTGTTCGGAATCTATTTTCCTAAATGCGAGATTTTCCCGTATTTTGTTATTCTGATTAGACAGATTTAAACACTCCACTACTTTACTCGATGCTTCTTTAGCGTCGCATTGATAATAGTTTTTGATAAGCTCTAAGCCGTCACCACTACCACACTGGTTACAAATGTAAGTACCTCTACCATTTTGGTTATCAAATCTAAATCTATCTTTACCGCCACAGACAGGGCAAGGGCAATGCTTGCCATTACCCACTTCAATACCTAATGATTGAAAGATATAATCCCATTTACCTATAGCTTGGGTTGTAATTTCATTGATTTTCATCTTATAACCCCTTGCGTTCGGTTTCGCTTCTAAATAGCTTTTTAGAATCACTAATCAAGTCTGATATGGCATCAAGGGCATAAGCTCGTAACTCATCATTAATTGGCATATCAGAATCACAATCACCCATTAAAAGCGTGGTGATAGCGTTAGCTTGTCCTAGTTTTGCATTGATAGTATTAATTGCGTCCAGTGAGATATTAGCCATTATTCTTATCCTCCGTTAATCCGCACCCTTGTAACTCATCAAAAGCTTGCTCTACTAAATCAACGATAGCCCACAGTAAATTACTCATATCGGTTTGTTCGATAAAAGGCTCGTCATATCCTGCGCACTTATAGTTAGTATTATCTAAGGCAATTTTAGCCATGCTCCGAACTTGAATAAGTTTAGATTCAACATTACAAATTAACTGATCATTATTCATGGCTGTAACCTCCAAAGCTTCTGGCTCTTTCAATAACTGGATATAAGCGAATTCTGGCAATAAAGATAAGGGATGATTTGCCTAGGCTCTTGCGTGCTTGGCGTTCGGTTGTTGCCGTTGTTTGGACTACTTGAGCCGTTGATAGGTCATAGAATTTATATAGTTTTTGATTGGATATAACAGGGGTAGGGATAGTAGTCATAGTGACAGCCTCCAAGTAATGATTTACATAACCACCGCTAGAGGTTCCAATCTCGTTGGCGGTGACGTTAGCAGGGTTGGAACTACTGGTTACTTGGTGACCCAGCCATCCTTTCGGATGCCCCACTAACGCCACCATAGAAGAAATATTGATAAATAGGTGTGCGCAAGCATTGACACAAAAAAAGACGCTTTGGGCGTCATGTGTCGCCAAGTAACTGTTCAGGGTTCCAATCCTGACCTTAGATTTTGCTAAGGCGTTATCAATATAGCCCGAATGATTGAGATTGTGCAAGTGTTTTTTACTTGATTTATATAGTTTGGGTTGTCTTGCGCATAGGTGTACGCTATCATAGCGGTTAGCCATAATCATTACCTCGTTTAATGTTATTGTGGTTAGATGCCTCGATAGTGTTCCCGCACTTCGGGACATTGCTTTTTTTAGTATGTGACAGTAACATGTCATCACACATAAATACATTACCACTAACGTAATAGAGGTGTCAATACACATGTCAGAAAAAAGACGAGGTAATCCTCCATTCCAATTTAGACTAGATCCTGAGTTACGTCTTGCCATGGAAAAAGCACAAAAAGAAGATGGCGACGAATCACTTGCTGGTTGGATGAAAAGAGTAATCCGAAAAGAATTACAATCACGAGGAATAGAGGTTAAATAACCAATGCAAGAAAAAAAAGATAAGAAAAAAACAGATCGTTCTAACAGTACAAGAAAAATTATAAGGTTCGAAGATGATCTACTTGAACAAATTAACCAACAAGCCAAGAAAGATGGTGAATCTTTTTCTGGTTGGGTCAAAACTGCTTGTAAAATGAGATTGAATAAATAATTAAAATCCTTTCGAACGCTTCCGAAATCTACCCAATTTTTTAGCTCTGCGTTATTATAAGAACGTGCTTTAAATGCGTGACGCTTTGGCACAATCTCAATGCATCTAATTATATCTACTGTCATTGAAAATTCCTTATTAATTGATTTTAATGTTTGAATAAAGGCAACTGTAACAGGTTGCCTTTTTTATTACCGAACATGAGTAATCCCACCGTTGGGACTAATTAAATTAGCAAGAGCATTAAACCGTCTACTCACTTCTCTAATTGCTTCTGTCGGTGAATCGATTTCTTTAAATACGGATGTTTCAATCTGTTGTAAACAAATCAACATACCTAATTGAACTTCATCAGCATTTTGTCGCTCACCAGTAGATAAACCAATCATTTTATTTTCAGCTCTAGCAAGGTTTATATAGTGATGTTTTTCTACTCCTTGCATGGTTGATAATGAATCTCGGCTTTCATGGTAATAGGCTAATGATTCACGTTTTACGGCTTCACGCTTACGACTAGCAGCAAAGGCTTTGGTTACATCTAATTTAAATCTAACAATATCTTTATGATTCTTACCTCTGATTAACCGAGATATAAAATCAAATTGAATTTCATTTAGTAATACATATTTACTTTTACTTGCACCCGTTCGGTGTTTGCACGTTTCGATTTGAAATGGAAGCGTGCCTAATTCCCGAAGCTCACTTTTATTTTTATTAACTAAAGACATCAAACTCAAATGTTTAATTCCCATTTTTTCAGCTACCAAACGGCTATCAATACGAACCTCTTTAGATTGAACTAATTCAATATCACCTTGCTTAATAATCATCTTAGTAGCTCCCATTAGCAAACCCTCGGCGTTTAGTCGGTTGATTTATCTTTGCTACTGCTGGAGGGTTGTCTATCCAGTGAAGTAATTCCACTAATGACCAACCGCAAGAATTAGCTCCTAACGATTTTCTTAATGGATATTTACCTTCTTTCTCAAGTTGCCAAGCAGTAGAACGGGCGATACTTGTAATTTTGTATCGTTCATTTTCACGAACAAGACGATCATATTGGATACCGTATTTATCCCTAATTGCTTTGTGTTGTTCTAATGTGATTGAATATGACATTGAAAGCCCCTTACTGTACTCGGTTGCTTTCTAAATAGGTTTTAACTTCGGCCATATCGTAAACTACTCGACGCTTGCCAACTTTAATACCTTTGGGGAAATTTGGATCGTAGCGTAATGTATTCTTAGCACAACCTAAGATTAACGCCAGTTCATCAAGGGAATAATATTTAGGAGTATTTAACTGCATTTCTTACCTCATTAAGTTCATTTGTGTTTAACTTAATGAGGAGTTTAGAGAGTATTTTATTATTTTTTGTGAATTTACATTTTAGGTTGTGAGTTCACAAAATCATTTTAAATCTAATTCGATTTTATTTACCCAATCTCGAACAATGTCCCCTGAAGGTAAATTATTTACTAATCCATATTTAATGAAATCTTCCCTAATTGTACCTATTTCACCTTTTACATTATTACAAGAATCTTTATTAATTTCTTGTCGAGGATTTTCAGCTACATCTTCTCCATAGTGGATATAAAGTAATGCTTTAATGAATGCCAATTGTTTTGATGTAGGTTTTTTCTCATTCGAACCAAATTTATCTAACATATTTTTTAGAGATAAATTTTCTAATTCATTTTCGTTCAATTTTTTGTTTAATTCTGATATCTTATCGTTAGCTTGCTTTAATTTAATATCCATCTTATTTTTTTCTGCTAACAATACATTATAAGTTTCTAATGTGATTCCTGAATGATAGCTCTTTTCTATATCATCAAATAAAAAACCAGGTTTTTGATTAGGATAATATTTAGTCATCCACTCTTTTAAATCTGTATGTGTTACAGTTATTCTATGTCTAGCTACTTGTTCACCTGCATTTACATTTTTACCATCTCGTCCATAAGGAATCTGACCATTCATAGCTGCATATAATATCTTTTCTGCGTTTACAGCTAGGCAAGGCCACTGCGGGAACATATTTGCTGGCGGAATATAATATTCATTCATAGTGGATAATATGTAACTTTCTTGAGCCATAAGATTACACCATCTAATAGCCGCTTCAATGGGCCTATAATAAGCTTTTTCAAGTGAATTACAGCTATATGAGTCGTAAGTATTCATTTGCCCCCCAAACAATAACCCTAATGAAGAAGTTACGCCAGTTCGTTAGGGTTACGAATGTTCAGGAGCTACCCTAGGCGTAACTAATTTAATTTACTGAATATATTTAAATATAATTATACCACCACTGGATAAAATTACATGTTTTTTTAATATTGCTTTTTAGAGAAATCTGGCTATCCAAAGGAAAGGCTCTCATTTAGAAATCAGTACAGATTTAGAATCAAACCTAATGACATAATTTAATGTTATATCTGTTATTATTATCTTTTAATAACACTTAAAAAAATATATATAAATCAATTATATTATGTTATTAGTGTTGTTAGTGTTATTAAAAATAATATATAAAGTATATTCCTATATAAGAGGCAATAAAAAACCAGTCTAGTTGACTGGCTTAATATATGGCTATGGCAAAACTAATCATTAACGGTTTTCAAAGCATTACTCCCTGATAAAGACACATTCCCTTGGCTTGCTTGCTCTACAAAATCACCCCACCATTGCATCATATCTCTCCTTTTATCTAGGTAGTTAGCTCGGTTATAAATAGCTCTGATTGCGTTTCTGTCCACATGAGCTAATGAAACTTCAATAAGGTCATAATCAAAGCCATGCTCATTTAAAGCTGTAGATGCTAATGACCTAAACCCATGAGCAACTAACTCACCTTTAAAGCCCATTCTTTTAAGAGACATGTTTATTGTTTCTTTGTTCATTGGTTTGTTATAGGGTGATTTTAGTGTCGGGAAAACAAATTTAGTATGACCACTAATAGGCTTCATTATTTCCAGTAGGTTTATGGCTTGTTTGCACAATGGTATGAGATGATCACGTCTCATTTTCATCTTTTCAGCGGGTATTATCCATAGTTTATTATCTAGATCTATTTCTTCCCACAAAGCACTTACTGCCTCACTTGGTCTTGTGATAGTCAATAATTGCCATTCTATTAAGCATCTGGTTTGTAATTCTATATTAGCCAAAGAAAGGGCTTTCATTACTCTTGGTAATTCTGACGGCGGTAATGATGGTTGGTTTTTAGTTATAGGCGTTTTAAAAACTGTACTCATTCTGACCACAGGGTTAATATCAATAATATCTTGTGTAACAGCGTAATCCATAATTCGATTTATTCGCTGAATAATACGCCTAACTGTATCTAATTTCCCTGCGCTTTCTAATGGTCTCAAAACAGGAATAAAATCTTTTGCTTTAAGTTGATTTATAGGAATATCACCTAGCGCAGGATAAATATAGTTTTCTAATGAGCTTTTAATAATGCTTATAGTGTTATTGGTGAAACCTTTTGATTTCTGCAATTCGATCCATTTATCTGATATTTTTTTAAAAGTATTATTATTTTCTATTACTGATTGTTCTATTAATGATTTTCTTCGTTCTTGTGGATCTATACCTTGGCTTACTAATGTTCTATATTCTTCTCGTCTTTGCCTAGCCTGCTGTAATGTAACTTCAGGATAACTACCAAAACTAACCAAAGCCCTATTATTGGACACTGGATTAATATAATTAAATCGCCATATCTTTGAGCCAGTCACTTTGATGAGTATATATAATCCATTACCATCGGACAAAGTGTAATCCTTATCTTTTGGTTTGGCTGTTTTAATTTGAGTATCATTTAAAGGTTTTATTATCTTTGCCATGTTATACGTTTTTAAGTTATATCCGAGCGTATAACATAACATATAACATAAAAATTTGAATTTTGCTAAATCTTATTGAATTTAGATGAACCATGAAATCATTATAAAGCTTGTTTCTATTGGGATTTTTGAACGTTTTTGAATTTTATTGAACGGTATAATTTCGACCCCAGCAGGAATCGAACCTGCAACTAGCCCTTAGGAGGGGCTTGTTATATCCATTTAACTATGAGGTCATTGGAGTGCGTATTCTAATAAATTTGAAAAGATAATGCCATTTAAATAACGAAAAATTTTCTATTTTTAGTAATCATGATACAATCGCCTCATCTTTAACCTCATTACTTTTAATCAAAGGTACTATGAAAAAACGAATAGTTGGTATGATGTTTTCGGTAATGGCTCTCACAGGTTGCGCCACTTATCAGTCCGAAAGCAATTCCTATAGTGATCCGTTATCTGGCTTTAACAAAACCATGTTTAATGTTAACTACTATGCGCTTGATCCTTATATTTTGCGCCCTACGGCAGTCGCTTGGAAAGATTACGTTCCTTCCCCTGTTCGTACAGGTGTGGTTAACTTTTCCTCTAACCTTTCTGAACCCGCTTCAATGGTGAACAACTTATTACAAGGCGATGTTCATAAAGCTGGCACGCATTTAGCACGATTCTTTTTAAATACCGTTTTCGGTTTTGCGGGTTTGATGGATGTTGCTAGCATGTCAGATCCTCAATTACAAAAAGGTGGCAAACGGAGTTTTGGCGATGTTCTAGGTCATTACGAAGTGCCTTATGGTCCTTATGTTGTGCTACCGTTTTATGGATCAGCAACGTTAAGAAACGAAGGTGGTAGCCTAGTTGACTCTCTTTATCCACCGCTTGTTTGGTTAGATTGGCAGTGGGCTTTAGTGCGTGGTATGTTTGACGGTATTGAAGCGCGTGCTGTTGCGATCGAGTATGAAGATTTAATTAAAAATAGCGATGACCCTTATAACTTTATGCGTAACGCTTACTTCCAACGTAATGACTTTGTAGCATCGGGTGGTAAAGTGGATGAAAGCAAGCAAAAACAACGTGAAGAATCGATTAATGATGTTATTAATGATATCGATTCACAATAGCTTTAATTAAATTATGCTGCTATGTTAAATCAAGTTAATAAATAAACCGTCATTAATTGGCGGTTTATTTATGGTCTTTTATTTATGATGACGCTAATTAGTCACTTTTATTTGCCTATCTATTTTGATATTGGTTTCATTTCTGGCAGATAATGCCAAAATCGGCTTGGCATTTGTTGCCGTTGTAATTTAGGATTGATGCGTTCTTTGATGGTTAACGCATTGCAATAGCGTAACCACATGGTTTGAAATAGTGCTTCGTCTTCGGTTAGATAATGTTGATTAACTTGGCTGTTAATAATCAAATCATCTTTATTAATAAGCGAAACTGGTTCAATACTGTGTAAATTATAAATATAACCATATTCACGCTTTTCGTCATATATTGCCCATTTTTGATCGGCAAAACGTTCTTTAAAAAATTTAAGCACCAACGGCAAAACATTATAAATAGGTCCAATAATCGAAAAATAAATTTTATCTTCCCTATCGTTACGCTCAACAACATCTTTAACAGGATTATTAATCGCATTAAAGCGTACAAATTGCATCACACGATGCCGTTCTCGGCTCACTTTTTTAGCAATATCATGCACAGTTAGCACATCTTGATCGGCAAAATCAGTTTCGATTGATTTAGATGATTTAAATACCTTACAAATGTAACGAAAAACAATTAAATCACTTTCGGAAAGTTCCGATAGCCAAACATACATCAAATGACGAAGCGCAACTTTGCTAATCTTGTTAATTAATGCTACGCGTACTCGTTCATATTTTGCATCACAAAATTCAACATAATGCCTATCTGACACTAACAACGGTTCGACCTGCCCTGTGGTTAATAAGCATTCAGGCATTTTTTTGAGTTTAAAAGCATCAAACACTGCACAAAGCAAGCTTTCAAAGCTCTTATCATAATAAAATGCTAACATGATTTACCATCCCATCACTAATTGTTGTGGAATATTTGTCTGTTTATCTTCTAGCAAAGGTGGTTCTTGCAACGATAGTCGGATATATTCGGCCGATGAGTTGAGTAATTTGAATTTTCTCATTTCATGACAAACAATAAAAAATTGTGCACGTTTTAAAACAACGCCAATGCGTTTAAGCGCGTCAAGAGTAAGCTTTCGATGACTCCTTGCCATCACAATTAACTTGGCAGACTTAACTCCAATACCTGGCACTCGTAATATTTGTTGATAACTATCACGATTAACATCAACCGGAAAAAACTGCGGATTACGGATTGCCCAAGCCAATTTAGGATCGACCGTTAAATCCAGATCGGGATATTGGTCATTAACAATTTCATCGACATTAAAATCATAAAAACGCAATAACCAATCGGCTTGATATAAACGGTTTTCACGCACTCTTGGTACTTCTTGCACAACAGGCAGCCGTTTGTCGTAACCATTTACCGGAATAAATCCCGAATAATAAACTCGCTTCATACTTGGTCGTTTATAAAGTTTGGCGGTTAATTGCAAAATTTGCTTATCCGACTCATCTGTCGCACCAATAATAACTTGAGTACTTTGCCCAGCAGGTACAAATTTGGGCGTAGCTCGAAATTTTTTGCGATCTTCAATATTTTCTATCAAATTTTGATGAATTTGCCGCATAGGTTGATAGATGCTTTGATGATCTTTATCGGGCGCAAGTAATTTAAGGTTTTCTTCGGTTGGAATTTCTAAATTAACACTCATCCTATCAACTAATAAACCAGCTTGATTAATTAGATCGTTACTCGCACCGGGGATCGCTTTCATATGTATATAGCCATTAAAGCCATGTTCATCACGCAAAATTTTTACCACTCTAATCATTCTTTCCATAGTATGATCTGGACTTCTAACAATCCCCGAACTGATAAATAAGCCTTCGATATAATTACGGCGATAAAATTCAATGGTCAAATTGGCCAGCTCACGCGGGGTAAAGCCCGCTCTTGGAATATCATTACTTTGCCGGTTAATACAATAGGCGCAATCAAACATGCAATAATTTGTCAGCATAATTTTAAGTAACGAAACACACCTTCCATCGGCAGTAAAAGTATGGCAAATACCAGATTTATGTGCATTACCGATACCTTTAGCTTTATTACTTCTTGATGCACCACTCGACGAGCAAGAAATATCATATTTTGCTGATTCGGCTAATATTTCAAGTTTGGTTATCATTTTTTCGGACATATTTAACTTACCAAAACACTGTTTATTTATACAGTTTACAGCAATCATATAAAGCTTGGCAAGCAAATATTGCAGACTAAAACAACCATCATCTATGCCGCTTTTAGCAACTTTTTATAAGGTTATATTTGATTTAATTGCTTTATCTATATAAATATTCAAGTCAATATCAAAAGATCAAAATAAAAACACAGCAAGGTATTGTTCAGCTTACAACTGTACGCTATAATCAACGCACTTTTTTTGTATGAAGCCAGATAACTTAGGAGCTAAATAGTAAATGAAACGTGTTGTTATTACAGGGTTAGGAATTCTTTCAAGTATTGGGAATAATACTAAAGAAGTTTTAGAATCACTAAAAATTGGTCGTAGCGGTATTACCTTTTCCCAAGAAATGAAAGATAGCGGAATGCGTAGCCATGTATGCGGGAATGTCAAACTCGACACGACAGGACTGATTGATCGCAAAGTTGTTCGCTTCATGAATGATGCTTCTATTTATGGTTATCTAGCTTTACAACAAGCCATTGAAGATGCAAAATTGACTCCGGAACAAGTCTCTAACCCTCGCACTGGTTTAATTGCTGGTTATGGTGGCTCAACCAAAACACAATACAATGTCGTTGCTGGCATGAAAGAAAAAGGCCTACGTGGTGTTGGTCCTTATGCTGTAACCAAATCAATGTCATCGGCGATTTCGGCTTGTTTAGCAACCCCATTTAAAATCAAAGGGATTAGCTACTCAATGACATCTGCTTGTGCAACATCGGTTCACTGTATTGGTCACGCTGCCGAACTGATTCAACTTGGCAAGCAAGACATCGTTTTTGCCGGTGGTGGCGAAGAGCTTTGCTGGGAAATGTCATGCGAATTCGATGCCATGGGAGCTTTATCAACCAAATATAACGACAACCCAGAAAAAGCATCACGCGCTTATGATAAAAACCGTGATGGATTTGTTATTGCAGGTGGTGCCGGTATGGTTGTTGTTGAAGAATTAGAACATGCCCTTGCTCGTGGTGCTCATATTTATGGCGAACTTGTTGGCTATGGTGCAACATCAGACGGGCATGATATGGTTGCCCCATCAGGCGAAGGTGCAATGCGTTGTATGCAACTTGCTATTCAAGATTTAGATGTCCCGGTTGATTACATCAACACCCACGGCACATCAACCCCAGTGGGTGATGTCAAAGAGTTATGGGCAATCAAACAAGTATTTGGTGATAATATTCCAGCGATTTCATCAACCAAATCAATGACAGGTCACTCATTAAGTGCAACTGGTGCACAAGAGCTTATTTATTCATTATTAATGTTAGAACATGGTTTTATTACGCCAAGTATTAATATTGATGAACTTGATGATGCAGCAATTAGTATGAACATTATTACTGAACCAACCGAACGTGAACTTACTACAGTCATGTCAAATAGCTTTGGCTTTGGTGGTACAAATGCCTCAATTGTCATGAAAAAATACAAGGGTTAATAAGCAAATTTAATTGATACCAATCAATAAAAAACCGTTCCATTGAGAACGGTTTTTTATTAACGCAGTTAGATGTTAAACAATCTTGCAAGAGCTTGCTTAGTTACTGAATCAAAAACTTAAAACAGTGAAAGCCACTATCACTATTTTAACTACTTAAGCAATTATTAATCGTTATAACTGTTATACCCTCCCTGATCAGTTGTCGGCGCATTTTGATGCCAGATTAATAACGGTATTGACTCTTGGGTATTGTAAAAATTGAGATACCTTTTCAATAAAATCAATGAATTACAGCCTAATTTCTGTTTATTATTGCGGTGGTTTTATTTTTTAATGGCTTGTCCTTAATGAGTACGATAAACCTAACTGCGTCCTAAGTATTAAGAACTAAAAGCTAAGGAGTGACACAAACTCCATAGTAGACAAAGTATAAAGGAACATCGCTATATATTGTCCCACTGCTAGAGGCCACAGTAACGAATTGGGGAATTCCTATAGAGCTACTCCAGTAACCAGAATTTATAAATCGTGAACTGTAATATTCACCAATGCTGCCCCACTCCGCAAATAATCCTCCCCCCTATTCGACGCTGGTAATAATTACCACTTGATGACGGCGTAGCACCAACAGCACCTGCACAACGACGGGGCCATCCCTACTCATAGTACAGACGGCGTTAGTAAGGTTCTGTGATTTTGGAAAACGATAGCCTAAGTTACTACACCAAAGTGATTGTTTATCAGGGGATTCGTCGTGTATCCATCGATTGACGAACCACTTCTGCAAAACAAAGCCATATTTTACTATCTCATTACCATGATTATCTCTACCCACTAACTCAAAGGTCTGTGGTAATCTTGGCACGGTAATTCGAGTAGGCTTGGCAATGTTTATTTGCGCCTGTGCTTCTGGACCTGTCAGAATAACGCGAGTCACCACATCCGGAGGAGTAGGAGGCCAAGTCGGTGGTCTTTCAATCCAATGATCTGTCGCGGATACCCTTTTCACGGTAGCAGTTATTCCCTCATGCGTGACTGGTGCCCATGTCAATTCACTTTCATCAACGTTATCCATCAGTAAATCAAAATATAATCCATTAGCTCCCGTGGTTGGAAAATTCAGGGCGTATGATGCAGGATCAATTGATTGAACAAAGAATCCTTTTTTCAGTTGCCACATATCAGCAGGGCCGGCGAAATTCCGTCGCCAAGCATTGTCGTCAGTACTACCCCAAAACGGATTAGGTCTTACAAAGTTGATAACTGGTGATGGTAATATTATTGCATCACTACAATTATTTACCTCTCGGCTATTTTTAGCTCCCAATGCCAGCAAATTCCATTAAGACGACAATAATAATAGTAGTAGTACCAACGCTAGCAAGAATTTTCGGAATAATTTCGAAGAGATAAATGAGTGTCGTGCAAAAACTCGGCGAATAGGATTATTTGATAAATTTAAGACATCGGTTTGCCAGTGTCTGGTGTCTAAAATGATAATACACCACGGTTCACTATTAAAATAAATTATTGTTTTATTTGAATTTTATTGTTGTGACAGCTTATTAAATAAGCTGTTTTCAATAATTGATGAAATAATAACCGCTTTTAAAAAGCTTGGCTAGTTTTTTTGGGATATTTTTGATTTATCAGCTTACAACAAAAAACAATATTGTATGAATTTGTTTCATGTGTGAAAAAATTTAATTTCGATATTAAACCTTTATCGAAGGTTAAGTTTAACTTGACAAGATTTCATGAAACTAAGTCCGATACTAATGAAAAGGATAATTCCAATGTAAAACTGGAACTATACTATGAACGCATAGAAAATGAATATCAAGAAATTATTAAAATTAAACAATTCTCATATTCGTGCCAACTATTTATATTGACAATAGACTTGAATAAATTTCGGTGCAAACTCTTTCTTTAGCTTCTTTAGCAAAAAAATTGGCATTAGGATAAAATTTGATATGTTGAATATTATCGTTATAGTTTAGTTATGTTATATATCACTACTTAGGAATATCAAGGCATTTAACGCCGATGAGTAAAAATGAGGTTAGTATGATAATACATTAACGCAAACAACATTTGAAGTCATCAAAAGCGGATACTGATGAGAACTGAGAATTACAACAAGCCTGTACTACCCGAAAAAATGAATATTAATTTAACCATAAAGAAAAAGCCAACCGCGCTAGATGAATATTTAGATAATGATGAAATGGAATTGCCCCCTTTTCATTTTGCTCTTGTTGAGCTATCTCAATATGTTGAAGGATGTATAAATATCACATTCAGTAATGGATTTAATATTACTTTGGATTTGTTTTGTGACTTTTTAATCTGTTTGGATGATATTATTGATTCCATCAATGCCGCTAAGTCATTACACGAAAAAATAAAAGAAATATGGTTTTGTGAGCAAGGTTCTGATTTTTATTTATATTATCAAGTAAAAAATAAAGCAATTTCTTTATCATATAAAAAAGGTAAATCGGTAGGAATGCCTAACAAAGCAATACCTGATTTTTTGATAGAAGTAAGTACATCAGAATACATTACACAATGGGAAAATATTTTTCAGAAGTTAATCATGCTGTTTGAAGAAATACTTGATCAGAAAATACGTGTACCTTTTTAATTTATTTAACATAACATAAGATAAACATTGAACTATTCCCTAAAATAGCACAGTAAAATTGAATAAAAATATTGAAATAGACTACATAATTTTCTACGTTAGTTTTGTACTAATAATGAGGCATGTGCAGGTTAATCATCAATTAAAACAAATTGTCTAATTGACATAAATCGCATCTACTGGTTATTAAATAATTATTTAAAATCGAAAAAAACAGTTGCGAGTAGGCAATTTCTGTTATATTTTGTTCAATAGATTTAATTATTAACTCAGTTAAAGGTTTTTATTTTATGATTTGTTTTTGCGTTTTTGTTACTAATTTTGTGACTAAACATCATCATCACCATCATTCCTGAATAGTCTTCGGGCGATTGGTGCTGGAAGACGTTGATCTTCCGGTGATATCGCAAAAGCAAGCAGAGAACCCTCGGAAGATCAAACTTCCGAGGGTTTTTTGTTTGTGGTTTATAAATTTTTAGATAACTTTGGAGAAAAGTATGTTGGATAATTCGCGTTTACGCATTGCGATGCAAAAATCAGGTCGTTTAAGTGATGAGTCAAAAAAGTTACTGGCACAATGCGGCATTAAGATTAATCTGCAAGAACAGCGTTTGATCGCTTTTGCCGAAAATATGCCTATCGATATCTTGCGAGTTCGAGATGATGACATTCCCGGTCTGGTGATTGATGGCGTTGTCGATATTGGGATTGTCGGCGAGAATGTATTAGAAGAAGAAGTATTAGATAGGCAAGCCGAAGGCGAAAATCCACAATTCAAAAAATTACGCAGTTTAGATTTTGGTGGTTGTCGTTTATCGATAGCCGCGCCTCGTGATTTTGTTTATACAGGTCCTGAATGTTTGAATGATCTGCGTATTGCGACCACTTATCCTCACCTGCTCCGCCGTTATCTTGCACAATATAATGTTACCTTTAAAACCTGCTTACTTAATGGTTCGGTCGAAGTTGCACCGCGCGCAGGACTTGCCGATGTAATTTGTGATTTGGTTTCAAGTGGCGCAACACTTGAAGCAAACGGTCTTAAAGAGATCGAAATTATCTATAAATCAAAAGCCTGTTTAATCCAGCGCAAAGGCGAAATGCCACCAGTAAAACAAGCACTGATAGATAAAATCATGACTCGAATTCAAGGTGTCATTCAGGCACGTGGATCCAAATATATTATGCTACACGCCCCAACCGCCGTTTTAGAAGATGTAGTTGCCCTGCTTCCAGGTGCAGAAAATCCAACCATTTTACCTTTAACCGGTGAACAAAATCGTGTGGCGCTACATATGGTGAGCAGTGAATCACTCTTTTGGGAAACTATGGAAAAACTAAAAGCATTAGGCGCCAGCTCAATTCTGGTCTTACCAATTGAAAAAATGATGGAGTAATAATATGAAACTCTCTTATTGGCAACAATGTACAAATGAACAACAAATAGCGCTATTGACACGCCCTGCTATCACGGCCTCTGATTCGATTAGCAAAGCAGTAGAAGATATTTTGGCTCAAGTTAAACAAAATGGCGATGAAGCATTAATAGCACTAAGCAACAAGTTTGATAAAGTTCAAATTAAGCAGATCAAATTAACTCAAGATGAAATTAAAGCAGCTACTAGTCGCGTTAATTCTGATTTAAAACAAGCTATGCAACTTGCTGTTGCTAATATTAACAAGTTTCACCAAGCACAAGTAAAGCAAGCCATTACGGTTGAAACTATGCCAGGTGTAAAATGTCAGCAAGTGACCCGCCCGATTGATTCAGTGGGACTCTATATTCCCGGTGGTTCCGCCCCTTTATTATCAACCGTGTTAATGCTGGCAATACCAGCTAAAATTGCGGGTTGTCGTAAAGTGATTTTATGTTCGCCGCCACCGATTGCCGATGAAATATTATATGCAGCTGAACTTTGTGGCGTTACCGAGATTTATCAACTTGGTGGAGCTCAAGCGATTGCTGCTATGGCATTTGGTACTGAATCGGTGCCTAAAGTGGCTAAAATTTTTGGTCCAGGCAATGCTTACGTTACCGAAGCCAAACGCCAAGTAAGTCAACGTCTTGACGGTGCCGCCATTGATATGCCTGCGGGTCCTTCTGAGGTGCTGGTTATTGCTGATAGTTCGGCAAACCCTGATTTTATTGCTGCCGATCTGTTATCACAAGCCGAACATGGCCCTGATTCGCAAGTGATTCTGCTTACCCCTGACGAGGTCATTGCGCAAGCGGTATCAATCGCCGTCGATAAGCAACTTGCCCAACTATCGCGCAAAGAGATTGCGGAAAAAGCCTTGAAAGAGAGTCGCTTAATTGTAACGAAAGATTTAACTCAGTGCATTAACATCAGCAATCGTTATGGTCCCGAACACTTAATTATTCAAACAGCCAATGCAGATGAATTAGTTGAACAAATCACCAGTGCTGGTTCAATATTTTTAGGCAATTGGTCGCCTGAATCAGTCGGTGATTATGCTTCTGGGACTAATCATGTACTGCCAACATATGGCTATACCGCAACATATTCTAGCCTTGGGCTGGCTGATTTTCAAAAAAGAATGACAGTACAAAAATTATCGCCAGAGGGCTTAAAAGCAATCGGAAACGCTGTCGAACTTATGGCCGAAGCCGAACAACTGAACGCCCATAAACACGCGGTTACTTTGCGCCTAGCGGCATTAAATTCAATGGGTTAAAAATAGGTGGATAACATGGATATTAATCAATTAGTTAGAAAAAATATTCAGAAACTAACGCCTTATCAATCCGCCCGTCGAATTGGCGGTAATGGTGATGTGTGGCTCAATGCGAACGAATACCCCGTCGCACCACATTTTGAATTAACCGAACAAACCTTAAACCGTTACCCAGAGCCACAACCAGAAAAAGTGATTCAGCGTTATGCTCAATATGCAGGTGTACAACCCGATCAGTTAATTGTTAGCCGCGGTGCTGATGAAGCTATTGAATTATTAATGCGTGCATTTTGCGAGCCTGAAAAAGACAGCATTTTGTACTGCCCACCAACTTATGGCATGTATCAAGTGAGTGCTGAAACGTTAGGCATAAAAACCAAAACAGTCCCAACCAAAGCCGATTGGCAGCTTGATCTTGAGGGTATCGAGCAGCATCTTGATGGCGTTAAACTGATTTATGTTTGTTCACCCAATAATCCAACGGGTAACTTAATTGATCCTGAGGATATTAAAACGTTGCTCAATATTGCTAACAATCGTGCTTTAGTAGTGATTGATGAGGCTTATATTGAGTTCTCCCCTAACTCAACAGTGGTGAGTTGGCTTGCTAACTACTCTAATTTAGTTGTGTTACGTACATTATCAAAAGCATTTGCTTTAGCGGGATTACGTTGCGGTTTTACTATTGCCAATAAGTCAGTGATTGATGCTTTACAAAAAGTCATAGCCCCCTATCCACTCGCTACCCCCGTTGCTGATATTGCGGCACAAGCGCTGAGTAAAGATGGTATTAATGCTATGAAGTTGCATGTAATCAATTTGAACAAACAAAAAGAAAAATTTGCCAGTTCGCTAGCACTGTTATCAGTTGTTGAAAAAATTTATCCGAGTTCGTCCAACTATTTATGTGTGAAGTTTCAAGATAATAAAGACGTGTTTAATATCTTATGGAATAAAGGGATTATCTTACGCGATCAAAGCAAGTCGATTGGCCAAAATAATATGATTCGAATCACCATTGGTACCCAAGCTGAGTGTGAAGCAGTAATTTCTGCGCTCAAGGCAATAAAATAGGAGCAAAAATGTTACAAAAATACTTATTCATTGATCGAGATGGCACATTAATTACCGAGCCTCCAATTGACTTTCAAGTTGATCGTTTTGATAAGCTGGCTTTTGAACCGAATGTGATCCCTGCTCTGCTTAAACTACAAGCAGCAGGATACAAATTAGTGATGGTCACCAATCAAGATGGGCTGGGTACTAGCAGCTATCCACAAGCAGATTTTGATGGACCGCATAATCTAATGATGCAGATTTTTAAATCGCAAGGCGTTAATTTTGAAGATGTGCTAATTTGCCCTCACTTTCCCGAGGATAACTGCGAATGTCGTAAACCTAAAATCCAATTAGTATTACCTTATCTTACCAGTGGTAAACTGGACAAACAAAATAGCTACGTTATTGGCGATAGGATAACGGACATTCAATTAGCTGAAAATATGCAAATCAAAGGGTTACGATATCATCCTGAAGATTTAAACTGGCACGAAATTGCGCAACGATTAACTGTCACTGATCGCTATGCTAAAGTTGAACGCAATACCAAAGAAACGAAAATATTAGTCGAAGTATGGCTCGATCGCCAAGGTGGTAGTCAAATTAATACGGGAATTGGTTTTTTTGATCATATGCTCGATCAAATTGCTACACACGGCGGTATTAAGCTCCATATTCAAGTAGCGGGTGATTTACATATTGATGATCACCACACCATCGAGGATACTGGACTGGCGTTAGGCGAGGCTCTTAAAATAGCACTCGGCGATAAACGCGGCATTACGCGTTACGCATCTGTTATTCCAATGGATGAGTGTTTAGCCAAGTGTGTAATTGATATTTCAGGGCGCCCTTATCTTAAATTTAAAGCGGAGTTTACCCACCAAAAAGTAGGCGAGATGAGCACACAAATGGTTGAGCATTTCTTTTACTCACTGAGTTATGCTATGGCTATCACGTTACACATTGAAACCGAAGGCAATAATGATCATCACAAAGTTGAAAGCTTGTTTAAAGCCTTTGCACGCACATTAAAACAAGCAATCAAAATTAAAAGTGATCAATTGCCAAGTTCAAAAGGAGTGCTATAAATGAAGATTGTCATTCTTGATACTGGCTGCGCTAATCTTTCATCGGTCAAATATGCCGTGCAACGGTTAGGTTATGATCCAATAATTAGCCTTGATCCTGATGTCGTGCTAAGTTCAGACAAACTGTTTCTACCAGGAGTAGGCTCAGCAAGTTCAGCTATGCAAAAACTAAAAGAACGCAATTTAATAGAACTTATCAAAGTTTGTACGCAACCGGTATTAGGGATCTGCCTTGGTATGCAACTTTTAGCGAATTACAGCAATGAAGGGCATGTGCATACTTTAGGAATCATCCCTGAAAACGTTGTTGAAATTCCTGATTATGGTCTACCTTTGCCACACATGGGTTGGAATCAAGTCTACCCAAAAGCCGGTCATCATCTCTTTCGAGATATTCCTGATGATGCCTATTTTTACTTTGTACATGGATACGCGATGCCACTATGCTCAGCAACAATAGCAGAAACCAATTACGGCGAAAGCTTTACCGCTGCCGTACAAAAAGAAAACTTCTACGGCGTGCAATTTCATCCCGAGCGTTCTGGCTCAGCCGGTGCAAAATTGCTCAAAAACTTTTTGGAGATGTAACTATGACAACTTTTCCAATGATTATTCCTGCTCTTGATCTAATTGATGGTAGCGTTGTGCGATTACATCAAGGTGATTATGCGCAAAAGCGCAATTATGGCAATACCCCCCTTTTGCGTTTACAAAATTATGAAAAACAAGGCGCTAAACTATTGCATCTTGTTGATTTAACTGGAGCGAAAAATCCAACCGCGCGCCAAATTTCGTTAATACAAATGTTGATTAATGGCGTACAAGTGCCTATTCAAGTGGGTGGCGGCATTCGTACTGAAAAAGATATACAATCATTACTATCCGCCGGCGCCGCTCGCGTAGTAATTGGCTCAACAGCGATTAAACAACCTGAATTAGTCAAACTGTGGTTCACAAAATATGGCGCAGAAAGATTAGTGTTGGCTCTGGATGTTCACATTGATAATCAAGGCAATAAATATGTTGCCATTCATGGCTGGCAAGAAGATTCAAAACAGACATTAGAACAAGTGATTGAGGATTATTTACCTTATGGTTTACAACATGTACTGTGCACTGATATTTCAAAAGATGGCACACTAAGTGGCTCAAACATTAAATTATATCAAGAAATCAGCCAAAAATACCCACAAATTGCTTTTCAAGCATCTGGCGGTATTGGTCAGTTAAACGATGTTAAAGCACTACAAAATAGTGGCGTAGCAGGTGTGATTGTTGGCCGTGCTTTGCTTGAAGGAAAATTTACTGTTCAGGAGGCAATTTCATGCTGGCAAAAAGAATAATTCCTTGTTTAGATGTTCGTAATGGTCAAGTGGTTAAGGGAGTGCAATTTCGAAATCACGAAATTATTGGTGATATTGTGCCTTTAGCAAAACGCTATGCGCAAGAAGGGGCGGATGAATTGGTTTTTTATGATATTACCGCCTCGTCAGATGGGCGAGTGGTTGATAAAAGTTGGATTGCAAAAGTGGCCGAAGTTATTGATATCCCCTTTTGTGTTGCTGGCGGAATTAAAACCGTTGAAGATGCTGGGCAAATATTAAGCTTTGGTGCCGATAAAATTTCGATTAATTCCCCTGCGCTTACCGATCCCACTTTAATTACAAGGCTTGCAGATCGTTATGGTGTACAGTGTATTGTGGTTGGTATTGATACTTGGTATGACAAAGAATCAAACAATTATCATGTTTATCAATTTACAGGTGACGAAAAACGCACTGTTGCCACAAAATGGAATACACTTGATTGGGTAGAAGTGGTGCAAAAACGTGGCGCGGGCGAAATTGTTCTAAATATGATGAACCAAGACGGCATTCGTAATGGGTATGATCTTGAGCAACTGAAAGCGGTTCGCGGTATTTGCAAGGTGCCTCTGATTGCTTCAGGTGGTGCAGGCAATGTGGCGCATTTTTTACAAGCATTTGACGAAGCTGAAGTTGACGGTGCATTAGCCGCCTCCGTTTTTCATAAGCAAATCATTAATATTGGTGAACTTAAACAATATTTGGCACAACATGGAGTAGATATTCGATTATGTTAACTCAAAATTGCAATACCCAATTAGATTTACAACAACTTGATTGGCAAAAAGTAGATAATTTAATGCCGGTCATTATTCAGCATTATGTTTCTGGTGATGTGTTAATGCTTGGTTATATGAATCAAGAAGCGTTAATACAAACACAAAGCAGCGGTAAAGTCACTTTTTATTCACGCACCAAACAGCGCCTTTGGACAAAAGGTGAAACTTCTGGCAATTTTCTTAATGTTGTGAGTATTTCAACTGATTGTGATAATGATACGTTATTGATTTTAGTGAATCCAGTTGGCCCAACTTGCCATACCGGCTCAACAAGTTGTTTTGCTTCGGCTAAAACCCAATGGGGATTTTTGTTTGAATTAGAACAGATAATTGCTGGGCGTAAAAATGCCGATCCTAAGTCATCCTATACGGCAAAACTGTATCATGATGGCACTAAACGCATTGCCCAAAAAGTGGGAGAAGAAGGCGTTGAAACCGCCCTTGCTGCGACTGTCCATGATCGAGAGGAACTAACAAATGAATCGGCTGATCTTATTTATCATTTATTAGTTTTACTACAAGACCAGAATCTGTCACTACAAGATGTGATTGGCATTTTAAAAACAAGGCATAAATAATAAAAATAATCAAAGTGCGAATCATATCGCACTTTGATTTACATTTTTTTATTATGATAAAAAATAAATCAACTTAGCAAACAGGCAATTTTACCCCATTAAACATCGCTAATACTTCGATATTATTTTCACATAACATGAGTTTATCGACAGTTTGTCGATGTAAATGTGGTGAAAACTGCTGAATAAAATCATACATATAACTGCGTAAAAATAACGAACGCGCAAAAACGATATAGGTTGTGCTGTAAGGGAAAATATGACCAGCACTCAGTACAACAAAATCATCCTCTGAATCATTATTCACCGCCATTTTGGCGACAATGCCAATACCGACGCCCAATTTAACATAGGTTTTAATTAACTCAGCGTCTGTTGTGCTAAAAACAATATTAGGCGACTGATTAGCGCGTAAAAAAGCTTGATTTAAATCTGAACCATCATTAGAAAAATCGTAACTGACTAATGGATATTTTGAAAGTTGTTCAATTGTAATTAAGTTGCTTTTGGCAAGTGGGTGATCTTTCATCACAATCACTGCTTGGTTCCAGTGATAGCAAGGTAAGGCAATCATATCATCGCTAAGCTGTGAAATGTCGGTCACAATAGCCAATTCGGCCTGCCCTGTTTGTGCTTGAGATATGCACTGCGGTGATGATCCTTGCTCCATATGCAAAGTAATATTTGGATATTGTTGCATAAACTGCTGGATCACAACAGGCAAGGCATAACGTGCTTGAGTATACGTTGTGGTAATTGTTAATGAACCTTGATTTGGCTGACTAAACTCTTTGGCAATAATTTTAATATCGCTCGATTTATTGAGGATTTCTCGAGCAAGAGCAATAATTTTTTCACCAACTGGTGTCACTTCTGAAAGGTGCTTACCCACTCGGGTAAATATCTGAACGCCAAGCTCGTCTTCTAATAATTTTATTTGTTTGCTTATACCTGGTTGAGAAGTATACAGTTTTTCGGATGTCAACGATACGTTAAGATCGTTATTGACGACTTCAACAATATAGCGTAATTGTTGCAATTTCATGACACACAAAAGCTCCTTTAACTGTATGCTTTTCTCCCTTTTAATCATATTACAAAAGGGAGAATTGGTAAGGTAAATCTTTTCACAGCCTAGCACAAACAAAAATAATTATTTTTATACTAAAACGCATACTTTCCTGAAACTTTTTGACAAAATTCAGGTGTGCTCACCTATTTTTTATTATTGATCCATTTGCCATCCACATATTGCATCACCCAACCTGTCGACTTACCGTTCACTTCTGAGGTTACATATTGTTGTTTGCTTTTACGGCTAAAACGAACAATGGATGGATTACCGTCAGGATCTTTATTTGGTGCCTCGGTTAAATAAACAAATTTCTCTGGCAGGCGATCTTTAAAACGTTGTAACTCTTCAATCAACGGCGCTCTCGTCTCTCTTGATTTTGGAAAATTATGGGCAGCTAAAAATATTCCTGAGGCACCATCACGCAATACAAAATGTGCATCAGACTTTGTACATTTAAGTTCAGGCAAATCGACCGGATCTTCTTTAGGTGGTGCTACATCACCATTTTTTAAGATTTTACGCGTATTTTTGCAATCTTGATTAGTACAGCCCATATATAAGCCAAATCGTCCTGATTTTAAATGCATTTCAGATCCACATTTTTCACATTCGATAATTGGCCCTTCGTAACTTTTAACTTTAAAGCTACCTTTTTCAACAATAAAACCATCACAAATCGGATTATTGCCACAAATATGCAATTTACGCTCGTTATCAAGCAAATAACTATCCATCGCTGTATGGCATTTTGGACAGCGTTTACGTGCCCTTAAAGCATCGGTTTCGGCTGTTTCAGCTTCTTCCAAAATATTTAAAGTTTCGTGCTCAGGAATTAAGTTAATGGTTTGTTTGCAACGTTCTTTAGGTGGTAACGCATAACCTGAACAGGCTAAAAATACACCTGTACCGGCAGTTTTAATACCCATTTCACGACTACAATTAGGGCATTTAATTTCAGGTGTTAATACTAATGGATTAAGTTGCATACCACCTTTATCAGGCGCTTGTTCGGCAACCTCAAGATGCTGGCTAAAATCACTGAAAAACTGGTCAAGTACTTCGCGCCATTCTTGTTTTTTATGAGCGATTTCATCCAGTGCATGCTCCATACGTGCGGTAAAATCATAACTCATTAGGTCATTAAAGTTTTCGCTAAGTCTATCGGTAACAATTTCACCGATTTTTTCAGCATAAAAACGGCGATTATCTAAACGTACATATCCGCGATCTTGAATTGTCGAAATAATGGTTGCATAAGTCGATGGGCGTCCAATTTCACGTTTTTCAAGCTCTTTAACCAGTGATGCTTCGTTATACCGAGCAGGTGGTTTGGTAAAGTGTTGATTTGGATTTAAACTGATTAAATCGAGTTTGTCGTTGACTGATAACGGTGGTAATATTTTATCTTCATTATTTTTTGCCAATTGTGGTTGTACTTTAGTCCACCCATCAAAACGCAATGTACGACCTTTGGCCTTTAAAGTAAAATCGCCTGATTTAACTGTAATTGTTGTTGAGTTATATTCGGCCGATGTCATTTGACAAGCCACAAATTGACGCCAAATGAGTTGATATAATTTACTCGCATCTGCTTCAATATCACTAATATTATCAGCAAGAATAGTAACATCTGATGGGCGAATCGCCTCGTGCGCTTCTTGTGAATTCTTTTTACTGCTATATACATTAGGAGATTTTGGTAAATATTTATCGCCAAATTTGTTGCCGATATAATCTCGTACCATAGTTAATGCATCTTGACTCAAGTTAGTTGAATCGGTACGCATATAGGTGATATAACCCGCTTCATATAAACGCTGAGCTAGCATCATAGTCTTTTTAACACCAAAACCAAGGCGAGTACTTGCGGCTTGCTGTAAAGTTGAAGTAATAAACGGTGCAGTTGGATTACTTTTAGTCGGTTTTTCTTCAATATTCGTTACTTGATATTGGTTTTGATTAAGTCCTGCTAGCGCAATATCAATGGCAACTTTATCTTTTGGTTCAAACGCTTCGTTTTTATAATGAGTAACTTGTAGGGTTAACGACTCTTTGTGAGCTGTGTTTAAATCAGCAAAAAGATCCCAATATTCTTCAGGAATAAAAGCATGAATTTCACGTTCACGTTCAACCACTAAACGCACTGCAACTGACTGAACACGACCAGCCGATAACCCTCTAGCAACCTTTTTCCAAAGTAATGGCGATAGCATAAAACCCACAACCCGATCCATAAATCGGCGCGCTTGCTGTGCATTGACCCGATCCATATCGAGCATTGATGGCTGGTTAAAGGCATTTTTGATCGCTGTTTTGGTGATTTCGTTAAACACAACACGACGGTATTTACTCTCATCTCCACCAATCACATCTTTAAGATGCCAAGCAATGGCTTCTCCCTCTCTATCCAAATCGGTTGCGAGATAGATCATATCTGCATCTTTAGCCAGTTTTTTTAATTCTGATACCACTCGTTCTTTGCCAGGTAAAATTTCGTAATGCGCTTGCCAACCGTTGTATGGATCAACACTCATCCGATCAACTAAAATCTGTTGTTCGGAGCGTTTAACTTTTTTTTCAGCTTTGTCTTTTGTCTCTTTTGTTGATTTTTCAGCTCGTTGGCTACTACCACTCTTGGGTAGATCGCGAATATGACCTACACTTGATTTAACCACGAAATCTTTGCCAAGATATTTATTAATCGTTTTTGCTTTAGCTGGTGATTCCACAATAACAAGGGATTTTCCCATAATTAAACCTTTCTATTCTGTTGTTTGTATTCTTTACTATCTGGCTTCGCATCTAGGAGTGATAGTAAATCATCTTTAATTGTTGTTACTTTCGTTGCATATTGCTCTTTCTGCTCTGCATCCTCAATGAGTTGCGTAATGGTTTGTGACAATGTGCATCCACGGCGTTTGGCTAAATTAGCTAATCGTTGCCAGACTAAAAATTCCAAATCAATGGACTTCTTTCGAGTATATTGCTGTTCTGCATTAAAATGCCTTTTCCGTTTTGCCCGAATGGTTTGCTTCAGGCGATTATCTAAATCGGGATTTAAATGCTCTTTTATCCAATCAACGACACCAGTTGGATTATGTTCTAGTAACAATAATGCATTGACAGCATGCTCAGCGGCGCTTTTTTCGACATATCGAGTAATTAGTTCACCCTCTAAATGCCTTTTTACTAAATAGTGCCACTTCCAACCGCATTCAAGGTTTTCTAGTTGTTGATATTTCATTGGTTCATCTTGTGACGCTGTAACTAAAATAGAATATTTGTAGCATAATCTGCTCACACAATAAAGAAAATTATTGCATTTGACAAATTTTTTATAAATCTGCTATCGTTGACCTTTCATTTTGATCTTTATTTAAGGAATCCTCATAATGGCTAAGGCAGATGTTATTTATATTAACGGCTATATTTACACCGCAGACAAACAAGATAGTGTCTGCGAGGCAATAGCAATCGAAAATGGCTATATTATTGCAACTGGCACTACGCAAGAGATAAATAACAATCACTATGTTGATAATCACACAACCATTTATGATCTGCAAGGTAAAACGATGATGCCAGGAATCATTGATTCGCATCTACATACATTTTGGGGCGGAATGCAATTATCCTCTTGTAATTTAAATTATCAAAGCTTAACTATTGATGATACTTTAGCTATTATTCAAACGCATTTAGATAAAGATTTGACAGATAACAGCACAAACTGGTTACAAGTTCGAGGGTGGCTGCGCCAAGAAGTGTTGCCAATCGGTACTGATATTACTCGCTTTGATCTTGATCGGCTCAATACAAAACGCCCTGTTATTTTGTTTTCTAATGACTGCCATACTTTAGTTGCCAATAGCATTGCTTTAGAGAAATTTGGTTTAGATAGAAACACCCCTGAACCAACCGATGGAAAGATTGGTCGTACTGATGACGGTGAATTAAATGGCATATTAGAAGATGCCCCGGCTATGCGTGCGTTTGACAGCATTTCTAAACTCACCGATGAACAAGCTGTCAACATTGCTAAATTATCGCAAGCAGAACTCAATAAACAAGGCGTTACTGCTGTTATGGATGCTCGAATTACCGAAACCCAAGCCGAGGCATTTTTAACACTACAACAACAAGACCAACTATCGATTCGCTTATTTGGTGCGCGTGAATTACCGCCAGATGATGTATCCTCAATTGAAGAAATTCCAACTCTCCTTAACAAAGTAAAACAGTTCGCTGCACGTTACGACGACAAAAACTGGCAACCAAAGCCCGGTATTAAAATTTCGCATACCAAATTATTTGTAGACGGTGTAATGCAAGCACCATTAATGACAGCACGTTTACTTAAACCATACAATTTGGCCGACGAAAAAGATCGTTATGGTGATCTTTATTATTCAACTGAAATGTTAGATTCTCTAATTCTTGAGTCAGCAAAAGCAGGATTTCATCCACATATGCATACTGTTGGTGAAGGGGCTATCGAAGTTGTACTTGATGCCATTGAAAAAATGCGTAAGGCATTACCTGATGCCGATATTCGTCCAAGCACTGCGCATAACGAACTAAGCGCACTACACCAATTTACCAGATACAAACAATTAAATGCTTGTGTGGTCTTTTCATTTCAATGGGCAGGATGCAGTTCGGCAATGGTTGAGCAATATCAAACCCTGTTTGGCCCAGAACGTTATAACGGTTTAGAAGCACACGGGCAATATATTGATGCAGGTGTAACATGTGCTTTTGGTAGCGATTGGCCAATTGATCCATTAAATGAATGGTACGATTTCCAAATTGCAATGACTAGACAAATCGATGCCGATCATCCTCGATTAAACAGTGATCGCAATCTAACCGCTATTGAAGTATTACGTAGCGCTACTATTAATGCCGCATATGTATTAAAACAAGATGAATACATAGGGTCAATTGAAAAAGGTAAATTTGCTGATTTGATTATTTTAGATCGCAACCCATTTACCATTCCAGCCACCGATATGCAAAATGTCAAGGTATTAACAACGATTGTGGGCGGTAAAATCGTTTATCAACAAGCATAATTTAAACTTTATGTCTTTAATTTACAAATTGCTACACCAACCATGATTGGTGTAGCATAGGTTATTATTTAGACTTTAGTCAAATTGAGCAACTACTTCGGTTTCCACAGCTGTTGGTTTCGTGAAATGGAAGATAGCGGCAATAATTAATGCGCCAATAAACATATCAATGACATATCATGCTGCCGCATTTGGTAAATGCTGTCGCCGCTTTACTACATGGTTCTCCCATATCTAGCGCCGCTAATACTCCGATACCAATACCTAAAAATGCGGCATTAACCTCAGACATACCTTTTAAAGTTGCGACCATAGCTTTAATAAACCAATCGAGTGGATAAGATAGCCCATCAATATAAAATGGCACCATCACTAATATCGTCACGGTAGAAATAACCATCACAGGCATAATCAATGCCATTACTGGGTTGACTTTAATCGTTTTCAACCATTAAATTGATAACTGATGGTTTTGAGTAACAACATCTCCAATTAAATCAACTGGTAAAACAGGGATTGACTGCATAAATTAATCCTTTTACTGATAATCGATTATTCGCAATAACTCAATTTTCACTCTACTTGGATTACTGATAAAATATACAATGATTTATTTGCTCTGACACTTATTTTGTCTAATAAATAATAGAGCTGGATCACAAATATGCAAATAGATCCTTAACCGTTTAACCAAATACTCTAAATTAAATTAGACTAAAATCATTAATAACATGCTTTAAAGGTGATAATTTGTTTGCTTTAGTATCATTTTACTAAAAATTAACTTGCATAATTATCACAATATGGCAGAATTCCCTGCCGCTTTAAGCGGGTAAAAAGGCAAAACTATACTTAGTAGTTTTTTATTGTTTTTTGGGACAGAGGAGCAAAGTCATGTCCGCAATAAAAATGAAACGAGTTTTAACCACACCTGCATTGATTGCATTTGGTTTAGCTTATATGGTTCCTTTAGGGATCTTTACCACTTATGGGGAAGTGACAGTATTAAGTAACGGTCACTTACCTATAGCCTATATTATCACCCTAGCTATGATCTTTTTTACAGCATTAAGTTATTGCCGAATGGCAAATAAGCTTCCAATTGCTGGTTCTGCCTATTCGTATGTTCAACGTACGTTTGGTGGAAAAATTGGATTTTTGGTGGGTTGGGCACAAATCCTTGATTACCTATTTTTACCAATATTAAATTATTTGGTACTAGGTATTTATCTTAACGAAGCATTTCCTAGCGTTCCTGCGTATGTATTTGTACTTGGATCATTGATTGGTGTTAGTCTTTTAAATTATCTGGGTATTAAGTTAATTAATTCGGTAAATTTCACTTTAATTATTGTTCAGATGATTTTTATTGGGTTATTTATATTTTTGACTTTAGTTAATGTGAATTTAACCCCTGAAGCAATGATAAAACCACTACAAGTCAATGCAAGTGATTTTAGTGGTTTAATGTCTGGTGCAGCAATATTATGCCTTGCTTTTTTAGGATTTGATGCCATTGCCACCTTGGCAGAAGAGTCTAACGATGCTCAAAAATCGCTACCAAGAGCCATTATCTGGACTGTTCTTATTGCTGGTTGTATTTTTTTAGTGGTTTCTTATTGTGCTCACTTAGCTTATCCTAAATGGAGTGATTTTATCGATAATAAAGATACTGCAAGTTTAGATGTGGTTCGTCAAGTTGGTAATCTCAGCCAATTAGGTAGTAATTTTATGTATAATTTCTTCCAAGCGGCATATTTAACTGGTGTCTTTGCATCGGCAATGACAGCTCAAACGAGTGTATCAAGAATATTCTATGCCATGGGGCGTGAAGGTGTGTTACCTAAACAAATCTTTTATAAGATTCATCCACGCTTTAGAACCCCTTACTTGTCGATTATTTTTGTCGCCTGTTTTTCATTACTGTCATTGGTATTAGATCTTAGTTTAGTTGTTTCAATGATCAGTTTTGGTGCTTTAGTTGCATTTACCTTTGTTAATTTATGTGTAATTAAAAGCTATTTAGGTGATACCAAGACAAAAACAGTCTCCACCCTATTCAAATATGGACTGTTACCCGCCATTGGCGTTTTACTCTCACTATGGTTATGGACAAGTCTTGATGCGACAGCGATGATTGTTGGTTTAGTTTGGTTGGCAATGGGTTTTCTTTATTTACTTTATCTTACCCGAGGATTTACGCGTTTGTTACCTTCGATTGATCATAAAGAACTACATTCGATCATCAAAGATTAACCATTCAATTAGATAAATATGTCTACTATAAAGTATTTAGTTAACGCCTTCTTTACAATTCCGTCGACTATCGTCGACGGAATAAGTTTCTTAAAAATGATTACGAGATTAACTCAGCAGTTATTCGCCAAAGCCTGTTGCGAATAACTCACGGATTTCGTCCATTGCTGCTTGTTCGTCTTCACCATCACAGATGATTTCAACAGTTGAACCACCTTTTACGCCTGCACCAAGTAATCCCATCATACTTTTTAATTTGATAGCTTTATCATTATAAACAAGCTCAATTGATGATTTATAACGACCAGCTAATTTAACTAGTGTTGTAACAGGGCGTGCATGCAAGCCAGTTGAATTTTTTACTATCATTTGCTCTTTTAACATAATAAAGTCCTTATCTATATCTTAACATTAAAACAATATCTGTATTTATATCATAAATTAAACTATTTTGCTCATTTTTTACATGGGGATTTGTATATTCATTCACATAATTTGATTTTTGGTGATATTCTCTAGCTAACATCCCATCAATCGCATTCAGCGCCATACGAATAAACATCCATAAAGGAATCAATACAAAAATCCATTGATACTGTGCCAATAATCCAACAAATAAAGCAACAATGATAGAGCCAAAACATGCCGCTAATGTTACCTGATTAGCAGTAATATTGGCATCATGAAGATAAATTGCATAAGGCCTGAGGAATGCTTGGAATTTAGGTTTTAATTGATAAATTGACAACACATTATAATCCTATCAGTTTAACGCACTATGTTATATTTATATAAATATAACATAGATATACGATTCAAACCTATTATATTTATGCATACCTTTAAAAATAGTAAATAGCAAATTGGATATATTTTCAATCAATGCTATTTACAAGAAGTTTTAGGTTATACAAATTTTTGAAGTATGATTTTATAGTGTAGATTCAAACAGTAAAAACAACTCATTGCTATTTTTGCAATCCTTGCTTAGCAAGCTTAATCACGTTTTTCAAATCAACGCCTTGCGCTTTAGCCGCAAAAATACAGCCACAATAACATTGACGATACACATCATACTCTTTACAAAGTTCAATTGAACGTTTATAACCATTGTTCTTTTTAAAATCAGAAGGAAGGTAATTGACCGAAAAAATTTCTTGGATTTCAAATCCTAATTCATTAATTTTTTGGCTATTTTTTTTTGGACTAAGGGTTAATGCACTAGCAAAATAATCAAACCCTAGTTCTTGAGCCTTAATTGCCGCTAAGTCTAATCGCATTTTATAACAAATATGACAACGTTCACCACCTTCTGGCGCATCACGCAAGTGCTCAACCTTTTTGATAAACTCTGCTGGCTGATAAGGCGCTTCTAGAAATTGAACGTTATGCCCCGTTTTTTGATTAAAATCAGCAATAAATTTTTGCTGTACCGCACTACGATATTCATATTCAACTCGAGGATGAATATTAGAATTAGCAAAATAGATCGTAATATCGGCATATTGAGCCAAATATTCAAGAACATAAGTACTACACGGAGCACAGCAGCTATGAATTAATAACTTTGGTCGCGCTGATTCTGCCTGCCAATTAGCAATCACCTCTTTTAATACAGAATCATAATTTACTTTATTATGTGGATTTAATTTTTCAAGAATGTTTTTAGCATTGATTAACATGGGAACTCATTTATATTTAATTTTGTTTTCTATTTTATTGTTTTAGTTAACTAAGTTTTTAGTCGACCGACTATAATATAGCGATATCCACAAGCCTTCAAGATGAAGACTGAAATTTTATATTTGAATCTATAGATAATTGACGATATTTAATTTAAATGATTAGCTTTTATCATAAAGCTAAAAGATAAATCGGGATAATCCAATACAATAACACATGGCAAGCCTAATAATTGGTGTTGAAACATTCCTGCTTAAGTTTGATTAGTTATGATAAATAAAACAACCCTATTTTATTTTTCTTCCCTAACATTTGCAGACATTGCCTTTTGAATGTTTCGTTTCTCAAGAATGAATGCAATACCAAAATAGATAATCGTTAATATCCATAAATGCCAATATTGTGGACTAAATTCAGAAAAGCGGGCTCCCATTTGATTAATTTTTACCGAACCTACTATAGCAGGTACCGCTGGGAATATATCGCCAATCAAGTGAAACAAAGGAGGCATTAATTCTTTTGGCCAAGAAAGCCCTGTAACAAAAAATATCACCATACTTGACGGTATAATTAAGCAAAAAACATCACTCACCGTATGGACAAAATGTGATACAACTTTACCTAATAATGCCGTAGAAAAAATAAAAGGAATAATAAACGACAATGAAACAACAAGATGACTTAGGCGTGGTAAATCATACCAATAATTCGCAAATACGGTATACATCATAAAATAGATCAGGTAAAGCATTAGATAAGTGAGTAATTTACCAAGAAGTAGTAATAATGCTGAAGATGCCGCATCGTTCTGTTGGTTAATGAAAGTTATTTCAAAATCAGAGTTTTTGCTAAATAGACGACATAAAATGCTGCCAATAAGCAATGTTTGATATAAGATCAAAATAAAAGCAGCAGGAATAACATAGGTTGCATAGCCTGATTGAGGATTAAATAAACTTATCAACTGACTATTAAACGGTGAAACACTATTGGTTGCTACAGCTGGATCAACGCCTTGCGCTATTTTTCGCGAAATGGAAATTTTAGCACCAAAATTGCTAGCAACGGTATTAACCGCGGTGGCAACGTTACTATAAATTAAAATATAACTAGCATCACCATAATATGAGATAGGGCTCGTTTTACCCTCTAAAATATGTTGCTGAAAACGATAAGGGATCAGCACTACCCCATAGATTTTACGCTCTTCAATCAATTTTTTAGCTGTCTGTAAATCCGCAATATGTAAGTTTATGTTAATGGATTTATTAGCATCAAGTTGTCTAACTAACTCTCGACTATAATTAGTATTATCTTGGTCAATCACAGCGATCGGAACATCTCGTATCGCTTCATGTAAATAAGGTTGTGGATAAAAGAAAAAATAGATAAAAATCCCGACAAACATGACGCTGGCTATCGCTTTATTTTGGAAAATACGTTTTAGTTCTTCATAGGAAATTAATAATAAAGATTTAATCATATTAACCGCCTACGGATTTTTCGTAAATGAAGAGTAATAAGTAATGCCATAACGCTAAACTGGATCAATAAATAAACAAAGGGTTCTAACGAAGTTATCATATTTGGCGCTCGTAATGTTTGATCAAGACGAATCTGTATATACCATGTCACAGGCAATAAAGCGCCCCAAATATAAGCAAAAGTATTCATAGCAAGACGAGGAAAAATCAGACCAGTAAACCCAAAACTAGGAGAAGCGACTAAGCTTGCACTACCATAAGCTTGTGCTAGGGTTGAGCCAGTTAAACCAAAAAAAATTCCATATAAACATGAAGTCAGTGTAAACCCAATACCGCCAAGCATCAGCAATATAAAATGTCCATTTAATGGTAAATTAAAATAAGTGATTAAAACTGTATCAAATAAAATCAGACAAAATAAAAAATAGAGAAAATATGGAAGAATACGCCCTAATAAAAAGATAAAAATATTCTGATTAGCGAGTTGTAAGACTTGCTGATAACTCGTTGCAGCAAAGCGATCTCGAGTAACACTGGTAACCATTGCCATCATAATAATAATCTGCAAAATCGTAGGGATTAAACCATTAATTAAGGTATAAAGATAATTTAATGTAGGATTATATAAAGGATGTAAACTAGCTGGAATAGTTTGCATTTGACTTTGTGCTACCGGTGAAGCCATTCCTTTTTCTAATAATCCTTGCAGTACTATTTGGCTATTAGCTGTTTTCAATGCAGAGCTCATCGCCCGAAAAATAATCGTTCCCGCCGACATATACTGATTATTATAAAAAGCGACCACTTCTGGTTGATGCCCTGCGATAAGATCTTTTTCAAATTCTGGTTGAATAAAAAGCACAGCATAAACTTCCCCCTTGATCAACGCATGTTTGGCTGACGAAAGATCTTGATAACGTTCAGCGACTTGTAGCTGTGGTGAAGCTGCCACTTGTTGAATTAATGCACGCGATGATTGCGTTGTATCTTGATCAACAACTGCGACAGGTATCTGGGTAATTACACCAGCATGATACATATAAAGAAATAAAAAAATGAATAATAAAGGATAGATGAAAACTAATAAAAACAAAAAACGTTGTTTAATTAATTTACGAAGTTCCCATCTAATCACTTCTAATAGCGAGTGAGACATCAGTGCCCTTTCCTTTTGTGTATAATCTCCATATTATTTATGTTAGTGAGATTGCCACTTTGTGGTAACACTCATTCCAGGACGAAGACCAGCCACATTATTAATTGGTTTTGCACGCATTTCAAAAGTTTTTAAGTCAAAGTCACCCGTCGCTTTAGTCGCTTGCCAATTTGCATATTGACCTAAGGCATTTAATACGGTGACTTTTACATCAATAACTTGATTATTTAATGCCGGCACTTTAACTTGAAACGTATCACCGACTTTAAGATTTCCTAGCAAATCTTCGCGAATATTAAAAGTAAACCAAATATCATTTAAATCTATAATAGAATAAAGTGGCGTGCCTGGACTATACAGTTGTCCAGTTTCGGCTACTCGAGTTGTAATTTGACCACTAATAGGGGAAACTAAAGTTAATTCATTGACATCCGCTTTTACTTGTAACAACGCCGCTTCTGACTGTTCCACCTGCGCATCGGCTAATTTTTTCTGTTCTACACTACTACCATTTTCGGCTAATTCCAAATTAGCTTTAGCGGCTTCATAGGCCTTAATCGCCGCTTGATATTGATTAAAAGATTCATCATAACTTTGCTTTGAAACCGTTCCATTTTGAGCTAAACGATTAATTCGTTCATAGCTTGTTTGTGCTAAAACTAAATCTGAATTCGCTTTATCTAACTGTGCCTTTTGCACATCAATGGTTTCTGGCCTAGTACTATAAGTATTATCACGGCTCGCCATTGTCACTTTTAACTGTGCTTCTGCCGTTGCAAGCTGTGCTAATAATGCTGGATTTGAAAGGGTAAGAAGCACATTACCTTGTTTAACATTATCTCCAACATCATAATTAAATTGAACCACTCGCCCCTGCACTCTAGCTGCAACATCAACACGGCTAGATTCAATTTCACCTTGTAATATAATGGTGCTCGGCTGGTTAGCAAAATATATAATAATAACCATAGCAATAACAGCAATGATCGCTACAATCAAAGAAAGACGTTTTTTATGCATAAATTGTGCTTATAAATGATTAGAGTAAAACTAGAATAAGATTATTGGCAATAATATAAAGGCAAATATTAAAATGCGCAATAAAATATAGCGTTATATAGCTGTGATTTTTAAAAATCATTGGTGTTGAGCTAGTGATAAACAATTACTTATATATCCTTTAAAATCAATTTATTAAAATCTTTTTTCACTATTTATGATAATAAAAAATAGGCAAACACACCATCAATACTATTGTCTAATTCACCTTCTAAATTATTACACAATTTTGCATCATTCCAAGATCAATAAAACTATCTAAAACAACATTCCTTGTAATTATACAATAAAATAAATAGTATAATTTATTCATTATAAACCTCGTTGTTAATTCATTTTGCCACTAAAGATGTCACCAATCGAATAACCATTAACATTGATATATTTATAAACCACTCTCTATCTCCGATTGTTTCGGTAACATCGATATGCTTTTCTTCGTACTTTCTTATCCGTCCTGTACCATTAGGATAATAACTGTAACTATCCCCTAAAATAGTACAGCAAAAAAGTAGAAAATTCTCTATGATAAAAGTAAAGGGGATTTAATGATGAAAAAAATGACTGAACATCAAATCGTCGCTATTTTAAAAGAAGCTGAAGCAGGTATTCCTGTCAAGGAACTCTGCCGTAAATAGGGCATGGGGAATTCAACTTTCTATAAATGGCGGGAAGAATACGGCGGAATGGAAACTTCGGATATTAAACGTTTAAAGGAGCTTGAGGCCGAAAACCGTAAACTTAAACAGATGTTTGCTGAGCTCAGTTTAAAATCTCAGCTTCAGGAAGAAATCATAAAAAAGCTTTAGTGCCAACTGGGGCACGTAAAACGTGGGCACAGCAACTACAACAAAATCATTTGGTTACTATTGCTATGAGTTGTGCCATTGTTGGCTTAAGCCGTTGTGCTTACTATTATCAACCTAAGTTACAGGATGATTCGGTGATTGTTTCGGTGTTGAATGCTATCACAGACCGGCATTTACGCTGGGGCTTTCCCAAATGTTTTAATCGCATCAGAAAGCTTGGCTATAAATGGAATCATAAACGGGTATATCGGGTGTATTGTGAGTTAAAACTTAATATTAGAGCTAAACGTAAAAAACGTATCCCCCCAACGAACACCAGAAAAGCTATTGGTTCCTAATAAACAAGGTGAATGTTGGTCAATGGATTTTATGAGTGATAGTAGCTGTAATCAACGTCGCTTTAGGACATTCAATGTCATCGATGACTTTAATCGTGAGGTGTTAGGTATTGATATTGCAGTAAGCTTACCGGCAGGGAGAGTTACCCGTTACTTAGATAAACTGGCCGAATATCATGGGTATCCATTAAAAATACGGGTCGATAATGGGCCAGAATTTACAGGAAAAACCTTTATAAACTGGGCTAAATCACATGATATAACCATTGATTATATCCAGCCCGGTAGCCCATATCAAAATGGCTATATTGAACGATTTAATCGTACCTATAGCACTGAGGTACTCGATTTATATCTTTTTAACAACTTAGCACAAGCAAGGAGAATAACCGAAGAATGGCTAACGATTTATAACACCGAAAGACCGCATGAGGCATTAAATAACATGACACCGATTGAGTATAAAACATTAAAACAGGCAGCTTAATTTTCTACGTAAGTTGTGTACTAAGTTTGAGGTATTTACACTTTGAATTAAATAACGTCCTTTGTGGGTTGTCTAAAGGCTCATGCCAAAGTTTTGTTGTTTCAATATTAAAATAATCCATCATCGCTACCGGATGAATAAACCATGCCTTGCCGTCTGCGGATAGATTGGACAGTTTAGGGGTATTGGCATCAGTGTTTGCGGTTGGGTTTTGAGCTTGTGCCTGTGCCACTTCTTTCCACCACAGTTGACGGTTTAATGCGTTGCTCTTTTTCCAATTGCCAGTTGTTTTTGACATGCTCGTGGGCTTCGTCCAATTTTTTCATGGCAAAGTCTCGCTGATAGGGCTCGGTTATGCCGATTTTATTTAATCCCACTTCAATAAGCTCTTGCGCTCTTGTTTTCGTGTTGACCCAGCCTTGTATCAGTTGGTTTTCTTTGTTCCCTGTTTTAATATATCGCCAGACTGAATCTGGCGTGGCATCATCAACTGCTGTAAAACTTTCACTATCAAGTAAATCCGTCCGTGGGTATTCAACAGTATTGTATTCAATTACTGACGATAAATTATCTAAAGATAATGGAAATTTATCCCAGTGAAGCAATTATCCCATCTTTTTGATTTAGATATAAAACGTCTTTTGATGCTATCCAATAATGTTTGTTTTCAACCACGAAACGGATGATTAATGTGGTATGCGATGCCATTGTATTATTATTATCAACCAAGTCGACTTCATCCGGTATATCAGTAATAGTTAATTCTGGAAAACCTTTTTTATATTGGTTAATTCTTTTTTATCTTCAAATATTACACGATACTTTTGTTTTTCACCTTTCATTTCTCGGGTTTCATGCTCTATAGCATCTACCATTTTTTCAATGTCAGCATTAAAAGAAATACGTGATGAAGTGTTTGCTAATAATCACAATGTATATTCTGGTTTGACTTTAACGTAATAATGACTCGTATCACTGACAAATTTTATCCCCCGACCTTGCTGGTAAAAACCAGTTGGTTTAGATGCTTGAATTAGTTTTGCGTCTTCTTCCACTAACAAAATTGTCTTTTTTATTTCTGGTAATTTATCTGCTAATACTCAGATATTATTGATAAATTCAGGTAAATAATCATAGGTAAAGAGTTCTATGTGTGCTAAGTTTTATCTGATCCTCGCCAAAATATTAGACAGTGCCCACCTCTATCATTTTTTCGTTTTGGTAATATTGTTGTTCATATTGTTCAGGTGATACCCAGCCATTAGCTGAATGACGGCGTATCCGATTATAATAGATTTCAATATATTCAAATAGTGCTTTATTAGCCAGTTTCCTCGTTTTGTAGTAACAGTCATGAATAATGTGTGTTTTGAGTGTATGAAAAAAACTTTCAACAACCGCATTATCAAAGCAATTTCCTCTTCGACTCATGCTTTTCCTGAGTCCATATTGTAACAATAACTGCTTGAAATCAGCACTGCAATATTGGCTTCCTTGGTCACTATGAATGAGTACATTTTTAGGAAAGTGACGCCGAAATAAGGCTTGTTTTAATGTATTACACACTAAATGACGGTCTATGTAGCGACTCGTTTGCCTAGCAATTACTTTTCGTCCATATAAATCGATAATCACCGACAAATATAACCACCCTTCACCCGTTTTAATATAAGTAATATCGGTTACCCATGTCGTATTTGGCTTATCAGGGTTAAATTGCCTATTTAACGTGTTGGGCGCAATATTGCGATGAGCCGTGTCTGTTTTATACTTGAATTTACGTGCTGCTTTACTCCGTAATCCCAATTGTTGCAAAACACGGCTAATTGTCCTTTCTGAAACTTGATAGCCCGCTTCCCTAACATCATGAAGCAGGCTTGGCGCACCCAAACGGGCCTTATGTTGCCAATACTGCTTTTTAATATACTCGCTGAGTTTGGCTGATTTGTTTGCTCTTTTTAACCAAGCATAATAACCCGATGAACTGACACCAAGTAATGAGCATATCTTAGTAACGGGATAGCAGATTAAATGATTTTTCATATAAGCGTACTTCACCGACTTGGATTGTTGATGAAGTACACATGCGCCTTTTTTAGTATATCATTGGCCATTTTCAGTTCTTTAATCTCTTTTTCTAACGCCATAATCCGCTGTTGCTCAGCCGTTAACTCTCGACGGCTGGTTTTATTCGGGG
>NZ_LZGT01000093.1 GCF_001690525.1 Gilliamella sp. App6-5 | reverse complement strand
TACCGTCGATGGCTTTAAGGCTTTTTTCCGTTTAATTCTCTTTCTGCGTTGATGGCTTGATTAAGCGCATCAATATATTGACTGGGCTCAACAATACGCTGCTCATTACGTGCTTTGCCTTTATTGGCATTTGCTTTTAGGTGAGTACTGTCCGTATATAAAACCCGACCACTTATCAACCCTTTGGCAATGGCCTGCTCAACAATATTATCAAAATCTGTTGATAGATTTCACTGTCATTAAACCGACGGCGACGATTTTGGCTAAGTGTTGAGGCGTCAATCACTTTTTCGGTTAATCCCATTCCCAGAAACCAGCGGTAAGCTAAATTGACCTGAATTTCCTGAACCAGACGACGTTCACTGGGGATACCGAAAAGATACCCCAATAGCATGATTTTAAACAGTCTGACCGGATCTTCTGCCGGACGACCGTTATTCGGGCAATAAAGTGGTGCTACCGCTTCTCGAATAAATTCAAAATCAATGACTTTAGCTATTTTACGAACAAGATGATTTTGGGGGACAAGCGCATCTAGTGAGATTTGCTCTATTTTTTCTGGTGTCGCTGGAGTTGGTTTTTTTAGCATAGAAGAACTTCTCTTATAATGGACTCCTCTCTATTAGATCAAAGAACTCGCCAAAAAGCGAGTTCTTTGTCATCAATCTGACCAGACATGCGTCTGGTTTTTCTGTTGGTTTTTTATAGCAGTAATATTTAGAAATCTAAATTAGCTGCTTTAAGGGCATTTTCTTCAATGAATAATCGTCGAGGTTCAACTTCATCGCCCATAAGGGTTGTAAATAATTGATCTGCTTCAATTGCATCTTTGATGGTGACTTGTAACATACGGCGACTGGTTGGATCCATGGTGGTTTCCCATAATTGTTCAGGGTTCATTTCGCCAAGACCTTTATAACGCTGAATAGTTAAGCCACGACGAGACTCTTTAATTAACCAATCAACGGCTTCTTCAAAAGATTCAACTGGCTGTTTACGCTCACCGCGTTGAATAAAGGCACTCTCTTCCAGCAGATCTTTTAATTGTGCGCCAAGGTGGCAGATATTACGGTATTCATTGCTATGGATAAAGACTTGATCTAATGGATAATGTGTATCAACACCATGGGTTCTGATTTTAATGATTGGCACATATAATTGTGTTTTTTCATTATATTCAGTTGAATACAGGTAGCTGCTGCCATGTTGCTCTTTGTTCGATAATTTTTCAACAATGGTTTTTGCCCAATTTTCAGCCTGCTGATGGTTTTGTAAAATACTTTCGTTTAATACGTCATGATAAACCAATTCAGAAAGTAGCGCTTTAGGGTAACGACGCTCCATTTTGGTAATCAGTTTTTCGACTTTTTGATATTCGGCAATGAGTCTTTCTAACGCTTCGCCTGCAAGTGCAGGGGCATGGTCATTAACATGTAATGAGGCATCTTCAAGGGCTAAAGCAATTTGAAACTGCGTCATTGCTTCATCATCTTTGATGTATTGCTCTTGCTTGCCTTTTTTGACTTTATATAAAGGCGGTTGTGCAATATAAACATAGCCACGCTCTATGATTTCTGGCATTTGGCGATAAAAGAACGTTAGTAATAGAGTACGAATATGTGATCCATCGACATCGGCATCGGTCATGATAATAATGCTATGGTAACGCATTTTATCTGGATTATATTCATCACGGCCAATACCACAACCTAATGCAGTAATTAACGTTCCCACTTCTTGCGATGAAAGCATTTTATCAAAACGGGCTTTTTCGACGTTCAATATCTTACCTTTTAGCGGTAAAATTGCTTGATTTTTGCGGTTGCGTCCTTGTTTGGCCGAGCCACCCGCAGAGTCCCCTTCCACTAGGTAGAGTTCAGATAGCGCTGGGTCTTTTTCTTGGCAATCGGCAAGTTTACCCGGTAGTCCACCTAAGTCTAAAGCGCCTTTACGGCGTGTCATTTCTCGCGCTTTACGAGCGGCTTCTCGCGCTCTTGCTGCGTCAATAATTTTTCCGACGACAATCTTGGCATCGCTTGGGTTTTCAAGAAGATATTCTGCTAATTTTTCACCCATGACGGATTCAACCGCAGATTTAACTTCTGATGAGACTAATTTGTCTTTGGTTTGTGATGAGAATTTAGGATCTGGGACTTTAACTGATACAACCGCGATGAGACCTTCACGCGCATCATCTCCTGTGGCACTAATTTTCGCTTTTTTGCTGTACCCTTCAGATTCCATATAATTGTTTAATGTGCGCGTCATTGCACCACGGAAACCGGCTAAGTGTGTACCGCCATCTCGTTGGGGGATGTTATTAGTAAAACAATAAATATTTTCTTGGTAGCCATCGTTCCATTGCAGTGCCACTTCGACGCCAATATCGTCTTTTTCTGTGCTGAAATAAAATATTTTAGGATGAATAGGATTTTTATTTTTATTTAAATATTCAACAAAAGCTTGGATACCGCCTTCGTAATGATAATGTTCGCTTTTACCGGTGCGTTCATCAAGTAATCTGATGGATACCCCCGAGTTTAAGAAAGACAATTCACGTAGTCGTTTAGCTAAAATTTCATAAACAAACTCAATATTGGTAAAAGTTTCTGGACTTGGCCAGAAGCGAACATAGGTACCTGATTCAGTGGTGTCGTCAATCACTTTGAGTGGCGCTTGTGGCACCCCTAAGTGATAAATTTGTTGGTGAATTTTACCATCACGATAAATCACTAATTCTAATTTATCCGATAAAGCATTAACCACTGAAACCCCCACACCGTGTAAGCCACCGGATACTTTGTAAGAATTATCATCAAATTTACCACCTGCATGTAGCACGGTCATAATAACTTCAGCCGCTGAGATACCTTCTTCCTCATGAATGCCAGTTGGAATACCGCGACCATCGTCACGCACAGAAACAGAATTGTCGGGGTGAATCGTCACTTCGATATGATGACAATAACCTGCTAATGCTTCGTCAATGGCATTATCGACCACTTCAAAAACCATATGGTGAAGTCCTGTTCCATCATCAGTATCACCAATATACATACCTGGACGTTTACGGACAGCATCAAGTCCTTTGAGTACTTTAATGCTAGAAGAATCATAAGAATTAGACATGGATTTCTCGACTTATTTGATTGTTTATATCATTCTATAAATTTACGAAATTATACCAGATTTTATGTGAAAAATCTTATCATTTTCATCGATCATATGGGTAATTTGCGCTTGGTTAACTGCGGTAATAAATACTTGTGAATGAGCTAATTTTAAACGTTTGGCTAACAGTTCTCGTTTATTGTTATCGAGTTCAGAGGCAAAATCATCAATCAAGTAAACACAAGCTTGGCTACTTTGCTTTGAGTAATATTCACCTTGAGATAGGCGTAAAGCACACATTAATAGTTTTAATTGACCACGCGATAGCAAATCTTCAACTGGAATATTGTCGACACGTAATCGAATATCCGCTTTATGTGGACCGACTGATGTGTAGCTAAGGAGTTTGTCTCGCTCATATTGTTTATATAATATTTCAGCATAGTCAGTACTATGTTCCCAACCTTGATAATATTGGCAATTCAGCTGATATTCAGGTAAAAAGTCATGGCAAGTTTTTATAATTTCAGGAAAAATCTGTTGCGAGTAATCCGCTCTAATGTGGCTAATTTTCTCAGCAATGGGGGCGAGTTCTTTATCCCAAGGTAATAATTGATTATAACTATGGGATTGCTTTAATAATGCATTGCGTTGTTTAAATAAGCGTTTTAGATTATTCCATAAATGAACAAATTCTGGATAATGATGAAAGCATCCCCAATCAATAAATGCGCGACGATATTTGGGACCACCGCTCAATAAATCAAACCCTTCAGGTGTAATTAATTGTATGGGTAATAATTTGGCTAAATCAGCTAATCGAAAGCCTTCGTCCCCATCTATTTTGATTTTATTTTCGCTATTCCGTGACTTTGCAAGACCAATGGAATGGACTTGTTGATGGGTATTTTTTATCTCACTAAATAATACAAGCTCGGGTTGTTCATGCTGAATAATTCGATTTGATTGAGTATGTCTAAAAGCACGACCATGGCCAAGCATATAAATAGCTTCAAGTAAGCTCGTTTTTCCACTACCATTATCACCAACAATGAAATTGAAATGTGGCGATAAAGATAGTTGTGCATGATCAATATTACGGAAATGATGAATGTTGATTTTTGATAGAGTCATATGCCTTGAATAAGGCCGGCCGAAGCCGGACAATTAAATGAGATTTGATTATAAGCGCATTGGCATAACAACATAAGTAGCGGTCTGATTGTTAATATCTTCTATTTGTACGCTTGATGTTGCATCAGTTAATAGCAGTTGTACGCTATCACATTTCAATGTATTTAATATATCAAGTAAATAGGTGACATTGAAGCCGATCTCAAGCTCTGCTGATTCATATTTTACGTCAATAACTTCTTCTGCTTCTTCCTGTTCTGGATTATTTGCGGTGATTTTTATCTGATTATTATGGACGTAAAGTCGAATACCACGGAATTTTTCGTTGGATAAGATCGCAACACGTGATAGGGCGTTTCTGAGTTCTTCGCAAGATACCTCAAGTGGTTTATCGGGATTGCGTGGTAATACGCGTTTGTAGTCAGGGAATCTGCCATCAATGAGTTTTGATGTAAAGGTAAAATCACCAAGATTAACACGTAAATTATTATTACCAATTTGCATATTGATTAATTCGTCGTTATCACTAACCAGTTTAGCAAGCTCAAGCACCCCTTTTCTTGGTAAAATGACCGAACAAGAAGTTTTAGTATCTTGCTCAATAGGTTGTGCACATAAAGCTAATCGATGCCCATCTGTTGCAACTGATTTTAATAAACCATCTTCAATTTCAAATAACATGCCATTTAAGTAATATCTTACATCTTGGTTAGCCATTGAAAATTGCACTGCATCAATAAGACGTTTAATGGTTTTTTGTGGAATGGAAAGATCAACATCACTTTGCCAATTTTCTAAATTAGGAAAATCGCTAGCGGGCAGTGTGGATAAAGAAAATTTACTACGACCTGATTGAATCATCAATCGATTATCATCGACACTTATTGAAATTTGAGCATTATTAGGTAGGTTTCGGCAAATATCAAGAAATTTCCTAGCTGGCACGGTTGTTGCACCAGGTTCACTTAGTTCAACTAATGGTATATGCGATATCATCTCTATTTCAAGATCAGTTCCCGTCATTGATAGCGTGTTATCGCTCACCTGTAATAGTAAATTACCCAAAATAGGTAGTGTAGGGCGACTACTCAATGGCGCACTGACAAGTTGCAATGGTTTAATCAGTTTTTCACGATCTATAATAAATTTCATAGTATTGATTCTTTTTTAAGTTGATAAAGTTCGAATTAAATTGGAGTAATCTTCTTTAATATTATTACTTTCTTCTTTTAATTCTGCAATCTTTCTACATGCATGTAATACCGTTGTGTGATCTCTGCCTCCAAAGCCATCACCGATCTCTGGCAGGCTTTTGTTGGTCAGTTCTTTGGCAAGTGCCATTGCCATTTGTCGTGGTCTTGCAACAGAACGAGAACGACGTTTAGAAAGTAAATCTGATACTTTAATTTTATAGTATTCGGCAACTGTTTTTTGTATATTTTCAATGGTAACCAGTTTTTCTTGTAAAGCCAGTAAATCTTTTAAAGCATCTTTTACAAAATCAATGGTAATAGCCTTACCAGTAAAATTAGCATTAGCAATGACACGATTAAGCGCACCTTCTAATTCACGAACATTGGAACGTAATCGTTTAGCAATAAAAAAAGCGACTTCTTCAGGTAACTTGATATGATTTTCTTCGGCTTTTTTCATTAAAATTGCAACTCGCGTTTCCAGTTCAGGTGGTTCAATTGCAATGGTTAATCCCCAACCAAAACGCGATTTTAATCGATCTTCAACACCATTTATTTCTTTAGGGTAGCGATCAGAAGTCAATATAATTTGTTGATTGCCTTCTAATAATGAATTGAAAGTATGAAAAAATTCTTCTTGCGATCGTTCTTTATTTGCAAAAAATTGAATATCATCAATAAGTAAAGCATCAACTGAACGATAGTAATTCTTAAACTCTTCAATCGCATTATTTTGTAGCGCTTTTACCATATCTTGCACAAAGCGTTCTGAATGCATGTAGACAACTTTGGCATGGTTTTTTTCTGCCATTATTTGATTGCCAACCGCATGTAATAAATGGGTTTTACCTAAACCGGTAGAACCATATAAAAATAATGGGTTATAAGCTTTGCCTGGGTTTTCAGCGACTTGTTTTGCCGCAGCAACCGCAAGTTGGTTGGATTTACCTTCAACAAAGCTATTAAAAGTGTGTTTATGATTAATACCTGAATGGTAGACGTGATTGCTGTTTGTTTCTTTTGTTGTTTTCCAAGCAGGTACCACTTCTGTTTTGCGTTGGCTACTTTGCAATTTTTTATCGGTAGATACCGTTGAACCAACTTCAAGAAATAATTTTAAAGAATCATCATTAAAAAGTTGATTTAATAATTGGGATATAGTCGTTAAATATTTATTTCTTACCCAATCTAGAACAAATCTATTAGGTGCATAAATATAGAGTTTCTTATCGACCATTTCCGCTTGCAACGGACGAATCCATAAATTGAATTCCGTTGTTGGGATTTCTTCTTGTAATTGAGAAAGGCAATCTTGCCAAATAGCGGTAGGCACGGCAACTCCTTCAACTTTGCTTACTAACAATACTATGCAGTATTATAATCCCTTTTGTGGATAATTTGTAGAGCTAAGGTAATATATAATTCAGTTGTTAACAAAAATGAGAGGTAAAAAAACCCGGCTTTTAACCGGGTCTTAATGAACAACTTAAAAAACAAAAATTAATTTGTTAAATCAGTTACTTGAACTTCTTGAACGTTACGTGCTTTAACTTCAATTTCAACACGACGATCTGGTGCTAAACATGCTTTTAAGTTAGCGCCACGAAGTGCATTACATTTAGTACCAGTAACTGGTTGAGATTTACCCATACCGCGTGCACTGATTAGGTCAGCAGGAACACCTTTAGATACTAGGTATTTCATGACTGAGTTAGCACGTTGTTCTGATAGTTTTTGATTATAACTAACTGAACCGATACGGTCAGTATGACCAATTACTACAACAGCGCTTTCAGTCGGTTTGATTTTAACTAGGTTTGTAAGTAAGTTGTCTAACGCTTGACGGCCTTCAGCTTTTAAGTCAGCTTTTGCATAAGCAAATAGCACATCTTCATTTAATACATAACGGTTTTCTTGCGTTTTTAGCTCAACTGGTGCTGGAACAGCTGGAGTACCTAAACGATAAGTAATACCTAAACTTACAGTTCCTGCATCAGGAGATGCATCAGTTTTAGTATGAATATGATTAACATATTGGTATTCTAAACGAGTAGAGAAGTCTTCGTCGAAACGATAGTCAAGACCTAATGCATAAACTGGAGATAGTTCAGTTTTTGTACCATTGTCAAGTTTTTCATATTTTTTAACTAGGCCGCTATTTTTCCATTTAGCGATAGTTACCATACCGCCTGCACGACCATAAATATCTAGTCCGTCAACGATAGGATAACTTAATTTACCAGTTAAAGAAACACCTTGTGCAGAAACTTTACTATGACCTACATCATAGCTTTTTCCAGCATAACTGAAAGATCTTTTATATTTAGCAGATCCTAACCAGTCGTAGCCTAATTCGAAAGCTAAGTAAGGATTTGCTTGGAAACCAAGGAAAGCCCCACCAGCAACGTTGCTACGGTTTGATGTGCTAATGCCAACGTCATCCCATACACGAACTTTATTTGCATCTAGCTTATAAAGTTCTGACCAACCTAATTTAGCACCAACGTAAATAGAGTTGTCTTCGTAAGCTGCATGAGCCGCAGTAGCGGTTAAACTTGCAACTGCGATTGCTAGAGCTAGAGTAGTTTTTTTCATTTTATTGCCTCAACTTATATGTTGTTATAGACGATGTTTAGTTTCTTTATTGTTTAAAATTTACTTCAAATAAAAAGAACTATGACTTATTTTTATATAATTATGTTACCCATAATCTGATGTCAAGTATAGCATAGATAATAGGCAAATCTATAGTTATTGCAGTTACAATAAAAAAAATTTAGATAATTTTATCAAATAATTTTGTTAATTGTTATGTAAAAGTCATTAATAGCATTTGCTAATGCATTAGCCATAATAAGGAAGTCAGCTTCTAATCTTTTATCAAATTCATCTGAACTGATATCTTCGTTTTCATCCAAAATAACCGAATCAAATTTAATTCGTTTAAATGTTAAGTCATTATTGACAATAAAGCTGACGCCTCTTTCATCAATAATTTTAATTTTAGTGATCCATTTTCCAGAATCAAAATGGACACGCATTTCATCGCTGGTGATTTCTTGATTTTTACAACTGATAATCCCATTACCCTCGAGCGGATCTTTAAGTTCGGCTTGGTCACCCAATAAAAATGGCGGAAATGTTAAATTCTCTTTAGCCCATGTGGTCATGACTTGCTCAAGAGGTTTATCAATTGATAAAGGTGTTAAAGCAAGTGAACCAAGCTCTTTACGTAATATAGCTAAGATATCTTCTGCTTGTTTAAAACTACTACAATCAACAATAATGCGTTTATTCTGTGTATCAATCCATAACCAATAGTGATTATATTTACTAAATGCTCTGGGCATTAGATCAATCATGACTTCGTCTTTTAAGGTGGCTTTTTCGTTTTTAGACAGCTTTCTGCTTAAAGCTTGTTCTTGCTTATCGATTTTCTCTAATAACGCCTGTTTAATGACGGGAGCGGGTAATATTTTTGTTTCTTTTTTGATGCGTAATAATAAATGTCCTTGCATATCAATAATAAAATCATTGTCATTATTATCATGATAAGGTGACACCCAACCCATTTTGGTGGTATCTAAATTACCACAGGGAGTAAAAGGATGAGATTTTAGTGCTTTTTCAATCGCATCTTTATTAAGTAATGTATCATTATTAAGTTGATAAATGATGGCATTTTTAAACCAAAGCATACTTTTCTATTTCCTGAATTTTTTGTGATAAAGCTTTTATCTTGTTTAAACGAGTAACAACTTATAGTGGATAAGCCGTGATTATTTTGTTATTGAGTATGAATGTATATTCATTAAAAGTGATAAGATACGCCCATATAAACTGAGGTTACAGTGCTATTGTCAACCATAGGGCTATTGGCCGCATCGCCAGTTAACTTATCAATATGAACTCCGCCAAAAGTCGCAATATTTTGGGTTAATGAATATTGTGCTGCTATTTCAGCGTAAGGTGTTAATGAATCATCAACATTAAAGTATCGTAATTTTGAACGTGAGGATTCTTTATGCGAGACACCATAATAATAATCATTATGTTTATTATTGGCCCAATTTATACCGATAGTAGGCGCAACAATTAAATTACCTTGCATATAAGGAACCGTATAATCAGCATTGACTAAAATACTATTACTTTGATTTAGCACATCCGCCCCTACGCTACTAGAAAAACTTCCCCAGTTGGTATCAATGGAATACTCGATTTCAGCAAGTAGTGTTGAATGACGGCTATTAAGTTGCTTTAATTGGTGATTATCTGAATCATGTGGTTTAAATTCATTAGATAAATAACGAGCGCCAATGGAGATGCTTTGATTATCTTCATTATACGCATAAACACCAGCCGATAAGTCATCAATAAAAAATAAGCCATTATCATAATCAATATGACCGATAGGGTAATAATTAGTGCTATAACCTTTATAAGGTGAATTTGCCCAACCCATACCCGCCCCGAGGGAAATGGGATCAGCTAACGCATTTTGGGTGGCGCCTAAAACGATGATTGACAAAATAGAAAGTGCACAAGCTGTTTTTTTCATTGTTTTATACTCATATATAAAAAGTGATCACCTGTAGCTAGTAACACAAACTTTATTATCATTTATTTTGCTGTTTCGCATATCGTCACACAATCTATACATTAATTGTACATTGTAACAAACCAATTTCTTGCAATAATAATGCCACATTTTATCGTGTTTGAATATGGATTAGTGAGATAATTATGAGTAAACCAACTTTAGAAATGATTAACAGTCGTCCTGATGATGCGACATTGTTAGCGGATGAAGCTAAATATTGTTCTTTTGGTGATACCGTGCATTATGTTGAACCACCAAAAATCTTTGATGGTTGTGAAGGTAGCTACATGTATGATAAAGAAGGCAAAGCTTTCCTTGACTTACAAATGTGGTATTCTGCGTGTAACTTTGGTTATGCGAATGAACGTTTAAATAATGTGCTTAAAAAGCAAATTGATACCTTACCACAGTGCGCTAGCCAATATTTGCATCCAACCAAAATTGAATTAGCCAAAACGATAGCCCAAGGTATGGAAAAACGCTTTGGTTATGAAGGACGAGTACATTTCAATGTGGGTGGTTCACAATGTATTGAAGATTCATTAAAATTGGTTCGTAATGCATCTGGCGGTAAATCGTTAATGTTTGCTTTCCAAGGTGGATACCATGGTCGTACTTTAGGCGCTTCATCTATCACATCAAGTTATCGTTATCGTCGTCGCTATGGTCATTTTGGCGATCGTGCTATGTTTGTTCCATTCCCATACCCTTTCCGCCGTCCCAAAGGCATGACAGCAGAAGAATATGGTGAACATTTGGTGGCTGAATTTGCGCGTTTATTTGAAACCGAATACCACGGTGTTTGGGATCCAAAAGTTGGACAAGCGGAATATGCAGCGTTTTATGCCGAACCTTTACAAGCAACAGGTGGTTATATTGTGCCACCGCGTAATTACTTTAAAGGTCTTAAAAAAGTGTTAGATCAGTATGGTATTTTATTAGTCGTTGATGAAATCCAAATGGGCTTTTACCGTACAGGTAAACTTTGGTCAATTGAACACTTTGATGTCAAACCTGATGTTGTGGTTTTTGCTAAAGCATTAACAAATGGACTTAATCCACTAGGCGGTTTATGGGCACGTGAAGAATTAATTAATCCACAAGTATTCCCAGTTGGTTCAACTCACTCAACTTTTGCCTCAAATCCACTTGGTACAGCAGTTGGTCTTGAAGTGTTAAAAATGACTTCTGAAACCGATTACGAAAAAATGGTCATGGAGAGTGGTGCTTACTTCCTAGAAGGTTTAAAAACACTTGAGAAGAAACACAAAGAGATCGGCGAAGTTGATGGCTTAGGTTTAGCGCTGCGTGCTGAAATTTGTACTGAAGATGGCTTTACAGCCAATAAAGCACTTGTTGATAAAATGGTTGATATTGGTATGTCAGGTGATCTTGATTGGAAAGGTACCAAAATGGGCTTAGTGCTTGATATTGGTGGTTACTATAAAAACGTGATTACCTTTGCGCCATCTTTACACATCTCTCGTCAAGAAATTGATCAGGGTATTGAACTGTTGGATCAATTAATTACCCGAGCTAAAAAAGAGCTTTAATTGTTTTATTTCCATTTTCCCGTCAATGTCTATTGGCGGGACCGCGAGTTACAGCCAATCTTATATTTAACGTTATGAAATATATCAATCAGTTAGAACCCAATGAATTAATAGACAACTTTCTAACTCATCCTCCACAAGAGTTTTCTTCATGGCTGAGTGAAGATGGCGTGCCTGTTTTTTCTGCCAAGTTTGATCTTCTTACCACTGTAGATGATGATTTCAGACATAAAATTCAAAAACTCCCTTTTTACCATAAATGGCAGCGCTATTTACAACCCAATACTTGTTTTGTTGGCGCAACAGTTTCGGAATATGCGTTATTAAATGATAAAGTGGAGGCTAATCAATTAGCACAACATCTTAAAATGGCTTATGCTAAGCAATATCCTTTTTTGATTGTTAAAGATATACCCGTCGCATCGCCTTTACTGAGCGAAAAAGAAAATGATTATTCCATGCATCTTATTTCGTCATTAAAAAAACAAGGTTTTATTGAAGTTGAAGGCCAAGCATTAGCTTGGCTACCGATTGATTTTGCCAATATGGATGAAGTTTTTTCACGATTTTCTTATAGCAGACGTAAAAATTTTAGACGAAAACTAAAATCACGAGAAAAATTAGTGATTAATATGTTACATAGTGGTGATGAGTGTTTTTATGACCAAGTGGTTTTAGATGAGTATTATCAATTGTATCTTAATGTTTATCAGCAAAGTGAAATCCATTTTGACTTATTGACTAAACCCTTTTTTACTCAGTTGTTACAAAGCAAAACCCAAAATGCGCATATTGTGACTTATCACCATGATGATAAGTTGGTGGGGTACAATATTTGTTTTGTTGTCAACAATATGCTAGTTGATAAGTATATCGGTATGGTTTATCCACAGGCAAGAGAGCTCAATCTCTATTTTGTAAGTTGGTTTGTTAATCTTGAATATGCTTTGCAGCAAGGATTTAGTCATTATATTGCGGGTTGGACCGATCCTGAGGTAAAAGCATCACTAGGTGCAAAATTTACTTTTACTAACCATCTTGTTTATATTCGCAATCCATTATTAAGAGCTGTATTACGCAGATTGATTGGTTTTTTTGAAAGTGATAAGGAGAAAGTAGCATGACCTGTCCTATTATTCTCAATTTTGATAGAAGCGTGGGCGATATTTGTTATGCCCGAACGGTTGATGTTATTCAGTGGCAAGATACAATTCGTTTTGGTTGCACGAAGAAACAATTTAGCCAATTTAAACAGGTATTACAAGAATCTTTACCCGACACTCATGGCACGGTATTAATGGGCAGTGGTGATTTTCATCATATTTCATTATTACTTATTGAACGTTTAGCACAGCAATATTCCGCAGACAATCCGATCCAAGTTGTGATTTTTGATAATCATCCAGACAATATGCGCTATCTATTTGGTGTGCATTGTGGATCATGGGTTAGTTATGTGGCAAGTTTGCCTTTTGTGAGTCATGTACATGTGCTAGGCATTACCTCTCATGATATTGGTATAGCACATTTTTGGGAAAATAGATGGAAACCGCTGCTTCATAAAAAATTGACTTACTGGAGCTTAGATGTCAATGTCGCATGGGCAAAAAGAATTGGCTTAAGACATGCTTTTAGGCATTTTGCCACACCAGATGACCTTATTGCTAACTTCTTATCCGAACAATATCATAGCGCACAACCAGTCTATTTATCGATTGATAAAGACGTATTAAGTGAAGAGGTGATTCACACCAACTGGGATCAAGGCAAACTACAAACGTATCATCTGCTTGATACTATATCGTCAATTAAACCTAGAATTATCGGCAGTGATATTACGGGGGAACTGTCAATATGGCAGCCATCAAATTGGTTTAAACGTTTGCTCAGTTCGCTTGATAAACAACCGACCATATCGCCAAATAACCTTATCAATTGGCAACAAGAGCAACATCAACTTAATTTGACATTATTAAAAGCATTAGCGGTATAAATTGGTGTAAAAAACTTTCAGGAAAGTAGGCGTTTAAGTATAAAATCTTACCTACCTTTCCTTATTGTAATTTAACGTTGATGATGGTGTGAATCTTGTTTCGATAATTTGCTTTCTGCTAACGCCAAAAAAAGAATGCCTGAAACAATTAGTATTGTACCAATTAACTTGAATAAGGTAATCGGTTCGTTAAATAACCAGATAGAAACAATCATGACAGTCACAATTTCAAAGTGTGATGCCGCAAAAGCTGGGCCTACTGGCGCTTTTTTTAATAACGTCATCCAAGTGAAGAAAGTCAGAATATAGCCCACTATTGAAATATAGATCCAAGGGTTAGTAAATACGCGAATTAACCATTCTAGGCTCATCTCTAAAGGTTGCGCTTCAACCGCCGTTAGTTTAAAACTACATTGCGCAATTGTGTCGAAAAAGAGCAATACAGAAAAACCAATTAAGTAAAATCTAGCCATATTAAGACATCCCTACAAAAACAACACCAGCGGTGATTAATAGCATTCCGATCAAGCGGTAACTAGTTAGTAATTCTTTGAAAATAATACGGCCAACTAGCATGATAGTAATAATATTAAATGAAGCAAGTAATACCCCTTGAGAAAGAGGCACTAAAGTTAAAAAGGCTAACCATAATAAAAATTCAGCAACATACGAGGTAACGCCAATCCAAATCCACTTATTTTTTGCTAAATCTAGCCAATAGTACCAACCATCGCGATTGTTGGGTGCGATGGCTGCAAATTTAAAAGCGACTTGTCCTAAAGTATCGAAACAAATGTTACTAACCCAAAGTAGAACAACTAATGGTGACATTATGCTTTTATTCCTTCTACTATATTATCAAAGAAAGAAGCACACTCCTTGATCACTTCGCGGCGCTGGCTATCAATGGTAATTAAATGATAGCTATCATTTAATACCACTAACTTTGTTGGTCCTGAAACCTGTTTTTCGACTAATTTGGCATTCGTTTCTATATTGGCGATATCATCGTTACCTGAATGCATAATTAAACAAGGCGAAATCACTTGTGGCAATTGCTTGCGCATAGCTTTTGCCAATAACTGCATTTCGGCAAGCGCAGGGAATGGATTTCCTGCAAGGCCTGCTGATGCAGCATCACCACTTAACATACTTTCAGAGACTACCGCACGAATGCGCTCATCTTTAAGCCCATAAGGTGGTTGTTCAATGAAAACCTGTTTTTGAAAAATACCCAATTTTTTAAAGTAAACAAGTAAGAAAAACAGTTTTTTTGCCCAAAATGGCATACTCCAACCATCGTAACAAAATGTGGGCGCTAATACGCCAACTCCTTTAATTTGTTCAGGTCTATCTACTGCCAGTTTGAGCGCAAGGAGTGCCCCCATTGATAGTCCAGCAACAAAGATATTATCCACATGCTGAGCTAAATAATCAGCGCCATCTTGCACGCTTTTATACCAATCTTGCCAAGTTGTTTTACACAGATCTTCTTCCGTACCGCAATGCCCTGCTAACTGGATGGCATAAACCGTAAATCCAGCTTTATGTAAACCATTAGCTAAAATCCGCATTTCATTGGGGGTTCCTGTTAATCCATGGATTAATAGTACGCCATTTTTGTTACCTGGTAGAAAGTACGATAAATCTTCAATTGTACTCATTAGTATTCCTTATTCTTTTACTATCATGACCGGAATTAGCCAATTCTGAGCCTGTTGTAAGGCTTGTGTTACATTAGCAAAACTCTTGATGGCACAGTGCTCAATCTTATTTTTTTCACAATAGTGAACCAGTTTGTCTTTGGCAAACACGAAATCAACATTATGCGATACACAGTAGTCTGATGAACCATCACCAACATACAGTATTTGCGGAAAATATTGTTGTTTTTTTACATGATTACATTTGCAATTACCGCTTTGTTTGATGCAGTCTTTGTTTGCATAGGGGAACTCAAGGCGCCAACTGCGCGCATTATTGTGCATCAATTTATTGGCAAAAATTGGCAAATGTTTAATGCCATGACGTTTTAAAATAAACTCAATGGCATAATCAAGTCCGTCGCTAACTACGTGGACAGGGATATTATTTTGTTCAGTATATTGAATAAAAGATTTAAAATCCGGATCAATTTCAATTTGAGATAAGACGTCATTGAGCTCATCTAAGCTTGCGTCCATTAAGGCAATTTGCTTGCTCATACATTCTTGAGAGCCAATGTTGCCATTAACCCATAATTCTTCAAGTTCATCACAACCATCTTGACCAAAATGGCTCAGTAACGTGTCGGTAACATCTTTTATACTAATTGTGCCATCAAAATCACACAAGATAATTGGTGTGTGATGTTGTGTATAAGATGGATGCAACAGAGGGGTTGTTATTGATGAAAAAGCACTCATATTGGATATAAAAATAGTCTATTTAAAGATATTGGCGCAGATTCTCTCATAAAGTGACAATAAACTTTGTAGGCTCTTTGTATATATTTTGTAACGAGGGGATAATTGTCTGTATAATGAGGTATCTCTAAGTAAAAGTGCAGTGATTAAGATCAAATAATGAGTGAACGTATATTAATCATCGAAGATGATCAGCGGTTAGCCAATCTAATTCAAGTTTATCTTATTCGGCAAGGGTATCTTGTTGAATGGCATAATAGTGGTGCAGGCGCTGAAGAAAGAATTCAACAGCTTAACCCAGATCTGGTTATATTAGATGTGATGTTACCTGAAAAAACGGGTTTTGATATTTGTCGTGATATACGCACATGGTTTACTAACTACATCCTTATAATGACAGCTAGCGAAGATAATATTGATGAAATTGTTGGACTTGAATTAGGTGCAGATGATTATGTAGCTAAGCCCGTTGAGCCAAGATTACTGCTGGCCCGCATACGAGCCTTATTAAGACGGAAACAGATAGAAACCGACAAAGACAATCATAAAGAATTGATAGTGCCATCAAATAATAAAACGCTAATATTTGACAATTTAGTTATCGATGGCGAAAACCGAAAAGTGCTCTTGCAAGAGCAAGAAATTGATTTAACGACAGCTGAATTTGATCTGTTATGGTTACTTGCACATAATGCAGGGACAATTTTATCCCGAGATGATATTTTTTCTCAGGTAAGAGGGATCGATTTTGATGGTAGTGATCGGTCCATTGATGCACGTGTGTCAAGACTTCGTCGAAAATTACTCGATGATCCAGATAATCCATCGCGCATCAAAACGGTTCGAGGCAAAGGCTATTTATTTATGCGAGAGGGAGAAAGCCATTGAGCCAATTATTAGCCAAACCATTATTTTTTAATCGCCGAATTGTATTTTATCTAGTTATTTTACTTTTATTGCAAAGTATCATTGCTTATGGTGCTTTATTGGTTTTTGATTCATTACCTTCATCATTAACTGATATGCCTGATGATCATATTATATTTCGAGAATCTCAACGAGGCACAGTAAACTTGATTCGTATGCAAATTAACGCACACAAAGATCGTCCCCTTCAAGAAGTGGTTAGTGAATTACAACCTTATTTCGGTTACCCTATCGAAGTATTGCCAATTAATACACCATTACCCGATGCGGTACTTAACGAGTTACACAAGCTGGACTTTTCTTATGATAGCGATAAAGAGGTCGTTTATATTGATTTAAAAGATGGCAACTTGTTACAATTAGGCCCCATTGCCATGCGAGATATTTTGGCATCCAACACCATGTCATTAACCATCTTTCTCATTATTTGGGCTGTATTTAGTGCTATCATCTTTTTTATTTTAATTTATATGGCATTTAGTGCCGTTTGGAAAGATTTGGTTAATATCAGGCAGACTGCCGAACAACTTGGACAAGGTAATTTAAAAGCACGAACCGAAAATGTTAAAGGTTGGTTGTTTAAGCCGCTCGCTAACGTATTAAATAATATGGGCACGCATATTGAACACTTAGTAAGTACCAATCAAACGATTTCTCATGCAATGGCACATGAGCTACGCACCCCGCTTGCACGAATGCGATTTGAACTTAGTATGCTGGAAGAAGCGAATGACGATCAAGAAAAACGTCTTTTACAAAAAGGCATGAGTGATGATATTAACGAGCTTGAAACATTAATCAATGCCAGCTTGAGTTATTTTAAAATGCAGCAAAGCAATATCGAGCTAAACTTAACGCGTGTAGCACTCAAAGAGTGGGGCGAAAAAGTGTGCCAATCACTGGCATTATTCAAACCTAAAGAGTTTGAACTAACTTGTAATAGCCAAAATGAATACGCTATGATTGATACCAATTTAGTTGAAACTATTGTAAAGAATCTATTACTTAATGCGTTTAAATATGCAGCTCATAAAGCGGTTTTAAATATCACCAAACATGAAAATCGTGTTATCCTTGAGATCGATGATGATGGTGCTGGTATTCCTTTTGATGCGCGCGAAAAGATTTTTATGCCTTTTGCCAGACTTGATACTAGCCGTACACGTTCAACTGGTGGTTATGGGCTTGGTTTAGCTTATGTAAAATTAATGGCAGAATTTCATGATGGCAAAGCGTTTGTTGTCACAAGTCCATTAGGTGGGGCTAGATTTGTGGTTTCGTTAAAATCGGGTGATGAATAGCGACTGTATTTATTGGCCAATACGGTCAAAAAGCAGTCAGAAAAAATATTGATTTTATTTAATTTTTTATGTTTGTTTTGTTGTTGAAAAAACAAACTATTTTATTAAAAAACTGCATTGTTTAGCTAAAAGCCAATTTTGTCGATACAAATAGCCTGTTTTCCGTTTCAGAAATAACAAAAATTTGTTATATTCATCAACCAATACAAGAAGTAATAGCAAAGCAAATATTCTTAATTTGTTTCTAATAAATATATCATCAGAGGTTTTTTATGAGCGGTTCACTACCGACAGAGACTGAAACTCGTCCGACTAATTTTATCCGTCAAATTATTGATGCGGATCTTGCTGCTGGCAAATATAAAACAACGCATACCCGTTTTCCGCCAGAACCTAATGGTTATTTACATATTGGCCATGCTAAATCAATTTGTTTAAATTTTGGTATTGCGCAAGACTATCAGGGTAAGTGTAACTTGCGTTTTGACGATACTAATCCAGCTAAAGAAGATATAGAGTATGTTGAGTCGATTAAACAAGATGTCCGTTGGTTGGGGTTTGAATGGGATGGTGAGATTTGTTACTCATCTGACTATTTTGACAGGCTATATGAATATGCAATTGAACTCATCAATAAAGGGCTGGCTTATGTAGATGAGCTGTCTGCTGATGAAATTCGTGAATATCGTGGTACTTTAACGCAACCGGGTAAAAATAGCCCTTATCGCGATCGTAGTGTTGAAGAAAATTTAGCACTTTTTATACAAATGAAAGAAGGCAAATTCGCCGAAGGAAAAGCCTGCTTACGTGCTAAAATTGACATGGCCTCGCCATTTATTGTGATGCGCGATCCGGTGTTATACCGTATCAAATTTGCTGAGCATCACCAAACAGGCAACAAGTGGTGCATTTATCCAATGTACGATTTTACCCATTGTATTTCTGATGCCATTGAAAATATTACCCATTCACTGTGTACGCTTGAATTCCAAGACAATCGCCGTTTATATGACTGGGTATTAGACAATATTACGATCGAAGCGCGTCCGCACCAGTATGAGTTTTCAAGATTAAATTTAGAGTATGCCATTACATCTAAACGTAAGTTAAACCAATTAGTAGCAGAAAACATTGTTGATGGCTGGGATGACCCGCGCATGCCAACGGTATCGGGGTTACGTCGCCGAGGTTATACACCTGCTTCGATCCGTGAATTTTGCCGACGAATTGGGGTGACTAAGCAAGAAAATACTGTTGAAATGAGTACCCTTGAGTTTTGTATTCGTGAAGATCTGAATGAAAACGCACCTCGCGCAATGGCTGTGCTAGATCCAGTTAAAGTTGTGATCGAGAACTTCTCTGAGACGATCGACGAAGTGCTTAGCATGCCAAATCACCCAAACCGCCCAGAATTAGGTGCTCGCGAAGTGACATTCACGCGTGAAATTTACATTGACCGAGCTGATTTTAGGGAAGAAGCTAACAAAAACTACAAGCGTTTAGTACTTGGTAAAGAAGTGCGTTTGCGTAATGCCTATGTTATTCGGGCTGATCGCGTTGAAAAAGACGCCGAAGGCAACATCCAAACGATCTATTGTAGTTACGACCCTGCAACATTAAATAAAAATCCGGAAGATGGTCGTAAAGTGAAAGGCGTCATTCATTGGGTTTCGGCTAAGTTTGCAAAACCGGCTGAAATTCGTCTGTATGATCGTTTATTTAATACACCAAATCCAGGGGTAGCCGAGGACTTTTTATCAACCATTAATCCTAATTCATTAATTATTAAACAAGGTTTTGTTGAGCCAAGTTTACAACATGCACAAGCCGAGCATGCTTACCAATTTGAACGTGAAGGCTACTTTTGTTTAGATAGCAAATATGCAACCGATGATAAGCTAGTGTTTAACCGAACCGTGGGTTTAAGGGATAGCTGGAACGAAGCATAATTTAACTAAGTCATTCGCCGACTTATTGGGGCGGCGAATGATTGTAGTTGCCACTTCATTTACATTACTTGAATCTAATTCAATAAATTATTTTTCGTGTTTAAACAATTTTGTTTGTTGATCTAAATAGCTCAGCACATCAGGCATTCGGTGTTTGCCTGCCATTGATTGCACGCTATTGGCTGCATTTATTAGCGGTATGCCTATCGAGGTAACATACAGCGGGTGCTTACTTTGACCACGAAGAACTTCGATCAAATACTCGCTATTGCCTGAAAACGGCTTTTTAGCAACACCAATAATAGGAATGGTTTTGTTTAATGCATGATACAAATGCCCACCTAGCCCTATCTTACCTTCATCCAAATGCACATAACCATCAATCACAATGCAGGTAAGTTCACTTAAATCAATTTTATCAAGCAGTGACATAATGCAAGGCAATTCACGTTGATAAAACTGACCTGATTGATAGGGCGCAACATTATCTTGATAATCTGTGATTACCTGTTCAATTGCTGAGGTTGAATCAGTCCAATGATGAAATAAAACGCCGACCGATTTGGCGCGGTTATCAAGGTAATAAACATCAATTGCCAGTATCATATTAAGTTATCTTCTCTTTAAAACATTATTTATCAATGAATCAATACATTCAAACTAACTGGGTAAGATAACATAATTACTGTTGTTAATTCAATGCGATAATATTCACATCTGTATTGATTATTATTAAATATACTTAGCAAGTTTAGTTATTCCGATAGTCATAAGCCAGTCCACTAAACAATACATCATTTAAAAAGTACAAGCCATCAATCCGTTGCAAATAACTTAACTCTACCCGAATGGGTAGTTTTATATTATGGTTTTTTGAATGAGGTTCATTTTTATATTCTGTCTTTTATAAAATTGGTTAACCTTGATAGTGTAGTTCAAAGACTTGTAATGTTTCGGATATTAGTTTGATATCACAATGTAATTGTAATGTAACTATCCCCTAAAATAGTACAGCAAAAAAGTAGAAAATTCTCTATGATACAAGTAAAGGGGGATTTAATTATGAAAAAAATGACTGAACATCAAATCGTCGCTATTTTAAAAGAAGCTGAAGCAGGTATTCCTGTCAAGGAACTCTGCCGTAAATATGACATGGTAAATTCAACTTTCTATAAATGGCGAGAAAAATACGGCGGAATGGAAACTTCGGATATTAAACGCTTAAAAGAGCTGGAGGCTGAAAACCGTAAGCTTAAGCAGATGTTTGCTGAGCTCAGTTTAAAATCTCAGCTTCAGGAAGAAATCATAAAAAAGCTTTAGTGCCCACAAAGGTACGTAAAATGTGGGCACAGCAACTACAACAAAATCATTCAGTTACTATTGCTATGAGTTGTGCCATTGTTGGCTTAAGCCGTTGTGCTTACTATTATCAACCTAAGTTACAGGATGATTCGGTGATTGTTTCGGTATTGAATGCTATCACAGACCGGCATTTACGCTGGGGCTTTCCTAAATGTTTTAATCGTATCAGAAAGCTCGGCTATAAATAGAATCATAAACGGGTATATCGGGTGTATTGTGAATTAAAACTTAATATTAGAGCTAAACGTAAAAAACGTATCCCCCCAACGAACACCAGAAAAGCTATTGGTTCCTAATAAACAAGGTGAATGTTGGTCAATGGATTTTATGAGTGATAGTAGCTGTAATCAACGTCGCTTTAGGACATTCAATGTCATCGATGACTTTAATCGTGAGGCGTTAGGTATTGATATTGATATTGCAGTAAGCTTACCGGCAGGGAGAGTTACCCGTTACTTAGATAAACTGGCTGAATATCATGGCTATCCATTAAAAATACGAGTCGATAATGGACCAGAATTTACAGGAAAAACCTTTATAAACTGGGCTAAATCCCATGATATAGCCATTGATTATATCCAGCCCGGTAGTCCTTATCAAAATGGCTATATTGAACGATTTAATCGTACCTATCGTACTGAAGTACTCGATTTATATCTTTTTAACAACTTAGCACAAGCAAGGAGAATAACCGAAGAATGGCTAACGATTTATAACACCAAAAGACCGCATGAGGCATTAAATAACATGACGCCGATTGAGTATAAAACACTAAAACAAGCAGCTTAATTATCTACATGAGTTGTGTACTAAGTTTGGGGTATTTACAATGTAATCCTTGCGTTTGTAACACTATCCCAAGTTTCGGTCTTTTTATTTTCTATAATATTAAAATAATCCATCATCGCTACCGGATGAATAAACCATGCCTTGCCATCTACGGATAGATTGGACAGTTTAGGGGTATTGGCATCGCTTTGTTCTGTGCTAGTTGTTTGATTTTGGGCTTGTGCCTGTGCCACTTGTTTCCACCACAGTGAGGGTTTAATGCGCTGTGCTTTTTCTAGTTGCCAGTTTGATTTGACATGTTCATGCGCTTCGTCCACCACGTCTAAGGCAAAATCACGGAGGTAAGGCTCGGTGATGCCAAGCTCATCTAATCCCGCTTCAATAATTGCTTTTTGTTGGTGTTTTTCTTCTTCAAATAAGTCATCAATTTCGTTCCATTTGCTTAACGCTTCATCGGCATACCATTCGCTTTCATATTTCACCAGTAAATGCCCTATCAACTCCGCCGTCCAGCTTCGGCGTAATCCTTCCTTTAAATCCCTATCCGTAAAAGTCGGCGGCGGTAGGTCTTTTTTTCGTTGGGTTGAATATATCAGTGTGCCCGTTAAGATTTGGTGTAATGCCCGCATCGCTGGCGTGTAATCGGCTAAATCTAATTTCGCCACTTTATTCTTGCCTATCTTGTCAGATAATTCACCGACCGAGGCCTTTTCTTCTATCGTTTCAAAACCAGGCCAGTGCCATGGACTACGCCGTTTGATATGTGCTTGCGCATTGTCTTTTATATTCACCCAACCGTGTATCGGTAGCGTTTGCTCATCCAGTGCCGTCACTTGGACCCATTTTGTGTTTTCATCCTCTATCGCTATCAAGCCATCATTTTCTAATGAAATTAGGGACACGGTACGAGGGTAACATACCGTATTACGTTTCTTTTCCTGTGGAGAAAGGTTGTCATCTAATGATAACGGAAAATCATGCCAATAACTTACGCTTGAATTGAGCTGCCCATCTTCGCCATTAAGGTGTAAGACTTTACTGGCGGCTATCCAGTACGGCTTGTTTTCAATCATAAAGCGAATCGTGAAAAAATCCTCATCATTCGCTGGCTCAGAATAGACACTCGGTAACGTCGTATCTTGCCCCTTTCCGCCACTAATTAGCTCAACTTTATCGGGGATATCTGCCTCGGTTAATTCGGGATATATCCGCCTTACATACATTTTCTCACTTGCGGTTAAGGTGTACGGTTGCGCTGACGGGCTTTTTGCCTGTATCTTTCCATTAATGCCATTAACCACCTTGCCAACCCCTGTGTCGAATAACGGCTGCGTTGTTGAATTTTCGCTTTCAGAGAGCTTGTCTGTTCAGACGTGTTTCATGGTGACTGACTAATGCTTTTTTGTCATTGCTGATAAGTTAATTCCTCATCTGTTGGTTGTCTGTAAGCAGTAAAATGATTTTCACTAACAAAAAATAATGTATTTTTCATATAAATTGCCTGATTACCATTTAATAAAAACTTAGAAAAAGGTGTTTTCTCAAAACCATGGATGGTGATGTATTCTAATTCATTACTAATATCAATGTCATAACTTTTAAAGTTTTCTATATATTGTTGATATAATTCATTATTATCAAAAAACCGTTTTGAATTCACTTTACCAAAGCTTATTGAATAAGCTTGTTGATAATTAACACATAGCTTTTCCTCATTTGGATTTAAAGTTAATGTTACTCTATCAAATTCATCTAATTTTCCACCATCAAAACGTAAATAGTTATTTGCTTGTTTACTCGTTAACAACAGACTTTTTGCTGAATGTTTGTTTTTATCTTTAGTGGCAAAGTCGATATAGCAATTAGAAGTGACAGGTAACTCTTGAAATTTTCCTTCTTTTGTGACTTGGAAATGTTGTACTTCTATGGTTTCATCCTCAAAACGTTGTCGACGTTCAATAAAGTAGTTCTTGTTTATATTATAACCAATAAATCCGATTGGCAAATCACCTTTAGCAGGATTATGCCTTGTCATGCCAATGCGAGATGACAATGTAATTTTATCTAAAAAATCAAATTGTTCTGATAAAAGATAAAGATAAACTATTTGCTCTTCGTTTTCTTGTGTGCCAATTATTAAAATTGGATTTATTGTATTATTTATTTGGGGTAACTTTATTCCATTTAAATTAATTAAATAATTATTTAACTGTCCATATAAATTATCGTTATCGAATAATTTTAAATAGTATGCAAAACTTCTTGATATATTTTGAGGATAATTATAATAATTCTCATCCTTAACAAAATCCTCTGATCTCTGAGAATTAATTGGCAAATTTAATGAGGGAAATTTATTACTTATTTTTTGAAATGAATACTTGTTTTTTGGTTTTAAAAAAGACGCAACTAAAGATTCATTTATAAATAACAACTGTTCTTTTCCAAAAATCAATCTATGCTTTGGCAATAATAATTTAGCTAAATCAACATCTACAACATCATCGAATTGTAAATAATTTAAATCCCCACTTGGTAAAATAAATTCGTTGATAATTGGATTTTCTATTAGATTTTTTGTGAGTAATTGGGATATATCAGATGTCCTATGTACGCTAACATTATACTGATTATTATTAATATAAATGATATTATCAATTAGTTTAACTCGTAGATTGTTCAAATAATCGGAGTTATAATCATTTTTGTTCATTAGAGCATCATTTTCTATATATTTATCCAAAATCCAATAAGCTTGATTAATATCTTTTGCATGGACATATGAAAAATTTAAAAAAATATATAATAAACAAATAGTTTTTGCTAACGATATATTTTTTTTAATTATATAAAGATGAAATCCAAACATGTTATTAATTTCCTAAATTTTTAACCAATTTATGTTTAAAGCAATTAGCTCATCTTGTCCATTAAGGTGTAATACCTTACTCGATTCTATCCAGTATAGTTTATTTTTAAGCATACAACGGATAGTATAAAAAAAACTCATCATTTACAGGCTCAGAATCTGCACTCAGCAAAGTAACATTTAGCACAAACCATAAATAATTCGCCAATTATCCGAAGATTTTTTCATCAACTATGACTGATGACGTAATAAAATTCAGGAATGATAAAAATAAAATGTATTTAATTATTGTTGGTTTTTTCTTTAAGGTATCCATCTTGATTTAAATAATAATGCTTAATTGTTAAATTATTATCATATTCTGTTGTAACGGTAATGATAAAATCCTTTGAGATAGTAAAATATGTTTTTTCAATTAGATTTTCATTATTTCCTGGTTCGTACCATTCACCTTCAACGTATAATTTTGAATGGATTTGATGATCTTTTATTGTCAATAAATAAAGTCTGTAAGGAAAATCACCACAATCCATTGGCACCAATACCATATCGATACCATTTTTTGATGGTAATGATAAATAGCGAAATTCCTTGTCACAATGTCCAAAATCAAAATTCTCAATCTTACAATTGTCATTATTGGCTAAGTTATATGACACATTTTTATGTGCTTTATTTAATGGTAAAGTGTCTGTGCTTTTTTCAAAACAGGGATTTTTATTATTTTGTTGAATAGGGGGTTCTTGTGCATAAGCAAAAAAAGGAATTACACCGAATACTAAATAAATTATATAGTTATTTATCATAATATATCCTAAAATTATCCATTAGCTATTTTTTACAATAATGAAGCCAATGGCTTACCATTTAACGTTGCAGAATCTTTACAGAAATATTCATCTTTTAAATAAATTTGATCAAACTCTCTTACATCATAATGTACCCAACTTGTTGCTCCAATATCAGACGATTCTAAGTTAAACATATTTTCTTGACCAGCTAACCAATCCCATTTTGCTCCTAAATATTTATTAAATATTTCTTTGCGTAATTTATTCATATCATTACATGATCTTGTCCTGACACCATTTTTATTAAAATGTATATCTAAAGCCTTTCCTTTATGGTTTGTAGTTCGTCTATTTGTTTGAAGATTTCGATCATAACACCTATATCCTGATGAAATTTTTCTAAAACTATAAACTGAATTTTCTTTTTGTAAGTAAAATATTACGGCTTTTAATGCCCATAATAATGATCTGTGTATACCAGGATACTCATACCTATGAGTTG
>NZ_LZGT01000092.1 GCF_001690525.1 Gilliamella sp. App6-5 | reverse complement strand
TTGTTTTATTATTTATCATTATAAATCAAAATTTTAATTAATTTTAATTCATATTGATTAATGTTAATTTTTAGTGAGCTAGGTAAACATAATACCAAGTTAAATTTTTTATTAATCAAATGTAGGGAGTTAATTGTAGGATATTCCTATTTATATTGATAGTCTGGAAAAAATTATAGATAATAAACTGAAAAAATTATTTAAATGGTTAAAAATGACATACACATGACATTCCATGTCTTTATATAATATTTTTGTCATTTACAATAATTATTATCGTTTATTGCTCTTCATTATAAATCTCTAAGTTTTCTGACTCTTTACAAGCTGGAGGTTTTTTACTTTCACTTCTTTTTTGTTCTAATAATGTCAAATAGTTATCATCAATTCCTTCAGTAACATATTTTCCATCAAAAACAGAGCACTCTAAATGATGTATGTTTGGATTTTGTACTGTGATTGAATCAACTAAATCAGATAAGCTTTGAAAAATGAGCTTATCAGCACCAATATCTTTAGCGATTTCATCAACCGTTCGATTATAAGCAATAAGTTCACTGGCAACTGGCATATCGATCCCATAAACATTTGGATGTCTAATTTCTGGTGCTGCAGACGCTAAATAGACTTTTTTGGCACCAACTGAACGAACCATGTCAAGAATTTCTTTTGAGGTTGTGCCTCGCACTATGGAATCATCAACTAATAAGACATTTTTACCTTCAAATTCAATACGGTTAGCATTGAGTTTCCTTCTTACTGACAATTTCCGTGCTCTTTGCCCCGGCATGATAAACGTGCGGCCAACATAGCGATTTTTAACAAATCCTTGCCGATAAGGTTTATTTAAAATACGTGCAATTTCAAGCGCAGCATCACATGATGTTTCGGGAATAGGAATGACAACATCAATATCAATATCTTTCCACTCTTTTACTATTTTTTGTCCTAGTTTTTGCCCCATTAAAATTCGTGATTGATAAACCGATACACCATTCATCAATGAATCTGGTCTTGCAAAATAAACATACTCAAAAATACACGGATAATATTGTGGGTTATCTGAACACTGCTGAGAATATAATTGTCCTTCTTGAGTAATATAAATTGCTTCGCCCGGCTGGACATCACGCATAAACTCAAAATCAAGAATATCTAAAGCTACGCTTTCAGATGCAACCATATACTCAATTTTCTGATTCTCAAGCACCCGTTTACCTATGACTAAGGGACGAATTCCATGAGGGTCACGAAAGGCGACAAGACCATGCCCAATAATCATTGCTACACAAGCATATGCGCCTTTTATGATGTTATGAACATTATGTATGGCGGTAAAAATATTATTGGCAGTCAATGGGTAGGAGGGGAACTTATCAAGTTCATTGGCAAATATATTGAGTAACACCTCTGAGTCGGAATTTGTATTAATATGGCGCCTTGCAAGTTCAAATACTTTATTACGTAGCTCATCTGTATTGGTTAGATTTCCATTATGAGCAAGCGCAATACCATAAGGTGAATTGACATAAAAGGGTTGTGCTTCGGATGGGCTAGAACTCCCCGCTGTTGGATAACGAATATGTCCTATCCCCAAATGACCTTGCAATCGTTGCATATGATGTTCTTGAAACACATCTTTGACCAAACCATTCGCCTTGCGTAAACGAAAGCGATTTTGATTATCAATAGTCACGATACCTGCTGCATCTTGCCCTCGATGTTGTAAAACAGTCAACGCATCATAAATAGATTGATTAACAGCACTACATCCTACAATACCCACAACACCACACATACTATGGTTACCTCAAATTTACCGGACTAAAAACGAAGAAGACTGTTGTATAAAATCGAAAAACCAACGAATGATAAAATGAAAATGCGGGATTAGCTGCGATTGCTTCCAATACGATGATTGAGATAACGGCGTAAAGGTATCAATCAAAAAAAGGACTGCCGCAACAACTAAAATCCCACGTAGCACGCCAAAACAGACACCTAATACACGATCAGTACCTGATAATCCTGTTTTTTGGACTAATTGACTAATAATATAAGACACAATTGCACAAACTAATAATGTAGCTACAAAAAGAATAACAATCGCAACAGCAATGCGTATCACATCGCTATCAAAATAATTTAAATAATCAGTAACATAGATATAAAATCGGCTGGAAATAAAAAAAGCTAAAATCCAACTAATGAGTGATAATGCTTCTCGCACAAAACCTCGCACAATGCTAATTAATGCTGAAAAAGCAATCACACCAATAATAGTAAAATCAACCCAATTCATCATAATAACTCATAATTTTATATTAAAAATGTTTTATTTTAATTATTGTTTGCAACACAAATAGAACAGCGATTAATTAGCAATAATAATACCTTTCAATTTTGTTAGGTTATTTAAGTTAATAATAACTTGTTCTGCTTGCTCTTTTTTAGCATAAGGACCAACCTGTAACTTAATTAACTGATTAGGTTCTGGATTTTGAGGTAGAGTTCTAACGCTATAATTATTTAACCTTAACAACGCAACTAACTCTTCTATTTTTTGCTTATTTTTTAATGCAGTAAGCTGGATCATATAAGGTTTAGTTTCTTGTTGTGATGTTGAAGGCTTCATTGTTGTTGAGGTATCAACATCATCATCAATGTCAGGTAAAACTAATGTACTTGCATTTTGCTCTGAATCAGGTATGTAAGGAACCTCTGATACATTATTAGTAAACTCATCATCAACACCATTGAATGGTGCGTCGTTCTGATTTTTCTGAGTCACACTTTCAGCCTGAAAAATAGGCGTTGTTGAAGTGCGCAAGTTGGATTTGTCCGTTATTATCCATGGAGCAATTGCTGCGATAATAAGCAATAATGTAGCAAAACCTACCAGTCGATTTCTTACTCTATTTTGCTTCTTTGAATTAATTTGTTGATTGTTCGCCATAATTAATTTCGCTTAACGCTCAATTTCAGCTAAAACATCAGATACAGTATGAAATGAGCCACATACCACGATAATATCTTCTTCTTTAGCCTCTTGTATTGCCTTTTGATAAGCCTTAGATACTGTATCAAATGTTGATACATCAAGCTCACCTTTATTTAACAAGTGTTGTTCTAACAACTCAGCACGACAACCTCGTTCGCCATAAAGAGAAGCACAATACCACTTGTCACCTTTTAAAATGGATAAAGTACTTTTAATATCTTTATCCTTAAGCATACCAACAACAAATCTAACTTTACCAACATTTAGATATTCGGCTTTTAGTTTTTCTAATTGTTGAGTTAAATAAACTGCTGCGTGTGGATTATGTGCTACATCGAGGATCACAAGTGGTGATCTTTGAATAATTTGAAAACGCCCTGTTAAATTAGATTTTGTCAATCCTTTAGTTATTTCGTCTTGTGTTATTTTAAGTGATGAATAACTTAAAGCGGCAATGGCAGTTGCAGCATTCGCCAAGGGAACATTGGTAATAGGTAAGCGGTTATATTGTTTTATTAGCGATTGAAACAACCATGAATCTTTGTTAACTTGTTGATAATGCCAGTCACAATTTACCACATAAAGCGGGATTTTGACTGAGTTAGCCACATTTAAAATGGATTTGGGCATGTCTGGTTCACCAACAATAGCAATACTTTTAGTTTTAAAAATACCTGCTTTTTCACGCCCGATGCTTTCACGGGTATCACCTAAATAATCAACATGATCGATACCAATAGTTGTCACGACAGCAATGTCGGCATCAACAATATTGGTTGCATCAAGCCGCCCGCCAAGACCAACTTCTAATATCACAACATCTAATTTTGCTTGTTTAAATTGATAAAGCGCAGCCAGAGTTGCATATTCGAAATAAGTCAGTGATATATCACCTCTGGCCTTTTCTATTTCAACAAAGGCTTTTACTGTTTCTTGTTCACTTGATTCTTGATTATTAATACGTACTCGTTCAGTAAAACGTAATAAATGAGGAGAACTATAAACACCAACTTGTAAGTTTGCCTCAAGCAATATCATTTCAAGTGTTCGGCAAGTTGTTCCTTTACCATTGGTGCCTGCAACAGTAAAAACATATGGTGCTGGTTGTAATAAATTAAGATGCTTAGCTACCGTCCTTACACGTTCTAAACCTAAGTCGATGGTTGTGGGATGTAATTGCTCTAAATAACAAAGCCATGTCTTTAGATCTGACATGGCATTCGGTTGTTGGTTTTGCATACTCAATCAAACTGTCTCGTTAAGAGCAACATCATTAAAAGGATCAGGCAGTTTCATTAATTTTGTGATTAAACTTGCAATTTTAGGGCGCATATCTTTACGATGAATAATCATATCAATTGCACCTTTTTCAAGTAAAAACTCACTACGTTGAAACCCTTCTGGCAATATTTCACGAACAGTTTGTTGAATCACTCGCGGCCCAGCAAAACCAATTAGCGCTTTAGGTTCAGCTATATTAATATCCCCCAGCATTGCTAAACTTGCTGATACCCCTCCCATTGTAGGATCGGTCATTACTGAAATATAAGGTAAACCTTCATCTTGCATTTTAGCAAGAATAGCACTGGTTTTTGCCATTTGCATTAATGAAAATAGCGCTTCTTGCATGCGCGCCCCACCACTTGTTGAAAAACAAATTAAAGGGCATTTATCTGCAATGGCTTGCTCTGCTGCACGAGTGAATAATGCACCAACAACAGAAGACATTGAACCACCAATAAACGCAAACTCAAAACAAGCTACCACGACAGGAACGCCAAACAATGTTCCCTTCATTACAACCATCGCTTCTTTTTCGTGAGTCTCTTTTTGTGCGGCAGTTAAACGATCTTTATATTTTTTAGTATCTTTAAATTTTAAGATATCTTTAGGCATAAGATCGGTACCGATTTCGACATCCGAACCCTCGTCTAAAAAACGATATAAACGCACACGGGCAGGAATATGCATATGGTGATCGCATTTTGGACAAACTTCCAAATTAAGATCAAGTTCAGCTTGATAAATGACTTGTTCACAGTTACTACATTTAGTCCACACACCGCCTGGAATATTCGCCTTTTTATGATCCGACGATATATTATTTTTACTAAGAATTTTTTCAATCCAGCTCATTATGAATCTCTCATTCTGGCACTCTTTACAAATTTGCGTCTATTGTACAATACTTTGTACTAATTCTTAATAGTTGTTTTTATTTTTATCTTATTTTATAAGTCAATTTTGCATGGGAAATAATATTTAAATAAAAAATTTGAAAGTAACTTCTGCTTTTAAAACAACTCATACACAAAATAGCTGACATGCAAAATATCATCTGTAGGAAATCGCTTTATGCGGTTTAACCGTATTATAAAAATGAAGAAATCGCTTAAATTTTTGTTTCCTATCTTTAGAATCTTAAAATATTTGCTTATTATGCCACATCACCATGAAAGCACGTCTTTTGCTGCTTACCCATTCATTTAAGGGCAAACCGATTGCGTGAATATTTGATTGATACGCTGATCATCACTCAATTTAATAAATACCATGAAGCCTCAATTAATCGCGAAACGGTATAGAATCCTGAATATTTTTTACAAAAATATAACTTGAAAAGTGAACATCATATCTTCACTCAATTACCTATCTCTTTCAGCTTTTCCATTCATTTAAGGGCAAACCGATTGCGTGAATATTTGATTGATACGCTGATTATCACTCAATCTAATAAATACCATGAAGCCTCAATTAATCGCGAAACGGTATAGAATCCTGAATATTTTTTACAAAAATATAACTTGAAAAGTGAACATCGCATCTTCACTCAATTACCTATCTCTTTCAGCTTTCCCATTCGTTTGAGAGTCAACGATTTTATGAATATTTGATTGATACGCTGGTTATCACGCAATTTAATAAATAAATACCGTGAAGTCTCAATTAATCGCGAAACGGTATAGAATCCTGAATATTTTTTACAAAAAATACAATCTAAAAAGTGAACATTTAACTTACTGTCTTAATTTATTTGCAGACATTTAATACCATAATTGACGGTTTTATAACATTTTTCTTACTGGTTAAAGGGATAAATAGCCTCAAACAGGCTTTTTTGGGAACATTATAAATAGTCGGACGACTGACCATAAAGCGTTTTGCCAAATGAGGCACGGTGATTTTTTCTTTATGACGGAAGCGACATATCGCTTGTCTGTGATAACGCATTGTTTTGTTTTTTTTATGTGTATCAATTACCGTTGTTTCTCAAATTACAACAACGCGAGCAATTCCTATATATCATCTATGTTTAAAATATAATTAATATGACCTACAAAAATTATTAGTATATAATTGGTGAAAGTTTATTTTCCATTTTTTAAGATAAGGGGTTATAGATGGACAAGGAAAAAGCAAGCGCATCATCATTTCAAGATGTATTAGAATATATTCGTCTATCACGTCGTTTAAATAAATTAAAGCGTGAAATATCGGACAATGAGAAAAAAATTCGTGATAACCAAAAACGCGTACTCTTACTTGAAAACTTAAGTGAATATATTAAACCAGATATGACTTACGAAGAGCTTCAAGCGATTATTGCGAATATGAAAAGTGATTATGATGATCGTGTTGATGATTATATTATCAAAAACGCCGAAATATCTAAAGAGCGCCGCGAAATTAGCAAAAAAATGCGTAGCTATCGATCTAATTAATATTGATTATATTATAAATAGCGTCCATTTTATTATGGACACTATTTTTATATAACTAAATCATCCGCCAGCTAGTTTTACCTTAAATCCTTTACCTTCTAGCAATGACTTTAATAAATCGCGTTTATCACCTTGAATTTCAATAATGCCACCTTTAAGCGAACCACCACAACCACATCGTTTTTTTAATTCTGCGGCTAATTGTGATAATTGGGCATCATCCATATCGAATCCCGTAATAACACATACGCCTTTGCCCTTACGACCTGATGTTTGCCGTTGAATTCGAATAATACCATCCCCTTTAGGACGCGAGATGACCGGTTCAGTAGGTTTAATTCGTCCTTTATCGGTTGAATAAACAAGTGGATTACTAGACATAATGTAATTAACTCTTACTTGGTTCAAGTGTTGCTAAAATTGTTTGTAACGCGTTAGCCGGATCTTGTGCTTGCGTAATTGGACGTCCAATCACTAAATAATCAGAACCAGCTGCCTGAGCTCGCTGAGGCGTCATAATACGGCGTTGGTCATCTGGATTAGCACCCGCTGGTCTTATACCTGGTGTGACCAATTTAAAATCACTACCTAAACGTGTTCTAAAACTTTGTACTTCTTTAGCTGAACATACCACGCCGTCAAGCCCACAGTTTTTTGCAAGTATTGCCAATCTTGTCGCTTGTTCTAAAGGCGATACATTGATACCGATTTCTTGAAGATCGGTTGATTCCATACTGGTTAATACTGTCACAGCGATCAAAATTGGCGCATCTTTACCGTACGAATAAAGTGCATCTTTAGCTGCTGTCATCATACGTGAGCCACCGCTAGCGTGAACATTTGTCATCCAAACACCAAGGTCAGCAGCTGCGGCAACTGCTTTTGCGACAGTATTTGGAATATCATGAAATTTAAGATCTAAAAAAACATCAAAACCTTTTTGCATAATCTGTTTAATAAAATCAGGCCCTGCATGCGTAAAAAGCTCTTTACCGATTTTAAGACGGCAATCTTTTGGATCAACTTTATCAATAAAATTCCATGCTGATTTAACATCCGCAAAATCAACTGCAACAATAATTGGTGATGATGACATAACTCATTTATTCCTTTTAATCAAAATTTGTTAGCTATTTTTTCTAATAAATTCATTTAAATCAGCATAAAAAATGCGAGCACTTTCTTTATAGCCTTTTAAAGTTTGGTGCACTAAATCAGGCCGAGCCAATCCTCGTTGTCGCCACTGTTTAATGGAAAACTGCCCCCCCATCGCGACTTGCCAATCCCAAAATAATGTTTTTTCCAATTTGGCAACTTGTTTTTGAATATTCATTATTTTTGCAAAGGACTTTGGCATATTTTTTTCATTTGCCATAGTGTCAGGTGGCGTCATTATTAAAATAGCTGCATTAGGTAAATTTTTACGTATCAGCCTGATATTACTCACTAAATTTTTTCGGTATTGATTGGCATCTAATGTTTCATCAAAACTTTCATTTGTCCCATATTCTAAAATTACTAAATCACTTTGTGATACAGCAAGTTCTTTAAACCAATCCTTCCCCCACTTTTGCCAAATTGTTTGTTTAGCACCATTAGTCGCAATAGATGAAACAATAACGCCAGATTGTTGATTGCGTGTTAACCAAATTCCACCCAGCTCCACATTTTTTTGACCTTTTATAACTAAAGGCATTTTAGCTACAACCGATGCTGTTTGCCAAACATTTGGGGTTGGCGTATAGCTTAAATTAATTTTTTTATCATTTGTATCATAAAGCGCTAGCGATCTTGAGTTGTTTTTAAGTGTCTTGAAAGTTAATTTAATTTGCCAATCTTTATTATTCGATCCTCTTGGAACAATTTGAATAGTAGCCGAATCTTTACTGGGTTTTGCAATAAAGCCGCCCATAGGAAAATCTAGGTTACTTAACGTTCGGCTACTTAGCACATCCCAATTTCTAGATTTCCATGTAACAACCGCATGACTTTGTCCTTTTATAGCGACAGGCGTTATCCAACCAATACCGGCGTTACCATATTTTTGTTGCATTAATGTTCTAAATTCACCAGTAAAGAAATCGGCTGCCGAATGCGAATCACCAAATTGTGTAATATTGACGACTTGATTTGTTTTTTTGTTATCCTCTAACGATTTTAAACGTGTAGCAAATTTTTTGGCGTTAGGGTCACCAAAATCAATAATAGTAGATACCGTGGTCGTTTTACTTTCCGCCACACTGCATCCAACCGTAATCGCTATGGCAATTACGGCTGTAATATATTTTAAAAATCTAATCACTATGGGTATCCTCTAATTCTTTATAAATTATTTTTTCCATAATAGCCTTTGCCAAAATCTTTTGGCCTGTTGGCGTAAAATGGACCCCATCATCAACCCTTACTTTAATTTTTGCTTTATCGGTTTCTATAAAATTACTAAATTTTTCGTATGTACAACCCAGTAATTCATTTGTTGTTAAAAAATGTTGTTGAACTTTTTCTAGTTCCGACTTATACAAATTATTTAGGTAAACCATCCCACTGTTTAATTTTGGTTTTCGCATACAAGGTGCGGCAAGCCAAAGTACTTGAACATCATGCTCAATGGCACTATTTAAAATAGACTCAATACGTAAACGGTAATGTTCTTCCCATAATTCAGATTTGAATTTAGCATATTTGACATAACCTTTAACTGGAAAATCCCAAGGATCATTAGCGCCAAGAAAAACAACAAGTAATTTAATTGAAGGATCGGCAATTAGATTATCATTAATTGTTTTTGGCCAATCAAAAGCGCTTGGATAAGCAAGTCCTGTGCTCTGTTTGCTTAAGTCAAGGCTTTCTATTTTATATTGCTTAAAAAGCATTTTTTTAACATATGGTGCAACGCCTTGCATTAAAGAATCACCAGCAAAGAACACTTTATCATTACTTGTTAATACAATCGGTAACGGCTCATGGGGTAGTTCAATATCCCCTTGTATTTTTTTAGGTTCATCTGGTAATGCTAGCTCGGCTTTGGGCTTATTGTGATCGATAGCGTCAAAATGTGTTTTTAAATCGGGGACCATCAGACTACTGTCAATATCGACTTTTTGCCCGCTTTTTAATTCTGCTTCTGTTTTTATTACTTCTTCAGTAATTTTATTTTGTTTTATATCTTCAAGTTCAGAGACTGCTGATTTAGATGTTTTATTTTTCAAGACAGGCAATACAGCATTAAACGGCTGATTAAACGGGATTGATGTGTGTGTTGATGCATATTTTTGCTCGTCACTTTTGCTGTCTTCAAGCTCTTGTGTTGAAGTTTCTTGAATCGCTAACGTGTCACTATTAAACAAATCGGTATGATACACTTGCTCGCCATAAATCAATATTGATTTGTAATAAATCGCTATTAATGCAATGGCGGTAACAAACAATATCACCAATATATAACGAGCAGATAAAGGTTTACTTGCAAGAATAGGAGAAGTACTTACTTTATTAGTTTTTTTATGATCTTTTTTAAGCGTATTTTTATTTAGCGATTTATGACGTTGCCGCTTCAAATTCGATTTGGATTTTCTATTATTTTTTGAACACGATTTTTTATATATCATCATAATTAAGCGTTATTAAAAATTAGCATAAATAAAGTTTGGCATACCTGATGGTGCAATATAAATAACTAACCACAAAATTAAAATAAAGACCATCGGTAAATAACAATGCGGTATTTTTGTTAGCTGTAGAATAAACCACTCAGGAAAATTTTTACACATTGGATAGGCAAAGTAGATGAAACAAATAACCAAAAATGCCCCTGCATAGTGCGGTTCTATCAGAAAGTTATGCATTAATGCATTCAAATAATCGACTGCATCAGACAAACTTTCACAATTAAAAAATAGCCATGTAAAACAAATATAATGCCATGTTAATAATCGAGCAACCAGTGGCGAGCGTGCTGTTATCCAGCCTTGTCCAAAGTAACGTTCGCCGATATTAAGTGCCACTGTACCAATACCATGACAGGCTCCCCAAATAATAAAATTAATACCGGCACCATGCCATAATCCTGATAGTAACATTGCTAACATGACATTAATCTGAGTTCGTATAAACCCACGACGATTTCCACCGAGAGGAATATAAATATAGTCGCGAATCCAGCGTGATAAGCTAATATGCCAGCGAGCCCAAAAATCTCTTAAATTCAATGCCAAATAAGGAAAATTAAAGTTAATTGGCAAGCGAAATCCTAACAATAAAGCAATACCTGTAACTAAATCAGTATACCCCGAAAAATTTAAATAAATTTGCATTGCATAAGCATAAAGCCCCACTAACAAATCAATCACACTAAATTCTAACGGATTGGCAAATATTGGATTAACCCAGTGTTCACTAATAAGACCGCCTAGACAATAAACCTTAATCACAGCCAAGATAAGCAATGTAAAGGCGCGAATTGGTTCTAAAATTTCACGAGGCTGAGTTATGCTAATTTGCGGCAAAAAGTCTTTAGCACGGTTAATTGGGCCTGCAATTACACTTGGGAAAAAAGACAAAAATAAGGCAAAATCCCAAAATTTAGCAACGGATAGCTCTTTCTTTTTTACCGAAACTAAGTAACTTACCGAATGGAAAGTATAAAAGGAGATGCCGATAGGTATCAATACGGTTATAACTGGTAATAAAATAGGCAAATTAAAGAAGTTAAGTAGATCTTGCAACTCATAACGAAAGAAATCAAAATATTTAAATAGTGCAAGATTAACGATTGATACACATAACCCAAAAAATAGCCATCGCTTTGCATGCCGATCCGATGCTGCAATCATCACTGAAAATAAATAGATCGCACAAGTATAGATAAAAAGGATAAGTGCAAATTGCCAGCTATAACTACCAACAATGAGATAACTTGATACTAAAAGCAGAATATTTTGCATTTTGGGCGAGCGGTAACATCCCCAATACAAGGCAAAGAAAGCGATAAAGAGTAAACCAAATTCAATAGATAAATAACTCACTACGATCCTTTTTTTACTTAAACGTATGGTTTCCTGAAACTTCTTTACAAAGCCCTTTATAAAAAGACTTAGCTTTTTGCTTCGCTAATTAATTCGGATTGAGCAAGTACATTATAAATAATAAGTTCCTTATTCAATCCGGAAATCGTTAACAACTGATTTCTTGCTTGCAACCATAGATGATAAAGCGCAGAAATCTTTTCATTACTTTTAGTCGCAAGTAGCCGAATTAATGGAACTTGATCACGATTCACAATAAAACGCCCGACTTTTTGCTTCGCTTTCAGCGCATCGCTTAACAAGGCACAAAACCAAACAATTCGTTCAATGAAGTCTTCATTATCAAAAGTTTTAGCTAGCTGCCAATAATTATTTTGTGGTACTAATTCTAATAGATGATCACAAAATGCTTTTCGTTGTTGCCACTTTCCTGGTGCTAATAGTGCAGCTGCTTTTAGCGGCGCATTTTCGCTCAATAATAACGCCGAAGCAAGCTCATTATCGCTGTATTGCTGATTTTGTTTGCTTTTTAGCCATTCAATCGACTGCTCTAATTTAGGAACAGATAAAAAATAAGAAAAACAACGGCTATGGATCGTTGGTAACAATTGGCTGTTATGTTCATCACTTAAAATAAAATAGGTACTTTCTGGCGGTTCTTCTAATGTTTTTAGTAATGCATTGGCGGCAGATTCAGTCATTAAAGCCGCTCGTTTTATCCAAATGACTTTATTGCCACCTTGCTGGGATTTTTCGTAAACCTTGCCCGATATATTACGTATTTGATCAATGCCTATTGACTGTTTACCTTGTTCATTGGTTATCACATAATAATCGGGATGGTGGTGAGACAAAAATAATTGACAACTATGGCATTTTAAGCACGGTTCCAATTGCGGTGAAGATTGACATAATAAACGATTTACAAGCGTTGAAACAAACTCATCTTCACCACTGCCTTGAACATAATGTATTAATAAGGCATGATGAGCCCGTTTATGCATAATGCCAGTAGCTAATTGCTGATAAGATAAGGAAAGCCAAGGATAGTCATTTAAGATCATGCAATATTAACCTGTTTTGTTAACCATGTAGTTAAAATTTGTTCAATTTGCTTAGTCACATTGTCGATTGTTTTTCCGGCATCAACTGTAATAATTGTTTTATCTTGCTTGGCAAGTTCTAAATAGCATTGACGAATTCGTTTAAAAAATGGCAATGATTGTTGCTCAATGCGATCAAGCTCACCTCGAGATCTTGCTCGCATTAACCCCATTTCAGGATCGATATCCAAATATAAAGTAAGATCAGGTTTAAAATGACCTAACACGTGTTCTTTTAATGTCGTCATAAGGGCTTTATCTAACTGGCGCCCACCACCTTGATAAGCTTGCGTCGATAAGTCATGGCGATCACCAATCACCCATTTACCTGCTTTAAGTGCAGGTTTAATCACATTATCAATCAACTGAATGCGTGCAGCATATAACATCAGCAATTCGGCTTTATCAGTCAAAGGCTCGTTATCTAAACCATTTTTAATAATATTGCGTAATGCTTCAGCTATCGGCGTTCCTCCTGGTTCACGTGTAAATTGTAAATCGCCAATATCGTGTTGATTCAAAATGCGAGCAACGGTATTAATAGCCGTTGTTTTACCCGCCCCTTCAAGTCCTTCGATGACAATAAATTTGCCTGCCATACTAAATTCCTAATCTATTTATGATACGCCTGTGGTAAATACCGCGCTATTGTACGCTATTTTTGTCCATTGTTTTAGCCTGCTATTATTAATACATCCTTTCAGTTTTACAAAATAAATAAAAATCTCCAATAAATACCAAAGCACAATTCACAATAAAAACCATGCCCTTAGACTATTATTTTATTATTTTTATAATAAAGATTTTATTAAATAAACAATTAATACAGTCATTACCAAATGTTAGATGTTTAATGAAGTAACTAATAAAATCACCTAATAAAACCATTGATTAATTCATTTTTTATGTGAAACAGACTTATATATGCCAGTAAAAAATATGATAGATAGATAAAATATATATTTAATAGCCTAATTAATTATATGGAACACTTGCATCATATTTTCTGCCATATTCTCGTTGCCGGTTTATCCCTGTGGGTACAGGGAACACTTTATCTCGTTAAATTTATTCATTTTCTAAGCCGGTTTATCCCTGTGGGTACAGGGAACACTCTAAACATAGCTATTTGTTTTATTTATATTTATATCGACTGGTAAATTCTACCAGATTTTTTTAATTTTTAAAGAACTCTAACCTATTAATTTTTAATAGGTAAAAAAGAAACTAACCGTAGCCCATCCAATTCTACCGGAACTCTTCTGTTGGTACCATAGGTTTGGAAGTCAAATCCGGATTCGGTATTCGTTGCCCAAGCAAGTACGACATTGCCTTCTTCTGCTAATTCACTTATCTGCTGCCATACCATTTCTCTAATTGGTCTGGATATATCACCAATATAAACCCCCGCTCTAACTTCTAGCAACCAAATGGCTAAACGACCTCTTAATCTGGGCGGTACATTTTCGGTCACAACCACACACATACTCATAATTAGTGACTCCTAAAGCCGCTATCGGCAAGCGATTTAGGTTCAGGAATAGCTGGAGGCTGAATATCATCAGGTGGTAATGGCGGTTCAATTCCTCCGGCTGATAAGACATCTTCAATCAATGGGATTAATTTAGCGAGCGTTTTTTGACTTCTAAAAATTTCACGGCATGCAATACGTACTTCACGATCGGGATCAGGGATTTTTTTAGCGGCTATTTCAAATGCTTTGGGCACAACCGTATCAAATTTAATAATATCTGCTATGTCATAAACAAAAGAGAGTGGCTTTCCGCTATGCACAAAACCAATCGCTGGCGCATAGCCGGCAGCTAGAACCGCAGCTTCAGTGATACCATATAAGCAAGATGTTGCGGCACTAATGCACTGATTAACTTTATCGCCTTTTTGCCAATCTTTAGGATCATACTTTCGACCATGCCATTTCACATGATAACGTTTAGCTAGCAATGAATAGGTTTCGCGTACGCGTGCCCCTTCTATACCTCTGAGCTGATCAACCGAGCGTCTAGTTGGTGCCGGTTCGCCAAAACGAAGTTCAAACATCCTTTTGACGACTTTTAAGCGTAAATCATCATCTAACGCTAATTTTGCTTGATAAAGCAGTTTATCCGATCGCGCACCACCGGGCTGTCCAGATGAATACATGCGAACACCGGCTTCACCAATCCAAACAAGTAATGTTCCCACCGTTGCTGCTAATTTGACAGCAGCATGAGAGACTCTTGTGCCGGGTTCCAACATAATACAAGCAATAGAACCAACCGGAATATGGGTTCTAACGCCTGTTTTATCAATCAGTACAAATGCACCATCTAACACATCAATTTGTCCATATTGTAAAAATATCATCGATGTTCTATTTTTGAGTGGAATAGGATTAAGTGGAACATATACCATTTTATGTTTCCCTATTGATAGCGTTTGATCAAGAATAAGCCACAACCAAACCCTTTACTTTTACCAATTCCTTGATAGAGCGTATCTGAAAAAAGTTCAGGATGCGTGACCGTTAAAATCCCTTGAAAATCAACACTACTAAAAGTAATAGGTTTAGCATCTGCTTTCTTTTTAAATCGATGTTGATAATAACCAACAATATTACATTTAGGTTGTTGCCCTGTATTTTGCATAAGTGAAAATCCTCTTTTTTCACCTTGATTAACTAACCAATTTAATGCGGCTTGATTCTGTAATCCGTTTATCTCTATTGACGAGGATAGTCCTTGCTGTTTTGCCAAAAATTTGGCATTCATCATCACATCACTGCGTTTACCATTTTTAAAAATAATAGGATTAGCACGCAGTGAAAACATTAAATTCATACCAATGGTTAATTGTGGTGCATAGGGTTTTGTTTCAACAACAAATAGTTGATGATCTTTTATCGGTGCAACCTCAGATAACAGATAGTAGTATCTACTTTGTCTTGTTGCTTCTTCGCGAAACAAGAATGTCCGTCTTTCTTGATTAGGAAAAAGTTGCCATAACCATTGATGAATCGCATATTGACCAGCATACTGCATCTTTTGCTGCATGACATAAGGGAGCCGATCTAGTTTAAGGGTAACTCGAGAAAAATACATCTATTCGCTCCTTTTTAAATATCCTGAATATTGCAGGCGCGGTTCAAAATACCAATGATTACGGTTTATTGGTTGATCTTGCCGGCGCTGAATTTTTATTATCTCAAAATCGGCATCTTGATCTTTATGTTCCCAATAATATTCATCAGCAACACGCTTTAACAAATCGCTAATAACAGGATCGCGTTGATGATATTGTTGATAATGTTTATCAGCGAAAATAAACGCATCACAAAGCGTTCCTTCATAGAGAACAGGCGATAAAGGCAGTGCCAATGGCGAGTTTTTTCTGCCTACATATAATGGAAAAATAGGTGTTAATAATGCTTGTTGTATTTGCTGCACACCGTAGGGAGCACCTTTGGTTTCTGTCATCACAATTTGATAATAAATGTCGTTATAATATTCACGCTGTGAAAGTAGGGTTTCTAATTCATTAGGATTGCAACGAATTTCATCAAAACGGGTATATAATAACTGCTTTTTATTTGCTCTAGGGACTTGGACGGTTTGAAAATCTCTAAACCAACTACTGTTTGCTTTAAATGGGCGTATCGCAAAATTATAGTGTTGATTAAACGTGTCGAGTTTATTGTCTTCACGCCGAATACCTAACGCTGCCGCCACTAGCCCTAATAAAGCCGAGCGAGAAGGAATATTATTGCTATGACGAACCTCGCCAATAGCAGGTTCACCCCATGATGTTAATGGCGCATAAATTTGAAAAATAAGATGTTTTATCACCTTGGTTGCTCCTTATTTTTGTGCAACAAAATCTAATGCAGCGGTTAAGGTTCCTTCTCCTGTTTCAGTATTGAGTATGTAGCGATTATCGGCACATTGACCATACACTTTATCAAATTTATCAAGTTGTTGTTCTAAACGCGCAATCGCATCATTAACCATATCGTCGCTACGAATTGGGTTAAAATAGGCAACCGCTAACGAGCGAGGTTGCTGAGCTCCTTTTTCAATCAATAAGTAAGAAGTATAAGCCCTTGATGCAAAACTATTTTGCATACCGGTTGGTGCCACTTTCGTCGCAGATTCGGTTAAGGCTTTTAATGTTTTTTCAACCAATGCTTCATCGCCATTTAGATTTTCTAACAATAAATCACGGCTAATACAGATGTAAGTATAAAACAGGGCTGAAGCAAAACCACGTTCACCTAAATGCCCTGAGCCGGCATCTTCCTCATTCTTATTTAAATCATCCACTGCGGTAAAAAAGTCATCTTCAATAGTGACGGTACTAACCCCTAAAGCATGAGAGACTTGGCAGGCAGCTTCAACATTAAATGCCGGGCTATCGGCTAACATTCGTCCAAATAAAGCAATATCAACACTACTATTTTCTTTGCGAAGTAATTTAACTTCTGCATCGGTCGGCTCACGATTTTCATTAATTAATACTTCCACTAATTGATTAATCACTTGCTTTTCATTGCTACTAATATGCACCAATTGTTCAATTTCCAAATTATCCAGTGGATCTTTGGGGGATTTTTCATTTTTTAATTTACCAAATTGTGCAGCAATTTTGATGGCACTCGCTTTCGCAATTTTTTCAGAAATGCCTTGATCAAGCATATTTTTATAAACCCAATCTCGCGCAAATCGACGCGAACGTATACCTATATTGTCACTTAATGATTGATAAAAGTAATCTGAGGTTCGCCATGCTCTTTTTAAACTTTGCGATGAAATGCGTAATCGATCAGTGTTGCCCATTTTGGCCGTTTTTGGTCGACCAAGATCATCACGATTCAAATTAGATGGCGCATAAGCAGTCAATAAGTGTAATTGAATAAATGTTGTCATTGTTATTATTCCTTTGGTAATTTTTTAGTCGAATAGTAATCCATCGCCCAACGAACTGAAAGGCGTTCAAATAGATTGATTTCTGGAGATAAATTTTGTGCTCGATTATGCTGCTCTTGCACCCACAAAAAGATGCCATCAGCAAGTGAAAAAAGGTTTACACCCAGTTCACCACGTAATTTGATGGCACGAATTAATCGTCGACAAAACTCTTCAGGTGTTTCACTGGCTTGTAATTGCTCAAAACGTAAAGGAGACATAATATTACGCTCTCCGCCTTTTACCTTTTCGCTTAATTGTGCAGCAAAAGGGGCTTTCTCATTATTAGCACTCGCAAAAGCGGCAACCGCAACAAATATTGCTAATGCCTGCTGATGAACAGGGGTTGGGGTTAATCGGTGAGTATCATTAAATAGTGCGTTGGCTAAACAAAAATACCCTTCATATAACATAACCCCAAAAGGTAATGTCGCTCGACGTAGTTCAGCTCGTAATTTTCGCCCATTATGGGTGCCTCCATTAAAAGGATATAACCTTTGTTGCAGCATTGAAAACCATTCATTAATACATTTTTTGTGGCTTTCATTTAATATAATTGTCTTTTTCATAAGATTGTTTGACATATTTTCTCCCTATCCACAAACAAGGCTATTTGGTATTTTTTATCTTTTTGATATATTTAAGTTTATTAAAATCAATAAGTAACTTTTCTCTAGCACTGATTTTTTTGGATGCAACCCACTTTTTATCACGGTTAGCAGATGCAATAAACTTTTCATCAGGGTTAGCAAACGCTGCTTTATCATAGATTTGAGTGATATAATTTCGTAAAGTATTTGCCCAATTTGATAACAAATGGAATCGACCATCTGGATTATCTTTTTGATCAATAATTTGTTTTACAAATTGATAAAATGCCGGTTCTGTTTCTTTCCAATACGCAATATCTAATACACTTGATTGTTTATTGATTGTTGCCATAGCTTTACGTAGTATTGACAAAGTCTCTTTACTTAATTCTAATGCCAGTGCAATAAGCTCTTCTATATCACTGTCAGGATCGGCTAAAGCAGGATATACAGGGAAAGTATGTTCATACCAGCAACGTGCTTTCATATTGTCAAAATCATAACCAAAGCACCATAAGCGGTATTTTTTGTCGCCTTTTAGCCTACGTACTTCATTGATGATGGTCACTTTTGCGGCTTCAACATTATCATGCTTTGTTACCATACCAAGCCAATCGCGATAAACTAAACCGCCAGGTTGACCTTTAATGGCTAACGGTTCGCCCGTTTTGTTATCGATTCGGTATGGCGTTAAAGGATGTCGCCAATGTTGATATTGAATACCGTAATTTTTTGTTTGATATTGGGTAATTAATTGTGACGAGGTTTCGCCACACAGATCACATTTCCCTTGCTGGGTCTGTTCAAAATCAAGTTCAATTCGTCGTGGCATTCCCCAAAAAGCTTGGCAATAATTAGCTTGCTCAGGAAGTAAACTGAGATTCTTCGGTGGTTCACTGGTTTTGGTAGTATTGAGCCATGGAAAAACAGATTCATCATATTGGCGTGGTTTATCATCATCTAGTGGTATTACGTTTAACCACAATTTTTTCCATAATGGTGTTGGTTGATTCAGTTCAGGCATAATCAAAGTTGTTATCGGTCCACCACCACGTAAACTCACTCGATGTCCTTGACCGCCTGAGGGTGCATTAGTTTGTAAAGTAAATAGTGCCATTGCTGCACAATGTGGGCAAATTGCCTTGACAAAATCACGTTTGATAAAGTGGTCGGTGTTTTTCTTTAATGCGTTTTCACCTGGTGCTTCAACTAATAAACCCGATATTGGTAAAGCATTGCCATCTAATTTCGTGAAATCTTGCATAAAGGCAGGTTTATTTGCGCCAAATTGCATAGCCGATTTAACTTGGTCAAATGCTTCATCTAAATCAGATTGCGAAATGCCATCATCCCAATAGTCAATCCACTCATCATTATCTTCTGGAGAAAAAGTGGTTTGCAATAAGCCAATAAGAAACTGGTAAGCAGCACCTTGAAAATCAGATCTAAAATAGGCTAAATCGGAAATAGTTTCATCAGCGATTTGGCTAGGTTTAATCTTACTAACATGACCATCAAAATGGATAACTGGAATCCATTTTTCGTCTAAAAGCGAGAAAGAAGACAAACTATACTCCTTATTTAGAATTTTAATGTAAGCGGAAAGTTAGTTGTTCCGCTTATCGGCTTTAATTTAAATTATTTAAGTGTTCGGGAGGCTTGTTTATTGATCTCAATACTTAAACAATAAGATCGAGTTTCTTGCCCATCTATTTTTTGTTTGATTTCAACAGCCCAAACTTTCTTACAAAATTGGCTACTTTTTTGCATTGCTCTTTTTATTTGTAAATGAATAAAATACTTTATAAATTTCAAAGTTAATCTCCTATTAATTAATAATTGAGAATTTTAGCAATGTATGTATAATCGAGGGCTCTCATTCCTATGGCTATTACATACAATGCTAAAAGCTAGATTGTTCTAGCCATTCTCAATTTAGCATAACAAAACGGATAAGACAACAAAAAAACAAAAGTCCGTTAGTAATAATGTCAAACTTTAATATTTCACTGAAATAAACATTTCTTTTATGATAAAATAAAACATTATTTATGCTAGTTCCTTATCTTAATAGGGATAAACCATCCGTAAGTAATAATTATATCAAGTTCCCCACATCTAGTGGGGTTTTTCTTCTAAGTGTACTAGTTAAACAAAACTTTTTATTTTTGGCTACTATTTATTGTCAAAAATGAGATCCTCATTTAATCTTTTTTTCAAAATATAAAAATAATTTCACGAAATAGACTCTATTTAAAACTTGATAGTTAAAGTTCTTCGAGGCACATTATGCGAAGCATTATATTAACAAAAGCCTATATCATAACCAGCCATAAATGAGCGACATAGTACTGGTTAACCATTATAATAACGAAATAAATATTAACCCTAGCAAATCATTACAAATATAATGCAACCTAGAGAGATTTATGAATCAACAAAATAACAATAATCGTCTTGCTGCTGTTCAAACTGATGCAAAGCCCCCTTTTATAATTGCTATAATGAATAAGTTAGTCCCTTTTTCAATGATTTGGATAAGCTTAGTGTTAATGTATGGTGTTGTTTGTATGTACACAAATGCCATTGGACAAGATGAGTTTTACCGTTTTATCTTCTTTTTGCGTAGTCCTTTTGTTGTGGTGCTTAATTGTATTGCGTTATTGGTTAGCGTTTTCCATTCAATAAGTTGGTTCAATTCAGTGCCTAAAACGATATTTTCATACCATACTGATAAAAAAACAAAATCTTATTTATTCATTGTAGGGTTATGGCTGGTAACCATTTTTGTTTCAGTTTGTTTATTATTATTTATATTAAAATAAGTGGTCTTTAATCAATGAAAAATCAACAAATGCAAGCTAAAAGGTCTCATGGAAAAATCGCAAAGGGGTTATTTGCTTTAGGTGGCACATGGGCAGCTGTTTTTTTACCCATTGTACTGGCGATTATCACATTTATCATTCCTTTTGGTGACGCAGCAACACGTTCTCATATTCTAAAAATAGCCAATACTGAAATGGGTAAATTGTTTTTATTTTTGATGATTTCATTACCTATCTGGTGTGGATTACAACAAATTTTAACGCTTTTGCACGAGCATAAAATCTATCCAAAACGCGAAAAATTACTGACTTTTGGCTTAGCGTTAGCATGGACAATACATGCTATTTATATATTGTTTATTCGGGTATAGCTGGCATTTTTGGTTATAGGAATATAAAAAGCGTCATAAACAAAATAACGCTTTTTATATTTTCAAAAACTAATAATATGTGAGTTCGCGGATAATATTCGTTTGTTTATTCTCTTGATTATTTTTAACTTTACTTGCCGTAAGCCAATCATTTTTTTCATTAAACGTTAAAAATTTAGTTAAATAATGTGAAACTTCTTTTCCTGATGATAAGTAAGAAGATTCAATGGTAGTTAATCGATGATGATCGTTATCATATTGATACGAAAAGTCACTTTCGTTTGTCATATTGTTACTAAATTGGTACGACACTTTAGTAAGCCGTTGCTCTTGGTATCCAAACGTATAGATTGAAGCCCCTTTTTGCTCTGCTCCGGTATATTTGCCATTTTCATCAATTTCTTTAAGCTGCCATTGTACATTTTTATTGATAAGACAGTGATTACTATCGTATACGTAATTATCGGTTTCGAAAAAAACAAAATCGATAGCTTTTTTAGTCTGCTGTGATACGACAATTTTACCTTGTTCATCAGTATTAAATTGGATGATGCTATTGGTTTTATCTTCTACATCCTCAATAATATTTTCCCAACCAGATTTATTTTTTTGTAAGTGTTCAGAATAAATTCGAAAGTTTTTATCTGAATAAAGATCATAATGACTTTGTATGATAAGCCCATCGGGATCATATTCTAGCGTGTGCTTAGCTAACGAACTATTCGCATCAGTACCCAATTTGGTGGTTGAAGTCCGAATCTCTTGCTTTATACCTTTTACAGGTGAATCAATATAATCGAGGATTTGAAAAATATAGTTATTTGCCTCAACGATATTTTGGTTTGGATCATCACTACAGGTTACCGCCATCGCATTTATTGAAATGAGCGATAAACAGGGTGTTAATAAAAAAGGAAGTATTCGTTTTTGCATAATGAAACCTGTTAACTAGATTGATATATGATTTATTAACAATGGTCTATAGTATAGACCATTGTTATCTATTGCTTTACACATTTATTTTTTGCGCATTAACAGGGCTTCTTCCCAATTGACCTTTTTGTCTTGCTGTTGCGCTTGCTGAGTATCATCTTTATGAGCAAATTTTTCTGTTTTTTCAACTTTAGCTGCGTGTATCAATGTTTTATTTATTTTACGAGGTGGTTTATCTAAAAATGAGAGTAATGTTTTGGTATACTCAGTTTCGGGGGAATAGAAGATCTTTTCCCGTGAGCCTTGCTCAATAATGTTCCCCTCTTTCATAACAACCACTTGATGACACAGAGAATAAACCAAAGCTAAATCATGGCTGATAAACAAATAACTAAGCTGATACTTTTCTTGTAATGACTTAAGTAAATCAATAATTTGTTTTTGAATAGTATGATCTAATGACGAAGTTGGTTCATCTAAAATCAATAATTCAGGCTTCAAAATTAAGGCACGGGCAATGGCTATTCGCTGACGTTGCCCCCCTGAAAACTCGGTTGGATAGCGATAACGCATATCAGGATCAAGACCAACTTCTTGCATAATATCAACTACCGCTTGCTCACGCTCTGATTGGCTCAGTTTTTTGTGAGTGATTAAGCCTTCACTAATAATCTGTTCAACATTAAAACGCGGATTAAGAGATGAAAATGGATCTTGAAACACCACTTGGATACGGCTTCGAAATGGTAACAGCTTTGTGCTGTTTAGATTTTGTATCGGATGGCTGTCAAATACAATGTTACCTTGCGATTTAATCAAACGTAAAATAGCTAAAGCAATGGTACTTTTGCCCGCCCCTGACTCACCAACAATTCCAACTGTTTCGCCTTGATGCACGGTAAAGCCAGTATTATTGACGATTTTCTTCTTTTGACTGCAAAATAAACGTTTTTTGGCAATAACTTCAACATTAAGGTGGTTAACATTAAGCAGTATTCCAGGTGTATCAGGCAGTGGCACCGGCTCACCATTTGGCTGAGAATTTAATAGTGTTTGCGTATATTCATGTTCTGGACGTAAAAAGATACGCTGCTTATTATTGTATTCAACAATTTTGCCTTGTTGCATCACCGCTACTTTATCAGCAATTTTTTTAACAATGCTAAGATTATGCGAAATAAATAGCATGCTCATATTCAGTTCTTTTTTTAACTCTTTTAATAACTGAATAATTTGTGCCTGTACTGACACATCTAAAGCAGTGGTGGGTTCGTCTGCTATCAATAATTTTGGATGGGTTAAAATTGCCATAGCAATCATAACTCGCTGCCTTTCGCCGCCTGATAGCTGATGAGGATAAGCCGATAATTTACTTTTTGGATCTTTAATCCCCACACGATCAAGATATTGCAAAATCTCACAACGTGCATTGTGTCGATGCATGCCTCGATGTAATGCTAGTACTTCATAAAGCTGTTTTTCAACCGTATGTAGAGGATTCAATGACACCATTGGTTCTTGGAAAATCATACTAATTTGATTGCCACGTACCTGACGAAGTTCTTTATCTGGCGCTAATAATAAAGAGTTTTCTTCAAATAAAATATCGCCAGTTGGATAAACTACTTGCTCTTTATGTAGCAAACACAGAATAGACAAAGCGGTAACACTTTTACCTGAACCTGACTCACCAACGAGTGCCAATGTTTCTTGCTCATCAATATCAAAGCTGATATTACTCACGACTTGTGATATCGTTTGTGCACTACATTTAAAAGCGATACTTAAATCCTGAACGGATAATAAAGGAGAACTCATCGATACGCTCCTTTGTTTGGATCGAATGCATCCCTTACTGCTTCACCAATAAAAATAAGTAATGAAAGCAAAGTTGCAATAATTAAAAACGCACTAAGACCAAGCCAAGGGGCTTGCAAATTGTTTTTACCTTGTAGCAACAGGCGACCTAAAGACGGTGAATCAATCGGCAAACCAAAGCCCAAAAAATCTAGCGACGTTAAGGTGGTAATTGATCCACATAGAATAAAAGGTAAAAAGGTTAATGTTGCCACCATTGCATTAGGTAAGATGTGGCGAAACATAATTTTACCGTCACTCACCCCCATTGCTCTGGCCGCACGGATATAATCAAAATTGCGAGTACGCAAAAATTCGGTACGTACAATTCCAGCTAACCCCATCCAACCAAATAAAACAGTAATGCCCAGCAACCACCAAAAATCAAGTGGCAAAATGCTGGCTAATAAAATAATTACAAATAAACCCGGCAAACCACACCAGATTTCAATAAATCGCTGTCCTAACAGGTCTACTATTCCGCCATAATAACCTTGGATTGCCCCGATGATGATACCAATAAATGAAGTAAACAATGTCAAAAAAATAGCAAAAAACATTGAAATACGAAAACCATATAAGATATTGGCCAGTACATCAAAACCCGCATCAGTTGTACCTAACCAATGCGATGCTGAAGGAGGCGTTGGGAAAGTATTTTGCGTATCATAGATTAGTGTACTATAACTATAGCGAAACGGTGGCCATAAAATCCAGCCATTCGCTTCTATTTGATTTTGCACGGCAGGATCAAGATAATTGGTTTGTGTTTCTAATTGCAAACCAAACTCCGTTTCTGGATAAAAATGAAAAATTGGTGAATAGTAATTATCCTGATATTTAATAAAAATGGGTCTATCGTTAACAATAAAATCAGCAAATAAACTAATCACAAAAAAGATCGAAAATAACCAAAGTGAATAATAGCCACGGCGATTATGTTTAAATCGTTGCCAGCGTTGTTGATTAAAAGAATAATGAGTGGTCATCAGTTTCGAGCCTCAAAGTCAATGCGTGGGTCTATCATCATGTAAGATAAATCAGACAGTAGTTTTGTGATGAGTCCAACTAACGTAAAAATATAAAGCGACCCAAAAATTACAGGGTAATCACGTTGAATAATTGCTTCATAGCCCAATAAACCAAGCCCATTAAGCGAAAAGATAATTTCAATTAGTAACGAACCGGTAAATAAAATACCGACAAAAGCAGCGGGAAAACCCGATACAATCAGTAACGTGGCATTACGAAAAACGTGTTTATACACAATCTTTCTTTCACTTAATCCTTTTGCTCGTGCGGTTATGACATACTGTTTGCGAATTTCATCTAAAAATGAGTTCTTGGTCAACATAGTGAGTGAAGCAAAACCACCAATAACCATTGCAATAGTAGGCAAACAAATGTGCCATGCATAGTCTTTCACTTTTCCCCAAAAATCGAGTTGTTCAAAATGATTCGAAATGAGTCCACGGAGTGGAAAAATATCCCAATAACTACCACCGGCAAACACTACAATTAACAACACCGCTAATAAAAAAGGCGGTATGGCATAACCAATAATAATTAGGGTACTTGACCAAAAATCAAATGCCGAACCATCTTTTACTGCTTTGCGAATACCTAACGGGATTGAAATCAGATAAATAATTAACGTACTCCATAATCCCAATGAAATTGAAACAGGTAAACTTTTGGCAATCAAGCCTAATACCGATTCACTTTTAAAAAAACTGTTACCAAAATCAAATAATATGTATTTCTTTAGCGTTTCGATATAGCGTTCAAATATTGGTTTATCAAAACCGTATTGTTTTTCAATCATCGCGATAACTTGTGGATCAAGCCCTCGCGCTCCACGATAGTGCGACTCATTTTTATACTGTTGTACTGATGTAGATGTACCGCCACTCCCCGGCAATAGCCCTTGTCCTGCTTGCGGTCCGTTTTCAATCATAGCAAGCGCCTGATCGACCGGTCCACCGGGCGCAACTTGCACAATAAAAAAGTTGATTGTTAAAATTACAAATAATGTTGGAATAATCAGTAACAATCGACGAATAAAGTAATTTAGCATATTAATGTTCTCGATTTTTAGGCAGGCTAGCTGCTTTGTTTGCATCATACCACCAGCTATCAACCCCGATTGCATAAGTCGGTTGTATAGCTGGTTGCCCAAATTTGTTCCAGTATGCATAATACGTTTTACTATTATACCACATAGGAATCATTGGATATTCATGCGTTAAAATACGATCAAGTGCTCGCCCAAGTGGCACTAATTCATCTTGATTATCTACATTCTTGGTAATTTCAGCAATCATGCCATCAATAGCCTTGTTATGTAATCCTGAAGCATTCCATGATGAGTTAAGATACTCACTTCCCCACAGTACCAGCAAACTCGAACTTGGATAATTTACAGCATAATAATCACGTGCAACCATATCATAATCACGCTCACGAACACGACGTAAGTGTTGTGCTGAATCTAACAAGGTAATTTTCATGATAATCCCCAAACGTGCCAGATTTTTTTGAAAGGGAATAGCATATTTAATATCGCTACCAAGATAACTGATCAGTTCAATTTCAAATGGTTGCTGTGTTTTAGTGTTAATGAGTTTGCCTTCTTTGAGCACCCATCCGGCTTGTTTTAATAATTCTGTCGCTTTTAATAAATTATCACGATTAAAACCCTGACCATCACTTTTTGGTACATAATAGGCATTGCCAAAAGCACGCTCAGGAATAATCTCTTTGTAAGCATTAAGCCACTTTAGCTCTTGCTCACTAGGCATACCAGTTGCTGCATATATCGTATTTTCAAAAAAGCTATAAGGTCTTTTGTAACTGTCATAATAAAAGGCATGATTTAACCATTCAAAATCAAATGCCAAGGTAATGGCTTCACGCACTTTGACATCTTTAAACAGATCATTTTGTAAATTAAAGGCTAACCACTTAGTATCAGTTGCCGTTTGAACGGGTCTTTCTTGTTTAATAATGTGGTTAGAATCAAAATATTTTCCTTGATATTGAGTAAACCAGTTTTTAGGTTGATCTTCTGCGCGCAAATCATATTCACCTGCTTTAAAAGCTTCTAGCGATACGTTATCATCCATATAGTAATCAATACGTTTTTCGTCAAAATTATCTAAGCCTTTATTAATGGGCAAATCACGCGCCCAATAATTCGCATTACGTCGATAAACTACATATTGTCCTAATTTATATTCACTAATATAGTAAGGACCACTACCAACCGGTGGCGAGCTTAATGGTTCAGAAAGATCATGCTCTTGCCAAAAATGTTTAGGAATAACCCGCATACTACCAACAAATGAAAGGAGTTTTTCACGATCAGAATCAGGTATATCAACACGCACACGGTAATCATCTATTGCCTTAACCGTAATCCCTTTATTATAAACACGATATTGAGGCACCCCTTCGGTCATAAATTTATCAAAGGTAAACTCAACATCTTTAGCTGTAATTGGCTTATCATCTTGAAAACGCGCATTAGGGTTAATTGAAACTTCTGCCCAGCGGTAACTATCGGAATAAGTTATTGATGTCGCTATAAGTGGGTAAAAACTGGTAATATCGTCAGCAGTATTAGTAAAAAGGGTGTCATATAGCGATGCCGAGTTTCGCTCAGGAGCACCACGGCTAGCAAAACGATTCAAATTATCAAAAGAACCAACTTCAGCCAGTTTGATTATGCCACCTTTCGGAGCATTGGGATTAGCGTAATCAAGATGCTGAAAATGATCCGGATACTTGGGTTGACCTGAAAGTGAAAAGATAGTTTTGTGATAAATTTTCTCACGTTTTTCACTAGGAGTAACGATATCAATTTGTTTATCATCAGTCAATTGAGCTGGAATATTGGTATCAGCTTCAATCTCACTTTGAGGTAAAATTTGTTGTTCTTCATCGGCAAAAGCAGGCGCACAACAAATGACTATGCCACTTAGGCAACTCAAGATGAATAATGTTTTTATGGGTTGTTTTATTCGACTAATCATCCTAATTCCGTTCCAGCTTTCATTTAACAATAGCATGTTTATATTTCTTTTTATTTATTATTAACAAATCCAAATCATTTAAGACAATCATAATCGCCCAGTTAGGCCGTCTATTTTGCCAAACTTCAACTAAATGAGCAAAACCTAATTAATAAAGTTTATATAAAATGATAATATTAGCTAAAAACATACCTTTATTTTTACATTAAACAAATTATATTGAATCAATTGTACCTAATAAGTATCTTTATATGTTTCAGTATAAATAAAAATAATTAATATTCTTTTGTTTGAATAAAATATGCGTTGTGTAAAGCATATTTTTTCAAAAGTAATAAAAAGGATAAAAGGGATAAAATTTAATGATCAAATCGTTTTATCAATATTGGGGAAAATGTCGTCAAGGCTCTGATAATAATAACTACCATTTACTCCCATATCATAATTTAGACGTAGCCGCTTGTGGATACCAAATAGTTAAACACAACTATTTCAATTCAGCTGAGCTATTTATGCAATTAGGTTTTGCTCCACAAGATAACGAAAAGGCAGCTCATTGGTTTGCCTATTTTTTGGCTTGGCATGATATTGGTAAATTTGCCAATGGGTTTCAACAGTTATTTAAGCACAATAACCCGCAACTTGTTGCTGCCGATCCGGCTAAAAGATATATGTCCAGACATGATTCGCTTGGATTTTGGTTATGGAATACTTTTCTTAAGGATAAAACTGAAATTCAGTTATCTAACTATAATAGCAACATTAACTGTTTTTTGGATATATGGTTAACCATCATAACTGGACATCATGGCAAGCCACCAGTATTTGGGGTAAATGGCAATTTATCATTTAATCGACAAGATAAGCAAGCCGCATTAGATTATATTAAAGCCATTAATGCGTTTTTTATTAGCGAGTATAAATTAGCAGATTATCCGTCTTTCTTTTTTGATAAATCATTGCGAAAAAAATTTAATCAAATAAGTTGGTTAATCGCTGGTGTAACCATTATTAGCGATTGGCTAGGATCTCACGAATCGTTTTTTCCATTTTGTTCCCAAGTGATGTCACTTTCTGAATATTGGCATAGTCATGCCTTTATTCAAGCAGAAAAAGCAATATCCACCCTACCTAAAACATCGCCCATTGCCCCTTTTATTAATATCAAAAATTTATTTCCATTTATTGAAAAGCCCACACCACTCCAACAGCAAGCATTATCATGCCAATTGTCTGATTCTGGTCCGGAATTATTTATTATGGAAGATGTGACAGGAGCAGGAAAAACCGAAGCCTCTATGGTTTTAGCACATAGACTAATGACAGCTAAAAAAGCCCAAGGTATTTATATTGGCTTACCAACCCAAGCAACCGCAAATGCCATTTATCAACGTACAGCGGGAATTTATGGACAACTCTATCAGGCCGATAGTCATCCTTCGTTAGTATTAGCACATGGTACTAGCTATATGAATCCTAAATTTAATCAATCAATTATCAATAGTGAAGATAATAGCGAACAACAATATCCTAAAGGCGAACAAACCATTAGTGCAGAGTGTCAGGAGTGGTTTGTTGATACTCGGAAAAAAGCGTTATTGGCTGAGGTTGGTGTCGGTACTTTGGATCAAGCATTAATGGCGGTTATGCCATTTAAACATCAATCATTACGATTATTAGGTCTAAGCCATAAATTACTTATATTAGATGAAGTTCATGCTTATGACAGCTATATGGTTAAATTATTAGAATCGCTATTACATTATCATGCCTTACAAGGTGGTAGTGCTATTATTCTTACTGCTACTTTACCCTATTTTTTACGCGAAAAATTACTTAATGCATTTTATAAAGGTTTAACCATTAGCCAAGCAAATCTCACTTTAAATCAGCGATTACCTTTTCCACTTATGACACAACTGAATCATAATGGTTTAATAGAACAAGCAATAGATACTCGGGATGAAGTCAAACGTCAAGTAAACATTGAATGGATAGATGATATTGATGCAGGTATAAACAAAATCCGCCACACGATAGCACAAGGTAAAATTATCTGCTGGATCAAAAACAGTATTGACGATGCAATTAGTTTGTATCAACAATTGCAATTAAAGTTAGAGATAGATAGCAATAATATATTACTTTTTCATAGTCGTTTTGCTTTTTGTGATCGCCTTGAAATTGAACAAAAAACACTAAAATGGGCAGGTAAAACATCTAACCGTAATACTCGCCACGCAAAGGTGATTATTGCAACTCAAGTTATTGAACAATCGTTAGATCTTGATTTTGACGAGATGATTAGTGATATTGCCCCAATTGATTTATTGATACAACGTGCCGGCCGTTTAAGACGCCATGTACGAGATCAACAAGGTAATGTTAAACCTTTTGATGAAAAAACTCAGCCTTATGATGATCGTGGACAACCCATTTTAACTGTACTTGCGCCACATTGGCAGGACGATCCCCAAAAAGATTGGCTTGATAATCCAACCTTTCGCAATACCAGTTATGTCTACCCTAACCATGCTTATTTATGGTTTACCCAAAAAATATTACTGACTCAACGCGTTATCAAAATGCCTGAAGATGCCCGATTGTTAATTGAGTCAGTTTATGCACAAGACATTGAACCACCAACAGGATTACAAGAAGCCTTTTATTTTGCACAAGGAAAGTCGCTTAGCCAAGCTTCGATCGCAAATCAAAGTTTATTAAAGCTTAATGATGGATATAATCGAATCTCTTGCAACGGATGGGAAAAGAGTATTGAACTATCTACCCGACTATCAGAAGATAACGTCGATCTGTATTTAGCTTATAAGCTCGAAGATAAAATAATACCTTATTGCACCAATAGTGAATATGCGTGGGAACAAAGCCGTGTTCCACTAAGCATTTCAAAATGGGAAAAAATAAAAAAGACTATCCCACAACTTGATCAGCAAAGCTTAGAAAAGATTAGACTGCAAATACACCGGCCTCAAGCTATTATTAGCTTAATCGAACATGATAAAAACTCAGTTTTTTACTCAAAAGAGATAGGATTTTATGCAATTTAATAATTCATCTATTCACTGGCAAAAATGAGTAAAAATTAAACCGAAAATTTGCTGGAATTTTACTTTTTATTTTAATTATAAAACAATTATTTATAATTATTCTGTTCCCTATATGCATGGAGATAAACCAAGTTAGAAAACGGCATTTCCGTCGAAATGCCGCTGTTCCCTGCACACTAGAAATAATAGACTTTTGTAAAAAAGTTTCAGGTAACTATACGTTTCAGTATAAATATCTTAAAAATAGATAAGAAACCCAAAAATTGATTATCATTGTTCAATTGAAAAGTTGGATGCACTCGCTGCTCATAAAAAGGGATATTACGTATTGTTGACTAAACTCAAAATATTACTTATTGCCGTTTTTGCTTGATGGCTGTTTTTCCAACAAGTTGAACCTGTTAATAATGCACCTTTGTTAAGGATTTCATCTAAACTAGCATTACGCAATTTATCGAAAGAATCAAAGCTCATCTCTTCAAGTCTTTCAATAATTTTGGCACCCACAAATTTAAGCTCCATCAATTGCTGTCGTTCTGTTTCTGTAAAGGCCATATTATTCTCCTTACATTATATTGAATATAATTTTAAACTGATACATTTAGCTTTTTCCACTTTCTTATTTTTGCTCTAAACGATTTAAAAGGCGCCACAGAATTGATATGGATAAATCGAGCAACAGTCCAAGATTCAGGATAAGGTTTAGTCCAATTACGGCTATCTTTTATAAACAAAGTGTCTTCGTTCAAAGATTGAATCCAATCATTCCAAATGGTGATTTGCTGATTAAATGCTTGAATTAATGCCTGTAATGATAGGTATTGATATGTTTTATAAAATTGCCGATACAAATTACCCAATTGATTCCATTTGTATCCAGGGGCCGGTAATTCAGGTGTTTGACCAGCAAGCTCATCATCATCCCAAGATTTCACCAAATTAAGCCAACCTAGTTGATAAGCAATCATTTGTGCTGGAGTACGATCAACACCCTCCACTAAGGTGTCTTTTTGTGATTCAGACAAAACTGTAAACTCATCAATAAACAACTTGGCTGTCTTGTTTATTTCATCTAATAACTGCTGTTTATTTGCATAAGCCATTTTACCTCCTTCTTAATTTTATTAACGTATTATCCTTTATCAAAAAATAACAAAGTGATCCTCGCCAAAATATTAGACAGTGCCCACCTCTATCATTTTTTCGTTTTGGTAATATTGTTGTTCATATTGTTCAGGTGATACCCAGCCATTAGCTGAATGACGGCGTATCCGATTATAATAGATTTCAATATATTCAAATAGTGCTTTATTAGCCAGTTTCCTCGTTTTGTAGTAACAGTCATGAATAATGTGTGTTTTGAGTGTATGAAAAAAACTTTCAACAACCGCATTATCAAAGCAATTTCCTCTTCGACTCATGCTTTGCCTGAGTCCATATTGTAACAATAACTGCTTGAAATCAGCACTGCAATATTGGCTTCCTTGGTCACTATGAATGAGTACATTTTTAGGAAAGTAACGCCGAAATAAGGCTTGTTTTAATGTATTACACACTAAATGACGGTCTATGTAGCGACTCGTTTGCCTAGCAATTACTTTTCGTCCATATAAATCGATAATCACCGACAAATATAACCACCCTTCACCCGTTTTAATATAAGTAATATCGGTTACCCATGTCGTATTTGGCTTATCAGGGTTAAATTGCCTATTTAACGTGTTGGGCGCAATATTGCGATGAGCCGTGTCTGTTTTATACTTGAATTTACGTGCTGCTTTACTCCGTAATCCCAATTGTTGCAAAACACGGCTAATTGTCCTTTCTGAAACTTGATAGCCCGCTTCCCTAACATCATGAAGCAGGCTTGGCGCACCCAAACGGGCCTTATGTTGCCAATACTGCTTTTTAATATACTCGCTGAGTTTGGCTGATTTGTTTGCTCTTTTTAACCAAGCATAATAACCCGATGAACTGACACCAAGTAAT
>NZ_LZGT01000091.1 GCF_001690525.1 Gilliamella sp. App6-5 | reverse complement strand
CGTGCTACAATGGCGTATACAAAGGGAGGCGACCTCGCGAGAGTAAGCGGACCTCATAAAGTACGTCTAAGTCCGGATTGGAGTCTGCAACTCGACTCCATGAAGTCGGAATCGCTAGTAATCGTGAATCAGAATGTCACGGTGAATACGTTCCCGGGCCTTGTACACACCGCCCGTCACACCATGGGAGTGGGTTGCACCAGAAGTAGATAGCTTAACCTTCGGGCGGGCGTTTACCACGGTGTGGTTCATGACTGGGGTGAAGTCGTAACAAGGTAACCGTAGGGGAACCTGCGGTTGGAT
>NZ_LZGT01000090.1 GCF_001690525.1 Gilliamella sp. App6-5 | reverse complement strand
GGTGGAGCATGTGGTTTAATTCGATGCAACGCGAAGAACCTTACCTGGTCTTGACATCCACAGAATCTTGTAGAGATATGAGAGTGCCTTCGGGAACTGTGAGACAGGTGCTGCATGGCTGTCGTCAGCTCGTGTTGTGAAATGTTGGGTTAAGTCCCGCAACGAGCGCAACCCTTATCCTTTGTTGCCATCGGTTAGGCCGGGAACTCAAAGGAGACTGCCGTTGATAAAGCGGAGGAAGGTGGGGACGACGTCAAGTCATCATGGCCCTTACGACCAGGGCTACACACGTGCTACAATGGCGTATACAAAGGGAGGCGACCTCGCGAGAGTAAGCGGACCTCATAAAGTACGTCTAAGTCCGGATTGGAGTCTGCAACTCGACTCCATGAAGTCGGAATCGCTAGTAATCGTGAATCAGAATGTCACGGTGAATACGTTCCCGGGCCTTGTACACACCGCCCGTCACACCATGGGAGTGGGTTGCACCAGAAGTAGATAGCTTAACCTTCGGGAGGGCGTTTACCACGGTGTGGTTCATGACTGGGGTGAAGTCGTAACAAGGTAACCGTAGGGGAACCTGCGGTTGGATCACCTCCTTACGAAGAGCTCGTAAGTGTTCACACAGATTGTTTGTTTAGAAGAGAAATAATTAGTCCCCTTCGTCTAGAGGCCTAGGACATCGCCCTTTCACGGCGGTAACAGGGGTTCGAATCCCCTAGGGGACGCCATAACAAGTGATGAAGTTATTTCTCGAAAAAATTATCTTTGTATTTGCTTAGGTATAATAGTGAGTGAATAGAAAGATAAAGCTCTTTAACAATTAGGAACAAGCTGAAAGAAACGAGTTCTCGTTCTTATGAAAAGCTTTTATTGAGACGTGTAATTAAAAGTTAGTGATAATTTTTAGTTGAGGCGAATTGGTAGAGGTGAGTCATTAAGAAAGAGAAAAAAGCGTAATTAAAACCAAGACAACTGTGAGTTGTAAGGTTAAGAAATTAAGCGTACACGGTGGATGCCTAGGCAATCAGAGGCGAAGAAGGACGTGTTAATCTGCGAAAAGCGACGGTGAGCTGATAAAAAGCGCTATAGCCGTCGATGTCCGAATGGGGAAACCCAGTGTAGGAGACTACACTATCATATGGTGAATCCATAGTCATATGAGGCGAACCGGGAGAACTGAAACATCTAAGTACCCCGAGGAAAAGAAATCAACCGAGATTCCCTGAGTAGCGGCGAGCGAAAGGGGAGTAGCCCAAGCGGGTAGCATATAGTATTAGTGGAAGCGTCTGGAAAGTCGCACGATAGAGGGTGAAAGTCCCGTACACGAAGGTGCGATATGTGGAAGCTTATAGAGTAGGGCGGGACACGTGATATCCTGTCTGAAGAAGGGGGGACCATCCTCCAAGGCTAAATACTCCTGATTGACCGATAGTGAACCAGTACCGTGAGGGAAAGGCGAAAAGAACCCCGGGAGGGGAGTGAAATAGACCCTGAAACCGTGTACGTACAATCAGTGGGAGCTGTTACCGTTGGGTAGTAGTGACTGCGTACCTTTTGTATAATGGGTCAGCGACTTATATTCTGTAGCAAGGTTAACCGAATAGGGGAGCCGAAGGGAAACCGAGTATTAACTGTGCGTTAAGTTGCAGGGTATAGACCCGAAACCCGGTGATCTAGCCATGGGCAGGTTGAAGGTTGGTTAACACTAACTGGAGGACCGAACCGACTAATGTTGAAAAATTAGCGGATGACCTGTGGCTGGGGGTGAAAGGCCAATCAAACCGGGAGATAGCTGGTTCTCCCCGAAAGCTATTTAGGTAGCGCCTCATGAGTAACTGTTGGGGGTAGAGCACTGTTTCGGCTAGGGGGCCATCCCGGCTTACCAACCCGATGCAAACTCCGAATACTGACAAGTTTAATCATGGGAGACACACGGCGGGTGCTAACGTTCGTCGTGAAGAGGGAAACAACCCAGACCGCCAGCTAAGGTCCCAAAGTCATAGTTAAGTGGGAAACGAAGTGGGAAGGCTTAGACAGCTAGGATGTTGGCTTAGAAGCAGCCATCATTTAAAGAAAGCGTAATAGCTCACTAGTCGAGTCGGCCTGCGCGGAAGATGTAACGGGGCTAAAACTATGCACCGAAGCTGCGGCAGTGCACGTAAGTGTGTTGGGTAGGGGAGCGTTCTGTAAGCCGTAGAAGGTGTGTTGTGAGGCATGCTGGAGGTATCAGAAGTGCGAATGCTGACATAAGTAACGATAAAGCGGGTGAAAAGCCCGCTCGCCGGAAGACCAAGGGTTCCTGTCCAACGTTAATCGGGGCAGGGTGAGTCGACCCCTAAGGAGAGGCCGAAGGGCGTATCTGATGGGAAACGGGTTAATATTCCCGTACTGGCTATAACTGCGATGGGGTGACGAAGAAGGCTAGGTTTACCACCTATTGGATGGTGGGTTAAGCATGTAGGCGTGTGATTAGGCAAATCCGGTCACTGAAACGCTGAGGTGTGATGACGAGCTGCTAAGGCAGTGAAGTAATTGATGCCCTGCTTCCAGGAAAAACCTCTAAGCTTCAGGTTATAGTTAATCGTACCCGAAACCGACACAGGTGGTCAGGTAGAGAATACTCAGGCGCTTGAGAGAACTCGGGTGAAGGAACTAGGCAAAATGGTGCCGTAACTTCGGGAGAAGGCACGCTGATGGTAATTGAAGTCCCAAGCGGATGTAGGTGAAGTCAGTCGAAGATACCAGCTGGCTGCAACTGTTTAATAAAAACACAGCACTGTGCAAACACGAAAGTGGACGTATACGGTGTGACGCCTGCCCGGTGCTGGAAGGTTAATTGATGGGGTTATGCGTAAGCAGAAGCTCTTGATCGAAGCCCCAGTAAACGGCGGCCGTAACTATAACGGTCCTAAGGTAGCGAAATTCCTTGTCGGGTAAGTTCCGACCTGCACGAATGGCGTAATGATGGCCAGGCTGTCTCCACCCGAGACTCAGTGAAATTGAAATTGCCGTGAAGATGCGGTGTACCCGTGGCAAGACGGAAAGACCCCGTGAACCTTTACTATAGCTTGACAGTGAACATTGAGCCTTAATGTGTAGGATAGGTGGGAGACAAAGAAGCATGCACGCCAGTGTGTGTGGAGTCGACCTTGAAATACCACCCTTTAATGTTTGATGTTCTAACCTATACTTCTGAATCGAGGTAAGGGACACTGTCTGGTGGGTAGTTTGACTGGGGCGGTCTCCTCCCAAAGAGTAACGGAGGAGCACGAAGGTTAGCTAATCCTGGTCGGACATCAGGAGGTTAGTGCAATGGCAAAAGCTAGCTTGACTGCGAGAGTGACGGCTCGAGCAGGTACGAAAGTAGGTCATAGTGATCCGGTGGTTCTGAATGGAAGGGCCATCGCTCAACGGATAAAAGGTACTCCGGGGATAACAGGCTGATACCGCCCAAGAGTTCATATCGACGGCGGTGTTTGGCACCTCGATGTCGGCTCATCACATCCTGGGGCTGAAGTAGGTCCCAAGGGTACGGCTGTTCGCCGTTTAAAGTGGTACGCGAGCTGGGTTTAGAACGTCGTGAGACAGTTCGGTCCCTATCTGCCATGGGCGTAGGAAAATTGAGAGGGTTTGCTTCTAGTACGAGAGGACCGAAGTGAACGCACCGCTGGTGTTCGGGTTGTGATGCCAATTGCATTGCCCGGTAGCTACGTGCGGAATAGATAAGTGCTGAAAGCATCTAAGTACGAAACTAGCCTCGAGATGAGTTTTCCCTGAAGAGATTCAGTAAGGTCCGTTTGAGACTAAGACGTAGATAGGTCAGGTGTGTAAGTGTAGTGATACATTGAGCTAACTGATACTAATGAACCGAGAGTCTTAACCTTACAACTCGGAGTTGTTTTGGGATTATGCGATTGATAGTATAAAAGTTGAAATAACAGTTTGTTCCGGATTGAGAGATTAGTGCAGATATGAGATAATGTAGCTAATTGAAAAGAGTACAGGATATGTCTGGCGGTAATAGCGCGGTGGTCCCACCTGACCCCATGCCGAACTCAGAAGTGAAACGCCGTAGTGCCGATGGTAGTGTGGGTATTACCCATGTGAGAGTAGGGTGCCGCCAGACTTTTAAATT
>NZ_LZGT01000089.1 GCF_001690525.1 Gilliamella sp. App6-5 | reverse complement strand
GGTGGCGAAGGCGGCCTTCTGGACAGATACTGACGCTGAGATGCGAAAGCGTGGGGAGCAAACAGGATTAGATACCCTGGTAGTCCACGCTGTAAACGATGTCGATTTGGAGTTTGTTGCCTAGAGTGATGGGCTCCGAAGCTAACGCGATAAATCGACCGCCTGGGGAGTACGGCCGCAAGGTTAAAACTCAAATGAATTGACGGGGGCCCGCACAAGCGGTGGAGCATGTGGTTTAATTCGATGCAACGCGAAGAACCTTACCTGGTCTTGACATCCACAGAATCTTGTAGAGATATGAGAGTGCCTTCGGGAACTGTGAGACAGGTGCTGCATGGCTGTCGTCAGCTCGTGTTGTGAAATGTTGGGTTAAGTCCCGCAACGAGCGCAACCCTTATCCTTTGTTGCCATCGGTTAGGCCGGGAACTCAAAGGAGACTGCCGTTGATAAAGCGGAGGAAGGTGGGGACGACGTCAAGTCATCATGGCCCTTACGACCAGGGCTACACACGTGCTACAATGGCGTATACAAAGGGAGGCGACCTCGCGAGAGTAAGCGGACCTCATAAAGTACGTCTAAGTCCGGATTGGAGTCTGCAACTCGACTCCATGAAGTCGGAATCGCTAGTAATCGTGAATCAGAATGTCACGGTGAATACGTTCCCGGGCCTTGTACACACCGCCCGTCACACCATGGGAGTGGGTTGCACCAGAAGTAGATAGCTTAACCTTCGGGAGGGCGTTTACCACGGTGTGGTTCATGACTGGGGTGAAGTCGTAACAAGGTAACCGTAGGGGAACCTGCGGTTGGATCACCTCCTTACGAAGAGCTCGTAAGTGTTCACACAGATTGTTTGTTTAGAAGAGAAATAATTAGTCCCCTTCGTCTAGAGGCCTAGGACATCGCCCTTTCACGGCGGTAACAGGGGTTCGAATCCCCTAGGGGACGCCATAACAAGTGATGAAGTTATTTCTCGAAAAAATTATCTTTGTATTTGCTTAGGTATAATAGTGAGTGAATAGAAAGATAAAGCTCTTTAACAATTAGGAACAAGCTGAAAGAAACGAGTTCTCGTTCTTATGAAAAGCTTTTATTGAGACGTGTAATTAAAAGTTAGTGATAATTTTTAGTTGAGGCGAATTGGTAGAGGTGAGTCATTAAGAAAGAGAAAAAAGCGTAATTAAAACCAAGACAACTGTGAGTTGTAAGGTTAAGAAATTAAGCGTACACGGTGGATGCCTAGGCAATCAGAGGCGAAGAAGGACGTGTTAATCTGCGAAAAGCGACGGTGAGCTGATAAAAAGCGCTATAGCCGTCGATGTCCGAATGGGGAAACCCAGTGTAGGAGACTACACTATCATATGATGAATCCATAGTCATATGAGGCGAACCGGGAGAACTGAAACATCTAAGTACCCCGAGGAAAAGAAAGCAACCGAGATTCCCTGAGTAGCGGCGAGCGAAAGGGGAGTAGCCCAAGCGGGTAGCATATAGTATTAGTGGAAGCGTCTGGAAAGTCGCACGATAGAGGGTGAAAGTCCCGTACACGAAGGTGCGATATGTGGAAGCTTATAGAGTAGGGCGGGACACGTGATATCCTGTCTGAAGAAGGGGGGACCATCCTCCAAGGCTAAATACTCCTGATTGACCGATAGTGAACCAGTACCGTGAGGGAAAGGCGAAAAGAACCCCGGGAGGGGAGTGAAATAGACCCTGAAACCGTGTACGTACAATCAGTGGGAGCTGTTACCGTTGGGTAGTAGTGACTGCGTACCTTTTGTATAATGGGTCAGCGACTTATATTCTGTAGCAAGGTTAACCGAATAGGGGAGCCGAAGGGAAACCGAGTATTAACTGTGCGTTAAGTTGCAGGGTATAGACCCGAAACCCGGTGATCTAGCCATGGGCAGGTTGAAGGTTGGTTAACACTAACTGGAGGACCGAACCGACTAATGTTGAAAAATTAGCGGATGACCTGTGGCTGGGGGTGAAAGGCCAATCAAACCGGGAGATAGCTGGTTCTCCCCGAAAGCTATTTAGGTAGCGCCTCATGAGTAACTGTTGGGGGTAGAGCACTGTTTCGGCTAGGGGGCCATCCCGGCTTACCAACCCGATGCAAACTCCGAATACTGACAAGTTTAATCATGGGAGACACACGGCGGGTGCTAACGTTCGTCGTGAAGAGGGAAACAACCCAGACCGCCAGCTAAGGTCCCAAAGTCATAGTTAAGTGGGAAACGAAGTGGGAAGGCTTAGACAGCTAGGATGTTGGCTTAGAAGCAGCCATCATTTAAAGAAAGCGTAATAGCTCACTAGTCGAGTCGGCCTGCGCGGAAGATGTAACGGGGCTAAAACTATGCACCGAAGCTGCGGCAGTGCACGTAAGTGTGTTGGGTAGGGGAGCGTTCTGTAAGCCGTAGAAGGTGTGTTGTGAGGCATGCTGGAGGTATCAGAAGTGCGAATGCTGACATAAGTAACGATAAAGCGGGTGAAAAGCCCGCTCGCCGGAAGACCAAGGGTTCCTGTCCAACGTTAATCGGGGCAGGGTGAGTCGACCCCTAAGGAGAGGCCGAAGGGCGTATCTGATGGGAAACGGGTTAATATTCCCGTACTGGCTATAACTGCGATGGGGTGACGAAGAAGGCTAGGTTTACCACCTATTGGATGGTGGGTTAAGCATGTAGGCGTGTGATTAGGCAAATCCGGTCACTGAAACGCTGAGGTGTGATGACGAGCTGCTAAGGCAGTGAAGTAATTGATGCCCTGCTTCCAGGAAAAACCTCTAAGCTTCAGGTTATAGTTAATCGTACCCGAAACCGACACAGGTGGTCAGGTAGAGAATACTCAGGCGCTTGAGAGAACTCGGGTGAAGGAACTAGGCAAAATGGTGCCGTAACTTCGGGAGAAGGCACGCTGATGGTAATTGAAGTCCCAAGCGGATGTAGGTGAAGTCAGTCGAAGATACCAGCTGGCTGCAACTGTTTAATAAAAACACAGCACTGTGCAAACACGAAAGTGGACGTATACGGTGTGACGCCTGCCCGGTGCTGGAAGGTTAATTGATGGGGTTATGCGTAAGCAGAAGCTCTTGATCGAAGCCCCAGTAAACGGCGGCCGTAACTATAACGGTCCTAAGGTAGCGAAATTCCTTGTCGGGTAAGTTCCGACCTGCACGAATGGCGTAATGATGGCCAGGCTGTCTCCACCCGAGACTCAGTGAAATTGAAATTGCCGTGAAGATGCGGTGTACCCGTGGCAAGACGGAAAGACCCCGTGAACCTTTACTATAGCTTGACAGTGAACATTGAGCCTTAATGTGTAGGATAGGTGGGAGACAAAGAAGCATGCACGCCAGTGTGTGTGGAGTCGACCTTGAAATACCACCCTTTAATGTTTGATGTTCTAACCTATACTTCTGAATCGAGGTAAGGGACACTGTCTGGTGGGTAGTTTGACTGGGGCGGTCTCCTCCCAAAGAGTAACGGAGGAGCACGAAGGTTAGCTAATCCTGGTCGGACATCAGGAGGTTAGTGCAATGGCAAAAGCTAGCTTGACTGCGAGAGTGACGGCTCGAGCAGGTACGAAAGTAGGTCATAGTGATCCGGTGGTTCTGAATGGAAGGGCCATCGCTCAACGGATAAAAGGTACTCCGGGGATAACAGGCTGATACCGCCCAAGAGTTCATATCGACGGCGGTGTTTGGCACCTCGATGTCGGCTCATCACATCCTGGGGCTGAAGTAGGTCCCAAGGGTACGGCTGTTCGCCGTTTAAAGTGGTACGCGAGCTGGGTTTAGAACGTCGTGAGACAGTTCGGTCCCTATCTGCCATGGGCGTAGGAAAATTGAGAGGGTTTGCTTCTAGTACGAGAGGACCGAAGTGAACGCACCGCTGGTGTTCGGGTTGTGATGCCAATTGCATTGCCCGGTAGCTACGTGCGGAATAGATAAGTGCTGAAAGCATCTAAGTACGAAACTAGCCTCGAGATGAGTTTTCCCTGAAGAGATTCAGTAAGGTCCGTTTGAGACTAAGACGTAGATAGGTCAGGTGTGTAAGTGTAGTGATACATTGAGCTAACTGATACTAATGAACCGAGAGTCTTAACCTTACAACTCGGAGTTGTTTTGGGATTATGCGATTGATAGTATAAAAGTTGAAATAACAGTTTGTTCCGGATTGAGAGATTAGTGCAGATATGAGATAATGTAGCTAATTGAAAAGAGTACAGGATATGTCTGGCGGTAATAGCGCGGTGGTCCCACCTGACCCCATGCCGAACTCAGAAGTGAAACGCCGTAGTGCCGATGGTAGTGTGGGTATTACCCATGTGAGAGTAGGGTGCCGCCAGACTTTTAAATT
>NZ_LZGT01000088.1 GCF_001690525.1 Gilliamella sp. App6-5 | reverse complement strand
GCGACGTTGATTACAGCTACTATCACTCATAAAATCCATTGACCAACATTCACCTTGTTTATTAGGAACCAATAGCTTTTCTGGTGTTCGTTGGGGGATACGTTTTTTACGTTTAGCTCTAATATTAAGTTTTAACTCACAATACACCCGATACACCCGTTTATGATTCCATTTATAGCCGAGCTTTCTGATGCGATTAAAACATTTGGGAAAGCCCCAGCGTAAATGCCGGTCTGTGATAGCATTCAACACCGAAATAATCACCGAATCATCCGGTAACTTAGGTTGATGATAGTAAGCACAACGGCTTAAGCCAACAATGGCACAACTCATAGCAATAGTAACTGAATGATTTTGTTGTAGTTGCTGTGCCCACATTTTACGTACCTTTGTGGGCACTAAAGCTTTTTTATGATTTCTTCCTGAAGCTGGGATTTTAAGCTCAGTTCGGCAAACATCTGTTTAAGTTTACGGTTTTCGGCCTCAAGCTCCTTTAAACGTTTAATATCAGAGGTTTCCATTCCGCCGTATTTTTCTCGCCATTTATAGAAAGTTGAATTTGCCATGCCATATTTACGGCAGAGTTCCTTGACAGGAATACCTGCTTCAGCTTCTTTTAAAATAGCGACGATTTGATGTTCAGTCATTTTTTTCATAATTGAATCCTCTTTTACTTTTATCATAGAGAATTTTCTACTTTTTTGCTGTACTATTTTAGGGGATAGTTACAAATTGGCGCCACGCTTTGGTTGACCTGCATGTGTATGAGCACTTTTGGCTCTTGGATCATTTGTATGTTCTACAATGACAAGTTTATGTCCTTGTGCATTTTTATATTCATAATATCTTCCATGTGAACCTAAATCTTCTGAATTTAAAGCCTGTCGTCGATTAAGTTTAGGACACCCCCTCCCACGGATCCACCCAAGTCAACCCATTAGGCGCATCCTGATACAGATTAAAGCTACCGAGCAACTCAATCGGGTCTGGCTGGGTAAAGCGCCCTATATCCGGATCATAATACCTGAAAGTATTGTAATGTAAGCTGGTTTCTCTGTGTAAATATTGTCCCTGATATCTGAGGTTTTGCTCTATTGATTCATGTTCGATTTCATGAATCCGCTTTCCCTATAACTGAAAGCTACATTCCCACAGTAATTCGCCGTTGGCATCGGTAAGCTCTTCCGGACAGCCGTTCTGGTTGGTATAGATATATAGGCTGGTGGGGTGATTCGGGCTGGTTTCCTGGATCATTCTTAAGCCGTCCCACAGGAAGCGGGTACGGTTGTAGGGTTTGCGGTCTATTTAATGATTTTCGATACGCCGGCCTAAGGCGTCGTAAACGTAGCCTTAACACGGGCTGCGGTCTGTTTATTCGATGCGTACCTCTTTCAGGCGGTGTTCGGCATCGTAATGGTACGCTGGTAGTCTTTTTGCGTTGCAGACGGACGTACTTATTTTGGAACTTATGTTATTTTCTTATATATAAATCTTTAGCAATCTATATGTTTGATCAGTTAACCTTTCTGTTTATTGAGCAGATGTTTTGGCTATAATATGCATCTTTAAATCTATCAATTGTATAGTTAGGAGGATTTTGTTGGTATCTAAAATTATTTACTCTATATTATGATTCTTTGCAATTACCTATCTAAAAATTATTCACATGGTTTTGTATTAATTTTAATTTTTTTTCAACTCTATTACATCTTTTAAGTTTTCTGCTTCACTAGGTATATTTCGAATCAATAAATTTGCATTTTTCTTTAATAGGTTAAACAAATGGAGGCATTCTATTTTACCGCTATATATTACTTCTTTTTTATCATATCTATCTTCTATAAATTCAATATTACAAGTTTCACTAACAAAATGAACCTCAAAATAGAATGGTCCATCCATAAAACTAAAATGAGCTTTAGCTATATTATTTTTTTTAATTTTACAAGCTTCCTTTAACCACCAACTTAATATAATGACAGTAAAATCATCCCATTTCTTTTCTGGAAAAAATATATTTCCGATTTGGAAATATATTTCCGAAAATATTTGAGTTGATACTTTACTTTTTGATACACGAATAGAATCAGGATTAATTATTAAATCAATCATTCTAGGACTCCTTTAGGATAAGCAGTTTCAATTTATTACAATGGATATTTGTCCCAGTTATTATCAAACTTATCATATACCTCTTTTTTATCAATACGCCACTCATGTTTTTTGTAATGCAAGGTATAACGAAATTGACTTTTTGCACGATTTTGTTGTTGAGTGTAAATAACTACTTTATTACCTTCGAGTTCTTCTATTTTTAATATCTCTTCATCTGGTGAGTACTCTGGTGGGTTTCCACAAGATAATGCAGCTTGTCGACCATATTTTCGCTCTTTTTTTGTACAAAATTTATTGAATATAAAATTCAAATCTTTAGTCATTTGTAAATAAGCTTCTTCTGAAGAATCACTTTTCAATTTTGGATAGCACACTATTTCCCAATTATTCATCGCAATAATGAATTCTTTTAATCTATTTTTCGCAATTTCAATATCCATTTAGTTCACCTCATTTTTAAAAACATGATTTAACGCATTTTCCCATTTTGGAAAACTGAGTTATCCTCCCCCAAAATATTAGACAGTGCCCACCCCTATCATTTTGTCGTTAAAGCAGCATAGATCTAGAGACAATTTTTTGAACTCAACACGAATCTATTTATTTTGCCTGTTTATATTTATTCCCATCCATGATAATTCATTTGGTTCTGTATACCTATTATGAGAATCAAAATATCGGGGTAGCAATAAATCCTTTGCAGCGTAATAGTATAAAATAGTTATAATATTTTTTGTATTTCTTTTAAAGCCTCCTTATTTTCGCAACCGGTAATTTTATAAATTTCCTTATCACTACAATTTTCTAAGACATAGTTAATACATGATTCATAAATCATTAACCCATCTTCAGATATATCAAGATGAAATTGATTCACGGTTCCTGACGGATTTATATGCTCTAATAAATACATTTTTCTCTCTAAACTTTATATAATCATAATATACTTTTGAACTCATCAAGTTCACTTTGTGTTAATCTTTGCTACAGGTTAGTATTTTAATTCATTCAATGTTGAACGTTTTTCTTAGTGTTAGACATGTTATCAACAAATAAATTTTAATTTAATGATTTATTATAATTTATCTTAGTTTTATTTATTAGTAGTTCGCTTTATTAATAGCTCAATCCATGGATTTGTATTTTTTAACAATTGTTTATCTATAGAAAAATCGGCACTTGATTCAATAAGATGTAATAATATCTACGCTAACCCATAACTTTCATCCTTACCAAAGAGTGTAATTAGTTTAGTGGGTTCTTCGTTTGATAAGGGTGGTTGAATGCTATGTAAAATATTCTGATATTTCTGAATAAAGTCAATATCAGAACACGTTTCTGAAGGCAAAGGTCCCATTTTAATAAGTTCATTAACAGATTGTCTCATAAAGGTTCTAACCATGTTTTCATTAATTTTAGAAAGTTTATTTTGTAGTCTTTAAGAATATCTCTAATAAGTTTATCGATTTAGAACTCACAATGTCGCTTATATCTTTAATATAATTTTGCGTGCTTGCCTGAATAATAATCCAAAATCTTGTATTGTTGTTGTCGCAGCTTTGTATTCATAAGTTATTGGTGAATAGTTTCATGAAGATGATGTTGACCAGCTATATTTTGTTTGCAATGCCCGCCATTATCAATAACAGAAAATAATAAGCTAAATTGTGTCATCCAAACGTTGAATTTAATCAACAACTGAAATAAGGTAGCCCAAATAAATAAAAAATGCTCCATATCATCTCAATCAAAGTCTAAAAATGCATCACTTTTATAATAAAACATGTAAGTCCAAAATAAATCATCTTTAGAATATTTTGGCTATAAGTTATGTGTGTAGATTGACATATTCCTCAAAAAAAATGCTGAATGACGGTGCAAGAATATTTGATATTTTTTTTGAGAAAAGATCATAATTAACTATTTGCCCATAAGTATCTTTTCTACAATCAACACACCAACATACATCGTCATCTTTAAAATAAATAACCGCCATATCTGATGGTAAGGCGTATTCATTGCGACACTGATAAGTGTCATAATGAATTGCTCCTCCAGACTCAGCCAAGGCATCATTATCAACTATGCCTGATATTTCTTCTCCAACAATACCACCGCCACCTACTAATAAAATAAACTCTTTTAATTCATATGGTAACGATAATTTTAGCTTGTTTTCGAGTATATTAATTTGTGATGCATCACAAGCTCCAAGCCAATATACTTCGTCTTGAGCTTCATCATTTAAACGCTTAATAAGACTGTTAATATCACTCATATAATTACCTCACACAAAATGCAATACACTATTACAGCATTACACAACTAGTTAAATTTTATAATAAGGAAAAACATATTAGGGAAATGTATTGTTATAGTAAAACACTTTGGAAAACTTAGATAGACGCAAAAGCGCTAGTCAAGAAAGAGCAACAAGAGGATTTATTTTGCTGACCATACTCGCATTCAGGTAAAATGAATGCTGATAAATAATTTGTCTGTTAGGTTAATTTTGAACTACCGTTTTGTGTATTGCCAATGATTACGGCAATTTCAAATAGAAAAATTCAATGTTTCTTGCCCAAAATAAATATTAAACGGTATTTACAACTATTACTTTAGTTCATTTTTATATTTTCTTTTATTTATATGGTGACATGAGTCTATTGACTTCCTCAACTGTTAAACTAAAACAATCTATAGTATTCATGTGGATATTTATATTTAACTGTTTATTTATTCGTTTCAACCAATGGTAAAAATCAATAAAAATATTTTCATTATTTTTTGTTAATTCCATAAAACCTGAGTCTATATGGGATAGCTCTAATGATTCTACGATACATCGAAAAATATCCTTATTTTTGATTAAATCATCAGTTTTAAGGTTCATTAATTCTTTTATTATTGATATTTCTGCTGAAATACCCATTATTGTAGGAAGAGATAAAATCTTGTGATTTATTTCTTTTAAATTCATATTAATTACCTTAATAAAATAATCCATCAAGGGAGAACATGCCCACTGTTAGTTTATGTGCTAGTTTATTTGTTTTATCTGTAATCTATCCTTTGTTCCTAGCTTGTATAGCTGTAACAAAAAATATCACTGATATATAATCTTTAATTGTATTGACTAAATTTTTCTATCCAACCATTTTCTGTTAAAAGTTCACCAGATAAACCATCACTAATGTTAACAATGTTTTTTTCATTTTTACCATTTTTAGATATTAATAATCTCATATTTTCTTCATTTTGTTCTAGCATATTTAATGTATTGTAAATAACACTATCAATAGCAATAACAGCAACTTTTTTTAAAATATCAATTTGATTTCTATCAAATATTTTTAGTTCATTATTTAATTTAACCATATTTTCAGATTTCATTTTACCCTGAACCATTGCTTCAAATTCGAAAATGGCTTGATCTCTAACATGACTAATAATCTTTTGACCAAAAATATCAAGTAATTCTTTATCTAACATATTAATCCTCCTTTTATATAGGCGCACCAAATCAGACAGTTCACAATCACAGTTTTTGTTTGACGCAAACAATTAACCCTTTGTTACAATTTATAGTAAAGCGTTAATCACTGGGATATTTGTCTAAATACCCCCAACTTGATGGATATTTTGTAAAAAAAGAAATTTTATTTTTATCGATAAATTGAATATCAAAAATTCTAGAACAATTTTTTTCCAAACCAATATCATACAAATATAATTTTTTCTCAATTTCATCCAAAAGTGATATTGCCATATCATTAATAATTGCATGACATTCATTAATAAAAAAAATTACTTCTTCCGGAAAATTAGACTCAATAATCACGCCTTCATAATAATAATTAAACTTGTCAATTTTGTTATATTCGATAAGAGCATATCTTTGTTTATCTCTAAATGAAATAATATAGTCTTTCATTATTACCCTCTAAATCCGTTGAAAATACCAAACAGTTTATTTTGTTCGTATTAAAACTATTCACACTTTTTGAACGAATTAATATTGCATTATTTATTTCCAACCGCCCTTTAAATGGAGCATGAATAATAGCAAATCTGATTTTTTTAAGATCTGTGATTTTGATTTTATTTCATCTGTTAGTAATTGAATCAGCACGGTTAACTACAAGAACAGAAGCATTTGGTAGATGTTAATTTTGTTATAATAGAATAAGTTGCTATTCATAATATTTATTGCAAAATAGCGCCATTGTTCTCCGGTGAAAAATATTTTGGCCAAATGGTATATTTGTCATATATTGCCCCTATAAAACTTGCTTCATTTATTCTCATTGCATTTACATTTGCCCTTTTTAAATTACTTCCATTGAAATTTGCATTAAATAAATCAGCGCCTGATAAATTAGCTCTTTGTAAATTAGCATTTAGTAAAAAAGCGCCATTTAACTTGCAGTTCGACATCTGAGCATTTAATAATGATGCATTGATTAAATTTGAATTCATTAATAATGCATTGGCAAAATCAGCATTATCTAAAATACAATTTGAAAAATTTACACTCCGTAAATTAGCATATTTAAAATTAACATCACGCAATGAATATCCCGTAAATATAGCTGTATGTAATATCGAATTACTAAAATCGAAACCATCAAATGTTGTTACATCAAATTCTTGTGTGCTGCCAGATTCAAAATGAATAGTAATCATTAATAATTCTCCTAGTTACAGAGGTTAACTTTTGTTATAGACATAGATTTAATTTTTAGGATATTACTTGGTGCAAGCATTCCTTACCATAATATCTGAAAGTATAGTAATGTAAGCTGGTTTCTTATAGGATTTTTCGGTTTTAATGACAAGCGTAATTGAGTTGTTGTGTATAGCCGTTTAGATCGGTCTGCTCGATTAATCAGCCAATGTTGCTGTATTGGAAAAAAGCTAGGAGCAATTTAAGAAAGAGTAACCATTTCAACTTTTCCATCTGGTAATAAACAGATCACGATTCCTTTTCCTTCCAGTCGAACTCCATCACAAAATTGGTTCACATTCCAATCTTTTATTTTAGATAGTGCTAGCCAATCATCAAATTTCCAGCTATTTATGCTACCAAGAATGACCATCTTTTTTCTAAAACCATGCATGTCAATATTTATACTTATTACCGTGTGATTTTCAGATAAAATATTGACATTGCCATATAGGTGATTAAATATTTTTGATTTTCTGTTCAGTCTTGCTACAGGTAATTCTGGTTCTCCCATCGTTTCATTAATAAGAGAATCAGATGAGCCGACATGCAATTTTTTGATGTGTAAGCTGTTAATAATATCTATTAACTCTATTTGAAAGATCGGTTCCCATTCTTTATTCATTATTAACAACCTATTCCCTATTCACCATAATCAATAAGCGCTTTAATTTCATCTAATTCTTCGACGGTAAAACTTTACACGGCAAAGAAATTAATTCAAAAAAATGGAATTCTATTTTCTGATATTCAATATCCATTAGCGATAAATCCTTGAAAAGACTTTATTCGCAATTGTTTAATAAAGTCTAGCATCTGAACGTGGTTCAATTTCTCTTTTTCCAAGTTTGCTTATTTTTTCTAAAATCAAATCATAGCAATAAAAGATATCGCCATTTTTTTTCAAAGTTACGCCTTCCAGACAGACTTTATATATTCCCTTAGGAATATTTGCATTATGCCAACCTGTATATTCTTCCCATTCCCAAAAAACAGACATATCGGCAATATATAAGTTTCCAGTAACATTAAGATAAAAATATTTATCGCTGAATATAACCCGTCTATCCTCGTTAAAGGGATATTCATTTAAAAACAAACGAACAACATAACCACCATCATCAATGCCCATGATAGGTAACGCAATTCCCTTATCAAGCACAAAGTCGCCTTTGTCTGTTGTTGTAAATGTTTTAAGTATATTTTGCCCATTGTCTATTTTCCCACCAAAAGGGATGTGTATTCCTGGGTAGTCAAAAATAATTATACCGTTAAAATCAACATCAACGAATATTGTCTTAATCACATTTGCCTCCTACACCCATTTTAACAAATTGGATACTGCAAATTACCAAATAATCACGAAACGGTATAGAATCCTGAATATTTTTTGCAAATATATAATCCAAAGAGTGAACACCGCATTTTCATTAAAGTCCTTATCGCTTTCCGCTTCCATTCATTTGCGGGCAGATAGGTTTTGTACATGTTTGATTGATACGATGATTATCACCCATTTTAACCAATAGATACTGCAAATTATCAAATAATCACGAAACGGTATAGAATCCTGAATATTTTTTACAAAAAATATAACCCAACAAGTAAAAAGACAACCATTTGCCAAATTACTGTAAGCAATGCAAATCATTCTTACCCATAAACTATTTCAAGAATTTTTTATCTTTTTGCGGTCACATTTCTTGCTACAATTTTACTCATTGATGAAATGATTAGATAACCTTTTATATGGAAACAGAATCTAAATAGAAAACCACAAAGTACAAGTTTATTATAGAATATGGGGATAAGATTAACATCAAATTTTAACGGGCAAATGTACAAAATTTAGGATTTGCATATGTATAATAAAAATAAGTTTAGCGCGCTTGATATCAATCATTTTTTAGATTCAAATGAATATTATATCAAAGAAGATTTTTCATATGCTGAGATCCCCGGAACGGCTAATATTTGTGGTTATCACATTATATTTTTTTATATTGATGATAAGATTGAGGTTTTATCCATTGATTCTGACGTTATGGATAATACTTTCCTGCTTGATAAAGCCAATCAAATTTTAAATTTTCTGGGGTTTGATTTTAAATTAGGATGTCCGTTTGTTTTAACTGATATGTTTAATCATAACTATATTTTTAAAGATCATATCTATGAAGATCATATGCGTTACTATTATGAAGTGGATGAACAATTAATTGTCCTTGGCATTACTTTTGAAGGAATGTTAGTGTCATTCGAAATAGTGAATAATAAGCGTATTATTGATAATCGTCTTGAATATCTAAAATCTTAAATATAATTTTTATATTTAAATCAAATAGTAATCTTCAAATATGATGCTGTAAGTATCCGATATCTTATTTTTAACGCTCTTAATTCATGTTGTTACATTAAAAAAGAAAATAATATCTGTTATTCTCGATTAAACTTATTTTTATCGACAAGATCCTTATCTTGCATCATGCTAGGCATAGTTATATTATGGGTATAATGTAATATTATTTAAGGAATAAATTATGCTAAAGTCAATTGATCCAACTACTACCCATTCTTGGAAATCCCTTCAAGCTAGTTACCAAACAAATAAAGATAAAACCATTGCTCAACTTTTAAAAGAGGAGCCTAACCGAGTTGAAAAACTAAGTATTCCTTTTGACGATGAGTTTTTGGTTGATTTATCAAAAAACAGAGTAACACAAGAAACCCTAGAATTGCTGTATAAACTTGCTGATGAATGCGATTTAACTAGTGCGATTAATGCTATGTATAGTGGTGAAAAAATCAATCGTACAGAAAATCGGGCAGTATTACATGTTGCATTGCGTAATGTATCAAATACCCCAATTTATGTTGATGGTAAGAATGTGATGGATGATGTTAATGCTGTCTTAGCTAAGATGGAATCATTCAGTAACAAAATCATTAGTGGCGAATGGAAAGGTTATACAGGTAAAGCGATTACTGATGTTGTTAATATTGGCATTGGCGGTTCAGATCTGGGGCCTCATATGATCACCGAAGCGCTACGTCCTTATAAAAACCATTTAAATATGCATTTTGTTTCTAATGTTGATGGTACACATATTGTTGAAGCACTTAAAGGTTTAAATCCTGAAACCACTTTATTTTTAGTGGCGTCTAAAACCTTTACTACACAAGAAACCATGACTAATGCACAAACGGCACGATCATGGTTACTTGATGCGGCAAAAGACGATAAAGCGGTTGCTTTGCACTTTGTTGCACTATCAACTAATGCAAAGGAAGTTGAAAAGTTTGGTATTGATACCGCCAATATGTTTGAATTTTGGGATTGGGTCGGTGGACGTTATTCATCTTGGTCAGCTATTGGTTTATCAATTGTGTTATCAATCGGTTTTGATAATTTCAAACAATTTTTAGCCGGTGGACATGCTATGGATAAACACTTCCAAAGTGCGCCAATTGATAAAAATATCCCAACTTTACTGGCGTTAATTGGTATTTGGTACAACAATTTTTGTGGTGCAGAAACCGAAGCGATTTTACCTTATGATCAATATATGCACCGTTTTGCGGCTTATTTTCAACAAGGTAATATGGAGTCAAATGGTAAGAGTGTCGATCGCAGTGGCAATAAAACACCTTATACTACCGGTCCAATTATTTGGGGTGAACCTGGAACCAATGGTCAACATGCGTTTTATCAATTAATTCATCAAGGTACTAAACTTATTCCTTGTGATTTTATTGCACCAGCTATTAGTCATAATCCAGTTGGTGATCATCATCCGAAATTGTTATCTAACTTTTTTGCACAAACCGAAGCTTTAGCTTTTGGTAAAACAAAAGAGCAAGTTGAACAAGAATTTATTGCTGCTGGTAAAAACCTTGACGAAGTGAAGTCTGTGGTACCATTTAAAGTCTTTGATGGCAATAAGCCAACTAATTCAATATTAGTGAAAAAAATCACCCCTTATACCCTTGGTGCGTTAGTTGCCATGTATGAACATAAGATCTTTACTCAGGGGGTTATTTTAAATATCTTTAGTTTTGATCAATGGGGAGTAGAACTAGGTAAGCAATTAGCGGGTCGGATTTTACCTGAATTGGCAGATGATAAACCAGTAAATTCACATGATGAATCTACAAATAACTTAATTAATCAATACAAAAAATGGCGTTAAGATGTTTTAGAAAATACCTGTATGTGAGTATAAAACAAAAACCTTCAGCTTAGGCTGAAGGTTTTTTTATAAGCAATATTTATTACTTTTTAATTCGCATTATTGGCGTTTTACCTGCTTCTACTGCACCTGATAGTTTGGTGAGTTCCACAATTGTTTCCATATTAGAAATAACCACAGGTGTTAATACGGATTTTGCTTTACTTTCAAGTAGTGGTAGGTCAATTTCAATAATGGTATCGCCTGCTTTAACTTGTTGGCCTTCTTCGGCAATTCGCGTAAAACCTTCACCTTTTAGTTCCACAGTATCAATACCAAAGTGAACAAAAAGTTCAATGCCTTCATCAGATTCTAAAGCAAAAGCATGATTGGTTTCGAAGATTTTGCCAATTTTACCACTTAATGGTGCAACAATTTTATTGCCAGAAGGTTTAATTGCTACTCCATCACCAACGATTTTTTCAGCAAAAACCACATCTGGTACATCTTCGATTTTGACAATTTCGCCACTTAAAGGAGCAATAATCTCGATGCTATTTTTACTATCATCGGATACAAATTGTTTAATTTTATCGAATAGACCCATCATTGTCTCCTAACAAATTTGCTTTTCAGCAGTGTAATTTTCAATTAAATCAATAATTTCTTTAGCAGTTGCTTTTTCTAGCGCAGCATCAGCAAATTTCTTTGCCTCTTCATAATTCGTATTACGAATTAATTTCTTAATTTTAGGAATAGATACAGCACTCATACTAAATTCATCAAGTCCCATACCAAGTAATAAGATTGTCGCTCTTTCATCACCAGCAAGCTCACCACACATCCCTGTCCATTTACCTTCTTTATGAGAGGCATCGATCACTTTTTTAATCAGTGTTAATACTGAAGGTGAAAGAGGATTATAAAGGTGAGAGATCAGCTCGTTACCGCGATCAACAGCAAGCGTATATTGTGTTAAGTCATTGGTTCCGATACTAAAGAAATCAACTTCTTTGGCTAAGTGATGTGCAATCACAGCCGCTGCTGGCGTTTCAATCATTACACCAATTTCAATATTTTTATCAAACGCTTTGCTTTCGGCATTTAATTGTTCTTTAAGAATATTGATTTCAGATTTTAATATGCGGATTTCTTCCACAGAAATAATCATTGGGAACATAATACGCAATTTACCAAATGCTGAAGCGCGTAAAATTGCGCGTAATTGTGCATGAAGAACTTCTTTACGATCTAAACTGATACGAATTGCACGCCAGCCTAGGAATGGATTTTCTTCTTTTGGTAAATGCATATATGGCACATCTTTATCGCCACCGATATCCATGGTACGGACAATTACCGATAAACCATTGGTTGCTTCCGCTACTTCTTTATAGGCTTTAAATTGCTCTTCTTCATCAGGATAAGCTTCGCGATCCATAAATAAGAATTCAGTGCGGTATAAACCAACACCTTCATAACCGTTACGTTCAGCACCGGCAATATCACGCACTGTACCAATGTTGCCACAGATTTCTACTTGGTGACCATCAAGGGTTACAGCTGGTAGATCTTTTAATTTAGCCAATTCTTCTTTATCACTAATATATTTAGTTTGAACTTGTTTTAACTTTTCTTGAGTTGTGTGATCTGGATTGATATAAATAGCATTATTGATCGCATCTAAAATAACGAAATCACCTTGTTTGATTGCTTGAGTTGCATTTGATGTTCCAACAATAGCAGGGATTTCTAAAGAACGAGCCATGATGGAGGTATGTGAAGTACGACCACCTGCATCAGTAATAAAACCTAATACCATATCTAAGTTTAGCTGAGCTGTTTCAGACGGCGTTAAGTCAGTTGCAACTAAAACACACGGTTGGCTAATGGCACTCAAATCAACAATTTCAATGCCTAAAATATTTTTGAGTAATCGTTTACCGATATCACGAATATCTGCAGCACGTTCTTTTAGATATTCATCATCTAGATTTTCTAGTTCTTTAGCTTGAGTTTCAAAAACAGATTGAACAGCGGCATCTGCGCTTGAATGTTTACTTTGAATACGAGAAATTACTTCTTGCTCAAGATCCTCATCTTCAAGAAGCATAATATGCCCTTCAAAAATGGCAGCTTTATCTTCGCCTAATGTGGATTTTGCGCGTTCCATAATCGCATGTAATTGTGCGCTTGATTTTTCTCGAGCTTCTTTAAAGCGCTCAATTTCAGCGTCAATCTTGCTATCAAGAATTTGTCTATTGCTAATAACAATAGGCTCTTCTTTTAATAATAGCGCTTTAGCAAAAGCGATACCGGGGGAAACAAGTATACCTGAGACCATAACATTTAATCCTTATTCAATTTTAAAACCTTTCATAGCTAATCGGGAGTTATTATTCCAATTCAGGAATTAATTTTACTAAATGATCAACTGCGTCTTTTTCATCTTCACCTTCGGCAGTAATGGTAATGGTTGTGCCTTGTGATAAACCTAATGTTTGTAATTTAAATAGGCTTTTAGCGCTTGCACTTTTTCCATTAGATGTGACAGTAATTTCTGCATTAAAGTTTTTGGCTTCTTTCACAAATTGCGCAGCAGGGCGAGTATGAAGACCGTTAGATGCAGTAATGGTTACATCTTGTTTGTACATATTATTTGACTCCCAAATATTTTTATTTCAACGACCAATATAAATAAAAACCGCCTGAAAGGCTAGTAAGATTTCATATATCTTTTATATTAGGTCAATCGTATTAGCTTTAATTGATAAAGATAGCCATATTTTGTCAGTATCGGTAGATACGGGTGACTTTATCGCTACACTTTTTAAATTCTACCTGTCCATGGATTCCATGTTTAATGTTTTCAAAAACGATTTCTTCACTGCCATCAAGCTTTGATGCGCGGATCTCTTCTCTACAGAAAGTTTCAAATCGTTGTAATTCTTGTTCACTATTACCTAATTTATAAGCTTCAGGTAAATTTTGACTGGTTACATTGGTGTGTATTTTATCTTGCACATCAAGGATGATGACGCCTTTATTCGATAACAATGAGCTACAGGCGGTTAATGATAATAATCCTGCAAGAAATAATAATTGCAAAGGCAATTTCACGATTAATCCCACAATGTTCAAAATAATTCCTTTATAAAGCACAGTAACCTGTTTATTATTTACAATTGAATACGAATTATATACTAATAATCAGAGAAAGTGCAGGGTGCATTTTTCATGATGTAATAAGATTAGGGTGAAGTTTATGTCAAATATTATCAATTACGACGAATTTAATCGTCAACTAATCCAAAATAAAATCGGTATTACCGCAGCTGAGTTGCATGGTTTTTTGTCGGGTATATTGGCTGGCGGTAATTATGATGAGAGCTGGCGGCCATTGGTTGAAGATATGTTAAATAATGGTGAAAAAATGCCTGCATCATTAGATGAGAAAATTAGTCAACTTTACACGCATATCAAACAACAATTTTTTGATGAAGATTTTAGCTTTCAATTATTGCTTAGTGACAAAGATTTATATTCACAGCTTGATGATTTGGTTGGCTGGGTAAATCATTTCTTACTTGGTATTGGACTTGTGCAACCTAAAATTAATCATATCAAAGGCGATGTTGGCGAAGCGATTTATGACCTACGGCAAATTGTTACACTGGGTTATGATGAAACTGAAGATCAACAAGAGCTTGGTTTTGCTTTTGAAGAGATTAAAGAGTATGTTCGCATCACTTCTATGCTATGTTTTGATGAATTTAATGAGTCAGATATCATCCCAACAATCCATTAATAATTATACATTTTCAAGGTCATTACAATGATAAACACTGATATCAAAACAGAACTTTTTGCACGTCGAGAAAGATTATTAGCGCAAATGGTGCCAAATAGTATTGCGCTTTTTTTTGCAGCTCCTGAAGCCGCGCGTAGTAATGACACCCATTATCCATATCGGCAAAATAGCGATTTTTGGTATTTTACGCTTTTTGCTGAGCCAGAAGCGGTTTTTGCTGTGGTGAAACAAAATGATAATACGCCTAGATATGTATTATTTAATCGTAAAAAAGATGCACTTGCAGAAACATGGACAGGTTACCGTTTAGGTCAACAAGCCGCATTAGGCGCAATTTGGGTTGATAAGGCGCATCCCTTTGATGAGATAGAAACAATATTACCCAATTTATTAAATGGCAAAACAGCGATTTATCATGCCGATCAACAGTATGCCTATGCCGATAAAATTGTTGATAGTGCCATGCGTATTTTACGACAAGGTAGTCGGATGAATCTTTCTGCCCCCAACAGCATGATTGATTGGCGACCGATAGTTCATGAAATGCGTATGTTTAAATCAGATTTTGAAATCACAATTTTACGCCAAGCTTGTGAAATTAGTGCGCAAGCCCATGTTAGAGCGATGCAAAAGTGTAAACCATTAATGTTTGAATACCAACTAGAAGCTGAAATCTTACACGAATTTGCTTGGCATGGAGCACGCTTTCCATCTTATAACACTATTGTTGGCGGCGGTAATAATGGTTGTATTTTACATTATGAAAATAATAGTGAGCAGCTAAAGGATGGAGATTTAGTTTTGATTGATGCTGGGTGTGAATACCAATACTATGCAGGGGACATTACTCGTACTTTCCCTGTGAATGGTCAATTTAGCCAAGTTCAACGTGAGATTTATGACATAGTGTTAGCAGCGCAATATCAAGCGATTCAATTATTTAAGCCCGGCACATCAATCATGGAAGTGAATAATCATGTGGTCAGAACGATGGTAGCAGGTTTAATTAAATTAGGCATTATGCATGGTGATGTGGAAACGTTAATTGCCAATAAAGCTTACACTGCATTTTATATGCATGGTTTAGGACATTGGCTAGGCATCGATGTGCATGATGTTGGTAGTGGTCGAGATCGTATTTTAGCGCCAGGGATGGTATTAACCGTTGAACCCGGACTCTATATTAATCAAGACGCAGATGTACCAGCACAATATAAAGGCATTGGTATTCGCATTGAAGATAATATCTTAATTACTGAGACAGGAAATGAGGTGTTGACCAGTAATGTACCTAAAGATCCGCATCAAATTGAACAATTGATGGCAAACACACTTACTCATTAGTCATGCGATTGCCGTAATTTCTTAAACAGAAGTTATGGCTTTTTTATTGCTGTCTATATCAATTGTTATTAATTCAAACTAATTGATTTATCGCGGTTAAAAATAATTTGTATTTTCAGGTCTTTTGCCGCAATTGGCTTATATTTCCATGTTTTCATGGCATTAATCACGGAACGATTAAAAATATTATTAGGTTTTGCTTCTATAATTCGAATATTTTCAACTCGCCCATCACTGTTTACATCAAATAGTGCGACTACATAACCCTCTAAGCGCATATCTAGTGCTCGGCGTGGGTATTCAGGTTGGTTGCGCCGAATTGGCAAAGGATTACCAGAATATTGACGATTATCTGAAATCTGCGGTGCTACAGCAGTGTTAGCAACCTTGTCGCTAATCACTTCTTGTCTAACTTGTTGATGTGATGCTTTTTGAGCAGGAGGGCGCTTTTTCTTTTGTTTTGGTTCTTTTTTGACGACAATTTCCTTTTTGGGCTCAACAGTAGTCTTGTCGGGGATTTTTTCGAGAATAGGTTCAGGCTGTTCTTCTTTAACAACTTCAGGCTCAATAACAGCTTCAACGGGAATTTCTTCGATTGGTTTGTTATCGATCCGTTCGCTATTTTCCACGCCTGGAATTTCGGGAGTATTTTCTACTAATGATTGCTTTGGTGCAGCCAATTGCGAGATATCGACCATCATAGCTTTAATTGAATTATCACCTTCATCGACAACAATGTTTTTAGCAAACAAGGCGGAACTAAAGAGTAGTGCAAATAAGACAAGATGTGACAGTACAGATACCGATGTACATGCATAGGTATTTATAGGTTGTTTTTTCGTCGGACACAAAGGAACCTTGGTATTATCGATGTCTATATCAAAGTTAATCTTCATAATAATAATCATTTTTAACTTAAGGTCAGTATTCTAAATGAAAATGCTTATCATTTGTAGTGTTTTTTGAAATATGATAGATGACACCTTGTTGCTTCATGATATTTATCAGATAATAGAAAGTAAATATCTGTTATTTATAATGGTTAGGCTGATGAATACTGCGTCAATGAATCAAATACTCGATCTTGTTAAAGAAGATTTAATCAAAGTGAATCAAGCTATACAAGCAGAACTGAGTTCTGATGTGGCTTTGATCAATCAGTTAGGCAATTACATCATTAGTAGTGGTGGAAAGCGCATACGCCCAGTAATCGCGTTATTAATTGCCAAAGCACTCAACTATCAAGGCGATAAACATATTATTACCGCGGCTTTTATTGAATTTATTCATACAGCAACCTTATTGCATGATGATGTTGTTGATGAATCGGATTTACGTCGTGGCAAATCAACCGCTAATGCACTTTTTGGCAATGCCGCCAGTGTACTGGTTGGCGATTATATCTATACTCGATCTTTTCAAATGATGGTGCGTACTGAATCTTTTAAAGTATTGACGATTATGTCGGCGGCAACCAATGTGATTGCTGAAGGTGAGGTACAACAGTTAATTAATTGTAACGATCCCGATATCACTAAAGAACAATATTTAGAAGTGATTTATCGCAAAACGGCTCGTTTATTCGAGGCAACTTCGCATTCGGCTGCGGTGCTAGCTGGTGCAAATACAGAGCAAGAGTTGGCTTTACAGGAATATGGCAAATATCTAGGCACAGCCTTTCAAATCATTGATGATTTACTTGATTATAGCGCCGATAGTAATGAAAAATTAGGTAAAAATTTAGGGGACGATCTGAATGAAGGTAAACCCACTTTACCGCTTTTACATGCAATGCACCACACTAAAAATGCCCAAGATGCAGCTTTAATTCGTCAAGCAATAGAGCAAGGTAATGGTCGACCATTGTTAGATCGCATTTTAAACATCATGGATGAATGTGGTTCGCTAGATTTTACGTTACAAACCGCTCAAAAAGAAGCACAAAAAGCATTTGACGTTATTGCCATTTTACCTGATTCACCTTATAAACAAGCGTTACAAGATCTTGCTTTATTATCAGTAAAAAGAGAAAACTAACTTACCAATGAGCCAATAAATCAATAAAACCATGCGTTTTTTATACTCAAACGTATGGTTTCCTGAAACTTCTTGTCATGAGTTTTATATATAACAACTTTAAATTTCAATTAAGGTAATTATTTATGCTAAAAAGGTGTTGGCCTGTTTTATTAATTTTTATTTCGATGATTTCGGTTCAAGGCAGTGCGTCTATAGCCAAATATCTATTTCCTGTGTTAGGGCCAGAGGGGATGACAGCTTGGCGATTATTTTTTTCGGCAATTATGTTAGTGTTAATTTTCAAACCGTGGCGCAAAGCCATGACAAAACAAGCACTGAAATACATATCTTTATATGGTATTTCAATTGGTTGCATGAATTTAGCGTTTTATAACGCAATCGCCAGAATTCCGCTTGGTATTGCTGTTGCCATTGAACTAACAGGGCCTATTATGGTGGCGATGTGCGCTTCACGGAAAGTGCTTGATTTTATTTGGTTAGGTATTGCAATTATGGGGCTGGCTATGCTTTTACCACTAACTCAAGCGTCAAGTAATTTAGATCCAATGGGTATTTTATTTGCGCTATTAGCGGGAAGTGGCTGGGCATGTTATATTTTATTTGGACGCAAAGCGAGTGCTATTTATGGCTCAGCAAGTGTAGCGATTGGGTCGGGCATTGCTTCGTGCTTTTTATTTCCTATCGGCATCTGGCAAACTGGCAGTACCCTGTTTTCGTTGGAGTTGCTACCATTGATTTTTGTGGTTTCGCTATTAGCATCGGCCATTCCTTATGGTTTGGATATGATTGCACTTCCCAAATTACCCGCGCAAACATTTAGTACATTAATGAGTTTGTCACCTGTTTTTGCCGCACTTTCTGGATTTATTGTTTTACATGAACAGTTAACCCACTATCAGTGGATAGCCATTGTGTTTATTATTATATCATCGATAGGTACAGTACTTACAATGAGTAGGCCAACACAGGTTAAATCGATTAAACCAAGCAATTAAATTTGTCAATGAGAAGTATTATCGCGCTGTTTATAAGCGCGATATTTATGCGGAAAAGTGATAGTTTGCTATCACTGATTTTCGTTGAAATAGGCGGTTGTCATGTTTTAACGAGGAGGGAATCCCATACCGCCACCCATTAACCCTTTCATTTGACGCATCATCTTCATCATGCCACCGCCTTTCATTTTCTTCATCATCTTTTGCATATCTTCAAACTGTTTTAAGAGTTTGTTGACATCTTGCACTTGGGTGCCCGAACCGTTTGCAATACGGCGTTTGCGTGAACCTTTAATTATTTCAGGATTAGCGCGTTCTTTTAACGTCATTGAGCCAATGATAGCTTCCATTTTGATGGTGATTTTATCATCCATCTGTGCTTTGATATGATCAGGCAGTTGACCAACACCAGGTAATTTAGCTAGCATTGCCCCCATTCCGCCCATATTACGCATCTGCTTGAGTTGGTCTTGAAAGTCATTAAAATCGAACTTATCGCCTTTTTTCAGTTTTTTGGCGATTTTCTCTGCTTTTTCGCGATCGACATTATGCTGTAATTCTTCAATCAAAGATAGCACATCACCCATACCTAAGATGCGCGAAGCAATACGATCAGGGTAAAATGGCTCCAAAGCGTCAGTTTTTTCCCCCATTCCTAAGAATTTTATCGGCTTACCAGTAATATGACGAATGGATAGCGCCGCACCACCACGCGCATCGCCATCAACTTTGGTTAAAATTACACCGGTAAGTGGCAAAGCATCATTGAAAGCTTTAGCCGTATTGGCAGCATCTTGCCCAGTCATGGCATCAACCACAAATAATGTCTCAATGGGGTTAATGGCTTGATGCAGCGCTTTGATTTCATCCATCATGTCGTTATCAACATGCAAACGACCCGCAGTATCGACAATAAGTACATCAAAGAATTGCAATTTTGCATGAGAAATAGCTTTATTTACAATACTAACCGGTTTTTCAGTAATATCAGATGGAAAGAACTCAACATCAATCGCTTTAGCCAGTGTTTCTAACTGTTTAATTGCAGCGGGTCGATAAACGTCGGCAGACACCACGAGTACTTTCTTTTTCTGTTTTTCTTTTAGGAATTTAGCTAGTTTAGCAACGCTAGTTGTTTTACCGGCACCTTGTAACCCAGCCATTAACATAACAGCAGGTGGTTGGGTTGCCAAATTGAGTGAACTATTGACTTCACCCATTGCGCTTGTCAGTTCATCTTGAACTATTTTGATAAATTCTTGACCCGGTGTTAGGCTCTTGCTGACATCTAATCCAACGGCTTTTTCTTTAACTTGATTAATAAATTCACGAACCACTGGTAGGGCAACGTCAGCTTCGAGTAATGCCATACGCACATCGCGCAACGCATCTTTAATATTGTCTTCAGATAGTCGTCCACGACCACTGATATTGCGGAATGTCTGTGATAAACGGTCGGTTAAATTCTCGAACATATTAACTCTCGTAATAAATAAAAAATTGTCCTTATCATATCAGAAAATTTCAATAAGTCCCACGATCATAATTTTGCGACGACTTGACAGTAAATTACGATCCTGTTGAAATGAGGACAAACAAGAAGCGAATACCTTAACCTTTTTAGTGATTAAAAAGCAGGTTAGTTTATGAATAAGGAGAACATCGAGTATGGCAAAAGTAATTAGTACTGACAAAGCACCAGCCGCTATTGGGCCTTATGTTCAGGCGGTCGATTTAGGTAATATGTTATTTGCCTCAGGGCAAATCCCACTGGATGCCGCCACAGGTGAAATGCCAAGTTGTGTGAAAGAACAAACCAAACAAAGTTTAGCCAATGTAAAAGCAATTGTCACTGCGGCAGGTTATCAAGTCAATAATATCGTAAAAACAACTATTTTTTTAGCTGATATGAATGATTTTGCTGCGGTAAATGCGGTATACGAAGCATTTTTTACTGAAAATAATGCGTCTTTCCCAGCTCGCTCTTGCGTGCAAGTTGCTCGAATTCCTAAAGATGCTAAAGTCGAAATTGAAGTTATTGCTGCTAAATAAATTTGCTTACCTGATTAGCACCAAAAGGTGCTAATTTTTGTCAAAAAGTTTCAGGAAACCATACGTTTTAGTATAAAAAAGCGGGTTAAAACACGTTATATTTTTAGTTATCTCATCTATTACTTTTTACTATCAAAAATACAGTCATTTTCTAACCAAAAATCAAATTAATTATTTATTGTTAAACTGCTATTTAATGATTGATTGCCAATAAAGTTGGTGCAATAATCTACAAATATTTATTGTTATTTTTTGTGCCAATTGGATTGTGAACATGTTTGAAAAAGTAGAATCGTATGCAGGGGATCCCATTTTATCGTTAGTCGCTGAGTTTATGAATGATAGCCGAGATAATAAAACGAATTTAAGTATTGGTTATTATTATGATGAAAACAGCGTGGTTCCCCAATTGCAATGTATAAAAACTGCTCGTGATGATATTTATCATCTCAATCAAGGTGCACAGCTGTATTTGCCAATGAGTGGTTTGCCAGCGTATTGCCAATCAATTCAGTCTCTATTATTTGGTGCAGATCATTCGGCTTATAAAGATAAACGTATCGCAACGATACAAACGTTAGGTGGTTCAGGTGCTCTGAAAATAGGAGCTGATTTTTTATTTCGCTATTTCCCAAAATCTGAAGTATGGGTCAGCGATCCAACATGGGAAAATCATATCGCTATTTTTAGCGGTGCCGGGTTTAAGGTAAACAAATATCCCTATTTTGATGAGCAAACTTGTGGCGTAAAATTTGAAGCAATGCTTGAAACATTAAATCAACTACCAGCTAAAAGCATTGTGTTACTTCATCCTTGCTGCCATAACCCAACCGGTGCAGATTTAACACATACGCAGTGGGATAAAGTGATTGAGGTGTTAAAGGCCCGTGATCTTATTCCATTTATGGATATTGCTTATCAAGGTTTTGGCGAAAGTATTGATGATGATGCCTATGCGATTCGAAAAATGGCAAAGACAGGCTTGTGTGGATTTGTTAGTAACTCATTTTCGAAAACATTTTCACTCTATGGTGAACGTGTTGGCGGATTATCTGTTTTATGCGATAACAGCCAAGCCGCTGGGTGCGTATTAGGGCAGTTACAAGCTACTGTTCGCCAAAATTATTCAAGTCCATCAGCTTATGGTGCGCAGTTAGTTAGTTATGTATTAAATCATCCAGAGCTTAAAGCGCAATGGTTTAAAGAAGTCGAATCAATGAGAAATCGCATTGTAACCATGCGATCAACTCTGGTTGAATTATTAAAAAAAGCTGTACCTGATCGTAATTTTGATTATTTGGTTAAACAGCGAGGCATGTTCAGTTATACCGGTTTTAATAAAGAGCAAGTTACACAATTGAAAGATAATTTTGCTGTTTATTTGGTGGGCAGCGGAAGGATGTGTGTAGCGGGTTTAAATCACCATAATATCGATCGTGTGGCAGAAGCATTTGCTACATTAAAATAAACATGTTACTAAAAGGAGTATATTTTATGTTCCATAAAGTGTTAATGTTAATATTAGGTATAGTAATGGCAACTTTAGTTGTTGGATGTAACACCGTTAAAGGTGTTGGTCAAGATGTTGAATCTGGCGGAAAGGCCATTTCACATACCGCCGAAAAAGTAAGTGATAAAATGTAACTAAGGTTATATATGTCTAGCAATATTTTCGCTTTTTAACTATTTTTAGAGTAAAAATGTTACGTAATTTGTTTATAGTTACATTGTTTTTACTTATTGGGTGCGGTTCGTTAAACTATCGAACTGCACCTTTAACGCTGGAAAATTGCCAGTATTCAAACCTATCAGGTCTTGAATTTTTATTAAATAAACTCCCCTCAAATACACAAAATTATCAACGTGTTTATATTGCCCAAAGCCGAGAAAGCAAACATTTACCAAGTCATTATGCCGGAATAAAAGGTAAATTAACTGATCAAATTTTGGTACGAGATTATCCCAAAGAAACATTTTGGCGAACTCCAAATTTGTTCGAAAGGGCTTCTTTATATGATGATGGATACGATGACCTTTATATCAGTAAAGCTCAAAAAGAAGCGCATGACCGTAAAGCCAAATTCGTAGTAAGACAAGCTGTATTGCAGAATTGCCAAATCGTTTATATCGCTATTGATTCTTTAGCCAAAGATAGGGATAATCCTTCACTCATTGAATCTAATGATTTATCAATCATTAAAAAGGCGCAAAAATGATCAAGGGAAAAGAACTTAAAGGATTAGGCGGTTGGCTAATTTTAGTTGGTATTGAATTATTTTTTTATTTTATTTTTATTGGATATGTTATTTTTTCTAGACTAAATGTGATTAATTTTATCGACGTGTGGACACAATTATTGGATCCCTACACGGAAATGCAAACAGTTCATTTGGGGCTGTTTATTTTAGGTGACATCGGTCTAAATTGTTTATTTTTGCTTTTAAACGCTTATATTATATTTTTATATTTTACTAAAAGTTATAAATTTCCTAACTTTTTTATTATATTTAGTAGCAGTTTTATTGTTTTTAAGCTAATTCAAAGATGTTGGTATTTTTTTATCGTGTTACCATTTGAATTTAAATTCGAGTTTTCTCTTATAAAAGATATTGTTATAGCAATCATTTATACCTGTATTTGGATTGCTTATATGTTAAAGTCAGTGCGAGTCAAAAATACATTTGTTAATGATCGCCGTAGTGACGATACCTATAGCTCCACTGTTAGTTAATTGTATTAAGGAAATAAAATGACATCAAATTTAGAAAGTTGTGCAAGTAGAAAAGTCAAAAAAGCGGTTATCCCTGTTGCCGGTTTGGGCACGCGCATGTTACCCGCAACTAAAGCAATTCCCAAAGAGATGCTCCCTATTGTTGACAAACCACTTATTCAATATGTAGTTAAAGAGTGTATTGCAGCTGGCATAACAGAGATTATTTTTGTAACCCACTCATCAAAAAACTCAATAGAAAACCATTTCGATACCAGTTTTGAATTAGAAGCCATGTTAGAGGCACGTGTTAAACGTCAGTTATTGCAAGAAGTACAAGGTATTTTACCTAAAAATGTCACAATAACCAGTGTTCGCCAAGGTTTGGCTAAAGGGCTTGGTCATGCGGTATTATGTGCATATCCTCTAGTTGGTGATGAACCCTTTGCTGTGGTTTTACCTGATGTGATTATTGATGAATACGAAAGTGACCTTACCAGCGATAATTTAGCGGCAATGATCAACAATTATCACCAAACCAAACATAGCCAAATTATGGTAGAGCCAGTGCCAAAAGAATTAGTTTCCTCTTATGGTATTGTTGATTGCCGTGGTGAAACGCTATCTGCAGGTCATGTAGCACAAATGTATAGCGTTGTTGAAAAGCCATCAATTGACGAAGCGCCATCAAATCAATCGGTTGTTGGTCGTTATGTGCTATCTGAAAAAATCTGGCCTTTACTTGCCAAAACACCATTAGGCGCTGGCGGTGAAATTCAATTGACCGACGCAATTGCCATGCTACTTGAAGAAGATAGTGTTGATGCTTATTGCATCAAAGGTCGTAGTCATGACTGTGGTAATAAACTTGGTTATGTACAAACTTTTGTTCAATATGCAATGCGCCACAAAAGTTTAGGTAAAGATGTTAAAGCGTGGTTAAAGGCGCTTTAGTTTTTTGATTTTTTGATAGTTAGGTTTCGGACGTTTTGACCTTTTGGAAGGGAATCATTAACATCAGTGATAACATCCGAACCCCAACCTCCTCTATAATAAATTGATTTTATTAAAAATAATTATGTAAAGCTTAAATAAAATCAAGGCACTACCTGAACGATTTTTATAGAAACTTTTTTTGTTTTGACGTTGTTATTTTAGGAAAGCGTTACCGGTTTAAGTATTCAATAAATAGATACTTTATAAAAATCAATTTGCTCATAGTCAAAAAATACAGCCTATGCTAGACTGAATCAAACTCTGAAGCTCTTTTGCCTAAGTGAAATGTTTGTTTCATAGGGTGGATTAGCCGCGGTATAGCACAGAAATGGCTATGCTTCCCGATTTGGATAAGGTGTTTAATATATATGCAATTAGTTGATAATTATCAGCGTCGATTTCAATATCTGCGTTTGTCGATTACCGAATTGTGTAATTTTCAGTGTCAGTACTGTTTACCCAATGGTTATCGACCTAATAAGGCTCATAAATTTTTGTCGCTCAGTGAGATTAATCATGTTGTTGCAACATTTACGGAGCTTGGTGTACGCAAAATTCGGTTAACAGGTGGCGAACCTACTTTGCGTCGCGATTTTATGGATATTTTGTCGATCATCTCTGCTTATCCAAGTGTGAACGAACTGGCTATGACAACCAATGGTTCTCGTTTATTAAAAAATATTCATCATTGGCATGACGCAGGTTTGAATGCGATCAATATTAGTATTGATAGTCTGTCTCCGCATTTATTTAAATTAATTACCGGTCAAGATAAGCTTAAAGAACTAATACAATGTGTGGACAGATCATTAGAAGTGGGTATAAAAAAAGTCAAAATTAATACCGTCTTGATGAAAAACATAAATGATAATTTAGATGATTATTTGTCATGGATTAAATGTCGACCAGTCGAATTACGTTTTATTGAACTTATGGAAACAGGCGAAAGCTTTGATGTGTTTAATCGTTATCACCAGTCCGGTAGTTTGATTGAAACAAAGCTAATTGCACAGGGTTGGCAATTGCAATCTAGAAATCCGCTATCAGGTCCAGCTAAAGTTTATGTTCATAGCGACTATCAAGGTAAAATTGGACTGATTATGCCGTATTCAAAAGATTTTTGTAAAAGTTGTAATCGATTGCGCGTATCATCCATTGGACAATTACATTATTGTTTATTTGGTGAGGCTGCGGTTGATTTGCGTGATTTGCTCCAAAGTCCAGCGCAAAAGCAACAATTAATTGCAAGAATCTTTTCTTCGCTAATGATCAAACCAGAAAAACATCTGCTACATGCTCATAATGTCGGTATTACGCCTAATTTATCCTATATTGGTGGATAATTGGGTATTTTGTTTTGGTATATTCATCAGTTGCCAATGCTGTATTGCCCAATCTAAAAGTTGTTGTTGTGTGGCATCTTGCCAATCTTTTGGTACACATTGCCCTAAAAATTGCAGAGCTTGAACGGTTAATGCTTTAAGATTGTTTAAATCAATCGGGTTTGCATGGTTTTGTTTTGATAGTTTATTGCCGTTGTTATCGAGTACTAGCGGTAAATGGCAGTAGCTTGGCACAGGAAAGCCGAACAGTTGATACAGTGAGATTTGTTTAGCAGTGACTGGTAATAAATCCGCACCTCGCACAATTTCAGTAATGCCTTGCTGATGATCATCTAATACCACCACTAAATTATAGGCAAATAAGCCAGCTTTACGATGAATAATAAAATCTTCTTGGGCGCTAGCTTTTTCAACGGTTTGTAGACCACGAATTTGATCTGTAAATTGAAAAATAGGGTGATTTTGTTTTAAACGGATCGCAAACTGCTGTTTATTCTTAATAGATAAATGCCGTTCACGACAAAAACCATCATAAATACCATTTGCCAGACTTTGAATTCGCCGTCTAGTACAATCACAATAATAGGCCTGTTGATTATCAATGAGCGTTTGTAAAATAGCTTGGTAACGTTCGTTGCACGATGATTGGTATAAAACCGCATCATCCCAATATAGATTTAGCGCTTCAAGGGTTTTTAATATTAGTGATGATGCCCCTTTGACTTCTCGTGGTGGGTCGATATCTTCAATACGAACCAGCCATTTACCGAGGCAAGATTTAGCTTGGAGATAACTCCCAAGCGCTGTAACCAACGAACCAAAATGTAATGGTCCTGATGGTGAAGGGGCAAAACGACCGATGTAATGCATAGGTCTAATTTGAGAATGATAGATGAAACTGGCGTTACATGCCCATCTGTTTTTCGCGCAGTTCCGCAAGCGTTTTACAATCGATACATAAATCTGCTGTTGGTCTTGCTTCTAAGCGACGGATACCAATTTCAACACCACAAGATTCACAATAGCCAAAATCGTCTGATTCGATTTTCTTTAACGTTTTTTCAATTTTTTTAATCAGTCTTCTTTCTCTATCTCGAGCGCGTAATTCAAGGCTGAACTCTTCTTCTTGCGTTGCCCGGTCAGCTGGATCTGGAAAATTCGCTGCTTCATCTTGCATGTGAGTAACTGTTTTACCCATTTCACCTTGTAGTTGAGCAAGCCAAGCTTCTAAAATAAGTTTAAAATGTTTCAATTGCTTAGGGTTCATGTACTCCTCACCTTGTGCCTCTTTATATGGCTCAAGCCCAGCAATTGAAAGCAGGCTAAGAGAAGATGTATTTACTTTTTGTTCCTTTTTCACAGCAATCCCCTTAAGTACAGATTATTTGAAAGCGCTAAACTATAGCAATAATTCAGCCATTGGCAAAATTTTTTTATCATTTTTTTTTACTTTAGATAAAAAAATAATGTAACCGATTGTTATTGATAAAAATAATTAAATATTCCACATTTTCAAATCATTTTTGGGACATTTGGCAACTAAATCTTTTAACTTATCGTTGTCGGGTAAAATAAGATTAGGGGCAATATCAAATAAAGGGTAGAGTACAAACTCCCTATTTTTCATATGATAATGAGGGATTGTTAGCCTTTCACTCTGTATGACTAAATCATCATACAATAAAATATCGAGATCTAAGGTTCTTGCTCCCCAACGATTGTCTTTGCGTACCCGACCTTGCGCTTTTTCAATGGTTTGCAGTTCATCCAGCAGGACTATTGGCGATAGGTTTGTCGTCAATTTAATGACGGCATTAAGATAATCATTTTGATCTTGTGGACCAAGTGGCTTACTGCGATAAAAAGGGGAAATATCCAAAACAGTCGTGTTAGGTAGCTGCTTTAATGCTGCAATTGCACGATTGGCTTGCGCCAATGGATCTTCAAGGTTACTGCCTAAGGCGATATAACAAGTTGACATAATGAGATGTTAAATTTTTGATTTGATTGTTTTTGTTGAAACCATTTTAACATATAAAATAATCGCACCAAATGATTATATTAATGACTAACGCATTATGATTTTGGGTTATTAGAATATAACTACATAGTCTTTAACTTATAGCTAATGATAGGTTATTTTAGTTATCTCGAAGTAAACTAATTTTCCTAATCGCTTATCGTATTTGCTTAGTTTGAGAGTTTTGCATGAATTTAGGTCAACAGTTAAGTTTTTTAATCCAAAATACGCCAATAATCAGTGACCCACAAGTTATTAATTGTGCTATCAATGGGGTAACGGATTATTTTGCTTGCGCTTTACAAGCTTGCCATGAAGATGATGTTTATAAATTGCTAGCATGGATAGCGGATGAAGGTGGAAATGCGAGAGCTTGGCTAATTGGTCAAAAAAAGTTAGCTAGTGCAAGGCAAGCAGCGCTATTTAATGGTTTTCAAGCGCATTGTTTAGATTATGATGATGTACATTCAGATGTTCGAGGTCACCCATCTGCCGTTATTTTATCCGCACTCATTGCAAGTGTTCGATTCGATAAGACTGAGCAAAAGATTGATGGTCGGCGTTTTTTAACGGCTTATGTGATTGGTATTGAAGTGATGGCTTTATTGGGGCAAAGCGTCAATCCACAGCATTATGAAAAAGGTTGGCATACAACCATGACTTTAGGCGGGATTGCTGCGACTGCGGCTATTTGTTATCTCTATGATGAACCTTTTTTATCACAAGCATTAACGTTAGCTGCGACTCAAGCATCGGGAATGCGTTTGTTAATGGGTACGCCGATTAAGTTTCTGCATGCTGGGCTCGCAGCCGAGCATGCCATACAATCGGTTGAATGGTTAAGAGCGGGTATACATGCCGATCAGGATTTTTTAGATGATAAATTAGGTTTTTTGGCTATTTATGGGCAAGGTAATACGCATTTTGATTTAAGTCGTTGGGGCAAAACTTGGAAGATTGTTGATCCCGGATTATGGTTTAAAAATTATTCTTATTGTTCGGCTGCAGCTTATATTGCTGATGCGGGGCAATTGCTTTATCGAAATGCTAACTTTAGTGTTGATAAGATTGAGCGTATTACTATCTTTTTTTCTCCACCACAAAGTGATGCCGCGTTAATTTATCAAACGCCTTTGTTTGCTGAACAAGGGTGTTTTTCGGCTGAGTATGTTTTAGCATTAACCCTTTTAGGATTGCCACTTAGTTTTGAACAGTTTTCTGTAAAACCAATTTCAAATGGCATAAAACAATTGATGCAGAAGATGAAACGTAGCTATCAAATACAACTTATGCCCCATCCACAGGCGTATAATAAACGTTATGTTGTTGTTGAAATTCTTAATCGCACCGGCGAAAAGTTGATCCAACGAATTGATATTCCAAAAGGTTCGCCAAAAAATCCATACAGTCAGCGCGAATTATCATTGAAGCTGGTCAAAGCCGTAGGAGACCAAAAGACAGCGGATAATTTATTGAAAGATATTCGTGCGCTTGCGATCGGTTTAGATTTGCATACATTTTTATTGTCACATCTTTTGACGCTTTAACAATTAAAAATTAATTTTATGGTTAAGTCAGTTTTTAATCGTTAAATTTCAAAATCAATTTCATCAGTCAATTGGCGTAAAAAACGTTGTGTTATTTCATTTTGTGGATTATCAATTATTGATTTTGCAGGCCCTTCTTCAACAATTACGCCATCTGCCATAAAGATAACTCGGTCTGCAACATACTTAGCAAACTCCATTTCGTGGGTCACGATAATCATTGTGATATGTTCTTTGGCTAGCTGTAGCATGACTTGTAGTACTTCGTGTACACGTTCGGGATCGAGTGCGGATGTTGGTTCATCAAATAATAATACTTTGGGTCTGACCGCAAGTGCTCTTGCGATAGCAACACGCTGTTGCTGACCACCAGATAAGGTGATGGGATATTGTGTGGAGTAGGATAACATACCAACGCGTTCTAATAATGCTAGGCCAAGTTGTTCGGCCTCTTTTTTATCTTTCTTTTGTCCAACAATTAATGGATAGGTGATATTTTCTAATGCGGTTTTATTTTTAAATAAGTTGTAGTGTTGAAAGACCATTGCAGATTGCTTGCGTAAATGGGTTTCTTCTTTATTACTATAATGTTTAGCATCTAGTATTGCTGTGCCAATTTGAATGGTACCGTTGTTCGGTTTTTCTAATAAATTTAAGCAACGTAATAAGGTCGATTTACCTGATCCCGAAGGTCCAATAATTGCAACCACCTCACCTTGTTTGATGTTTAGGTTGATCTCTTTTAAGACTTCATTATTAGCAAAGCGTTTAGATAAATGTGATACCGTAATCATAACACTTCTCCTTAACGATGATAGGGTACAGTGAGTTTCTGTTCTAGCTGTTTTTGTATCCAAGAATAGATAACTACAGTCAACCAGTAAACAATGCCTACAGCTAAATAGGTTTCAAAGTAAAGGAATGAGTTAGCGGTTAACATTTTTCCGGCTGCTAATAGTTCTTGCACGCCAACAAAAAAGGCGACAGACGAATCTTTAAGTAATGAGATGAACATATTACCGGTGTTGGGTAAGGCATTAACCATGGCTTGAGGCAGTATAATACCGCGATAAACTTGTATTTTACTTAACCCCACTGTTAGCCCCGCTTCTTTCTGCCCGTGATCAACGGACTCTAGACTTGCTCGGAAAATTTCGGCTAAATAGGATGAATATTTTAAACTAAAGCAGATAATGGCTGCCGTTGTTGCCCCCATTTGTTTTAAAACAGGAAAAATCTGCGGTAATCCGTAATAAATAATAAACAGTAAAACAACGGATGGTATTCCTCGAAACAGAGATATAAATAGTGCAAAAAGAGTATCGATAATGATTATTTTATTGCTACGCAATAATGCAATCGCTAGCCCTAATATAATGGCAAACATAATCGATACGATGGTAATAAAAAGGGTAACCGGCAGATAAGGCAATATCTGCGGAAACACACTTAAAAAATAGTTTACATTAAAATTCATAAGGTAATATCTTCGCCAAAATATTTAATTGCCAGATTTTTCAATATGCCATTAGTGCGTAACTTTTCGATGGCTTGATTGAATTTTTTACGCAGTGCTTGACCTTTTTCATCTTTACTAAATGGAAATGCGACTTGCTCAATAGTAATGGGTTCACCGACTAATTTGAACGGTAGATTTTTACGCTTAATTTCAGCCAGTAATATCGGTTTTGAATTGACATAACCATCAACTCGTTGATACTCCGTGTCATACATTGCGCCATCTCGCGTTTCATAGGTCTTGATGGCAATTTCATTGTTAGGAAAGGCTTTTTTTAGATTGTTTATATGATTTGAGCCTAGCACACCCGCAATAGTTTTGCCTTTAAAATCAGTTAATTGATTGATATCATTGTTATCTTTGTGAGTCACAATTTGGCTACCATAAAAGCTATAGGTGTTCGAAAAATCATATTTGTCTTGACGAGCAGGTGTAATTGCAACCGCATTGGCAATGGTATCTAATCGCCCGGTATCAAATTGTCCCATCAATCCACCAAATTCCGCAATGACCCATTCGACTTTATAGCCTAATTCTTTGGCAATCGCTTCGGTAACCTCAACATCAAATCCGACTAAATTGCCATCTTGTTTATAACCGTTTGGGTAGCTCTGTCCTGTAGAACCCACTTTAATAATATTTTGCTCTATGGCTTGATGGTTGGATTGATTATCGCAACCCATTAAGGTTAGGCTAGTTAATAAAAGTGCGGATAGTAACGAGGTTATTTTTTTCATTGTTTATTACTCCTTTTTTTCCATTCGGTATAGCTTTTATGATTTAAGATTTTTTCAAAATAGAGCGTGGTATGATCGGGTGTTAAATCCGCTTGCCCTATTTTTTTATAACCTTTATTCATATACGTTTGGGCAAGCCATGGATGATTTGCGGCAGTGCCTAACGTGACAGCGGGTAACTTTAGTTGGTTAATTAAAATTTGCTGTTCAACAAAATCCCATAATGCATTACCATAGCCTTGACCTTTATAACGTGGATCGGTTGCAAACCAACCTAAATGGGGTAACCCATAAGGTCCTGGGTTATTGCCCCACGGAAAGCGAATGCTTAAGGTTGATAGTAGCTCATCATCTTTTTCAAATAGATACACGGCATTCGATGCAATATGCTCAGCAATCTGCGGTTGCATGACTGTCGCTGCGGCAAAATGAATGCCTAATTCAGTTGTGGCTTGATAAGCACTATGCAGTAGTGCCTGATAAGCTGGAATATCTTTATCAGTCATTAAGCGAAAGCTCATGCTAATACTCCACACTGTTGAGCATATTGAATGACTTGTGCTACTTTTTCAGGAGCAGAGCCAAGATAGTTAATTGGATCTAACCAAGTATCAAGTTCCGATTCGGTCAATATTTGGTTCAAGCTTGGATCTTCTAATAATATCTCTTTAAATGGTCGATTTTGTTCAAACGCTTTCATGGCGCTTTGGTAAACTAGCTGATGAGCGGTTTGTTTGCCTAATCGCTTACCGATTTCGAACATCACTTTTTCTGATAACAGCAAGCCATTTTGCAGTGATAAATTGGCCAACATCCGATCAGCATTGACTTTAAGACCTTTAAGCACGGCAAGGGCTGTTTGCAATTGCGCTGAAATGTAAAGGTTAATTTCGGGTAGTGCGATCCATTCGGCACGCCAACTCATGGCATCGCGTTCATGTTCAACTTTCATTGATTCGTGAATTAACGCGACGCTTTTTAAAAGTGGAGCCGTCAAACTGGCTAAACCTTCTAATGCTGCTGGGTTGCGTTTATGTGGCATGGTGGTTGAGCCAATTTTTCCTGCCGAGAAAGGTTCTTCGACTTCGTTAATCTCAGTACGCATCAAGTTATAAAATTCATTACCTATTTTGCCTAATGTGCCACTGATTAGTGCGATGACTGATGCATATTCAGAAAAACGATCACGAGCTGCTTGCCAACCAATATTAGGGGTATTTAGTCCGAGTAACATTAACGCTCGCGATTCTACTTGTGGTCCTAGCTTGCCCATTGATGCATAAGTACAAATTGCGCCACTAATATTCCCAACTAATACCCGTTGTTTGATTTCGCTTAAACGTTGTAAGTGCCGAATAAATTCATCTAACCATACCGCAAGTTTAAAACCAAAGGTTGTGGGAAGTGCTTGCATGCCATGTGTACGCCCAACCATGGGTAAATATTGATACTGTTTGGCTAAACGTTTTAGTTCGAGTGCCACTTGTTTACTATCGCGTTCAATGACTGCAAATGATTGTTTTAATTGTAAAACAGTTGCGGTATCGACAATATCTTGTGTGGTTGCTCCGTAATGAATATATTGACCGGCATCACCGACTTGTTTTTGTAGTGCGTTAATGGTCGACATTAACGAGTGTTTGGCTTTTGCCGCTTCTTCGGCAATGTGTTCAATTGATAGTTTAGATGCATCGGCTTTGGCTATGATTGCATTGGCTGCTTCGGTTGGAATAACGCCTAGCTCGCCTTCTGCTTTAGCTAAAGCGACTTCGACCTCTACTTGTTTTTGCAAGCGATTTTGCTCTGACCAGATCGATCTCATTTCGCTTGTACCAAAGTTATTGCCTAAAATTAAAAAATCTAAAATATGTGACGCCACCAAACTATCCTCAATCATGGTTATTATCCTGTTAAATAATTATTCGTAATTATTGAGGGATCGTCTAATAATCTGTTTGTCTATGGATATAACTAATTGGAATAAAAGATTAATGGAAATGGGCAATTTTGGTGATTTGAGTCATAATCAGGATACTTTTTGAGTCGTGAGGATGGGGTGCGCTAAACAAATTTATCTTTTTGTAAAACACTATAAAACAATTGATTTTGTTTTGTTCGCTTCATATTGTTAACTATCGTTTTAATAATAGTTAAAAATAAAAGTAAAAAATTAGGATAAGCTAAGAAAAAATAACCAAAATAAAAACTTTTATTTTTTGTTTTTTGAATCGCTAATTATTTGCCAATTATGCTACATCGCCATTAAGGTACGTATCACGCTCGCGACTTACCCATTTATTTTAGGGCTGGCAACTTTGGTAAATTGTTAATTGAGGCGATAACGATCACCCGTTTTTATAAATGAGATGCTGAAAATTTTCAATTCATCACGAAACGGTATAGAATCCTGAATATTTTTTACAAAAAATATAACCTAAAATGTGAACAATTTTATAAATACCGCATAGTAAGCACACAACTCACCTAGAAAATAATGCTAACTATTTTCGTGTTTTATATTTAATGATCGTCATGTTATTTAATGTTTAATCAGGTTTTTCGGTGCGATAAATGGTTGGACGACTAGACTGACCTTAAAGCGGTTAGTCAAATCGGTAACGGTGATTTTTGTTTATGATGTAGGCGCCATACTGTTTATCTGGGATATGGCGTTATTTCTATGTATTACAGTTTTTTCAAATTACGGTAAAAAATGAGAGTAATTCTTATAGTTTATCATTTATATAAACAAGCGATTTGAAAAAATATTAATAGTAAAAAATTAAATAGAATCAATGTTTTTTTTGAATGTGTTTTAATGATCAAAATTATCTCAAATTTATAAGAGCAAAGAGAAACACTCAGGTTATTTGAGGGTTTCTCTTGTGACTTAAACAATAGCTTTAACCATGTTTTAATATTGGATTATCAAAATTTTTATAGCACTTCAACAATCGATTCGCAAAGTCTGGACATGTTATCTAATGTCATACCTGCCACATTGATACGCCCTGAATTAACAATATAGATACCATAATCATGGCGTAATTTGAGCACCTGTTCTTCGTTCAAACCACTGAACGAGAACATACCGTTTTGTTTGGCGATGAAGCTAAAATCTTGATTAGCTCCTTTATCTTGTAATGTTTTTACAAATAGTTGTCGCATGCGGTGAATGCGTTGCCGCATACCAGTTAATTCATCGATCCACTCTTCTTTTAATTCTTCATTATTTAAAATATAAGAGACAATTTTAGCACCATGGGCAGGTGGATTAGAGTAATTAGCTCGAATAATTGTTTTGACTTGACTAAAGGCGCGATCGGCAATTTCAGCATTTGCAGCAATTAACGTGAATGCGCCTACGCGTTCGTTATAGAGGCCAAAATTTTTTGAATATGAGCTCGCAATCAGTAATTCAGGGTGGTTTTGCGCAAATAATCTTAATCCGTAAACGTCTTCTTCGACACCTGTCCCAAAGCCTTGATAAGCTAAATCAAATAGTGGTAACCAGCCATTTTTTAAGGCTAAATCCGAAATTGCTTGCCATTGTTCTGGGGTTGGATCGATACCTGATGGGTTATGACAGCAGCCATGGAACAATACCGCTTCGCCAGCGACAACTTGGTTTAAGCTACTGATCATGGCATCAAAATCAAGAGAGTGGGTTTGTGCACTATAATAATGGTATTCACGGACTTCAAGGCCAGCAGTTTGAAATACACTACGGTGATTTGGCCAAGTTGGATTACTTACCCAAACACGTTTTACTTTGGTCCGGCGAGCTAAAAAATCCGCCATGATGCGTAAAGCCCCTGTCCCGCCAGGTGCTTGTGCGGTTCTTGCTCGTTCATTTTCTCGACCAAAAAGCAGAATTTGTGTTGCAAGATTGAAAGCGTTGACGCCATCAATAGCTAAGTAACTTTTGGTTGTTTCGTCATTTAATAAAAAATGTTCTGCTTTTTTCACACTTTCTAAAATAGGTGTTTTGGTGGTTTCATCTTTGTAAATACCAACACTTAAATTAATTTTATTGGTGCGTTCATCCTTATTATAAAGATCGGCTAACCCTAAAATGGGATCGGCTGGAGCTGCTGTTAAATATTCAAACATAATTCACCTATCTGATCTAATGACGTTCAACGCATTATATACACATTATTTTGTAAGATACAATTTTGATAATCGTTACTTTTGCAAAAGGTGTATACAAGTATTGTATTATTGCTAAACGGCTATTGTTTAACATGTAACAATTAGCTTATTTAAAAAAGTGGTTAAATCGTGCGCTAGGATGGTTAATTCACCCGTAATCAAATCCTCTTTTACAATTTCGCCTGTTAAGTTATTGATGGCAATTATTTCGGTACTTTCATTCGTCGATGCGATAAAAATGGTTGGTATGCGTTTTAATTTTTTTTGTTGAGATAAATGAGCAATTATATTTTGTTCTAACGTTGCAAAATCATCATCATTCCATGCTTGAATTAAGGTTAAATGGGTATTGGCAAATTGAGCTGTCATATTGCCAGCATATTGTGTGCCATAAAAAAAATGAGCGCAGGCGTGTAATGTGATGCCAATGACTTGTTCAGCAATTGTGAGATCTCTTGGTGGCTCCAATAAAAATGGTTGCCAATATACCGTAAGTTGCTGAGTTTTTAAAATGCAAGGCGAGGGGATAGCATGTAATTCTTCGCTTGATGGTGCGAAGTTGAATTGGTTAATCCAACGAGTAGTAAAATTAAGTAAAGCGATTTTGTCTGTAGAGCTCATAAACAAATATATCTCATATTCAAATTATCATGTTATTTAATCGTCATTATACTGATTAAATTTTGCTATGCATAATCGCATCAACGTTTTATTTTTGTGAATTGGATAATTTGTAAGAAAGCTTGTAAAGCTGTTTTAGGTAAATAGACGTTTTAGTATAAAAATTTAAGCAAATCAATTAAGTTGTTTATTATGTGGTCGCAACAGTTGAAAATGAGAAAAATGACCGCTTAACTGTTTGTAAAATAGCCAGTTTAATTTGCTTGCTATCCTTGGCTGAAACGTTAATAATAGAGAGGGATAATTTTATCCTTGTAATGCAGCAATGGCGTTAGACATTACAGTTTGTCAAAATAAAATAGCGTAAGTAGAATCATTATAATTAGATAATATGTTTATTTTAAACAATTACATAAAGATTTAGTTTGTTTGCCAAAATCGGTAAAATACTGTGGGTTGCAAATTAACCATGTTCATAGCGTCAATAAATTATACAATTAGTTTTTTTGTAAAGTATTTAGTGCTTTTTAATTTAATATTTTGCTTAATGTATTATATTGATGTGGTGTAAGCGGTATCGGATTCACATAAAATAATAACAAAAATAACATAAATAAAATAATGAATGCTGTATACAAATATTTAGTTAAGTACCATTATTCATCATTGTTAAAATAATCACTTATCAATAATAAGATTCTACCTACAGTTAATTAAGATTAATCAAGAGTGTAGAATAATGAAAAGAATGTTAATCAACGCAACCCAGCAAGAAGAGCTGCGCGTTGCGCTTGTTGATGGTCAGCGCTTATATGATTTAGATATCGAAAGCCTTGGTCATGAACAAAAGAAAGCCAATATTTATAAAGGTAAAATTACTAAAATCAATCCAAGCTTAGAAGCAGCGTTTGTTTCTTATGGTGGTGAACGTGATGGATTTTTACCTTTAAAAGAGATTGCTGAAAGCTATTTCCCATCTAATATTTCAGGTCGCCGTAGTATTAAACATCTACAGGAAGGTCAAGAAGTTCTTATCCAAATTGAAAAAGAGATTCGCGGCAAAAAAGGTGCAGCTTTAACGACCTATATCAGCTTAGCTGGTAGTTATTTAGTTTTGATGCCTAATGATCCTCGTGCTGGCGGTGTTTCGCGCCGTATAGAAGGTGAGGAAAGAGCCGATCTTAAACGTATTATTGATGCTATCGAAAAACCTAAAGGTATGGGCGTGATAGCTCGAACCGCAGGGGTGGGTAAAAGCCAAGAAGAGTTGCAACAAGATTTAGACGCATTAGTTAACTATTGGACTGCCATTCAAAATGAGGCAAAAAAGCATCCTGCGCCAAGTTTAATTCATAAAGAAAGCGATATTATTACGCGAGCATTTCGTGATTATTTGCGTGATGATGTCGGCGATATTTTAATTGATAATCCTAAAGTCCTTGAAATGGCTAAAAAACGATTAGCTGACTTAGGGCGTGTTGAGTACGTTAGTCGCTTAAAACTTTATGAAGGGGATGTTCCATTATTTAATCATTTCCAAATTGAAGGTCAAATTGAGTCGGCATTCCAGCGTGAAGTTCGCTTACCCTCTGGTGGTTCAATTGTGATTGATGCGACAGAAGCGCTCACCGCTATTGATATTAACTCAGCTAAATCAATTCGTGGTAGCGATATTGAAGAAACCGCATTTAATACTAACCTTGAAGCAGCCGAAGAAATCGCGCGTCAACTGCGCTTACGCGACTTAGGGGGGTTGATTGTTATCGATTTTATTGATATGACACCAATTCGCAATCAGCGTGAAGTAGAAAATCGCCTTAAAGAAGCGATGAAGACTGATCGTGCGCGTATCCAAACGACTCGTATTTCTCGTTTTGGTTTGCTTGAAATGTCTCGTCAACGTTTAAGCCCGTCATTACGCGAAGCAACTCATCATATTTGCCCGCGTTGTCAAGGAACGGGTACGGTTCGTGATAATAACTCATTGTCTTTATCGATTCTTCGATTAATTCAAGAAGAAGCGATGAAAGATAATACTGTACAAATCGATGTCATCGTTCCAGTACCAATAGCAAGCTATTTACTCAACGAAAAACGTCGCGCTATCACTAATATTGAAAGCATGCATCCTGATGTCAAAATTGTGATTGCTGGTGATGAAGAGATGGAAACACCACTTTATAAAGTGATTCGTAAGCGTAGAGGCGAAGAAACGGATGTACTGAGTTATAATCTTCCAAAACTGATTCGTGAATTTGAAGAAGAGGAAGATGAACAGCAAGCTGTGGAAGTTATTGTTGAACAAGCCGTATTATCAGGCCCTAAAGTTGAAGCATGTGTAGCGCCAAAAGAAAAAGTCGAGCCAAAAACGAAAAAATCAGGCAGTTTGTTTAGCGGATTCTTTGGTAAGCTACGTAAACTGTTTGTGACAGAAAAACCAGAACCTCAACCAGAGGTTAAACCCAAAATGGTAAAAAGACGAGATAATCAACGTTCCAACAATCGACGTCAACGCAATAACAGAAACAATAATGTAGCAGGCAATACTGTAGGCTCTACAGAGGAGATCAAAGAGTCGAGTCGAAATAATCATCGTCGAGCTAGACAAAATAATAATGCAAATACTCATTTGTCAAACTCAGAAAATAATATTAAGGCAGATAGAGTTGCGAGTGAAGTGGTACAACCGAAACAACGTGAAGCGAAAACAAGACGCCAACAACGCGCTTTAACTAAAAGTGTTCGTATCAAAAATGCTGATACTACGATGCAAGTTGAACAAGAAAGAGTCATTATTCCTTCTTTGTTATTACCAATTATTGTCTCTGAACACTCTAAAGACACTATTATTTCGGAATATCAACCGAAGCGTCAGCGGCGTACGTCAAGACATTTACGAATGAATGGTCAACGTAATAATAAACGCCGTGTTCGTAATGTCGACCTAAAACAGTCGCCAATGCCGTTACCATTTGCTGCAGCGTCATTAGAATTAGCTTTAGGTCGAGTTGCTGTTGATTACAGTCAAATAACGAATGACGAACCAAATATTGTGGTACCTGTCATCCCTTCACTTTTACTTCCTGTCATTGTTAAAAATGAAGCGAACCTAAATGACGCTGTTACTGTGGATGATGCATCAAAAAGTTCGTCATTTATTGATGCTAAAGAAGATTTTAAAGATAGTCAGCAAAATAGTCATAATATTGATTTGGTCATTACTAATTCACAATCAATAGGTTATTCTTCTTCAGCAATGACTAAAGCTCCCGCGCCAGAATATGTGACTTCTGCTATTGGCATAAAATCACGCGAAGAGTTAAATTATCGTTTTGAAGGTAAAGGTAATGCCGGTGGCCTAAGTGCTCAAGATCATGCTTATGCCGCAGCAAGTAAACCGGTGATTCCGGATAACCAATAAATAGATTAAAACACGGTGATGTGATTATGTCGCCGTGTTTTATTTACTTATAATATCTATAAAGATAAACAATGATTATCTATATTTTCAAAAAAATAGTCGCGTTTTTGTTTATTATCTGCGTGTTGGCTCAGATTAGCTTTTGTTTAGTCTATTTTACCCCTCATTCAACGTTTAACTTTAACAACCTCAGTTTTATTGATGCCTACAGTGTTTTTTTTAAGCAGTTACTACAAGGCCAATTCAGATTATTAACTGGTGAAACGATCCCGTTTTTTCATACATTATTGGCTACATTTGAACTTTGTATTCTTGCGTTATTTGTTGCTTTACTGATTGGATTACCTTTGGGTATTTTTCTTGGTCTTAGTAATTTTACTTGGTTAAATAGTACGATTCGCTTAGGATCTTTATTATTATATTCTTGTCCTATTGTTATGTTTGTAATTATCGTCATGTATTGGTTATCACCAACTTGGTCGGTATCGATGAATTTCGATATGTCACCAGCAGTTGCGGGTACTTCGTTATTGGATATTTTTGTTTCATCACAGACATTTCAATGGCAGGTATTATTTGAGCAGCTTCACTATTTGCTTTTGCCGATCATGATTTTAGCCATTCAACCAAGCATTATGACTATTCAATTAGTCAGTCAAAATGTAAAAAGTACAGCTAGGCAGAATTTTATCAAAATGGCAATTATTCGGGAAAGATCACCATTTAAAATTTTATGTCGGCACTTATTACCTAATGCTATTCCTGCGACCATTCCACAATTGACGTATAATACGACAACACTGTTGTTTTCAACTATGGTTATTGAAATTTTATTTAATCGAGTAGGACTAGGGCAATGGGTGATGATTGCTTATCACCATCATAATTATTTTATTATTTCTATTGCTATTCTAGCTTGTGGCACTGTTATCAGTTTATTGGCGCTATTAGGTGAAATTTCGGCAGTTGTTATTTATCCTTTGCGTCATAAGGAACATTATGTCTAGGCTAGCTAGGTTAATAAAAGGTCTAAAGTTAAGCTTTAGTCGGTTGCACAGCAATCTTTACTTAATTGTTGGCTTTTATGGCATATTGGCGATTACATTTGTAGCATTATCAACTCAATGGTTTTTTCATGCTCATTTAAACCCTAGTTACCCTGCTTTATTGCCACCTGCTTGGTGGTCTAGTGGTGATATCAATCATATACTCGGTACCAACGCGAAAGGGCAAGATATTTTTAATTATTTGTTAATTGGTTATCGTTCAACTATGACAATGACGTTAAAAGCAGTATTTTATGTGGTTGCCATTGGCGGGATAATTAATTATTTGATGTTTTTTATATCATTTATACGCCCTTTTGTATTGTTCGTTTTTAAATTCTGTATGGTGGTACCGCCGTTACTTGGTGTGATTGTGATTAGCTTATTATTAAAAGATAATATTACTAATATGTTATTGGTGATTGGATTATCTTATTCCCCACGCTTTATTTACAATATCCATCAACGTGTTATCAACGAATGGAATAAAACGTATATTACGGCCTATAGACTTGATGGACTATCTTCGTTTTCAATTTTAAATCATTATATTCTACCTAACATTTTACCTCTTTATCTGACCGAAATTGTTTCATTGTTTGGATCGGTTATTTTGTCAGTTACCACAATAACTTTTTTAGGCTTTGCTAATGATGTTTCCAGACCTGATTTGGGAATGATGATGTTTCAAATGAAAGATATCATTGCTATTAATTATTTGGCCTTTTTATCTCCAGGAATTGCGGTTTCAGCTACAATTATTTTGGTGTATTTATTCAACTTTGGATTATATGGCCGGCGAGCAGGAACTTAATGATGGCATTATTAGATATTCGAAATTTAACCATTGAGTTTATTACGCCAGAGGGTCTTTTGCGCGCAATTGATCGGGTTAATTTGAAGTTGTCAGAAGGTGAAATTCGAGGCTTGGTTGGTGAATCAGGCTCAGGAAAAAGCCTTATCGCTAAAGCTATCTTAGGGGTAACTAATCATAACTGGAAGATTTCAGCCGATCGTATTTATTTTAATGATATTGATTTACTTAAACTCTCTCCTAGACAACGCCGAAAAGTGATTAGTGCCAATATCTCGATGATATTTCAAGAACCACAATCTTGTTTAGATCCCTCTATGAAAGTTGGGCAACAGTTAATCACTGCAATTCCAAGAAGAACATTTAAAGGGCATTGGTGGCAGCGATTATTTTGGCGTAAGCATCGAGCGATTGAGTTATTGCATCGGGTAGGAATTAAGAATCACAAAGAGATATTAAAGTCCTATCCGTTTGAATTAACCGAAGGCGAATGTCAGAAAGTCATGATAGCCATTGCGTTGGCTAATCAGCCAAAGCTACTTATTGCTGATGAACCAACCAATGCAATGGAAGCCACTACCGAAGCACAAATTTTTAGGTTGCTCGCTAGTATGAATCAAAATATGGGGACTACTATCTTGCTTATCAGCCATGATTTGCAAATGGTAACCAGATGGACTGACCGTATCAATGTCCTATATTGTGGACAAACCGTTGAAGTTGCTAATAGCGAAGATTTAATTAAATCACCTTATCATCCTTATACTCAGGCGCTGATTTATGCAATCCCTGATTTTGGTAAAGCAATGCCACATAAAAGTCCGTTAAATACCTTACCCGGTGTGATTCCATCATTGGAGCATTTACCCATAGGCTGTCGATTAGGACCACGATGTCCTTATGCACAAAAAAAATGTATTCAAGCACCCGAATTACTACCGATAAAAGATCGTTCTGTTGCTTGCCATTTTCCGTTAAATATTGATGAGTTACCATAAACAATAGGAATAAAAATGAATCCAATATTAAAAGTACGTAACTTATCAAAGCAGTTTAAAATAGCTAAAGGGCTTTTTGGTCACTTACAAATTAATGCGGTTAATCCAGTATCATTTTCATTAAATGAAGGTAAGACTTTGGCGATTATTGGGCAGAATGGATCCGGAAAATCGACCTTGGCTAAAATGTTAGTTGGTATGATAAAACCCGATAGTGGTGATATCTGGATTGCTGGTAATAAAGTTGAATACGGCGATTATAGTCATCGTTGTCAACTGATTCGAATGATTTTTCAGCATGTTGAAAGTTCATTTGATCCAAGGCTGCGTATTGGACAATTGTTAGAAATTCCACTTAAATATAATACCAATTATGATGCTCATGAGCGTGAAAAGCTAATTAGTAGTGTATTAAAGCAAGTTGGATTATTGCCCGAACATGCCTCTTATTATCCTTCTGTGATGGCAGCAGGTCAAAAGCAACGTGTAGCATTAGCAAGAGCTCTAATTTTAAAGCCTAAGGTCATTATTCTTGATGAGGCTTTGGCCGCGTTAGATATTTCGATGCGCTCGCAAATTGTTAATTTAATGCTATCGTTACAAGCTCAACAAAATATTTCTTATGTCTATGTAACACAAGATATTGGTATGATGAAACATATTAGTGACGATATTTTAGTTATGCACAATGGTGATCTTGTTGAGTCTGGCAATACTGCTGAAGTATTGGCTTCACCATTAAGTGATATTACCCAAAAATTGATAAATAGCTACTTTGGTGAGGCGTTGACTGCTGATACATGGCGGACTGATACGCGCACTTTTTAGCTCATAAACTTAGCTATTATTTGCATTTTAGCGTGTGAGGTAATGATCACTTTCTTTGGATTATGCAGCTGTTTTTAATCTGATTATTATAATGATTTTGTTAATTAAAAAATCTCGACAAATAAACTAAAAGGCACTATATTTAGCTATATGGATTTCTAGACGTCTATTTTGTGTTAAAACTAATTTATCGTTTTTAGGAGCTTTTGTTATGCCTATTTGTATTCCTGACTCATTACCCGCTGTTGATGTGTTACGTAATGAAAATGTATTTGTTATGACCTCATCACGAGCTAATAATCAAGAAATTCGTCCACTAAAGCTTCTTTTTCTAAACCTCATGCCTAAAAAAATAGAGACTGAAAATCAATTTTTACGCTTACTTTCTAATTCATCTTTACAAGTTGATATTCAGTTATTGCGTATTGATCAACGTGAGTCAAAAAATACACCCGTTGAACATTTAAACAGTTTTTATTGTGATTTTGATGATATTCGTGAACAGAATTTTGATGGACTAATTATAACCGGTGCTCCACTAGGAAAAGTGGCTTTTTCGGATGTTGCATATTGGCCTAAATTAACCGAAATTATTGCTTGGGCAAAAGATCATGTCACCTCAACAATGTTTGTTTGCTGGGCGGTTCAAGCTGCATTAAATGTCTTATATGATTTACCTAAATTCACTCGAGCACATAAGTTATCAGGTGTTTATCAGCATCAAATTGTTCAACCTAATGCAATTTTAACGCGTGGTTTTGATGATACCTTTTTAGCACCTCATTCGCGTTATGCTGATTTCCCAATTGATAAAATTAGACATTACACAGATTTATCCATTTTAGCAACGTCTGATATTACAGGACCTTACTTAATGGCAACTCCTGATAAACGTATGGCTTTTGTGACAGGGCATCCTGAATATGATTCATTTACATTAGCTAATGAATATTTTCGTGACTTGAAGGCAGGTATTAATCCAGATATCCCGTATAATTATTTTCCTGATAATAACCCCGATGTTGAGCCAAAAGCAACGTGGCGTAGCCATGCTTATCTATTATTTAGTAATTGGCTTAATTATTATGTTTATCAATTAACACCATATGATTTGACCACCCGTAATTTGACCATTGATGATTAATAAATTAAGATAATTTGTAAGCTAGGCAGCTATGAGGCTTTAAATATTTCATAAGTTATAACATGTATCTAAATGTGTATTTGGTTGTATGATCAAACTTGTAGCCAAAATGTTACAGGACCGTCATTAATCAATGATACTTGCATGTCGGCGGCGAATTCACCCGTTTGAGTGGTTATTTTTTGTTGACATTGCTTGACAAAAAACTGATAAAGTCTTTTTGCTTCATCAGGTTTAGCGCCTTTAGTAAAACTTGGGCGCATCCCTTTTTTGGTATCGGCAGCTAAAGTGAATTGAGACACAACTAATACTTCGCCATTAGCTTGGTTCACATTTAGATTCATTTTTCCGTCATTATCACTGAAAATGCGATAGCCTAATACTTTTTCACATAAACGAATTGCTTTTTGCTCATCATCATCTTGTTCAACACCGAGTAAAATCAGCAACCCCTGATTAATCTGTCCAATAATGTTATTATCTACTGCAACATTTGCTTGTTTTACTCGTTGAATTAAGGCGATCATAAATTAATTACTCCGGTAAAGGGGGATTATCAACAACAGGCTTTTTTCGTCGATTATAGTCAGTTAAGGTTGCTGCAAACTCGGCACCGAACAAAACAATACACCAAGAAAAGTAGATCCAAACTAACATAATGGGGATGGATGATACTACACCGTAAATGATTTGATAAGTAGGGAATGAAGTAACATATAACGCAAATGCTCGTTTACCTAATTCAAATAATATTGCAGCGATAATAGCACCAATCATTGATTCTTTAAAAGGTACAGATTCGGTAGGAATAATGCTATAGAGTAACCAAAATCCAACCACAGAAATAAAAAAAGGTAAACAATTAAGTAGTATATTACCCGTTGCTGCCGTTGATAACCATTGCATTGAAAAGATGTAAGAGCTAATGGCCACACTAGATCCAATTAAAATAGGACCTAAGGTTAGTATCGTCCAATACATGGTTAGATTGTACATGAAAGCCCGTTTTCGTTTGGTTTTCCAGATATGATTAAGTGCTGTATTAATTGAGTTGATAAGCAATAGTGAGGTCACAATCAACCCTATTATGCCAACAAATGTCATTTGTTTAGTATTGGTGATGAATTGCTCTAGATAATTTTGGATAGTATCACTGGCGGTAGGGACAAGATTATTATAAATTAATTGTTTTAATGAATGACTAATTTCATTAAACATTGGAAACGCAGACAATAAAGAAAAAATAACGGTAATGAGTGGTACTAGTGCAAGTATCGTCGTATAAGCAAGTCCTGCAGAAGAGGTTGTTAGACGATCTTGGTTAATACGAGTCCATAACATTTTCGTAAAAAGTTGTATTTGCTGAAGTGCTTTCATTGTCTTTTTTCTAGTTAGAAATAACACAATCATTAATCCCATTACTATTTAATGAGTTTAATACCTTATTTGCTTCTTGTTTACTGCTATATGGCCCTACTGTGACTCGATATAATTGACCTGAAGATATATTGCCACTAAAGCCTGTCATTGCAAGTTTAGCTTTTAGTGTATCAGCATTGGATTTATCCTTAAATGCGCCACATTGTAGTAGCCATTTAGTCATAGTTTGTGATGTGGCATTTGATGACTGATTTTTCGTCGCTGTATTTTCTTGCGAGGAAGGTGTAATTGTACGAGTGCTATTGACAAAGCTATCTAAGATTTGTTGTCTTTCTCTAGCAATTGAACTTGATGTGGAACCATAGTTTGCATTAGGCGTTTCTAATTCTTTAAGATATGTCCAACGCTCTTGGGGTTGTTCGGGTAATGTTATCACTGGAGGCTGAGTTTTTGCTTTTGGTGGTTTAACATTTTTTTTAGGGGCATTATTCACAACAAAATAGAGAATCGCGGAAAATAGAATAATGACAATAATCGCCAAGAATATCATCAAATTAGGCTTGTTTCGTGACTTATTTTTTTTAGGTTGGCTCTTTTTTCTCACATAATCACGCTGAACCACAATAGACTCTCTTCTATTATTTTATTAACATTGCATAAACGGTTAGTATACAAATAAAAAAAGTGGCTTACACCACTTTTTGTCATTTTCTTTAACTATGATAGTTAACAGATAAAACTATTAAGCTAATGCTTTAATGTGTTTAATTAAATTCGCTTTATGACGTGCTGCTTTATTTTTGTGGATTAAGCCACGAGCCGCTTGACGGTCAACAACTGCTTGCATGTCTTTGAATGCTACTTCAGCTGTTTGTTTATCACCAGCTGCAACAGCGGCGTAAACTTTTTTAATATAAGTACGCATCATTGAACGGTTACTAGCATTATGTTTACGACGTTTTTCGGATTGAACCGCACGTTTCTTAGCTGATTTGATATTAGCCAAAGTCAACTCCCAAGTTTATATAAAAATTACATATTAATAAGGTGGCAAAATATGCCTGATTTTCTCTCTTTTGTCAATGCTGTTGCATAAAAAATATGATCGGTAATTTTTATCTCTATAATAAATGTTTACTATTCGACCAATAAAGCCTATAACCTAAAAAGAAATTTTATGTTAGAATATCGAAAGTTTTATTTTTATTCTATTTTATAAGAGGAAGTATCATGTCTATTATTAGAATGCAAGATCTTGATCTAAAAGGAAAACGTTTATTCATTCGCTCAGATCTTAATGTACCGGTCAAAAATGGTAAGGTCACTTCCGATGCGCGTATCAAAGCATCATTACCTACTATTGAAGATGCCATCAAAAAAGGTGCTAAGGTAATGGTTACCTCTCATATCGGTCGACCAACAGAAGGAGAATATAACCCAGATTTCTCTTTACAACCTGTTGTTGATTATTTAAAAGAACATGTGTCATTCCCTGTTCGTTTAGTAAAAGATTACCTAGATGGTGTTGATGTTAAAGAAGGTGAATTAGTTGTTCTTGAAAACGTCCGTTTTAATGTTGGCGAAAGCAAAGATGATGAAACTTTATCTAAAAAATATGCTGCTCTTTGTGATATTTATGTGATGGATGCATTTGGTACTGCTCACCGTGCCCAGGCATCTACTCATGGTGCGGGTAAATTTGCTCCAGTTGCTTGTGCTGGCCCATTACTAGCGGCAGAACTTGATGCTTTAGGTAAAGCCCTTGACAATCCTGCTCGCCCAATGGTTGCGATTGTTGCTGGTTCAAAAGTATCAACTAAATTAACTGTGCTTGATTCGCTATCAAAAATTGCTGACCAAATTATTGTGGGTGGTGGTATTGCGAACACCTTTATTGCCGCAGAAGGTTATAATGTAGGTAAATCTCTTTATGAAGCAGACTTAATCCCAGAAGCTAAAAAATTAATGGCTAATTGTGAAATCCCAGTTCCAACCGATGTGCGTGTTGCAACTGAATTTAGTGAAACAGCAGTAGCTACTGAAAAATTAGTCCAAGATGTTAAAGAAAATGAACAAATTCTTGATTTAGGCGATAAATCAGCAGAGGTATTAGCAAATATCATCAAAAATGCAAAAACCATTTTATGGAATGGCCCTGTCGGTGTTTTTGAATTTGCTAACTTCCGTCGTGGAACAGAGATTGTTGCCAAAGCGATTGCTGATAGCGAAGGATTTTCAATCGCGGGTGGTGGTGATACATTAGCTGCAATTGATCTATTTGGTATTGAAAACAAGATTTCTTATATTTCAACTGGTGGCGGTGCTTTCCTTGAGTTTGTTGAAGGTAAAAAGCTACCTGCTGTTGCAATGTTGGAAGCGAGAGCGAAAGCGTAGTATTTAAGTTCAGTAAAAGGATGAGTCAATTACTCATCCTTTAATTTTTTTAAATAAATTTATAGGTAATAAAATGGCTACTAAGATTTCTGATGTTGTTAAACCTGGTGTTGTGACTGGTGATGATGTTCAAAAAGTGTTTCAAATCGCTCGCGATAATAACTTTGCATTACCTGCGGTTAACTGTGTTGATACAAATACAATCAATGCGGTTATTGAAACTGCTGCTAAAGTTGGATCACCAGTTATTGTTCAATTTTCAAATGGTGGCGCTCAGTTTATTGCAGGTAAAGGTCTAAAACTTGAAGGACAAGAATGTGCAGTCTTAGGTGCGATTTCTGGTGCAAAACATGTTCACCTTATGGCTGAAAAGTATGGTGTACCGGTTATTGTACATACTGATCATTGTGCTAAAAAATTACTACCATGGGTGGATGGATTGCTTGACGCTGGTGAAACGCACTTTGCAAAAACAGGTAAACCACTGTTTTCTTCCCATATGATTGATCTTTCAGAAGAGTCACTAAAAGATAACATTGATATTTGTTGTCAATATCTTGCTCGTATGTCTGCAATGAAAATGACATTGGAGTTAGAATTAGGATGTACTGGCGGCGAAGAAGATGGTGTTGATAATAGTCATATGGATAGCTCAGCGCTTTATACTCAACCAGAAGATGTGGCTTATGCTTATGAGCGTTTAAGTGCCATTAGTCCTCGTTTTACTATTGCTGCGTCATTTGGTAATGTGCATGGTGTTTATAAACCAGGTAATGTTAAATTAACACCAAAAATTCTAGATAACTCACAAAAATATGTATCAGAAAAGTTTAATTTACCTGCAAAATCATTGAATTTTGTTTTCCATGGCGGTTCAGGTTCAACGCCAGAAGAAATTGCTGAAGCAGTCAGTTATGGTGTAATCAAAATGAATATTGACACAGATACCCAATGGGCTAACTGGGCAGGTGTTTTAGATTACTACAAAGCAAATGAGGCATATTTACAAGGTCAATTAGGCAATCCAGAAGGCATTGATGCTCCAAATAAAAAATACTACGATCCGCGTGTATGGCTACGCAAAGGTCAAGATTCTTTAATTGCTCGTTTAGAACTTGCATTCAAAGAGCTTAACGCAGTTAACGTTCTTTAATATTATTGGTATTAAGACTAAAAGCAAGGTATTTGCCTTGCTTTTAATTTATCCGTTCTTAAATAAATCTTGCTTTTTTATTTGGGTTATAGGATAATCTCGCCCTCATTTAACTTAGGGGAGCTGTCTATTTATTAATAGTTATTATTAATAGAGGCGTTTGCACCCGAGCAAAGGAAACTAAAAATGGCAAAAAAAGTACAAGCTTACATCAAGTTGCAAGTTGCAGCTGGTGCAGCGAATCCTAGTCCACCAGTTGGTCCAGCTCTTGGTCAACACGGTGTTAATATCATGGAATTCTGTAAAGCGTTTAATGCAAAAACAGAAAGCATGGAAAAAGGATTACCAATTCCTGTTGTAATTACAGTATATTCAGACCGTTCATTTACATTCGTAACTAAAACGCCTCCGGCTGCAGTTTTATTAAAGAAAGCTGCTAAAATCAAGTCTGGTTCAGGCGAACCTAATAAGAAAAAGGTAGGTAAAGTGACAAGTGCACAAATTCGCGAAATCGCTGAATTAAAAGCTGCAGATATGAATGGTGCTACTATTGAAACGATGATGCGTTCTATTGAAGGAACAGCTCGTTCAATGGGTTTGGAAGTGGAGGGTTAATCAATGGCTAAATTATCTAAGAAAGCTAAACTTATCCGCGAAAAAGTGAATGCGACTAAGCAATATGAAATCAACGAAGCGATAGCTTTATTAAAAGAATTAGCTACGGCTAAATTTACTGAAAGCGTCGATGTTGCGGTTAATTTAGGTATTGATTCACGCAAATCAGACCAAAATGTTCGTGGTGCAATTGTACTGCCGCATGGTACTGGACGCAGTGTGCGCGTTGCTGTATTTACTCAAGGCGCAAATGCAGAAGCAGCTAAAGAAGCGGGTGCTGAATTAGTAGGTATGGACGATCTTGCTGATCAAATCAAAAAAGGCGAAATGGATTTTGATGTTGTTATTGCATCACCTGACGCTATGCGTGTTGTTGGTCAATTAGGTCAAATTTTAGGGCCGCGCGGTTTAATGCCAAATCCTAAAGTTGGGACTGTTACCCCTAATGTTGCTGAAGCTGTAAAAAACGCTAAGGCAGGTCAGATTCGTTACCGTAATGATAAAAATGGTATTATCCATACAACTATCGGTAAAGCTGATTTTGATGCAGATAAGCTTAAAGAAAATTTAGAAGCATTACTTGTTGCGTTAAAACGTGCAAAACCAGCATCTTCTAAAGGTGTATTTGTTAAGAAAGTGAGTCTTTCAACGACAATGGGCGCTGGAGTTGCTATTGATCAAGCAACATTAAATGCAACTGTTTAATCATTTTTATTGTTAAACAAAGAAATCGGTTGGTGTCTGGCCTTAACCAGACCCCGTCCAAGACCGTAGGTGTAGTTGAAGTTTAACTACTTAATTTTCCTACGTAGACGGTGACAGAACCTGATAAGATATATATAGAAGGATTCTGCTCATCGTGGTTGTGCTAGTTACATTTGTAGCTAGTGAAAAATTAGTCTAGGCTTTTGCCTAGTATAATCCAGGAGCAATACCAATGGCACTAAATCTTCAAAATAAACAAGAAATTGTTGCTGAAGTTAATGAAATCGCCAAAGGTGCGCTATCTGCAGTTGTCGCTGATTCTCGTGGCGTGACTGTAGAAAAAATGACTGCATTACGTAAATCTGCTCGTGAAGCGGGTGTCTATATGCGTGTTGTTCGTAATACGCTATTGCGCCGTATCGTTGAGGGTACTCAATACGAGTGTTTAAAAGATACGTTTGTTGGTCCAACTCTAATTGCATTTTCAAATGAGCACCCAGGTGCTGCAGCGCGTCTTTTTAAGGCGTTTGCGAAAGAAAATGACAAATTTGAGATTAAAGCCGCAGCCTTTGAAGGTGAGTTAATTACTGCAGCGAACATTGATCGCTTAGCAACATTACCTACTTATGAAGAAGCATTAGCTCGCTTGATGTCAACCATGAAAGAAGCCGCAGCTGGCAAATTGGTTCGCACTCTTGCGGCGGTTCGTGATCAAAAAGAAGCTGCTTAATTGTCAGTTTGATTATGAATATTATCAATTAAAAAATGTAAATTTAGGAAACTATATTATGTCTATCACTAAAGAACAAATTTTAGATGCAGTTGCTGAAATGTCTGTTATGGACGTTGTTGAACTTGTATCAATGATGGAAGAAAAATTTGGCGTTTCTGCCGCTGCCGCGGTTGCAGTTGCAGCAGCAGGTCCAGCTGAAGCAGCAGAAGAAAAAACTGAATTTGATGTAATCTTAAAAGATGTTGGTGCTAATAAAGTAGCTGTTATCAAAGCTGTTCGTGGTGCAACAGGTTTAGGCTTAAAAGAAGCTAAAGATCTTGTTGAATCAGCTCCAGCAACAGTTAAAGAAGGCGTTAGCAAAGCTGATGCAGATGAACTTAAAAAGGCACTTGAAGAATCTGGTGCAGTTGTCGAACTTAAATAAGTTTATCGATAATACGATAAATGGCTGGGGGTTTTATACCTCCAGCCTTTTTGCGCTATAATAAGTTAAAGAATTTTATTTGAAGATTATCAATAAAAGTAATATAAAAATAGTATATTTATTAAGCCTAATCAATTGATATTTATAGATATTTTCGATGAGGTGTCAGGTGCCATCAGTTAGCGATAGTACGCCTGATGAATATTTAATCATGCTAGAATAGCAGATAAGCAAGTTGAGGAACTAATGGTTTACTCTTATACCGAGAAAAAACGAATTCGTAAGAATTTTGGTAAGCGTCCACAAGTCTTGGATATACCGTATCTTCTTTCTATTCAACTTGATTCGTTCCAGAAATTTATTGAGCAAGATCCAGAGGGTCAATATGGCTTAGAAGCTGCGTTCCGTTCAATATTTCCGATAAAAAGTTATAGTGGTAACGCTGAGTTGCAATACGTGAGCTTTAAGATGGGCGAGCCTGTGTTTGATGTTAAAGAATGTCAAATTAGAGGGATCACTTACTCAGCACCGTTGCGCGTAAAATTACGTTTAGTTATTTATGATAAAGATGCGCCAGAAGGAACAGTTAAAGATATTAAAGAGCAAGATGTCTACATGGGTGAAATCCCTTTAATGACGGATAATGGTACATTTGTGATTAACGGTACAGAGCGTGTAATCGTATCACAATTACATCGTAGTCCTGGTGTGTTCTTTGATAGTGATAAAGGTAAAACACACTCTTCTGGTAAAGTTTTATATAATGCTCGAATTATTCCTTATCGTGGCTCTTGGCTTGATTTTGAATTTGATCCAAAAGATAATCTTTTTGCTCGTATTGACCGTCGTCGTAAACTTCCAGCAACAATTATTTTGCGTGCGTTAGGTTATGAAACAGAAGAAATTTTAGATATTTTCTTTGAAAAAACTATTTTTGAAGTTAGCAAATCTAAGTTAAAGATGGATCTTGTTCCAGAGCGTTTACGTGGTGATACAGCGCTATTTGATATTGAATCAAAAGGTAAAATTTATGCTGAAAAAGGCCGACGTATTACAGCTCGTCACATTCGTGAATTAGAAAAAGACAAAGTTAGCAAAATTGATGTACCAGTTGAATATATCGTTAATAAAGTTCTGGCTAAAAATTATATTGACGAAGAAACTGGCGAGGTAATTGCTTTTGCTAATACACCGATCTCATTAGAGCTATTACTTCAATTAACCAATGCTGGATATAAAAAAATAGAAACCTTATTCACTAATGATTTAGATCATGGTGCATTTATTTCTGAAACATTAAATGTGGATTCAACCCGTGATCGACTAGGTGCGTTAGTTGAAATTTATCGCATGATGCGTCCGGGCGAACCTCCAACAAAAGAAGCCGCTGAAGGGCTATTTGATAATTTATTCTTCTCTGATGAACGTTATGATTTATCCGCTGTTGGGCGTATGAAGTTCAACCGTTCTTTAGGGCGTGATGATATTGAAGGCGAAAGCGTATTAACGAAAGATGATATCGTTGACGTAATGAAGAAATTAATCGCTATTCGTAACGGTCACGGTGAAGTCGATGATATTGACCATTTAGGTAATCGTCGTATTCGTAGTGTTGGCGAAATGGCAGAAAACCAATTCCGTATTGGTTTAGTTCGTGTTGAGCGAGCAGTGAAAGAGCGCTTATCTTTAGGTGATCTTGATTCACTAATGCCACAAGATATGATTAATGCTAAGCCAATTTCAGCAGCGATTCGTGAATTTTTTGGCTCAAGTCAGCTATCTCAATTTATGGATCAAAACAATCCATTATCTGAAATTACGCATAAACGTCGTATTTCAGCATTAGGTCCAGGTGGTTTAACGCGTGAACGAGCAGGGTTCGAAGTACGTGACGTACATCCAACGCATTATGGTCGTGTATGTCCAATCGAAACGCCTGAAGGTCCAAATATCGGTTTAATTAACTCATTAGCGGTTTATGCTCGTACCAATGAGTATGGATTTTTAGAAACACCATACCGTCGAGTGATTGATGGTGTCGTAACTGACGAAATTAATTATTTATCAGCGATTGATGAAAGTGAATTTGTAATCGCTCAGGCAAACTCAAACCTTGATGAAAATGGCCGTTTTAAAGAAGACTTAGTAACTTGTCGTTTAAATGGTGAATCAGGCTTGTATAGTCCAGAACAAATTCATTATATGGACGTATCAACCCAGCAAATCGTATCAGTTGGTGCATCATTAATTCCGTTTCTTGAACATGATGATGCGAACCGTGCCTTAATGGGTGCGAACATGCAACGTCAGGCAGTACCAACGTTGAAAGCGGAAAAGCCGTTTGTTGGAACGGGAATGGAACGTGCAGTGGCTGTTGACTCAGGGGTAACGGCTGTTGCTCGCCGTGGTGGTACAGTTCAATATGTTGATGCTTCACGTATTGTGGTTAATGTTAACGCTGATGAAATATATGCGGGTGAAACCGGTATTGATATTTATAATTTAACTAAATATACCCGTTCTAACCAGAACACTTGTATTAATCAAATTCCATGTGTGGAATTAGGCGAAAAAGTTGAACGTGGCGATGTGCTTGCCGATGGTCCATCAACTGACTTAGGTGAATTGGCATTAGGTCAAAACATGCGAGTGGCTTTCATGCCATGGAATGGTTACAACTTTGAGGATTCTATTTTAGTTTCTGAAAAAGTGGTACAAGATGACCGATTTACATCAATTCATATTCAAGAATTATCTTGTATTTCTCGTGATACTAAGTTAGGCGCAGAGGAGATTACCGCGGATATTCCAAATGTTGGTGAAGCCGCATTATCTAAACTTGATGAATCAGGTATTGTTTATATCGGTGCTGAAGTTCAAGGTGGCGATATTCTGGTCGGTAAAGTAACTCCTAAAGGTGAAACACAATTAACGCCAGAAGAAAAATTGCTGCGTGCAATTTTTGGTGAAAAAGCATCTGATGTTAAAGATACTTCATTGCGCGTACCGAATGGTGTTTCAGGTACAGTTATTGATGTTCAAGTGTTTACTCGTGATGGTGTACAAAAAGATAAACGTGCGCTTGAAATCGAAGAGATGCAACTTAAACAGGCAAGAAAAGATTTAACTGAAGAACTTAAAATCTTAGAAGCTGCATTGTTTGCTCGTATTCGTGATGTACTAATTTCGGGTGGAATCAAAGCTGATAAATTAGATGCTTTACCACGTGAAAAATGGTTAACAATCGGTATTGCAAATGAAGATAAACAAGCTCAATTAGAACAGCTTGCTGAACAACACGAAGAAATTAAAGCTGAATTTAATAAAAAACTTGAAGCTAAACGCATGAAGATCACTCAAGGTGATGATTTACAACCGGGTGTGCTCAAAATTGTGAAAGTTTACTTAGCGGTTAAACGTCAAATTCAGCCAGGTGATAAGATGGCTGGTCGTCATGGTAACAAAGGGGTTATCTCTAAAATTAACCCAATTGAAGATATGCCATATGATGACAAAGGTCGTCCTGTTGATATCGTATTAAACCCACTAGGTGTTCCGTCTCGTATGAATATTGGACAGATCCTAGAAACTCACTTGGGTATGGCTGCTAAAGGTATTGGTCAGAAGATTGATGCGATGTTAAAAGAACAGCAAGAGTTAGCTAAATTACGTGAGTTTATTCAAAAAGCGTATGATCTTGGCTTAGGGGCTGCACAAAAAGTTAATGTAGCAGAATTTACTGATCAAGAAGTCATGAATTTAGCACAAAACTTGCGTAATGGTATGCCACTAGCAACACCTGTGTTTGATGGTGCCAAAGAGCAAGAAATTAAAGCCTTACTAGAGCTGGGTGATTTGCCGACTTCTGGTCAAATTACATTGTATGATGGTCGTACAGGTGAACAATTTGAACGTCCAGTTACTGTAGGTTATATGTACATGCTTAAATTGAATCACTTAGTTGATGATAAAATGCATGCCCGCTCTACTGGTTCATATAGTCTGGTTACTCAACAACCATTGGGTGGTAAAGCTCAATTTGGTGGTCAACGTTTTGGTGAGATGGAAGTATGGGCACTTGAAGCATATGGTGCAGCTTATACCTTACAAGAAATGTTAACCGTTAAATCAGATGACGTAAACGGCCGTACTAAGATGTATAAAAATATTGTAGATGGTGATCATCGTATGGAGCCTGCGATCCCAGAATCATTTAATGTACTATTAAAAGAGATCCGTTCGTTAGGTATTAATATCGAGTTAGATGAAGAATAATTTTTGCTAACTTAAATGATTTCTATTTATAGGGATAACTTATTAGCAATAATAAGTTATCTAATTGGTTTAACTCCATAGGAGTCAATTGTGAAAGACTTACTAAAGTTTCTAAAAGCACAAACAAAAACAGAAGATTTTGATGCTATCAAGATAGGCCTTGCTTCTCCTGATATGATTCGTTCATGGTCTTTTGGTGAAGTTAAAAAACCTGAAACAATTAATTATCGTACGTTCAAACCTGAGCGCGATGGATTGTTTTGTGCGCGTATTTTTGGACCAGTAAAAGATTATGAATGTTTATGTGGAAAATATAAACGTTTAAAACACCGTGGTGTAATTTGTGAAAAATGTGGAGTTGAAGTAACTCAAGCTAAAGTACGTCGTGAACGTATGGGGCACATTGAACTAGCATCACCAACTGCTCATATCTGGTTTTTAAAATCATTACCATCTCGTATCGGTTTATTACTTGATATGCCTCTTCGCGATATTGAGCGAGTGCTTTATTTTGAATCATTTATGGTTCTTGATGGTGGTATGACGAATCTTGAACGTGGTCAGATTTTAACAGAAGAACAATATTTAGATGCGTTAGAAGAGTTTGGTGACGAATTTGATGCTCGCATGGGGGCAGAAGCTATCCAAGAGTTATTACGTAATATTGATGTGCAAGCAGAATGTGAAGCACTACGAGATGAACTCGCTACCACTAATTCTGAAACTAAGCGTAAAAAGCTGACCAAACGTATTAAGATTATTGAAGCATTTATTCAATCAGAAAACAAACCTGAATGGATGATTCTGAACGTATTACCTGTGTTGCCGCCAGATTTACGCCCTTTGGTTCCACTTGATGGCGGGCGTTTTGCAACATCAGATCTTAACGATCTTTATCGTCGAGTTATTAATCGTAATAACCGTTTAAAACGTTTATTAGACTTGGCTGCACCGGATATCATTGTACGTAATGAAAAACGGATGTTACAAGAATCGGTCGATGCGTTATTAGATAATGGTCGTCGTGGCCGTGCGATTACTGGTTCAAACAAACGTCCATTGAAGTCACTTGCTGATATGATTAAAGGTAAGCAAGGTCGTTTCCGTCAAAACTTGTTAGGTAAACGTGTTGACTATTCTGGTCGTTCTGTAATTACTGTAGGTCCATACTTACATTTGCATCAGTGTGGTTTACCGAAGAAAATGGCCCTTGAATTATTCAAACCATTTATTTACGGTAAATTAGAGCGTCGCGGTTATGCAACAACCATTAAAGCAGCGAAGAAAATGGTTGAGCGTGAAGATGCAATTGTATGGGATATCTTAGATGAAGTTATCCGTGAACATCCAGTATTACTAAACCGTGCCCCAACATTGCATAGATTAGGTATTCAAGCATTTGAACCGATTCTAATTGAAGGTAAAGCCATTCAATTACACCCATTAGTTTGTGCGGCGTTTAATGCTGACTTCGATGGTGACCAGATGGCGGTTCACGTTCCATTAACGTTAGAAGCACAATTAGAAGCTCGTGCGTTAATGATGTCAACCAACAATATTCTTTCACCGGCAAGTGGTGAGCCTATCATCGTTCCTTCACAGGACGTGGTTTTAGGTCTTTACTATATGACTCGTGATAAAGTCAATGCCAAAGGTGAAGGCATGATATTAACCGGCCCTAAAGAAGCTGAAAAGCTATATCGTTTAGGTCTAGTTGAATTACATGCCAAGGTTAAAGTTCGTATTACTGAAAGCCAACGTAACAGTGTAGGCGAGTGGGAAGATACCACCTCGGTTGTTGATACAACTGTTGGTCGTGCAATTTTATGGTTAATTATGCCAAAAGGGATGAGCTTCTCTGTTATCAATCAACCTTTGGGTAAAAAAGCGATCTCTAAAATTTTAAATATCTGTTATCGCCAGTTAGGCATGAAAGATACGGTTATTTTAGCTGACCAAATCATGTACACTGGATTTGCTTATGCGGCGCGTTCAGGTGTATCAGTTGGTATTGATGATATGGAAATTCCAGCGAAGAAATCACAAATCATCAACGAAGCTGAAATCGAAGTTGCTGAAATTCAAGAGCAATTCCAATCTGGTTTAGTAACTGCAGGTGAACGTTATAACAAAGTTATCGATATTTGGGCTGCCGCTAATGAGCGCGTTGCTAAAGCGATGATGGATAACTTATCAACTGAAAAAGTAATTAACCGTGAAGGCGAAGAAGAAGTTCAATCTTCTTTCAATAGCATTTACATGATGGCCGACTCTGGTGCGCGTGGTTCTGCAGCACAGATTCGTCAGCTTGCTGGTATGCGCGGCTTGATGGCAAAACCAGATGGTTCGATTATTGAAACACCTATCACTGCGAACTTCCGTGAAGGATTAAACGTACTTCAGTACTTTATCTCTACGCATGGTGCGCGTAAAGGTCTTGCGGATACCGCATTAAAAACAGCGAACTCAGGTTATTTAACTCGACGTTTAGTTGATGTAGCGCAAGATTTAGTGGTGATTGAAGATGACTGTGGCACCTTAGAAGGTGTAGTGATGACACCTGTGATTGAAGGCGGTGATGTTAAAGAGCCACTTCGTGAACGAGTATTAGGTCGAGTCACGGCTGAAGATGTATTAAAACCTGGTAGTGCAGATATCTTAATCCCACGTAACACATTACTTGATGAAAGTAAATGTGACTTACTTGAAGCAGAATCTGTTGATAGCGTTAAAGTGCGTTCAGTGGTTTCGTGTGATACTGATTTTGGTGTGTGTGCAAAATGTTATGGTCGTGACTTAGCACGTGGTCACTTGGTCAATAAAGGTGAAGCAATCGGTGTCATTGCGGCGCAATCAATCGGTGAGCCAGGTACACAGCTAACCATGCGTACGTTCCACATTGGTGGTGCGGCATCGCGAGCGGCTGCCGAATCAAGTGTTCAAGTTAAAAACAAAGGTAGTATTAAATTAACTAACGCTAAATTTGTAACTAACCCAGACAAGAAACTGGTAATTACTTCACGTAATGCTGAATTAACCATTATTGATGACTTAGGTCGAATGAAAGAAACCTACAAAGTGCCTTATGGTTCGATTTTAAGTAAAGGTAATGGTGTTGCGGTTGATGCGGGTGAAACAGTGGCTAACTGGGATCCACATACGATGCCAGTTATCTCTGAAACTAAAGGTTTTGTTCGTTTTGTGGATATGGTTGATGGTCAAACTATTACTCGTCAAACTGATGAATTAACTGGTTTATCATCTATTGCAATATTAGATGTAGCAGAACGTACAGGTGTAGGAAAAGATTTACGTCCAGCCATCAAAATTGTTGATGCTAAAGGTGATGATATCTATCTTGCTGGTACAGAAATGCTTGCGCAATACTTTTTACCTGGTAAAGCTCTAGTACAGTTAGAAGATGGTGCTGAAATCAATATTGGTGACACACTCGCTCGTATTCCACAAGCATCTGTTGGTACCAAAGATATCACAGGTGGTTTACCACGTGTTGCTGATTTATTTGAAGCACGTAAACCAAAAGAACCAGCAATCTTAGCTGAAATTGACGGTATCATTTCATTCGGTAAAGAAACAAAAGGTAAACGTCGCCTAATTATCACGCCATTAGATGGTAGTGAACCATATGAAGAGATGATTCCAAAATGGCGTCAACTTAACGTGTTTGAAGGCGAACAAGTTGGTCGTGGTGATGTGATTTCTGATGGCCCTGAATCAGCGCATGATATTTTACGTCTACGTGGCGTTAATGCGGTAACGCGTTATATTGTTAACGAAGTTCAAGAAGTTTATCGGCTACAAGGTGTAAAAATTAATGATAAACACATTGAAGTTATCGTACGTCAAATGTTACGTAAAGCAACGGTTATTCATCCGGGTGGCTCACGCCTACTTGAAGGTGAACAGCTTGAAGTTTCACGTTTGAAGATTATCAACCGTGAACTTGAAGCGCAAGGTAAAGAACCAATTGTTTACTTACACGATTTACTTGGTATTACTAAAGCATCCCTAACGACTGAATCGTTTATTTCTGCGGCTTCGTTCCAAGAAACAACTCGTGTCTTAACTGAAGCAGCAGTGGCTGGTAAAAATGATGAATTACGTGGCTTAAAAGAAAACGTAATTGTAGGTCGATTAATTCCAGCTGGTACGGGTTATGCTTATCATAAAGAACGTTTACGTAAACGCGCAATGCCATCACACGATGAGATTCAAACAACAATTTCAGCAGAAGAAGCAACAGCTAATTTAGCTGAATTACTAAACTCTGCCGAAGAGAATCAATAGTCTCATTAGGTTTAATTTACAAATAGCACGCATGGCGTGCTATTTTTTTATGTCATGCTTAAAACTATGAAAGGAGATTGGTATGTATATTGTAATGAACCGTTTTAAAATTAAACGCGGTAGTGAAGATACATTTATTGACATGTGGCGAAAGCGTGATAGCCATCTGAACGAAATGCAAGGGTTTAATCGTTTTTACTTTTTACAAGGAAAAACAGAAGAAAATTATACACTATTTTCTTCATTTACTGAGTGGGAATCTAAAGCTGATTTTGAAGATTGGGTTAATTCTGAACACTTTAAGCATACCCACCGTAATACGAATAACCGGCCAAATAGCAGTGATATTTACTTAGAACCGGCACAATTAGAGTGTTTCAAAGTCGTACTTTGATCAATGTGATATTAAGTATGATGAACATGCAAAAAGCTAATTTCAGCTATTCGTCATTCAATAAATCCAAGCTTTGCAAGCAACAAAAAATTTAGTTAGACATAAATAGTATATAATAATAAAAATACAAAGCGTCCAAAATCTGACTACATTAAAAAAGTAATTGTCATATAATGGGTTGATTTTATTTAAAATACAAAAAATAAAAAATTTAATAAAATCAATTGTTTTTCTGATGGTTTTTTAGAGATAAATGTATAAATCTTAGTTGCTATTGAAAACAATAACAAAGCAATAATGAGTCTCAACAGCCTTACTAATTGGAAAATGGACTGATTAGATTAAATTTCAGATCCTATGTTATTTTTGAATAGACATTGTCCATTTTCTAGCGACATGTTTTAGCATCAATAATGAGAATGCATCTAGCTTATTTTGATTGAATTATTTATTCTATATATTAATAAAATAGTAATATCATACCTCTCTCTGCTCGATAATCAATTTTAAGGGAAAATAAAACTACTATTTTTTATGATCTAACTCACAAAATTGAAAGTATTATGATTTGAGTTATTTTCATATGGTATGCGACAACTCTTAATTGATACAGTCTTTAACTTTTCTTATAACAAATTTCCTCTTGCTGATGGAAAAATTCTCTATCCACATTACCTCTTGTTTGATTTACGCTTAAAACATCTAATTCAAAAACAATAAGAGATAAGTATTCGCTATGACTCAAATAAAATTTCGAATGATTGAAGATAATCTTGAACCAGAATTAGTCACAAAACAAACCATTAACCTTATCAATAGCTGGTTAGCACAGCATCAAATTACACAAAATGAGGTTCAAAAAGCGATGCTGTTTTCACATGTAAAAGCGATGGTTGAGCGGGCAAAAACATTAGAAAAATTACCTCAAATCGATCCTGCATTATTTGATGAGCTTTCAGAAGAATCTTTAGCGCTCGCACGCAAAACAGTGAATTTATTTGATAATTTATCGATAGAGGAATCCTATTTATTGGCAGTTCATTATGAAGTTGCTAAAGCAAATTAAAAGTTTATTAGACAAGTAAAAAACAATAATTAACAGGAGAAATATTATGGCTGAAGTAGTCATTGTTATTGGCGATAGAATGGGAAAAGGGCAAAAAATAGCAGAAGGCATTAATTCTGTAGAGGGCTGTCGTGCAATTGTCATTTCCGGTATGGCAGCAGATATGAAGCTAGGCGATGTAATGAATAGCGAAAATGCTGATTTAGGGCTTTCTTTTTGCGGTAGTGGTGGAGCTGGTGCTATTACGGCACAAAATAAATATGGTTATTCACAACGCCATGGTATGCGCTCAATTGAAGAGGGTGAAACAGCCATCAATGATGGGTGTAAAGTTCTCGGTTTTGGCTTTATGGACACAGAAGAGCTAGGGCAACGTGTTGCAAAAGCATTTCTGAAAAAATATCCACGCTCATAAGCGGAAAATCAGCATGAAAAAAAAAGAGCAGATACTTGTAAGAGTAAGAGGTCATGGTGATGTTAAGCAGCAAGCATTTGCTATTGCATTAAGTCAGGTTCAAAAAGAGGTATTTAAAAATACCAATAATATTATGTTGCGAATTGAACCGATTGATATTCAAGTTGTATCGGCAATAGAAAAGACAATCATAGAACGTTTTTTGTTTGTTTTTTTACCAAGAAAAAAGACTTTGTATGAAATCACACTTGATGTGTCTGTTAATGTAACTTTTGTTGATTTAAGTGATATTAAATTTCTCACTGAATAATATAACGTGAAAGGGAAGTTATGGAAATTTTAATTATTGCATTTAAGTCTATTATCATCGGTGGACTTTGTGGTTTTGGGGTTGGTGCAGGAGCTGCTCGAATGTTTCATGCGCCAACATATCAAGGTATGGGGGCGTTTCGTACATTAGGTGAGCTTAACGCATGTGAAGGGGATCCTGCGGCGCACTTTTCATTTGGTTTAGGGTTCTTTTTTAATGCATGGGCTTCATCAGTTGCTGCCGGTTCTTTCACCCAAGATGTCGATCATCGAATTATTCCAAACTGGGGGGCCGCTTTATTGATGATAAAAAATCGTCATCTTGCTGAAACTTTGTATGATCCTAAAAAAATGGCATTTTCTTGCGCATTTATTGGCGTGATTGTTGTATTGTTTTTAAATACAACTACGTCAGTGATTCCCGATTCGCTAAAAATTACTGCAACTAAGGTACTTGTTCCTGCGGCAAACTTGCTGGTTGCAACTGTGATGCCTGTTATTTTCTGGTTAGCTGCATTAGATGCAGGGCGTCGTAGTGGCTTTTGGGGCACGTTATTTGGTGGGCTTGCACAGTTGATTATGGGCAATGCGGTGCCTGGATTAGTGTTAGGTATATTGATTGGAAAAGGCGTAGATGACAGTGGCTGGAACCGTATGATGAAAATCATGTTAGTGGCCGTCATTATTCTTTTTGTGATAAGTGGATATTTCCGTGGTTTTGATATGAAGATGATTAACTCATTTAGGGATGGTCTATCTTATTGGTTTAAATAAATAGGAAACACATTATGAATACACAAGCAACAATCAATAAAAGTTTTTGGTATGCCGATTGGTCATTCCCTATTATTTGTGGACTGTTATCTGCCGGTATTTTTGCAGGAACGCATACTTTTTATGTGTATGGTATTGGCGCATTTAACGAAATCGCATTCGTTGCCATGCTTAAATCAGGTATGACGACTGGTGATTATGGTGCTGTTGCGGCCTTTGGTGCTAGCTTTTTATTTGCCCGCGTTATTGAAGGTTCATTAGTTGGTATATTGGATATTGGTGGTGCACTACAAACCGGTATTGGACTAGGCGTCCCTGCATTATTACTCGCTGGTGGCTATACATTACCTGTTGAAAACTTTTTTGCTGCATTAATTACAGGTTCAGTATTGGGAGTGCTAATTGGTTTAATGATTATTTTGATCCGTAAATTTACAGTTAATAGCGGTACCTGTTCAACTTTTGGTGCAGATGTTATGATGGGCGCAGGCAATGCTTCAGGACGATTCCTTGGTCCAATGATTATTTTATCTGCTATGGTTGCTTCAATTCCTATTGGTATCGGTTCGTTATTGGGAGCATTACTTTTTTATGTATGGAAAAAGCCAATCACAGGTGGGGCTGTTTTAGGCGCTATGATTTTTGGTGGTTTGTTCCCAATTCTATAATATTAATTACCCTATGTAATTTAATAAATTACATAGGAAGTGGAATAAATTATGTATGATTTAATTATAAAAAATGCCAAACTCATTGATGAATCAGTCACCGATATTGCTATTGAGCAAGGCAAGCTTATTGCGATTGCTAATACTATTACGGGTCAATCTCGACGTGTTTTGGATCTACAAACTAAACATTATGTCAGTTCAGGATGGATTGATTCTCATACGCATTGTTTTGCTCATTCGCCCATTTATCATGATGAACCAGATTTGATTGGGGTTAAAGCTGGTGTCACCGTTGTTGTGGATGCCGGTAGCGTTGGGGCTATTGATGCTGATGAGTTTTATCAATTAGCTCAGCAAGCTAATACGCATGTTTATTCTTTTTTAAATATTTCTAAAATCGGACTATTAAGACAAAACGAGCTTGCTGACATACAAAATATTGATGTGCCTTTATTTGATACAACACTAGCTAAGTATCCCGATTTTATTATTGGCATCAAAGTGCGAATGAGCCGTAGTGTGGTGGGTGACAATGGCATCGAACCATTAGTGAAAGCTAAAGAAATACAAAAAAAGAGTGGTTTACCTTTGATGATTCATGTTGGTAATAATCCCCCAGATCTTGATGAAATTGCCGATTTGTTAACTAAAGGTGACATTATTACACATTGTTTTAATGGTAAACCTAATCAGATCTTTGATAAAGAGAATAATCTGCGAGAATCAATCAAACGCGCAATCGAGCGAGGGGTAATTTTGGATATTGGTCATGGCGGTGAAAGTTTCAGTTTTGCCGTGGCAGAGCGCGCTAAATGTTTAGGTGTTTATCCTAACACGATCAGTTCTGATATCTATTCTAAAAATCGACTACAAGGTCCTGTTTTTAGTTTGGCCAATGTGATGACAAAGTTTATCTGCCTTGGTTATAGTCGAAAAAGAATTATTGATAGCGTAACACACAATGCGGCACAGATTTTGCATCTTAAAAATAAAGGTGTTTTATCGGTTGGTTATGATGCGGATTTGACTATTTTTGATGTTAAGCAGCAGGCTATTTCGTTATTAGATTCAGAAGGTGAAATTAGGCAAAGTGATGAGCAGTTTATCCCTTTGGCATCGATTGTGGCTGATGCTGCAAAACATTCAATACGCATTGAAATAACAGAAGAAGGTAGTAAAAATGGGCTCAGAATCTCAAACTGAAAAAGATGTTTACAGTAAATATAACTTAAAAAGGGTAATTAATGCGTCAGGGCGAATGACAATTTTAGGTGTCTCAACGCCAAGATCAGAAGTGATTGACACAGTATTACATGGGCTAAATGAATATTTTGAAATTAAAGATTTGGTGGATAAAACGGGGCAATATATTGCTAAATTACTCAAAGTCGAAAATGCAGTAGTAGTATCGTGTGCTTCTGCTGGCATTGTACAAGCGGTTGCAGGTTTAATTATCAAAGATGATCGTGAACTGTTATTTAATTTACATTCATCAGACAAATATGTTCCTCGTGAAATTATTGTTCCTAAAGGTCATAACGTTAATTTTGGTGCACCGATTGGTACAATGGTTGCTTTAGGTGGTGGAATTATGGTTGAAGCTGGATATGCCAATGAGTGTAAACCTGAGCATATTGAATCACTAATTAATCCAGATACTGCCGCAATTTTATATGTTAAGTCACATCATTGTGTACAAAAAAGTATGTTATCAGTCGCACAAACGGCTGTAATTGCCAAAAAATATAATATTCCATTGATTGTTGATGCAGCAGCGGAAGAAGATTTACAAATTTATTATCAACAAGGTGCTGATTTAGTTATTTATAGTGGTGCTAAAGCCATTGAAGGACCAACTAGTGGTGTTGTCATTGGTCGTCATCAAGCGGTAGAGTGGTTAAAACTACAATCACAAGGTATAGGCCGCCCCATGAAAGTTGGTAAAGAAGGCATTTTAGGATTAACTCAAGCTATTGAGCTTTATGTTCGCGATCCAAAACCTGAAACAGGACAACAGATGGTGACTAAAATGACACCATTTATTGAAAGTCTAAATACCCTTGATGGCATATCGGCCAAAGTCGTTTGGGATGGAGCAGGACGTGATATTGCACGCGCAGAAATAGTGTTTGATGCAAGCGTGATAGGTAAAACCGCCATTGAAATGATTGATCTGATGAAACAAGGCGAAATTGCAGTGTACTTTAGAGAATATAAAGCCAATGAAGGCAAAGTCGATGCCGATGTGCGTAGTGTGACATCAGCACAACTTGATATTATTTACAACAAAATTAAAAATATTATTCAAGGAGCAAAATAATGCAACTGAGTCCAAATTATTATAATGAGCGTGTTTGTTTAAATGTACTAGCGAATTCAATCGACAATGCAAAAGCAATTTATGAAGCTGCGCAAACCCATGTGGTTGTGGGTATTTTATCTAAAAACTATTTTGATAATGAAGCAGCGATTGCTGATATGAAAAGATATGCAGCAGCTATTGATAATGCTATCTCTGTGGGGCTTGGTGCGGGTGATCCTAATCAATCAACAATGGTTTCTGAGATATCAGCCGTGCTTCAGCCACAACATGTTAATCAAGTGTTTACTGGAGTTGCGGCAAGTCGCGCATTATTAGGTCAAAAAGAAACTATCATTAATGGATTAGTTTCACCAACGGGGGAAGTAGGTTTAGTGAATATTGCAACTGGTTCTATAAGTTCAAAGTTACCAGCAGCTATCGTTCCTGTTGAAACCGCTATTGCTTTATTGAAAGATATGGGAGGAAGTTCAATAAAATATTTCCCTATGAGCGGTTTAAAGCATAAAGATGAATTTGAGTATGTGGCTAAATGTTGTGCTGAGCATGATTTCTATCTTGAACCAACAGGCGGTATTGACTTAGACAATTATGAGGCAATCTTAAAAATTGCTTTAGATGCAGGTGTGAAGAGAATTATTCCACATATCTATAGTTCTATCATTGATAAAGCAACAGGTGCAACACGTATCAGTGATGTCAAACAACTGTTAGCTATTACACAAAAACTAGTGGATAAATAATGGCATCTAAAGTGCTTTTTTATTATCAGCGATTAGCGTATTTATTTGATACCATAAAAAACGAAACACTACCTCAACGAGAGCTAGCGAATCGTTTTTCAGTTTCTACTCGCACAATTCGTACCGATATTTCAGCGCTTAACGATATTTTAGGTGATTATGGTGCCCAAGTTGATTATACCAAAAATATTGGTTATCAACTTGTGGTAACCGATCCTATTCGTTATGCCACATTACCTATCACTCAAGTGATTGAACAAGTTCCACGAACCAGTAAAGAAAGAGTTTTGGCTTTATTGATCGCTTTTTTAACTCAATCCAATTTTGTAAAGTTGGATGATATAGCCGGAGAATGGTTTTTAAGCCGTAGTACATTGCAAAATGATATTATTGAAGTTAAAAAATATTTAGATAAATATAATTTATTTCTCGAAAATCGACCTTATTATGGCATGCGGCTAATTGGCGAAGAGTCGTCTATACGCGCATGTTTAACCGATATTTTATGGCAACGCTATATGACTGAAGATCTCATTACAGTTAATAGATTGTGCAAAACGATTTTAAATGATATTGATTTAGAGTATCTTGAAAAAATTCTTCAAAATCAACTGGAACGTTTTGAATTAAAATTGAGTGCAGAAGGGCGAGGGTATTTACTTTATAGTTGTGCTGTTTCAATTATACGAATTACCCAAGGGCATGAGTTACTTGAGTATCAAGTTGAAAAAATTAATACCATTGTTATCAGCGCAGTGAGTGAAATATCTGAAGATATTTCCTATTTTTTAGGTGGTGTGCTTTCTGATGCGGAGTTTAATTATTTATGTGCTCAGATTTATTCCCGCACTATTATAGATTCGCCAAATCAGTCAAAAAGCTTGGCATTGATTAATCATATATTATCTTATATTAATAATACTTATCATTATAATTTATGGGAAGATAAAAAGTTACGTCAAGATATATTAATTCATATTTCATCAATGTTATCGCGAATTAAATATCAAATCCGCACAACTAATCCTTTATTACGGGAGATAAAACAATATTATCCTTTTGCTTATGATATTACGTTATCTGCGCTTACTAACACTGAACAGTATACTGAATCCAAAGTAACGGAAGACGAAATTAGTTATTTAGCTGTACATATTGGTGTAGCCTTAGAGCGTAATTATAGTGCAGGACATGAAAGATATGCACAAATTTTACTTGTAAGTGAACTTGGTAATGCAGCTTTGCGTATGATTGAATCAAAAATTAAACGGGATTTTCCACATATTGAAATAAATCGAATTCTTTCTTATCGAGAATACGAGCAGCTGGCAAATATTAAAGAAGATTTTGTTGTTTCAACCATTCGTTTAACAGAAAAAAATAAGCAAATAGTTAAAATTTCACCATTTCCGACACCTCATCAGCTTGAACAATTGGGGCGGTTAGCAATGATTGATAGAACAATGCCTTATATTATTGAGCATTTTTTTAATGAAAAGTTTTTTTTCATTATTGAACAATCAATGACACAAAAAGACCTTTTAAAAAATGTTTGTAAAAAACTTAAGCAAGCGGGGTATGTAGATGTAGATTTCTATCCGTCAGTCATTGAACGAGAGTCAATAGTGTCCACACTATTAGGTGAAAATATTGCTATTCCCCACTCAGTCGGGTTGCTGGCTAAAAAAACTATAGTAACGACTATATTAGCTCCACAAGGTATCGTATGGGATAAGAATAAAATCGCTCATGTTATTTTTTTATTGGCAATCAGTAAAGATGAATATGAAAATGCAATGCGCATTTATAATTTATTTGTAAACTTTGTCAAAGAAAGATCAACTAAGCGTTTATTAGATAGTAAAACGTTTGATGATTTTTGTGCAATCGTTAAAGATAGCTTTGGTCGACTGCCATAATTGTTGGATAAGCATATTTATTGTTTTTAGACGTAAATCTTATTTTTACCGAAACTTTTTTACAAAAGTAAAAAAATATTCAGAATGAATATTAAGGTAATAATCAATGAGTAAAACGAATTATCTTGTTTGTGCCCATTGACGAAATCATGATTTAAAGGTAATATGCGCGCCTTACGGCATTGTGTAGTTTTTAGCTACACTACATAAAATAAATTTTTAAGGTAGCATGCATATTTTATGCAAAATAAATTGCCATTAACAATTGATCCAATTAAAGCGGCACAAAAAAGGCTTGATTATATTGGATATTATCCAGCTAAAAGTGTAACTAGGGTTGAAAGTCCGCAAAGCGATCTAGAGTGTAGCTTGTCTTTTGAATTTGATGAGCAACGACTTTGCGTTATTACAATTGATGCAAAAATGACGTTAGAACAAGTTTGTCAGCGTTGTTTTAAACCTTTTATCACAGAAGTTTATGTGATGAATAAATTTAGTCCTGTTAAGAGCGATGCTCAAGCAGAGGCACTACCGGAACATTATGAACCCGTTTTAATCAACGAGTTTGGCGAAGTAGATATATTGGCGTTACTTGAGGACGAAATTATTCTTTCGTTGCCAATTGCGCCGGTACATGATAGTAAACACTGCGAAGTGTCAGAGGCTGATATGGTATTTGGTGACATTCCAAATGAGAATGAAAAACCGAATCCATTTGCAATTTTAGTTAGTTTAAAGAATAAGGGGTAAATCCATGGCTGTTCAACAGAATCGTAAAACTCGTGCAAAACGTGGTATGCGTCGTTCTCATGATGCATTAACTGTTGCTAATATCTCAGTTGATGAATCAGGTAAAACACATTTACGTCATCATGTAACCGCAGATGGTTATTATCGTGGTCGTAAAGTGATTTCTAAATAATTATTACCTAATTAGAAATCCTCAGGTGAAATTTTGGATAATCTAACCATTGCGTTAGATGCTATGAGCGGGGACTTCGGTCCTCGTGTTGTTGTTCCTGCTACAATACAAGCGCTAAATTGTTATCCAAACCTTTCTATTTTTCTGGTGGGCGATCCAGCGGAAATTAGTCTTTTTTTGTCAAAAGAAAATGTAAAACTTGTCTCTCAATATCAGCAAAAGGGGCGGTTAATTTTGACCGAATCGACTACCGTGATAGCTAATGATATGAAGCCTGCTTATGCGATTCGCCATAGTCAAGGATCATCAATGAGAATAGCGCTTGAACTGGTTAAAGATAACAAGGCTCAAGCCTGTGTAAGTGCTGGCAATACTGGCGCATTGATGGGATTGTCTAAACTTTTATTGCACTCTTTAACTGGCATTGATCGCCCTGCCTTAGTTGCCACTATTCCTGCATTAAATAATCAAAGTACAGTGGTGTTGGATTTAGGTGCTAATGCTGAATGTGATAGTGATATGCTAGTACAATTTGCCATAATGGGTGAAATATTAGCTAAAACAGTACTAAAAATTGAAACTCCTCGGGTTGCCTTACTTAATATAGGTGAAGAAGACATCAAAGGATTGGATAAAATACGTGCTGCTGCTTCTATTTTAAAATCAAATGATCAGATTAATTATATCGGCTATTTAGAAGGTAATGAGCTTCTAACCGGCAAAACAGATGTATTAGTATGTGATGGTTTTGTTGGCAATGTGACGTTAAAAACAGTCGAAGGCTTAGTTAAAATTTTTATGTCTTCCTTTAAGTTGTCCCTTGGTCATAATTCATTATTAATTAAACTATTAAGTAAATGGTTACAGAGAAAGTTCTCAAAAAATTTTGGTTATTTGGAACCTGGACGATATAATGGTGCTTGTTTGCTTGGACTTCGAAGTATTGTGATCAAAAGTCATGGTAGTGCCAACCAAAAATCATTTTTTGCAGCAATTGAACAAGCTATTTTGGCTATACAAACAAATATACCTGAGAAGATAGCAATGAGCCTTTCTTCCGCACTACCCAAGAGCGAATAATTAGATGTATACAAAGATATTAGGAACTGGAAGTTACCTTCCAAAACAGATAAGAACTAATGCAGATCTTGAAAAAATGGTCGATACTAGTGATGAATGGATCACAACACGTACTGGTATCAAAGAAAGACGGATTGCAGAGCCAAATGAAACGGTAACGAGTATGGCTTATGAAGCTGCTATAAATGCAATTGAAATGGCCAATATCGCTAAAGAAGAAATTGGTATGATTATTGTTGCAACGGCAACTTCGGTCAATGCATTTCCAAGTTCAGCAACAGAATTACAAGCGAAATTAGGTATTAGTGATGTTGTTGCATTCGATGTATCTGCTGCTTGCTCAGGATTTGTTTATGCGCTTGATATTGCCGATAAATATATTAAAAGTGGGGCAATTAAGAATGCCTTAGTTGTTGGTTCAGACATGTTAACTCGTGGTGTTGATCCAAATGACCGAGGGACTATTATCATTTTTGGTGATGGTGCAGGAGCGGTTGTTGTTGGTGCATCAGAAGAGCCGGGTATTATTGCTTCACATCTTCATGCTGATGGTCGTTATGGTGACTTATTAAAATATCCATATGTTGATCGCCGTGATATAAATAATCCAGTTTACATGACCATGCATGGCAATGAAGTGTTTAAAGTGGCTGTTAAAGAGCTTTCAAATTTGGTTGATGAACTTTTAACTGAGAATGCGTTTAACAAAGCTGATTTAGATTGGTTAGTACCACATCAAGCTAATTTAAGAATTATTTCAGCAACTGCAAAACGCCTAGATATGGATATGAGTAAAGTCATTGTCACATTGGATAAGCAGGGTAACACCTCTGCCGCTTCTGTGCCTTGTGCTTTAGATGCTGGCGTGCGAGATGGACGAATTCAACGAGGTCACCTAATTTTATTAGAAGCCTTTGGAGGTGGATTCGTTTGGGGTTCTGCGCTAGTTAGATTTTAGTTTACGATGTATTTTTAATGATCAAGGATTTAAATAATGACCAAATTTGCAATGGTATTTCCAGGACAAGGTTCACAAGCTGTCGGCATGTTAAAAGATCTTGCTGATGATTTCTCGATTGTGAAACCCACATTTGATGAAGCTTCTGAAATGCTTGGTTATGATTTGTGGGATTTAGTACAAAAAGGTCCAACAGAAGAGTTAAATAAAACTTGGCAAACGCAACCTGTGCTACTTGCTTCATCTGTTGCAATATTTAGAGTGTGGCAAAGTGTTAATGGTGCTCAACCTGATTTTATGGCAGGTCATAGTTTGGGTGAATATTCAGCATTAGTTTGCGCTAGTGTGATTGATTTCAAAGATGCAATTAAATTGGTTGAATTACGTGGAAAGCTGATGCAAGAAGCAGTACCAAGTGGTACGGGGGCAATGTATGCCATTATTGGATTGGATAACGCATCCATTAGCAAAGCATGTGAACAAGCAGCACAAGATCAAATTGTTGCTCCTGTAAATTTTAATTCACCGGGTCAAGTTGTTATTGCAGGTAATAAAGAAGCCGTTGAACGTGCTGGCGCATTATGTAAAGAAGCTGGTGCAAAACGTGCATTACCACTTGCTGTCAGTGTGCCATCACACTGCGCATTGATGAAACCAGCCGCTGATAAATTAGCAACGACGTTAAACGAGATAGCATTTAGCACGCCAAAGTTTGCGGTTATTAATAATGTCGATGTTAAAGTTGAAACATCAGCAGAAAAAATCAAAACAGCATTGATTTCTCAGCTTTATAGCCCTGTACGTTGGACAGAAACTGTGGAATACATAGCAAAACAAGATGTAACACTTTTAGTTGAAATGGGGCCAGGTAAGGTGTTAACAGGCTTAACTAAACGTATTGTAGATACACTTTCAGGTCTTGCGGTTAATGATAAATCATCGTTAGAAATGGCATTAGAAAACACAAAGTAAAGGATAAAAAGAGGTAGTTATGAATCTATCAGGAAAAATTGCTTTAGTTACCGGTGCAAGTCGAGGAATTGGTAAAGCAATAGCAGAAAAATTAGTTGCATGTGGTGCAACGGTTATAGGTACAGCCACAACAGAAAAAGGTGCTGAAGCGATTGGCCAATACTTAGGAAAAAATGGAAAAGGCCTTACTTTAAATGTAACAGATGAAACATCAATTGAATCTGTGATTAGTGCAATAAAAGCTGAATTTGGTGATATTGACATTCTAGTCAATAATGCAGGTATTACGCGTGATAATTTATTAATGCGAATGAAAGAAGATGAATGGCAAGATATTTTAGATACTAATTTAACATCCGTTTTTCGTTTATCTAAAGCATTAATGCGTGCAATGATGAAAAAACGCTATGGCAGAATTGTTACTATTGGTTCAGTAGTTGCTACAATGGGGAATGCCGGTCAAGCTAACTATGCGGCTGCGAAAGCAGGATTAATTGGTTTTAGTAAATCATTAGCTCGCGAAGTGGCATCTCGTGGTATTACGGTTAATGTTGTTGCACCTGGTTTTATTGCAACTGATATGACTGATGCATTGACTGAGGAACAAAAAGCGTTAACATTGTCACAAGTTCCCGCAGGGCGTCTAGGTGAGCCAACAGAAATTGCTAATGCGGTTGCCTTTTTGGTTTCTGATGAAGCATCTTACATTACTGGTGAAACTTTACATGTCAATGGTGGCATGTATATGGTGTAATTGGTTAGAATAGTGTAAAATGAGCCAACACTTTGATGTTTTGAATAAGAAATAAGCAATTGGGTTGAAAAATGATTGGCATCTTTTTCAACATTTTATAAACTTACATTCACCGCCACTTTCGGCGATTTTTATAGGAAAAAAAAGAGTATGAGCACTATTGAAGAGCGAGTTAAGAAAATTATTGTTGAGCAACTTGGTGTAAAAGAGGAAGAAGTTAAAAACGAATCTTCTTTCATTGAAGATCTTGGCGCTGACTCTCTTGATACGGTTGAATTAGTTATGGCTTTAGAAGAAGAATTTGATACTGAAATTCCTGATGAAGAAGCTGAAAAAATTACAACTGTTCAATCAGCAATCGATTATATTACTGCAAATCAATAAGGTTAGCAGAGTTTTCATAATAGGCGGTCAAATGATCGCCTAGTTTGTATTTGTGTTTATAATTTTTAAACTAAAGAAAACTTGATATAAATTCTTAGAAAACTCGAAATAAAATTTTCAATGATTCAAATTTCATTTCAATCCTTTCCTGGAGGACAATGTGTCTAAACGCAGAGTTGTTGTTACTGGAATGGGCATGATATCTCCTGTAGGTAATACAGTTGAATCCACTTGGCAGGCTTTATTAGCTGGACAAAGTGGCGTTGAACTCATAGAGCACTTTGATACTGCCCCTTTCGCAACGCGCTTCGCAGCGATGGTTAAAAACTTTAATGGCGAAGATTATAATATTTCACGCAAAGATGCGCGTAAAATGGATTATTTTATCCAATATGGTATCGCTGCGGGTATGCAAGCAATGCAAGATGCTGGCATTGAGATCACGGAAGAAAACGCAAAACGTGTTGGCTGTGCTATAGGTTCAGGTATTGGTGGACTTGGGTTGATTGAAGAAAACCACAGTGCATTAGTCAATGGTGGACCGCGTAAAATCAGTCCTTTTTTTGTACCATCAACAATTGTTAATATGATTGCTGGTCATTTATCCATTATTTATGGATTAAAAGGGCCAAGTATTACTATCGCAACAGCATGTTCTTCTGGGGTGCACAATATTGGTCATGCTGCACGTATGATTGCTTATGGTGATGCAGATGCGATGTTAGCTGGTGGGGGAGAAAAAGCAAGTACTCCACTTGGTATTGGTGGTTTTGGTGCTGCTCGTGCATTATCGACCAATAATGGTGATCCTAAAGGTGCAAGTCGTCCTTGGGATAAAGATCGTGATGGTTTTGTGCTTGGTGATGGTGCTGGTATTATGTTCTTAGAAGAATATGAACACGCCAAAAAGAGAGGAGCTAAAATCTATGCTGAACTGGTTGGATTTGGTATGAGTGGTGATGCTTATCATATGACTTCACCTCCAGCTGATGGCAGTGGTGCGGCTTTAGCAATGCAATGTGCACTGCGTGATGCAAGCATTAACCATGAGCAGGTTGGCTATATCAATGCTCATGGTACATCGACACCAGCTGGTGATAAAGCTGAAACTGAAGCCGTAAAAAGTATTTTTAAAGAAAATGCCAACAAAGTTATGGTTAGTTCAACTAAATCAATGATAGGTCATTTATTGGGTGCTGCTGGAGCGGTTGAATCTATTTTCACTGTACTTGCACTGCGTGATCAAGCTGTGCCACCAACAATTAACCTTGATAATCCTGATGAGGGCTGTGATCTTGATTATGTTCCGCATACAGCACGTCAAGTTAAGAATTTAGAATACGCACTTTGTAATTCTTTTGGTTTTGGTGGAACCAATGGTTCAGTATTATTTAAGAAAATCTAATTTCTTGTTATCCGCCGATAATATCTATTGGCGGAATATCTTTAATAAATGATTTTTCACTTATAAATCTTATAATGAAAAGGACCTTTATCTTTTCTCAGTTTCAAGTAACAATTTAAGAGAATAAGAATATTCCTCTTGCTTGTGTTATAATCTCATAATAACTTTATAGCTTCACTTCTGGTAATTATGGCGGAACCTAAATTTATTCATCTTCATTTGCATAGTGATTTCTCGATGGTTGATGGAATTGCGAAAGTTGGCACATTAGTAAATGAAGTGAGCAAGTTACAGATGCCGGCTTTTGCGATCACAGATTTTACTAATCTTTGTGGATTGGTTAAGTTCTATGGTTCAGCAATGTCAAAAGGTATTAAACCGATCATTGGTGCAGATATTGCTATTAGAAGTTCTCAAATGCCTGATGATATTTATCGTTTAACTCTTTTAGCGGCTAATAATCAAGGATATCAAAATCTTACATTGTTGATTTCTAAAGCTTATCAGCGAGGGTATATCGGTGATTTGCCAGTTGTTGATAATGACTGGCTAATTGAGCACCGAGCCGGATTAATTGTATTAGCAGGGCGAGAAAGTGATATTGGGATCGGTATTGTTCGTAATAATCAAATAATCGTTGATAATGCTATTAATTTTTATCTTGAAAATTTTAGTGAGCATTTTTATTTTGAATTAGTACGCACTAAACGAACCAATGAAGAGCTATTTATTCATCGAGCTGTGAATTTGGCTGAACAATATTTGTTACCCGTTGTTGCAACTAATGATGTTCGATTTTTGAAATCTTCTGATTTTGATGCTCACGAGATTCGTGTCGCTATTCATGATGGTAATACGCTAGAAGATCCTTCCAGACCTAAAAACTATTCGGCAGAGCAATATCTACGCTCAGAACAGGAAATGTGCGAACTATTTTCTGATATTCCTGAAGCACTGGAAAATAGTGTTGAAATAGCTAAACGCTGTAATGTTTCTATCCGATTAGGCGAATATTTTTTACCTAAATTTCCAACCGGTGATATGTCTACTGAAGACTTTTTAGTGCATAAATCACGCGAAGGATTAGAAAAAAGGTTAGCGTTTTTATTTCCTGATCCAGCAATTAGAAAGCAAAGACGACCAGAATATGACGAGCGCTTAGAAACCGAATTAACAGTAATTAACCAAATGGGGTTTCCTGGTTACTTTCTGATTGTTATGGAGTTTATACAATGGTCAAAAGATAATGATATTCCAGTAGGACCAGGGCGAGGATCTGGTGCTGGCTCGCTAGTTGCGTATGCTTTGAAAATTACCGATTTGGATCCACTTGAGTTTGATTTACTTTTTGAACGTTTTTTAAATCCAGAACGTGTTTCAATGCCAGACTTTGATGTTGATTTCTGTATGGAAAAACGCGATCTGGTTATTGATCATGTCGCTGATATGTATGGACGAGATGCGGTTTCTCAAATTATAACCTTTGGTACCATGGCAGCTAAAGCAGTCATCCGAGATGTTGGAAGAGTACTTGGGCATCCTTATGGGTTTGTCGATCGTATTTCAAAATTAATACCTTTAGATCCAGGTATGACACTAGCCAAAGCTTTTGAAATTGAGCCTCAGTTACAAGAGTTATATGATAATAATGAAGAAGTCAAATCATTAATCGACATCGCCCGGCAATTGGAAGGTGTAACCCGAAATGCTGGTAAGCATGCTGGTGGTGTTGTGATCTCACCAACTAAAATTACTGATTTTTCGCCAATTTATTGTGATCCAGAAGGCCATCATCCAGTTACTCAATTTGATAAAAATGATGTGGAATATGCAGGTCTTGTGAAATTTGACTTTCTAGGCTTACGGACATTAACCATTATTGATTGGGCAATCAAAATGATTAATGAACGCCAGCTACGAGAGGGTAAAGGAAAAGTCGATATTACTCGAATTCCTTTAGATGATGAAAAATCTTTCGAATTATTATTAAAAGCTGAAACTACAGCGGTGTTCCAACTCGAATCCCGTGGTATGAAAGATTTAATAAGACGTCTAAAGCCTGACTGTTTTGAGGATATGATAGCTTTAGTCGCATTATTCCGTCCAGGTCCCCTACAATCAGGTATGGTCGACAATTTTATTGACCGAAAACACGGAAGAGAAGAGGTTTCTTACCCTGATATTAAGTATCAACACGACTCATTAAAACCTATTTTAGAACCCACTTATGGTATTATTTTATATCAAGAACAAGTTATGCAAATCGCACAAACTCTTTCAGGTTATACATTGGGCGGTGCTGATTTATTGCGCCGAGCTATGGGTAAGAAAAAACCTGAAGAGATGGCAAAGCAACGTTCTGTTTTTAAAGAAGGCGCTGAAAAACAAGGTATTGATGGTGAGCTGTCGATGCGAATATTTGATTTGGTTGAAAAATTTGCAGGATATGGTTTTAATAAATCTCACTCGGCTGCTTATGCGCTTGTTTCTTATCAAACTTTGTGGCTGAAAACGCACTATCCTGCCGAATTTATGGCTGCGGTTATGACTGCCGATATGGATAATACCGATAAAATTGTTGGTTTAGTTGATGAATGTTTGCGGATGGGGTTAAAAGTCAATCCTCCTGATATCAATAGTGGCCTGTATCACTTTCATGTAAATGATAAAGGTGAGATTGTTTATGGTATCGGGGCTATAAAAGGTGTCGGTGAAGGGCCTATTGAGGCCATTGTTGAAGCACGTAACAGTGGGGGATATTTCAAAAATATTTTCGAACTTTGTGCTCGAACAGATATGAAGAAGATCAATCGCCGAGTACTTGAAAAACTCACTATGGCAGGAGCTTTTGATAAATTAGGACCTCATCGAGCGGCTATATTGCATAGCATTAATGATGCAATGCAAGCGGCAGAGCAATATGCTAAAGCGCAAGATATTGGTCAAGAAGATATGTTTGGTGTTTTGGCGGAAGAGCCTGAACAAGTTGAGCATGCTTATGCTGCCGTTCCTGAATTACCCGATCAAGTTTTGCTTGATGGTGAACGTGAAGCGTTAGGACTTTATTTAACGGGGCATCCAGTAACACAATATTTAAAAGAATTAAATCGTTATACTGGCGGACTGAGAATTAGTGAGGCCTCTCCAACAGGTTGGGGTAAGACGGTTACTTTTGCTGGTATTGTTACTGATGCTCGGGTTCGCATTACTAAAAAAGGTAAAAAAATCGGTTTGTTCACCTTGGACGATCGTTCTGGGCGTATTGACGGTATGCTTTTTGCGGAGTCTTTAGATAATTTCGGACATTTACTTGTAAAAGATAAGATCTTAATTGTTACAGGTCAAGTCAGTAATGACGATTTTAATGGTGGTTTTAAAATATCAGTACGCGATATTGCTGATCTAAAAGATGCGCGAGCTAAATATGTAAAAGGATTGTCGATTACCTTAACTGAAAGCGAAACAAATCAAGCAATATTGCAGCGGTTACAACAATTGTTTGAACCTTATCGGCATGGCAGTGTGCCAGTTAACTTATATTATCATCGAGATGATTTAGTTGTTAGGATTCAATTTGGCACGACATGGAGGATAATTCCTGAAGATGCTTTGATAGTTGAGTTAAAGACATTACTTGGTATTGACCGTATTGAATTTGATTTTGAATAATTTAAATAAACTTATGAATAGCAGTTTGATTATTAACATTGGTGAATAAAAAAGCTGCTTCTATTAAGTTTATGTAGCTAAATTTTGGAAAAGTTGAAGCCTATTAATATAAATATAGGTGACTTCAATGAGTATTACATAGTAGAATTGGTTTAATTTTATCTTCAGAATTAGTCAGTATATTATTGAATAGTGTATTTTTAAAGTACCGAATGAATTAAGAGGCAATTACAAACGTTATGAACAATTTTTTGGAATTTGAAAAGCCGATCGCGGAATTAGAAGCAAAAATTAATTCCTTAAGGAATATTGATTCACAACAAGTTGAATTAGATATTAATTTAGATAAAGAGATTAAGCAATTACATAAAAAAAGCCGTGAATTAACAAAAAAAATATTTGCTAATTTAACCCCTTGGGAAATTGCACAACTAGCTAGACATCCAAATCGTCCTTATACATTGGATTATATAAAAGAAATTTTTACTGATTTTGATGAATTAGCTGGTGATAGGGCTTATGCTGATGATAAAGCAATTATTGGTGGCATTGCACGTATTGATGGGCGGACAGTGGTAGTTATTGGACATCAAAAAGGTCGTGAAACTAAACAGAAGATTTATCGAAACTTTGGTATGCCAGCCCCAGAGGGTTATCGTAAAGCTTTACGATTAATGCAATTAGCCGAACGTTTTAAATTACCAATTATCACTTTTATTGATACTCCTGGGGCGTATCCTGGTATTGGTGCTGAAGAACGGGGGCAAGCAGAAGCTATTGCACGTAATTTAAGAGAAATGTCACGCCTTAAAGTGCCCACCATTTGTACAGTCATTGGTGAAGGTGGATCTGGGGGAGCACTAGCGATTGGCGTAGCAGATAAAGTAAACATGCTTCAATATAGTACTTATTCTGTTATCTCACCAGAAGGCTGTGCTTCTATTTTATGGAAAAGTGCTGATAAAGCACCAGTTGCAGCTGAAGCCATGAATATGACAGCAGATAATTTATTAAAATTAAATTTGATTGATTCAATCGTGCCCGAGCCACTTGGTGGGGCTCACCGAGATTATACCGCTATATCTGTTTCACTCAAAAGCCAGCTACTTAGTGATCTTGATGAACTTGAAAGTATGGATTTATCTGTATTACTGGAAAGAAGATTTCAACGTTTGATGAACTATGGTTATGTAAGGTAGTCTAAATCAGGAACATTATAATGAAAAAATCGACAGGATTACTTCGTATCTTTAATGCGACAAAATACTCTTTAAAAGGTTTAAAATCAGCGATCAAACATGAAGCTGCATTTCGTCAAGAGCTAATTTTATTGGGTTTGGCTTATATCATTGTAATGCTGGTTGATTTTTCTATTTATGAACGCATCTTATTACTTGGATCGATCGGTGTTGTGATGATTACCGAGTTAATTAATAGTGCAATTGAGAGTGTTGTTGATCGTATCGGTCATGAAAGACATGAGCTATCTGGCCGAGCGAAGGATTATGGTTCAGCAGCTGTATTTTTATCGTTATTATTGACGGTAATCTTATGGATTTATCTATTTTCTTGTCACTTTTTTCCGTGATTTTTTATTGAAACGTATACTTTTCTGAAAGTTTTTGACAATAGATAACTAATAAAAAACTATTCAGAAACGAGTTTTTTAATAACAAAATTTCCAGTTTTTTCACTATCTAATGTTGTTTTTAGCCATGGCATAACTATATTCATTTGTTCATGTAATTTCCATGGCGGGTTAATTACTATCATTCCTGATGCAGTCATGCCTTTTTGATTATTATCTGGTTTTATTGCTAGTTCAAACTGTGAAATTCGCTTGATACCTAAGTTAACAATACCATCAATCATTTTTTGAGTTTGTGTACGAGATACCACAGGATACCAAATTAAGTAGATACCTGTAGCAAATCGTTTGTATGCTTCAAATAATGCTGCAGGAATTTTTTGATAATCATCCTTAATTTCATAGGAGGGATCAATTAATATAATTCCACGACGTGATTGCGGGGGTAACTTCGATTTTAATTGAGAAAAGCCATCTTCACGTAATACTCTTGTTCGTTTATCTTTATTAAATTCTTGCTTTAATAAAGGATAATCGGTTGGATGTAATTCAGTGAGATTGAGCTTGTCTTGTTCACGTAATAATTGCTTAGCAATTAATGGTGAGCCAGGATAATATTTTAATTCATCAAAAGGATTATAACGTCTTAGTATTGATATATAGGTCTTGAGCAATCCTGGAATATTAGATTGTTGCCATAGTAAATTAATTCCTGATAAATATTCACCGGTTTTTTCAGCATGCTCACTTTTTAGTAGGTATCGCCCCGCCCCAGAGTGTGTATCTAAATATAAAAAAGGTTTTTCTTTTTCTTTTAATGATTCAATACAGAATGTTAAAACAATATGTTTTAATACATCCGCATGATTACCAGCATGATAACTATGACGATAGCTTAACATTATAAATTCTCCTTTTTTTGTTCATTTTTTTGCATATAAAAGGTTGTTAAAGCTAAACAAAGAAGGCAGGGGATCTCCATTAATTCTTCTATTAAATCTTTTCGATCCCTTGTTATAACTAATAATTCATGGCCAATACGGCGGTGCTCTGCAATATCAGCTATACCCAAGAATAAAAAAGCTAAAAATATATGCCAAACTGGAATTTTTTCAAATTTGTAGCGACGAACAATTTCTCGGCGGATTGTGGGTAAAAATATACTTAGTATTGGAATTGCTATTAAAATACTAGCAATAATTTTATAATAAAAACGTGGCACTTCAGGAAAAAAATCACGTCCCCAACTAATTCCCCGACCAAAAAGCATAAACCACCAAAATATTGTCCAAATCCAAAATTTGTATAATTCCGAATGTTTAGCCACACGTTTCGCATAGTAGTAGGTATAACAACACATAAATAATAAAAAAAGTGATTGAAAATGTTCAATAAGAGTAACGGTAAGTCCATTGTATAAAGGTATAAAAAAATTACCTATAATGTAAAGAATAATACCAAGAATAATAATCGATAAGGAACTTTTGTAAAAATGAAAATCTAATTTAAACATACAATATCTTAATATTTATTAGCGCTTTTAAGTTTGAGTATAGTACCGCATTTACGACATAAATAACTAGCTTTATCGTTTTTAATTTTATTGTGTCTTATTGAGGTTAAATGATGTTGTTGACAACTACAGTAGTATAAATAAGTATTGCGTTGTATCGTAAAATGATGGGTGGTAGTTGGGATTTTGCCTAATATTTCTGACATAATATATTGCCATTGTTTACCGTGTGGTTTTACTTTACCAAACTCTTTAAAAACAATGAGATGTGCTAATTCATGGGGCACAACCTCTTCAATAAAATGTTTACCATTTTCTAGCAACATCATTGAATTAAGTTGAATTTCCCAACGTGTTAAAAAGGCACTACCTGCAATGCTACCTTTAGGCTTATAGACAATTTTAGGTTCTTTATATTGAGTATGTAGAAGTTGATTGGCTTGTATTAAGTGAGTTCTTAAACAAGCCATTACCTGATTATGTAAATAAATTGGGATGCGTTTATAGTCCTGCTGCATCGCGAAGTAGTGCTGCTTTATCGGTTTTTTCCCAAGGGAAGATATCTCGCCCAAAATGACCATAACTTGCAGTTTGTTGGTAAATTGGCTGAATAAGATCAAGCATCTGAATCAATCCATAAGGTCTTAAGTCAAAAAATTCTTTGATAAGTGAAACAATTTTATGGTGATCGATTTTCTCTGTGCCAAAAGTATTAACATAAATTGATGTAGGATTGGCAATACCAATTGCGTAAGATATCTGTAATTCACATCTCTCAGCAAGTCCAGCCGCAACAATATTTTTGGCAACATAGCGTGCAGCATAAGCTGCTGAACGGTCAACTTTTGACGGATCTTTTCCTGAAAAAGCACCACCTCCATGACGTGCGGCTCCGCCATAAGTATCTACAATAATTTTGCGGCCAGTTAACCCACAATCTCCCATTGGACCACCAATAACGAAGCGTCCAGTTGGATTAATAAAGTATTTTGTCCTTGAAGTTAACCATTCGGTTGGTAATGTAGGTTTAATGATTTCTTCCATAACAGCTTCATGTAATGCTTTTTGTTCAATGGCTTCTGAATGCTGTGTAGATAAAACTATAGTATCAACCCCTTTTATTTGACCGTTTTGGTAAATTAATGTAACTTGGCTTTTTGCATCAGGCCTTAACCAAGGGAGTGTGCCATTTTTTCTGACTTCTGCTTGGCGGCGCATTAAGTCATGAGCATAGCTTATAGCAGCAGGCATTAAATTTGGCATTTCATTGGTCGCATAACCAAACATAATGCCTTGGTCACCAGCTCCTTGTTCTAGCGGATCTTTTCGATCGACACCTTGATTGATGTCAGGAGATTGCTTGCCAATAGCATTAAGCACCGCACATGAATTAGCATCAAATCCCATCTCAGAACTGGTATAACCAATATCATTAATAGTTTTTCGAGTTAATTCCTCAATATCTACCCAAGCTGAAGTCGTGATTTCACCACCAACTAAAGCCATACCCGTTTTTACATATGTTTCACAAGCAACACGCGCTTTTGGGTCTTGCTCTAATATTGCATCAAGTACTGCATCAGATATTTGATCGGCAATTTTATCTGGATGACCTTCTGAAACAGATTCTGAAGTAAATAAAAATTCTGACATGGAATACTTTCCTAACTTAATTTTGCATAATGATTGAAATATAAAATTCAACTTTAATGTATTTATTTTAGCAGTTTTACCATCTAGACGTCTAGCTTATAATTTATCGAACAGAATGCAACATTGTGGTTTGGCTAAAATTACTTGCTTTAATTTTTAATCAATTTACGATATTGCGCGTTTCTAATTTATTATTTAATAATCTATAGCTAAAAATGAGCATCACAAAACAATTTCCTTCAGTGTTAGTATTTGATTCAGGTATCGGTGGTTTATCTGTTTATAATAAAATCTATAATAAAATACCTAATGTACACTATATTTATGCATTTGATAATGAAATGTTTCCTTATGGAGATAAATCGTCAGAATTGTTAATTAATAGGGTCAATTCGGTCATTGAAGTTGTTACTCAATTTTACTCAATTGATTTAGCGGTCATTGCCTGTAATACTGCAAGCACTATCTGTTTGCCTAGTTTGCGTTCTAAATTTTCTTTTCCTATCATTGGTGTTGTACCTGCGATTAAACCAGCTAGTTTGCTTACAAAAAATAAATGTATAGGGTTATTAGCAACCAAAGCTACAATTGAAAGAACGTATATAACAGATTTAATCCGGCAATTTGCAACGCATTGTACTGTTCAGTTGTTAGGGCTTTCAGAATTAGCACTTATAGCCGAAAATAAATTACAAGGTAGTACTGTAGATATGCAACAACTAAAAAAATTAATGCAACCTTGGCTTGAATTACAGACAATTCCCGATACAATAGTACTTGGTTGTACTCATTATCCTTTTATTAAAAAAGAATTACAGATGATTTTTCCTCAAGCTACCTTTATAGATTCAGGCAATGCGATTGCAACAAGGGTTTATAATTTGTTAAATGATAAATACGTTCTGAATCAAAAACCTTTATCTGCATCTGAAAATATTGTACTGAGTACCAACTATAATCAGTCTGTAGAAAAATTGATTAAAAAATTATCTGATTATAATCTTAATAAATATCATGCAATTAAAGTTTGTGATGTTTGAATATTACGCTAACGAATAAATATTTAATCTTTTTTGCTTGCTAAAAAAAAAGAAGCCCCTATAATGCGCATCCACTGACACGCAGTCAGCGACAAGCAGGCGGTGAGTGAGTTAAAAATAAGATCGAAAATTTGAAAAAAAGATCTTGACGAATGAAAAAGTGTAGCGTAGTATACGCAGCCCTTGAGACAGCAAACTAAATCAACAAAAAGTTGTTTGGGAATAGAAGCTGTCAGCTCTTTAAAAAGAAGAAACAGACAATCTGTGTGGGCACTTGCGAGACGAAGAATGAAAAGTCTACGGACTTAAAAATTAAGTCTTGATAAGTGACACTGAAGATTCATTTGAATATGTCAGAGACAGTTATTGAGCATCAAACTTTAAATTGAAGAGTTTGATCATGGCTCAGATTGAACGCTGGCGGCAGGCTTAACACATGCAAGTCGAACGGTAACATGAGTGCTTGCACTTGATGACGAGTGGCGGACGGGTGAGTAAAGTATGGGGATCTGCCGAATGGAAGGGGACAACAGTTGGAAACGACTGCTAATACCGTATAAAGTTGAGAGACCAAAGCATGGGACTTTCGGGCCATGCGCCATTTGATGAACCCATATGGGATTAGCTAGTAGGTGAGGTAATGGCTCACCTAGGCGACGATCTCTAGCTGGTCTGAGAGGATGACCAGCCACACTGGAACTGAGACACGGTCCAGACTCCTACGGGAGGCAGCAGTGGGGAATATTGCACAATGGGGGGAACCCTGATGCAGCCATGCCGCGTGTATGAAGAAGGC
>NZ_LZGT01000087.1 GCF_001690525.1 Gilliamella sp. App6-5 | reverse complement strand
TGTACTGACTTTAACCTCCTTGTATTTCTCTACCGTCGATGGCTTTAAGGCTTTTTTCCGTTTAATTCTCTTTCTGCGTTGATGGCTTGATTAAGCGCATCAATATATTGACTGGGCTCAACAATATTATCAAAAATCTGTTGATAGATTTCACTGTCATTAAACCGACGGCGACGATTTTGGCTAAGTGTTGAGGCGTCAATCACTTTTTCGGTTAATCCCATTCCCAGAAACCAGCGGTAAGCTAAATTGACCTGAATTTCCTGAACCAGACGACGTTCACTGGGGATACCGAAAAGATACCCCAATAGCATGATCTTAAACAGTCTGACCGGATCTTCTGCCGGACGACCGTTATTAGGGCAATAAAGTGGTGCTACCGCTTCTCGAATAAATTCAAAATCAATGACTTTAGCTATTTTACGAACAAGATGATTTTGGGGGACAAGCGCATCTAGTGAGATTTGCTCTATTTTTTCTGGTGTC
>NZ_LZGT01000086.1 GCF_001690525.1 Gilliamella sp. App6-5 | reverse complement strand
AACCATCAATACATAGCCCTTCACTTAATAAAAATCCAGAACTATAATTATAATATAATCCAGTAAATGGCTGTCCTTGATAATAACAACGTATCTGATTCATTTCATAATCAAAATATTCTGCGCTAGTTAACAAATCATAATCAATTTTAATCATACCATCGGCTTGTAAAGCGCCATAATCTCGACTACCTGTAATAATACCGTCGGTAATTTCGTATACCTGATAAAGTTGATTATCTCGATGATCATAAGCTTCGCCATTAAACGGCGTATCGTTATAAAAGTAGTCATTACTGCGCTTTTCTAGTTGATTGAGTTTTATTCTGACTATCATGATTTTTTAATCTGTTAAGTAAGTTGATGTTTTAAATCATCGGGTAAGAATTCTTGAAAATAATCGATTCTGCCGTCATTAAAGGTTATTTTTATATTGCTATTTTGTTGTAGGGCAAATAATGCGAGTGCTTGCGCTCGATATTGCTGTTTTTGTTTTTCGGCACGAACAAGATCCGTTTGATATATGGAGGCTTCTTTACATTTTAATGTTTGTAAAGAAGGTAACTCAGCTAATCTTGCAATGGTTGAAAGTTCAATTTTAGTTTTATATAACTCTAATTGCTTAACCTGATTTAACAGTCCACGATCTAACCATTGGTTAAATAATGAATC
>NZ_LZGT01000085.1 GCF_001690525.1 Gilliamella sp. App6-5 | reverse complement strand
TAGCTAATACATAAAATAATGTTAAAAAATTACTAGCTAAATCATACTTTATACTACTAAATTTATTTGTTTTCTTATTCATTCTTAACCTCTTTTTATGTCCAATTTTAAAGTCTCATTTTTAAAATAACTAATATTATTTATTTATAAAATATTTTAATAATGTCAATACTTTAACTAGTTTTTATCTTTAAATTTTTTTAATAAAAATAATGAAAAAATAATGAAGTTTAACTGTTGACATTATTTAAATATTTTATAAGTAACTATAAGTAGTTAAAAACTATACAAATAATAAAAATAAAAAGAGGTGAAATTATTATGAATATTAGTATTTATAAAAAGAATTTAGTGTTTATAACACTAATAACAACATTATTATTAATGTTTACTAGCAATGCGTTTGCTAATGCAGTTGATGTAGATCTGTTTAATATTAGTGACACTGATATATCAAAAAAATTATTTTTAGATATTTACTTTCCAGAGGATGATATGTCTAAAAGTCCGCTTTCTGCGGCTTTGCTAGCTTTTAATAGTGTCGTATTAATGGTGGGTGGTATTATTGTATCCTATACACTAATGGCTGGAACAATGTCAACTGCGCATGACGGCGAAATTTTAGGTAAAAAATGGTCGTCTATGTGGTTGCCAATCAGAATGGCTACAAGTACTGCTTTTTTAGTCCCTGTGTCAGGTGGTTTTTGTGCTATACAAATGTTTATGTTATGGGTTATTCAAATGAGTATTGGTGCCGCATCCCATGTCTGGCAAGAATATGTGGCAAATATGGGGGTAGCCAACGGTGTTATTATTCCAAACATGTCAAATGAAAAATTAGGTAAAGTTGCTAAAAATGCTTTTTTATCTAATTTATGCGTTTTAAAAACTAATCAATTATATGCTACAAAATCTAGTAAAAAAGATATTGTTTTGAAGGGAGAAATGGGATCTAATGAAGGAGGTGGTAATGTATTTATACCGCCAAAACGTACAGATGTTTTCCTTGTGCTGTTTGGTTCTCACGGTCTTGCTCAAACTCAATTTGCTAAAAATTGGACGACAGATACTAAAATGTATAGTTATAAATCATTTAATTATGGAAGCAATCATTTACCGGGAATTACTGGTTCTGGAAGTAATTGGGATAATAGTGTGCATATAGAGGATAGATATTACAATTTAAGTAGAGATAAAAGAGCCTGTGGTGCGTTTTTAATGCCAGATACATTACCAAACGTAGAAGACAAATTGGCTAATTTTAAAGAATTAACGAGTTTATTTAAAACAATTGTAAGTAAACAGCCTGAATACTTTATGGCTCTTCAAAATGAAATGCATCAATTAGCAAAACAATATATGGAAACAGAAGGTAGTATAAATCTTGCTCAAGCATTTGATAATTCAATTGCTAATTATAAAAAAGTAGTATCTCAAAAAGTTGCTGAAACATTTAGTGTAGATAAAGGTTGGGATGCTTATGTAGAAGCTGTGAAAAAAGATGGTTGGGCATTAGCTGGTTCATGGAGTATAAGGTTAGTTCAAATACAAGAATTATTAGGTCAATTAACAAATATTTATCCTACATTTGTAGAACCGGGAGTTGCGTATCATGATCTTTGGAATGGAAATGAATTAGAATCATTTTTAAATAAAGCAGGAAAAGATATTAAAGCTTCTGAAGCAAACTCTAAATATATGACTGGTTTAGCTACGATAGGGTCTAAAAAAGATGGAGATGCTACTGAAAATGATAAACAAGTAGATCCAGAAGAAAAATCTAAAGCATTAGACAGTTTATTTGCTGGAATTAACGAAAAATCACAAGATCTTTTCTCATTCTCTAGCAGTATATCAGTAGGTGGTTTTGTTGAAAGCGGTGAAAGTGGCGCCGGAATTACTAACCCATTGACTATTGCGAAATATTATGGCGATACTGCTATTAATTTAGGATGGGCTTTATTAGGTGTTGCAGCTGTTGCTGGTGCTGTTATGGGAGCTTTACCATTCTCTGGCGGTTGGTTCTTAACAATTACAGGTGCCGCTTCATTGGTTATGCCGATATCTATCACACTTTGGATTGTGGGGAATTCTCTTTCTGTACTTTTACCACTCACCCCCTATATGCTATGGATAGGTATGTTGGGAGGTTGGATGATATTAGTGTTAGAAGCCATGGTTGCCGCTCCGTTATGGGTAGTTACACAATTACAGCCTGATGCTGACGGCTTCACTGGTAAGGGAAGTACAGGATATGGGTTAGTTTTATCACTTGCCTTGCGCCCGACTTTAATGATTATAGGATTAATCTGCTCGATTGAATTATTAAATATTTTAGGATCTATAGTTTCAGTAACATTTGTTTCAATGATATCAACTTCTGGATTAGCTAGTGGTAATATAATTAAACAAATTGGCTTATTATTTGTATATTTTGGTATATTATATAGTATAATAAATAGGTCATTTTCATTGATACATATCATTCCAGATGAAACGATGAAATGGTTAAACATCAATGGTGGACAAAGCTTAGCTTCTTACGCTAAAGACTCTCAAAATACAATGATGGCAAAAGCAGCTTTAGCTAAAGTTGGTTTAGATCAGATGGGGGGAGTTGCTAGAGGAGCAGGAAATAAAATAAATGCATTTAAAGCAAATGCTGTTGCTAATAAAAAACAACAAGCAAAACAAGCAGAAATACAACAAAAAGAACAAGCGCAACAACAAGAAAAAATGAATAAAAAAGAAGATCTGAATATGCTTGAAAATGCTTATAATGAAACTGCTACAAAACAGGAATTTGATAGTTTAGCACAACAAGCAAATAGTAAATTAGAATTATCTAAATTAGCTTCAGAAGCAGGTGATAAAACAAAAGCTAATACTTATATGCAACAAGCAAAAGATTTAGGTAAACAATTATCAGTTGAGCAAGCAAGAGAATCAGGACTTAACGAAATGTTAATAAATTACAATAGTAGAAATACTAAAAAAATAATTTAAATACTAAATAAAAAGAGGTTAAAAACCTCTTTTTTTTTGTGTTTAATTTATTTATTTTTGTGTGTTTTTTGATAAAAAAAACCAATTAGTTTTATTAAATTTTAATGATTTTTGATTAAACAAAATAAGCAAATTTCATCAAAATTTTTTAAAAAAAATAAGCAAAAAAAAGCTATTTTTAATTAAAAAAAATAGCTCAAATTTTGAATTATGCCCACCACTTTTTATAGCTTTTTAATAATTTTTGAGGTGAAAAATTGATGCGAATAGCTTCAATTTTTTTGTGAAAAAATTAATAAAAAGTAAAGATTTAGCATTGACAAAATGCTAAAACTGATTAAATAAATAAGTGGGGCATAATGAAAGTGGACTAATTAATTGGACAAATTAATTGTACACAAAATATACATTCATTTGGACAATAAAATTGTCTAAATAATGTGGGCAATGGTCTGCTATATTTTGATTTGAACGAAGTGAAAAGCGAAAGATAGCGGATTGGCGATGAGCCAAAATTGCCCCATTATTGTATCAAGTTTGTGTGAATGAGCAAGCGAAGCGAGCAAGTGAGCTAAACGCAGATAGAATAATGTTAGTTAATTGAAAATATTGATTTGAGCGTAGTGAAAAGCAATTTTTTAATTAACTAATTAGCCGTTTAATTTTTCTATTTTTTTGATTTGAAGCTTGGGCGAAAAGCAAAAAATATAAAAAATTAATAAGGCTAAAATGCTTAATGCAAGCAAAAATAAATAAGCAAAATGTAAGCATTAATTTTATTTTTTTATTGGATTTTTTGAGTAAAAAAACGAGAAAAATACAAAAAAAATAAAATAAAAAAAAGTGAATATGCCCCAATTTTTTCATTAAAAAATGGAATTTTTAGGGATTTTTGAGATGAGTTTTTGAGCATAAAAGCTTAAAAACGAAGTGAAAAAATCCTTAAAAACAATTGGATTTTTTAATTTTTGGCTTTGTTTTTTTGAGCAAAAAAGCGAGAAAAGCAAAACAAAAATTAAAAAAATAATAATAAAAATAAAAATAAGGGGGCGTTATGAAACTTACATTATTACAAAACAAGTTAAAAAATGAATATTTGAGTGAAATTGAGCAACAAGCGAAATTAGAAAATATTGCTATTGGTGCTTGTAAAAACAAAAAAATTAATGAAATTTTGAATGAATTAAATGAACATTATACAAGCAATAAAGCAACTTATGAAACTTACTTAAAAGTATATAACAGATTAATAAATAACAATAAAAATGTTGAAAAATCTGAAATTAATTTATTGCTACATAAAGCAAAAACTAGAGCAACTTACGACTTATATAGAACTTCGCTGAAATTTGGATTAATTAATGAAATTAAAGAATTACAAAAAAAATCCGATTACGCTAGAAAAAACAAAAAAACGAATGAAATGATAGAGTTAACTAATAAAGCTTTTGATTTAGCAATAGTACTTAAAGATAATTTTGAGCTAAATAAAGAAAGTATAATTTTTGAAAGAGTAAACAGCAAAAGAAAAACACTTAATAAAATGCCTAAACTTAAAAATATTCTTAAAAATATGGATAAGGTTTGTGTAAAAAAATATAAAGATATTTTAATGGTTTACGATCTTTTTGGACTAAGACCGGCTGAGTTTAAAAAAGGGGTTAGTTTAAAGCTAAAGCAGGATGAAAATGGTGAAAATGTAATTGAAGCAACTATAAGCGGGGCAAAAATTGGTAAACATTCTGGACAAGATGTTAGAATTTGTACAACAACTTTAGAAAAAGATAATGAATTACATCAGGAATTCTATAAAAACGTGTTTAGACAGCAACTTAGAAATGGTGGAGTTTATAAAATAGAGCAAAATGAAAAAACGTATAAGAGTTTAAGTAAGTTTTTTTATAGAAAATATGGAACTGCTGTAAGTTTGTACAGTTTTAGACATAAAGTAGCAAGTGACTTAAAACGATCTAAAACAGATGAAGATACAATTGCAGCATTTTTAGGACATCGTGTCGATAAGTCGCAGACTTACTACGGCAACTATCAAAAAGGGGGTAGTGGTGGTAGAAAGTTTGAAGCAACGGCGACACACAAAATAAAACACACTAAAAATTATAATTTTGATTTTAACTATAATAATAGTAATAGTGCCATTAATAAATATAGAAAAAATATTACTATATTGTACTAATAAAAAAGCCCCAAAATTGGGGCTTTTACTTGAAAATAGGTTAAATTTTATATACTAAAACCTTTTTTATTTTCTTTTTTGTGTTCTTCTTCTAGTTTTTCTAAAGCTTTGTTAATAGTTCTAATTGTGTAATCTTCTGTGTGTTCTCTTTTATTGTCATCAAGTATGGCTGCACAAATATTCTTATATTCTGAATATTTATTTAGCGTGTTTTTTATTGCGTTAAAATCAATTACACTATCATCTAAAACCCATTTTTGCTTTTTAGCAAGTCCTGTAAATCGATTTTTTTCTTTGTTAAAAAATCTACTAATTTCTTCATATTCTTCGCTTTTTCTATCTACTTGTTTTATTTCATTAATTTCAATATCGTTATTAGTGTTGTTATTTGTAGTAGCAAGTAAAATATTAGGATTTCTAATGCAATCATGAATATATTCATTTCTATACATAATTTTTGGAAAATTAAAAACTTTAAAACGTATATCATCTTTTTCTATTGCTTTAACTAAAAAATCATTTCTACCTTCTTTTTTATTTCTAAAACCTGCTACCCTGAAAGGGTGTACTGCACCTGAAAAATTTGGGTCACCATATTTTTTATTCATTGCTCGCACAAAAAAATTGGCAAGCTTTTGATTTGCTTCGCTTTTTTTAACTGTATAAATAAATTGATAATTTTTTTCTGAAGTTTCTAAATGAAGAATTGGTTTTCCAAATTCCATTTTTATTTCATTAACTGCTTCTTCTGTTTTTATATCATCTATAACTAAATAATAATAATAATCACTTAAAGGTGTTATATAAATATCAGATCTGTTTTTATTTAAATTGTATAACTCATTGTATATTTTAAATTCTTTAATTTC
>NZ_LZGT01000084.1 GCF_001690525.1 Gilliamella sp. App6-5 | reverse complement strand
AAGATATAAATCGAGTACTTCAGTACGATAGGTACGATTAAATCGTTCAATATAGCCATTTTGATAAGGGCTACCGGGCTGGATATAATCAATGGCTATATCATGGGATTTAGCCCAGTTTATAAAGGTTTTTCCTGTAAATTCTGGCCCATTATCGACCCGTATTTTTAATGGATAGCCATGATATTCAGCCAGTTTATCTAAGTAACGGGTAATTCTCCCTGCCGGTAAGCTTACTGCAATATCAATGCCTAGCGCCTCACGATTAAAGTCATCGATGACATTGAACGTCCTAAAGCGACGCTGATTACGACTACTGTCACTCATAAAATCCATTGACCAACATTCACCTTGTTTATTGGGGGCTGATAGCCTTTCTGGGTTTCGTAGAGGAATGCGCTGTTTACGCTTTACCCTGAGATTAAGCTTTAATTCACAATACACCCGATACACCCGTTTATGATTCCATTTATAGCCGAGCTTTCTGATGCGATTAAAACATTTGGGAAAGCCCCAGCGTAAATGCCGGTCTGTGATAGCATTCAACACCGAAATAATCACCGAATCATCCGGTAACTTAGGTTGATGATAGTAAGCACAACGGCTTAAGCCAACAATGGCACAACTCATAGCAATAGTAACTGAATGATTTTGTTGTAGTTGCTGTGCCCACGTTTTACGTGCCCCAGTTGGCACTAAAGCTTTTTTATGATTTCTTCCTGAAGCTGGGATTTTAAGCTCAGTTCGGCAAACATCTGTTTAAGCTTACGGTTTTCGGCCTCAAGCTCCTTTAAACGTTTAATATCAGAGGTTTCCATACCACCGTATTTATCACGCCATTTATAGAAAGTTGAATTTGCCATGCCATATTTACGGCACAGTTCTTTAACGGGAATACCCGCTTCAGCTTCTTTTAAAATAGCGACGATTTGATGTTCAGTCATTTTTTTCATAATTAAATCCCCTTTACTTTTATCATAGAGAATTTTCTACTTTTTTGCTGTACTATTTTAGGGGATAGTTACAAATTGTTCTTTATAAAAAATAAATTTCTATTCATTTAATTATGGCTCATCACCTACCTCTACTACAGCCTTTTCACAATCTTGTCTTTCTTTTTTAGTACACTTTTTTTGAAAAAACTTTTTATTATCATAAGCAATACAATATTGATCTAAATAATTATATTTTTTAGTGTTTTCATTAAAATAATACATTTTATTTATGGTGATACTTGTTGGATCTATAAATTCATTACCGCAAGTTTTAGTACTAGTCGCGATTTTTTTTTCTGAATCAAAACGAATGGTATATCCTTCTAAATTAGGATCAATAAATTTATTTTGCAATCCATCATAAATGTAATAGGTTTGTGGGACATTAGCCGCATGTGTTTCGCCATCAGCAAGTAAAAAATCATTTGCATTGCCATCAAAATCAAAATCACCTATTTGAATCGCATTAAAAGCAAAAAAACCATAACCTTTTATATTATTAATTGTCTGTACTAACTTGCCGTTCTTTTTACTGTATACGTTAACTCCCGTGATTTTAATATTTTCTTTTTTTTTCTTAGATAATAAAAGTTTAAAATAGAAGTTTTCTGTTAAGTCTCTTTGTAAAAATTCAATATTTTTAAATTCTGTGTTATTGACTAACTTTTTAGAGTCTTTATGGTTTTTTTCATTACCATTATTCCAGATTACGTTATATTCAAAAACTTTTTTCAATTTAAAATCGCCGAATTTAAGTGAAGTTCCAATCAAAAAATCGTCTTCGGATTTTGCCTTATTTTCGCTAAAATCAAAATTTTTAAGCGTCAACGAGTCTTCATTATCAGAATAGCTTTTAAAAAAATAGCCATTATTTATTCTATCAGGTAATGCTAAATAGGTTATCTCATGTGTTTCATCATCAACATAAAGAATATGATGTAAATACCCCAAACTTAGTACAAGATTCAAGTAGAAAATCATGCTGTTTGTTTTAGTGTTTTATACTCAATCGGCGTCATGTTATTTAATGCCTCATGCGGTCTTTCGGTGTTATAAATCG
>NZ_LZGT01000083.1 GCF_001690525.1 Gilliamella sp. App6-5 | reverse complement strand
GGAATACCTGCTTCAGCTTCTTTTAAAATAGCGACGATTTGATGTTCAGTCATTTTTTTCATAATTGAATCCTCTTTTACTTTTATCATAGAGAATTTTCTACTTTTTTGCTGTACTATTTTAGGGGATAGTTACAGTCGTTAATTATATTATATGCATGTTTTCTATAAGGATACTTAGATATTATATTTTTAATATCATCATACAAATTTTCTTTTTTTAACCAGACGTTACCACATTCACCACACCCAAAAAATGGAGGGATATCTTCAATATAAGATACTATACCCGTACATGTTTCTTTAGGGCATCTTAACCCATTAACAACAGGGATTTTTTTATTGTCTAGGTTAGTTAACTGCATTGGATTAAAAGCATAACTCATTGAACAATAAGGGCACTGTATCATAATGAATTTCATGTTTTTTTCACGAGAAACTAAGATGAATCGGTCTTGCTCCTCTGATGCTATAAATGCTTTATTACAATTATCGCAGAATAAATTCATACCGACCTCTTTTAATTAACACCAAATAAGGGATTCATTCTTGTAGGATACTTGTGTAAATCTTTATTATTGACGAAATAATGGGTTTTTATGATGTACAACCATATTATCAGCCAATTTTCCTTCCAAATTATTACAAACGTTAATAACTATTTGTAGCTTACTTCACATTGACCAATCACATCAAAAATATGATCATAAGTACTTAAAACATAATGTTCATCTTGTTCCTTATCAAATACTTTATCGAAACAAGATTTTTGTACCAGCTGATATTTTGATTCATCAATCATCGTAATAGTTAAACTTTTTATATTTTTAAATTTAAAACAGATTAAAGCCTCGCCTTCTAATCCTCTGCTGGGTTGGCAATGTGGTAACCACAAAGAAGCTACTACCTTTAATTCCAGTGGAAACATATCAAATATGATGTCTTTTAATATTAAAGCGTCTCTTCCATATATTTCTCCATAGATTGTTTCAATTGCCTGATTGTTTACTTCTGGCATTTTATTTTTCTCCTATTTCGACTATTCCCAAGCTGTCGTCATGTAGTTTAATTATTATTTTTAATTGACCGATAAACCGAATGAAAACAACAGCGCTAAAACTGATGCTTTTTTACCCTCGAAACCAAAAGCCGAGGAATTTATATCAAAGGTATATAAAAGCTCATTTTTGTTTAATAACACAAAATGATAATCATGTAATATATCAATCAGTTCAGGCAATATTTGATAAATATCATCATTACAATCAATAACTTTACTATCATAAAATAAAAAAGCATAGGCCGACACTAAAGATAAATATAAGTACATTGATTTATTATGATAATTAAATTTTAGCGATATACATACGTCATAGTTTAAATCAGTATTATCTTCTACTTTAAATAAAGCATGGATATCATTTAGTAGACATTTATATTTTAGGGAATTGTAGGATTCCATCACGAAATGGAAATCTGGGTTGCTTAAATCACCATATGCTTTTTGAAGTGCATATAAGATCTTTTCTCTTTGAAAATGCATGAATATTAAAACTCCCATTTTATGGAATACTTATGTACTTCACTTTTGCAATCCACATGAACGCTGGTTTTAGTTTTCACGTTCCATTAGGCTCAGTCTCAACCGAACTATTTTTACTCAAACCGCTATAAAGGATCACTTAATAAATTGTGCTAATTACTCATCACTACATATTCATAATTAGCATATTTTTTTAGGGTTATTTCATACCATCATATTCCCAATAAAAACTACTGGCTAATTTATCTAAAGCTTGTATCTGAGCAGAGGGATTTATCAAAGCAAGTTGTTCATCTATTAAACTTCTAACCTTATCCCAATCGTATTGATATAGTAACAACATTTTATATAATTTAGGTTGTTGCATTCTGTTGTTATTTAAATTCATTATCCCTTCTGGAGTGGCAATAATAATTGAATAAATATCTGTTTCATCCTTTCCTGTAATACCAATATTCATTTCTAATAAGTAAAATACTGCATTGTCTTCTGGTTTCCATCGCCAAGGATCATGTATATCTGGGGACCAGTAATGTTTCACTTCAAATTTTTGTTGCCTAATTTTTAATTTATTCATGATATATCGCTTGAGATTTTGCTAGATATGGCAACCCGATAGAATTATTATTAAATCATATCGCAGTGTTGCCAGTTAGTTATTGTTTATGTTGATTGCTCAAAAGTCATATATGTATTTTCCTTTTCATTGAAAAAAATATATAAATAGGTAATATCGTGGCTGATTTCGGTTATATCTAATTGACCTATAAAAATTAACGGTTTGTTATCTACGGTTGGCCAGTTTGGGGATTGAAGCCACTTAGGTCTATTTTTTAAGAATTTAAAATCTTTCTTAATTTCTAATTTTAACGCTCTTTCTAATTCAACTCCAACTTTATCCCGATGTTTATTCATGATTAAATTAAAGTATGGTTCAGTTAAATTTAACCAGCTTGGCTCAACTTTCATACATAGATCATACTTTTTTTTATGTTCATTATTTAACGAGAAGTTAATATTTCTTTTAGCGAGAAACTTTGAAAGTAAATCTTTACTATTGAGTTCACCTGATGGCAATAAAATATCAATTTCAATAAGATATAAAAATGCATTTTTATATCTGCTGGTATAGGGGGGAATTTGATGCTCTTCAGATAGGAGATCTTCAATATCCTTATTATAATAAAGTTCTTTTTGAAAATCCTGCGGAGAAAGTGTGCCTGCCAAATAGCTTTTTATAATATCGATAGAGTTCATTTTTTATTACCTTTTGGGTATCGCAACAGATCAAGGGCAACATTTCTTTTTTCATGTGACTCAATTTTAATTGATTAAATTTTGAGATCTTCTTTTGAAATGTTATCTCTATTTTTCCTTATATAATCAATAATAATCATATATTAATTAATGACGATAAACAAATGATGCATTATTGTCATTCAGAAAATGACGCCCTTTAATGTATTGGATATCACCGCAGGCGGTAAGTCAGCTCGCTGATAAATTATAGTGCTTCCACTATAGAAGTGTATTTCAATTTGTTCTATATTATCTATATGGTTTACTGTATGCTCTGGCAATAGTTGGATAATATTAGCTGGTAATAAAGCATTAAAATTTGTTTTCATTATTCCATAAGTATCATGGATAGCGATACCACTAAATTCATGGTTATCTTCAGATAAATTAATGAGTTCATAGCCACTATGTTCTTTTTTATCAAGACCTATTTCTATATCAAAAAGTCCGATTTTAGCCGTGTACAAAATGGCTGATTTCATTGTTTCTATTTGGCAATGTCGAAAAAAAGCATGTTGCGCTAAAGCAGGCAGGCACTTTAAAAAGCCACCATTGTTAATAATATCAATAAGATCAATATTTAATCTTTCCATATTTCACATTCTATCTTTTTTATTGTTCCAGTTTTTCATTTATCATAAGCATAAAATAAAAAGCGAAGTAGTGATCAAACTGTATTTTTGATAAATTAGATAATTTATCATTGTTCACTTTACTCAATGAAGACGCTCAGCCGAAAACTCGCTTTAACACTGTTAGCTATCGAAATGATTGCACAATCTTCAAAACAGGATATTGAGAATATTCTCTTTGCAAATTATCTTGATAAAGATGGTCAACCTTTAACATATACAAATATGTATGATGATGCTATTCAACCGTTTTTATTAGGCTATTTTATTGATATTAAATTGAAAGGCTATTCTAATCAATATTTAAAACAATATGTTAGTGCTTTATATGGTAAACCTATTACCATTATAGGGGACGAAGATATTTTGCATGCATGCCCTTGTTGCCATTATTTAACCTTAACTCATCAAAGACAATACGATGTTTGTCCATTATGTTATTGGGAGGATGATGGCACACTAAGCACTGAATTAGAGCATTATAGTTCAGTTAATCACTCGACATTAAGCAAATATAAAGTAATGTTCGATAAAAAACAAAAGGCTACTTTGATGAATATTCCGTATAAATTAGCTAATAGAGATTTATAATACTTGCATCAAATCTAGATTTGATTATGTAATAAATTAACTACGCTTTTGGGGTTAACGTATAAAAGGAGGCTTAGATGACAAAAATATTGGCGTTATGGAATAAACAAACGTTACCTATAAAAGACGGGATTTACTTTTCTACTGGTGAATCAATATCCCTTTCAGCCCAGTTTTATCCCCAATTATTAATTAAAAAAGGGAAACCATTCAATCTTAATCTTTTTTTGGATAAAGATCCTGATAATATCACTAACATAGATATCATCCAAAAAATCACCCTAACAAATGGTAATAAATGCTTTTTAGGTGAAGGAAGCTATGGATCGGAAGGTTTTATCGCCTATTTAACACCTAAGGATGATTTAAAATGGGTGATCTATTTCGAAACATCAAACCCATTCATTAATGCAATTGAATTACCCAATCACTTTCTTAGGGTGGAATCAAGTGCCAATTTCAAAATAGTAATTGAATTAAATAACCCATTTAATCTTATTTTAGTTAAATAAGTTTTGTTATATTCTTTTTGAGTCATATAGATAACACCGAAAGACCTCATGAAGCATTAAATAATATGCTATCTACTAAAACAGGTAGGGTATTTACCCAACTGTTCACTTTTTCAGTCATATTTTTGTAAAAAATATTCAGGATTCTATGCCGTTTGGCGGTTAATTGAGATTTCGCCGTATCTATTGGTTAAAACCTATGATACTAACGAATCAATCAAACATTCACAAAAGATGCTAGCTAATAAATGAATGAAAAAGCAGAAAAATATGCTTACTTTCATGGAGATGTGGCATAATCAGCAAATAGTTAGTGATGTAAAAAATAGAAAACAAAACTTAAGCGATTTTTAGTAAAACGCCGTGTAAGTGTTAGCGGATTAGTTTAATCATGTGGTGTAAACAATCCGGCGGTTTCCTATATTTAATTTGATGATTTTATAGTGTGTAAAAGAGGGTATTGTTGATGGAAAAAAACAAACAGCAGGTTGTAGATTTATTAATATCTCATAGTCAAATTTTGGTTAGATCAAGACCATACAGTGAAGAATTATCGCAATGGGGCAAACAAAATATCGAACAAGGTGCGGTTATTCATCACAATTATGTTATTTTTGATCCATTACCTGATGATGCTTTCGGTGCGAATGTCGTTTTAACCTCAGCAGATAGTTTTATAATGGATAACCAAACCCAACGTTGCATCGTTGTTCCTTTTTATACACATCCTGACAATGTGATTGAAGTTGCCTCGGCGACAGAAAAATTTACTGTTAACCTACAATTAGATGCACTATTATATTCACTATATTATGAAATTTGTGAAGGTGATGAAGTTTTTTATAAATTTACCTTTGTACCTGCACTTGTGCCGATTACTGCTCACTACATTATTGATGACGAATGGGGTGGTCAAAAAGGGAAAATGCTTCAATCAGGTAGAGTATAATGCTAACTTCAACAGGTTTAGCGCTAATCGGGACATACTCGCCACAAATTTAACCGAGATTAATAAATGGAAAAGAACAATCGCCAAAATATAAACAGCTATATTATTGAAGACGAAGGCATAGCAATAGATATTATGTTGGATAGTTTTAGCCAACAATGTATCCCGATTATTTATCTTGAATCCTTTGAGTCTGATAATAAAATGCAAAATAATATCGATTTTATTAAATCTCACCAAGTCGAACTACATCACATCATCAATAATGAAATCACGGCTTATATTACTCAAGTTTATAAGCAAGATGGCGGTAAAGTATTATCGCAAATTTCACTCATTAAAATTTACTTATTACCAGAAAAGGATGAATATGGCTTTATGTTTGCCTGGTCTGGCGATAGTGAACATGGTATCGGAGTTAAATTAAAAAATCTCTCAATGATAAAAATAGGTTATGCTGAAACGGCCTTTTTATAAAAGTAGAGATTATATTCGCAATATTATAATGATCCAAAATGATATAGGAGTATTAGGAACATGCTTATTAAAGAAAATCTTTATTCAATAAACGATATAATCAACTATATGAAAAATAGTCTTGAACGAGATGATGATTTTTGTGTATATGGCGTTGAAGACAAAGCGTTGGAAAATCAAGAAAGCTATTATATTGATGACTATCCTGAAGTCGATGATGATGGACAAGAAATTTACCCTTCTCTTGTACGGCAAAAGCATTTACATTATCTCTATTCAGGTCAACAATTTGCTGATGTTGTTGATGTTGTCTTAGATCAAAAGCCGTCAGCCACGATAGATGACTTTATTCAATCATTAAATTATTATGCAGAAAATGATAATTTTTTAGAGCTGTAACGCAACAAGCAACAGGGGATATTATCAATTATAGCTTCATCAATAATGAAAGAATAAAATATGTGTGAACTAAAACAGCTATGTAACGATCTACATTTACCACTCGGTGATAAATTCACTCAAGATTGGGCGTATGAACTGCCTGATCAGTATCGAACGCAAACATGGCTCGATAAATACCTCTATGCTTATGTTAATTCAACATATTCAAAGTTACAAAAGCACATACTCATGACTTTATTACTTGATGTGACCAATGATTTATTATCATCTGGAATTAGCGCGTCATCGCCAAAAATTAGCCAAGTATTAGCGCTTTTATTTCATAATCATGATGATTATATGGATCTCATTGATTATTGGTCGTTATCTGATGAGCCTATAGAAGATTGCTTTGCATTAACGTCTGAAATAAGAAAGTTAAAACGACGATTAAATAACAAATGATAAGACTATTTACTCTAGTTACTTATTTTAAAACAATCTAAAACAAAGCTATTTAGTTCCCAATTTTGTAGCAGAGCAAACAACTGCATTAAGATTGGTTTAAAATGATAATAGAAGAATAGCCGATTAACTTTTTGAACTGGATTATGCAGAAAAATAAAATGATTAATGGATATAAGTTCGTTAATAATAAAATTTAATTAAAATATAGGATGATTTTGCCTAAACTATAAATCATTATGTTTGTTTATCGAGATGATTTACTGGTTTTAAATTTATTTAATGATCAATTTATGGTTATATACTGCATTTAACAATCAAGATAATCAATTTTTCCCATTATTTTACCATGCTTAGCTAAAGAGGTGTCAATGCAACGAACAACGAATATCTCTGATGACGAATTAAAATTGATACAAATGCGATGTAATAACGCAACTAAAGGACCTTGGGTGTCTTATGTTGAGGGTAGAAATCATACTAGTGGTGGTAATTTTATCATGACAGGCGGTAACAATAATCGAGGCGAAGACATCGAGCTTATTGGCGCTACTATTGCCGATCAAGAATTTATTGCTCATGCACGACAGGATATACCAAGATTAATTAATGAAATTAGACGATTAAAGCAGTTAATTACAGATATTAAGTCATCGTAAATAGAACAATGAAAAATAATTACGTATTTAAAAATTTAGCCAACAAAGAATTTGTATTAGGAACTGATAAGCAAGATATATTTTTCAACATGTTAGACGTTATGCGTAAGGGCAATTTAACTTTATTTACTCAGTCATTTTCAGACCTTGTTTATCTCCTTGAAAAAGATAGCTATTATATTGCACATCACTTAATTGTTTATAAGGGTAAAAAAGCCATATTTGCAGGGCAACTAGTCAGGGCATTTAAAGCACAATTGATTGATTTTATTCAGCACGCCATTAATCATGATGATCTCAGGCCGTTTTTGATATCTTCCATATTTTCGCAAGATTACAAACGGGTTTTTTATCTCACTGAAGAGGGATTTTATTTATATGATGTTAAATAGTTCTCAGCATAAATAGTACTAAAAAGCAATCAATACTCATTGTGATAACAAAGCGTTAAGGTAATAATACCGCGTGTTTTTTTGTGTTATATCTATTCCCCATGTCATGGATAAATTAATGAATATAAAAAACTTTCTAGAAACAGGTAGTTATTTAGGCTTAAAAGTAGGGTTATCCGAACAAGCATTATATGCAATTTTACCCCCCAAAGTATTAGGTAAAAAACATTACTTTGATGAATCTAATAAAGACGAAGGCTTTAGCTATTTTTATCATGCAATAGAAATCATGATAATAGAAGCCAAAATATACTCATTAGGCGTTGATGTCGAGCGCAGCTCCCTAACATTTTTTAATGATTTTACTATCAATGCTAATAGTAGTTTTGAGCTTATCTTAAAATATCTAGATATTGCAAATATAGCGTGGCAATTTGAACAGCAGTATTGTTATCAGCGTGAAATAACCATAAAAACCCAAGGGAATGTTTTACTTGGGTGCGTGTACGATAAAGGCGATTATCGATTGTCAAAGTTCAAAGTATTTGAATAAAATAACAAAGACAACTAGTTAATAAATATTTAATCTATTGATATACAATCAATAATATTATGCATCAAAAATTTTTAGATTTTCAGCATAAGATTTTATATAGCAAAAAATAGGATAAATGATGATTCAACTACCTGATTGGTATGACGATTTATTGCAATTTGAAAGTGAAGCAAAAGGTATTATTTTAAATTTCAGCGTCACCATAAATAACCGTCACTACACCTTCAATTTTTATGATCCTGTGCGATTTGTTCAAGATGCTAATCATGAAATAACTGATAACGGCTATTTTCAAGATAAAAATGCAGTGATTTTAGAAAAAGTGACTAAAAAGAATATTATTCAATATCTATCAAAACTTTAATTTATTTATATCAAATAGATTGGTAAGAAAATAGTGTTATTTATTGGTAAAATTGCGTGCCTCACTATTGCTTAATTGTCAATTAGCTATCACATTGCCTTATTTTTTGGAAAACAGATTAATCATTACAACATCAATCATAATAAATTCAAATCATTACAGATGTAAAATTTAAAGTCACATTAGCGTCGATTTAAACCATAATAAATGGCCAAAAAAATCGAAGAAAGCTTATTTTAGTTCGAAATTTTGTTACGTGTATGTCGATTTTAAGTATATAATTAGCATAAACTCTCCTCTATTATTTATTGATATGGCTAATGTATTTTCGTTTCGCCAAAAACAAGGCACTATTTTTTTTGCTTTTTTAGTTACCACTTTTATTGTGGGTATTGCGGGTGCTTTACAATCTCCCACATTAAGTAGATTTTTAACCTTTGAAGTCAATGTTGATTCACGTTTAGTAGGGCTTTTTTTCTCGATTAATGCTTTAGCGAGCATTGTGGGTAGTTTTTTATTGGCTAAATATTCCGACCAAAAAGGTGACAGGCGTTATATTGTCATTTTCTGCTGTTTAATGGGTATTGCTAACAGTGTCATCTTTGCATTTTCACGTCACTATTTGGTGTTAATCACCCTTGGGGTGCTGTTTGCTGCGTTATCGTCTGCTGCTATGCCACAAATTTTTGCCCTAGCGCGCGAATATGCGGTCAAAACGGGACGTAATGTTGTGGCCTTTAATTCACTTATTCGTGCTCAACTTTCGTTAGCTTGGGTGTTTGGCCCGCCAATTTCATTTGGTTTAGCCGTCAAATTTGGCTTTACGGTTATGTATTTAACCGCCATGAGCATGTTTATGGTCGCGATGCTGTTTGTTGCCATTTTTTTACCTTCAGTTGCAAAAAATCCCACTTCACAATTCAATAGCGCAACAGAGCTACAAGCGGCAAATCAACCAATTTGGAAAAACAGAAATGTGCTTTGCTTATTGTTATCCACCGTATTTATGTGGACAGCAAACATGATGTATATCATCGATATGCCGATTTATGTGGATGTTGTATTGCATCTATCTGACTCATTGCCAGGGGTGCTAATGGGGCTTGCTGCGGGTATTGAAATCCCCGTTATGATCATTGCAGGATATTTAGTGCCTTATTTAGGCAAACGAAATCTGTTTTTTATTGCGATTATCTGCGGCTCAATTTTTTATATTGGCATGATTTTTTGCACCGATAAAACCGCGTTGTTAGCATTACAGCTATTTAACGCGCTATTTATTGGGATTGTGGCCAATATTGGCATTATCTATTTTCAGGACTTATTGCCAACTCAAATGGGCGTGGCTTCAACTTTATTTAATAATGGTGTTGTCTTTAGCATAATTATCGCTGGAATGTTGCAGGGATTTGTCTCCGAAGCCTATGGACATGAAGTTATCTATTGGATTGCGTTAGTTATGGTTGCGATATCATTATTATTTTGTGCATTGGTAAAAGATGCAAACAATTAAGTGGATTAAAAATAATTAATAGCGAATTTGTCTTCCTAATAGTTAGGAAGACAAATCGCCAAAAAACAATTAAAGATTAAACGTGTTTAATAGTTTTTCGTAAAAGGCATAATCTGTTCTTTCATAACTCAATGGTGTAATGGTAATAAAGTCGGCATTAACGGCATCAAGTTCTTTATTATCATCAATTACTCGCAAATTGCGTTTAGCTCTAAACCAAAAATAGTCATTGCCTTCGGGATCTTGGGTTGGCATCACCACAAAACGACTTACATCGCTATCGCCTTGTTTGGTTATTTTCAAACCTTTAACTTGATGTACTGCACAGGCAGGAAAATTGACATTAAAGCAGATATTTTGCGGAGCCGATAACGAAAGTAATTTAGCGACCACTGATTGTGCATGGTGCTTAGCACAATCCCAATTAGTTGGCTGATTATTTTCACTGGTTACTTGACTTAAAGCAATCGCAGGAATGCCCAACGTCATTGCCATCATTGCCGCACCAACCGTGCCAGATAAGATTGTTTCAAAGCCTACATTCGAACCATTATTAATTCCCGATAGCACAAGATCAGGTAAATGATCCGCCATCAAATATTTAATCGCAAATAACGAACAATCGGCAGGTGTGCCATAAACGGCAAATTCGTGTTTACCACGCTGAGTAACTCTAAATGGCGATTTTAGGCTTACCGAACACGATACACCACTTTGATCTATCGCTGGCGCAACAAGCCAAACCTCGTGGGCTATTTGCTTTGCGATTTTTTGCAATAGCTTAATGCCCGGTGCATCAAATCCGTCATCATTCACTAATAAAACGCGGTTAACTAGCTTATTTAGCATATTCTTTCCTTATTGGGCAAATGTATTGCATTCATTAATTGCTCCGCTATCAAACCCACGTTTAAACCAAGTATAACGTTGCTTAGATGTGCCGTGTGTAAAACTATCGGGCACCACATATCCTTCGCTTTGTTGTTGCAAGCGATCATCGCCAATAGCTTTTGCCGTGTTTAAGGCTTGTTCAATATCACCTGTATCTAGTCGGTTTTGTTGCTGCATTGCATTGCCCCACATACCAGCAAAACAATCAGCTTGTAGTTCTAACTTAACGGATAATTGATTATTTGTTATTGCTGATTGATCCTGCTTTAAATGCTCAACTTGGCTAAATGTACCCAGCAAATTTTGTACATGATGACCAATTTCATGCGCAATCACATAGCCCTGAGCAAAATCACCACCACCGCCAAGTCGCTGTTTCATCTCTTGATAAAACGACATATCAAGATAAACGGTTTTATCAATACTGCAATAAAACGGCCCCATAAAGGTTTGCCCAGTGCCGCACGATGTTCTTGTTGTGCCTTTATAAAGTACTAATTTGGGGGGAACATAGGTTTTGCCTAAACGTTGAAATTCTTGATGCCAATAATCCTCAGTACTGGCTAAAATGATTGATGTAAATTTAGCAGCATCTTCATCATCAATTGAATATTGATTGGTACTTTGCTCAGTACTGCTAGTATCAATTAGATTTGAATTTAACAAGCCGGTCAAATCAACGCCATAATAGCCCGCTACTAACACGACAATAAATAAAGCAATTTTGCCTTTACCTTTAATGGGGATTCCGATCCCCATTCCACTGCTTGATTGTGAGCGGCGATCTTCGATGTTATACTCTCTCTTTGGTCTCTCCAGCGCATAGGGATCACCTTATCAGTTTGGGTTTAATTATTTTAAAGGATAACAAATAAGGATTCTAGATTAAGTTGATATTCTTATCCAAATTTACATAAATTAGCCGAAATCAGTAAATCTAAATTAGGTGGCGTGTTTGTTTTTCAAATGCGTTATTTTCTGACTATTTTTAGGTATATAATACGCTCAACAATTATTATATCTTCATTTTAATGTTAGGGTATTATTATGCCATATTTGTTACTTACATTAGCGGCTTGCTTTTGGGGCGGAAATTATGTTGTTGGGCGCGTTTTAGTTACACAAGCCGATCCTATGATAATATCTGAAGGTCGATGGGTTATCACTGCACTGTTATTATTGTGTTTATACCATCAACAACTCTGTCATGATCTGTCTAAAATTAAAAAATCGATTTGGTCAATATGTTTGCTCGCTATTTTTGGACAAATTTTGTTCCCGTTGACACTTTATATTGGATTGCAATATACCTCATCGCTTAATGCTTCAATTTATCTTTCGGCAACGCCTTGTATGGTATTGGTTATGAATAAATTATTATTTAATGATACGATTTCAAAAAATAATATTTTAGGTGTTTTATTTAGTACCATCGGTGTGATTTATTTAATTTTACAAGGAAACCTAACCAATTTAAGTGAACTTAGTAATATCAATAAAGGCGACCTGTGGGCAATGGCATCTGCACTAAGCTGGGTTTGTTATAGCGCATTTTTGCGGTTAAAAGATAAATCGATATCCGGTAATGCCTTTGTAACTATCAGTGCTGTATTAGGTTCAGCAATGCTATTGCCCATTGCTTTAGTGTATTTTTATTGTTACCCAGTTTCTAACCTAGCACATTATACTACCCCTCACTTTTTGCTGGGTTTACTCTATATTGCTATTTTTGCATCTTGGCTATCTTATTTATTTTGGAATAAAGGCATAGTTGAAATTGGCGCAACAAGAGGGCAAATTTATACCCACATTATCCCTTTATCAGCCGGTATTTTCAGTATTGTGTTTTTACATACACAAGTTGCTTATTTTCATCTTGTTTCGATAGTATTCATTGTGGTTGGGATCTATTTTTGTTCGAAAAAATAAACCGCTAATTATGTTTACACGGCTACATGATTAGCTCACCCATTTGCTGCATTTTACAAAATAGGGTTATTTTGTTATAATTGGTATTCAATATTCACGAAAAGGAATTGTTTTGTTGTGATTTGGTAAAAAAACAAAACAGACAATAAAACATTAGTTTTTGCTTTTTTATTATCCTCTTTTTTTATCTTTGCTGTCTTTTGCTTCAATTTTAATTAGCTGATAAACACATTTTGATGTGTAGTCCAAAAAAGTATTGGTTTTTATGTATTAAAAGGTAATCGTTTACCTTGCTGCATCATTCCTTTTTATTATTTTTAGGTAAACAGGCGGTATATTATGAAAAAAACAAGAAAGTCCAAAAACAAACCATTAAACATCAACGATATTCTAATAATTGATGATAGCAAGTTAAAAAAAGCCATTACCGCAGCAGCGTTAGGTAATGCAATGGAGTGGTTTGATTTTGGTGTGTATGGCTTTTTAGCTTATGTATTAGGGCAAGTCTTTTTCCCAGATGCCTCGGCAAGTGTTCAAATGGTGGCAGCGCTTGCCACATTTTCGGTACCGTTTTTAGTTCGGCCGTTAGGGGGATTGGTTTTTGGTATTCTTGGCGATAAATTTGGACGACAAAAAGTATTATCAATCACCATTATCATAATGTCATTAAGCACTTTTTGTATCGGCTTAATTCCATCTTATGCATCAATTGGCATTGCTGCCCCTATATTATTATTGCTAGCTAAATTTGCGCAAGGTTTTTCAATTGGCGGCGAATATTCTGGCGCCGCCATATTTGTTGCCGAATACTCGCCAGATCGCAAACGCGGCTTTATGGGGAGTTGGTTAGATTTTGGTTCTATTGCTGGATTTCTAGTTGGAGCTGGCTTAGTGGTATTATTATCAAGCATTCTTGGTAATAATACATTTCATGATTGGGGCTGGCGAGTTCCTTTCTTATTTGCTTTGCCGCTTGGATTAATTGGGCTTTATTTACGTCATGCATTAGATGAAACACCGGCATTTCAACAGCATACCGATATAATGGATCAAAATGATCGTGATCATATTACCAATCAACCTAAAATGTCATTTAAAGAGATTATAGCCAAATATTGGCAGAGCCTACTGGTCTGTGTGGGACTCGTGATTGTCACTAATGTGACTTATTATATGTTGCTTACTTATATGCCTAGCTATTTATCTCACAACCTAAATTATCATACGGAACATGGGGTGCTAATTATTATTGCCATTATGATAGGCATGCTATTTGTGCAACCATTGATCGGTTTTATTAGCGATAAAATTGGTCGCCGACCATTTATTATTGGCGGTAGCTTAGGTTTATTAATTCTTTCTTATCCTTCCTTCATTATGATCAATAGTGACATTATTGGTCTTATTTTTTTAGGATTACTGATTTTAGCTGTATTACTTAACTGTTTTACTGGCGTTATGGCCTCTATTTTACCGGCTATCTTTCCAACTAGTATTCGTTATAGTGCATTGGCGATATCATTTAATATCTCGGTATTAGTTGCCGGTGCGACACCGACTGTTATTGCTTGGCTGGTTGAAGAAAGTCATAATCTATATATGCCAGCCTATTATCTAATGGTCGTGGCATTAATTGGTTTACTTACTGGCATAAAGATGAGAGAAACCGCAAACCAACCATTGCGTGGCGCAACACCAGCGGCATCAGATCGTTCAGAAGCCAAAGAAATCTTATCGGATCACTTTGACACCATAGAGCATAAAGTCGAAGATATTGAACAGAAGATCGAAACTTTGCAGGCTCAGCGACAGAATTTAGTGGATCAGCATCCTAAGTTAGATTGATTTTTTTGATATCGATTGATTACGGACACTTTTAAAATGTAGGATTTTATGATCATTGATATTATGTCCAAGTAAGGAGGGGGGATCACCCTCCCTTTTTTATCGTTACTCAACGTCTATTTTGAAAATTAGTTATCTAATGAAAGATGTAAAACTTGATATAAATTTTGATTGGTTTTAGTTGGTTTATCTTTGAAAAAGGTAAATATAGCATAAGCCCATCTGTCAGGATTATAAATTACTACTTGACCAGTATAATATTGATATTTAGGAATTCTAAAATCAAAATTTTTTAACTGTGCTTGAGCAGGAATAATGAAATTTTCTTCTAACATGTATCTGCTTTGAGCAAAATTATCACTTAATTTAATTTTAGTTGTCATACCAATATTGATATTTTGCCAACCGAATGACCCAATGATATTGTCAAAGTAACCGTCAAAAATGAACATATTCATACCTTCTGTCTGTTTCCAAATATAAAGTGGACAATAACTATTGCCTATATTGCTATTATCTTTTTCAGAAATTAGGTAAGCCTTGAATAAAAGATCAGTAAAATGATCAGTTTTATATCCATTATCTTTAATTCGATTTTTGATGATATTCATATCATAGTCGGTGGGTAAATTAATTTTATATTGCATAGCTTGCATGTTTTATCTCCTTTGAAGGTTTTGCTTAGTTTAAAAACTTAATTGAGGTTTGAATAATTCTAATTTATGATTGGGGGTATCAAAAAAAGTGATAGGTCGCCGTGCAATATGAATTTTAAGGGATTACAAATTTTTTAAACGATTTATGAACTTAACAGCCTTAATAAAGCAGCTAAGATTTTGGGCTATACGCAATCAAATTTAACGGCTCACTTAAAAAAGATAGAGCATGAGTTGCAAGCACCGTTATTTATTCGAGGTTTTGATGGTGTTAAACCAACCCCAAAAGGGCAACAGTTTTATCATTTTACTTTGCAAACTTTGGAGCAATTTTCGCAACTTAAGCACTCCTTTAAATCTAAACGTAAAACCTTATTAATCTCGGAACTATTATTTCAATTAATTGTTATAGAAAATGCAAAATATCACATTGAATCAACAGAAATAGTTATTAAACGAACGGATGACATATTTAATGAAATTAATCAGCATTGCTATGATGAAATTATTACTTTTAATCAATTAAATCATCAAGATTATTGTTTAATAGTGAATCAGCAGTTACCTGTTGCTTTTTTGCAAAGTCAATCAGTTTTAGAGAATGATCATCTACCAATATTGATTAATAATGATGAGCATTGTCCACTGCGAACTAAAACGTTAGCTTGCGGTTATCCACCTGAAAAAATGATTACGGTGGACTCGTTAAGTCAATTATTAAATCTTGTTGAAAAAGGGCAAGGTATAGCACTTTTGCCAATCTTTTTAATAAAAGATAAATTCAAAACGATCAATAATAATCGTGACTTTATTCAATTTTATTGTTATCAACATTCTTCGGTTTAATCCCGATAATAATCATATTATTTTTGTAATAATTTACTGTGGTACTGACGTCGATATTCAGTGGGTGTTCGCTCTGTCTTTTTTTTAAAAATCCGACAAAAATAATTACTATCTTTAAACCCCGATGCTAGAGCAATTTCTTTTATATTTAGATCATAATCCTTTAATAGCAATTTGGCATATTCTAAGCGAATATGATTTAGATATTCATTTAACCCTATTTTTCCCTCGCTTTGAAATAGGTGTGATAAGTAATTGGGTGAAATGTAAAACATATTTGCCAAAAAGTCACGCGTTATATCTTCACGAAAGTGTATATCGATATATTGGCGAATAGCTTCATATAGGCTGGTTGTTTTGGATGAAGTTTTGATTTCGGTATTGAGCAAATCTAACGTATTGCTAAGTAAACTGTGAATCAGGTAGTAAGCAGTTTGATTTTGTTTACATGATTGTTTTTGCCAAATGAGTTCATTCAGTGCTTGAATAATAAATGTACCAACCCGAGGACCACGTCTTGGCGTGTTAATTTGCCCAAGTGAAATTAGTTGTGTACCATCCCAATGCAATAAGCTTATACTAATTTGTTGTTTACCAAACAAGATGTTTAATAAAGTAACTGGGCTTGTCCAAATGGGTTTGTTCCAGCTTTGAGCGGAAATATATAAAAGATCATTAGTCGATAATATTTTTTCAATAATTTTTCCATTGTTATCCGTCCATTGCATTTGTTGCGTTCCTTCTAATATGATTTCAATTTGCGGAAAGTCGACGGGGTGGGTATGCAAAAGGGCGCAATTGCTGTTATTTACAAAATAGATATGATTGATTGTTTGCTGACGAATTACAAACTTGGTTAATGCGTTGTTGATGGATTTTGTCATAAGGATAAATTAAGTGGTGTAGTTTTATTTAGATTATATACAGTTAAAAAAAGATGAAAATTTTTATAAATCGTTTTTATTTAATAAGTTATTTTAAAGTTTTAATTGTGTGATCTAAGTCTCATTTTTTTATATAGCGTACAAAAGTCCAGTAAATGGCAAGTTCGTCTTCTAGGCGGTAGAGTTATTTTTTTTTACGATGTTTGTTATGCAAATGTTGTTATATGTTAACAAGTGATTGTTCATTCTGAATTAGGAGTTAATCATGGAATTATATTTAGATACCGCCGATATTGCTGCCATCAAACGTTTAGCTAAAGTGTTGCCTATTTGTGGCGTGACCACTAATCCGAGCATTGTGGCAAAATCAGGTAAGCCAATTTTTTCGTTATTAGATGAATTACAAGAGGTGCTAGGTTCAGATAAATTGCTGTTTGCCCAAGTGCTTTCAAGTAATGCCGACGAAATGATAAAAGAAGCTCATCAGCTTAGAAAGACGGTGCCGTCAATTGTGACTAAAATCCCTGTTAATGCGCAAGGCTTGATTGCAATAAAAGCACTAGCCCAACAAGGTATTCCTACGTTAGGCACGGCTGTTTATGGTGCAGGACAAGGCTTTTTGGCAGCATTAGCAGGAGCTAAATATATTGCACCTTATGTCAACCGCATCGATGCTCAGGGTGGAAATAGCAAAGATACCGTGCTTGAGTTGCAAAAATTGTTAGATTTGCATTGTCCACAGTCGATGGTATTAGCCGCCAGTTTTAGAACACCAAGGCAAGCGTTAGATTGTATGCTTGCGGGTTGCAAGTCTATTACGTTGCCAGTAGATGTGGCAGAACAGTTTATTTCTGATCCAGCTGTGGATGCAGCAATTACTAAGTTTAATCAAGATTGGTGTGGTGCTTTTGGTAAGTTAACGTTTTAAATTTATTTGACAATTAGTTTTTTGCCTGAGCTTGTTCTTCCACTATTAGGTCGAACAAGTGTATCTATTTTTTCAATTGTAAAAATAGCATAACTCTAACATTTTTTGTTGTATGATAATTTTAATTAACAATAAAAATAAGGGTGGACATGATGGATGAAAAAAAACAAAAAATCAAAATAAACAAAAAAGTCATTGTTAATGCGTTATTAACAGTATTGAATGTTGAAAAAATCTCACCGAGCTTTATTCGCATTGAGTTTGGTTGCAATAAAACAGTTAATATTGATCCATTATGGATTTGTCCGTATTTAAAATTGTTGTTCCCAGATCCTTTAACTGGCTTAATTGAGTTTCCGCAGCTTGATGCAAATAATAAAATCCTTGTTGACGATAAGTTGCGTCAGCTTGTTCGTAGCTATAGCGTGCGCGAGTTTGATCACGTTGCCAATCAATTTTTTGTTGATTTTGCCATTCATGACACTGGTTTAGCTTCGGTTTGGTCGCAAAAAGCTAAGGTTGGCGATCAAATTGGTTTGATTGGCGCTGCCGGTAAGTTGAAATTTACTGATGATTGTTTGGTGTTGATGGGCGATATTTCAGCGGTGCCTGCCATTTGTTATACACTTGAGCATCTTCCTAAAAAACAAAAGGTTTTTGCTTTTATGCAGGTTAATCATAAAAGTGATATGGTGTCATTGCCAGTTAATAAAAGTGTTGAGGTTAACTGGTTGGTGCAAAATTCGGATAAACCTCATCAGTTAATTGATGCGGTGATCAGTGCCGATTTATCAGGGCAAGATAAGTTATTATTTTGGGGGGGAATGGAACGTTCGTTGGCACAAGCTATTCGTCATGCCGTTAAGGATAAGTATACACATTTGCAGCCAGATGCTTTTCATATTACTAGCTATTGGCGAGAAGGTTTTTCCGAAGGCGAATTTAAGCATCGTGAATAATGAGTGTTGCTATTTTATGAATATTTTGGCTCATTTACATTTGGCTACGTTGGCGCGTAGTTCGTTAATTGGTAATACTGTGGCGGATTTTGTTAAAGGTGATCCTTATTTAACTTATGATCCCACTATTGCTGATGGCATTATGTTGCATCGCAAAATTGATAGTTTAACTGATAGCCTATTTGAAGTTAAACAGGCCAAATTGCTATTTCGAAAATCGCATCAGCGCGTTGCTCCCATTACGTTAGATATTGTGTGGGATCACTTTTTGTCAAAACATTGGGCTAATTATGGAGTGCTGCCCAGTGTGGCTCTATTTAATCAAGTAACAAAAGCGCATATCCTGCCTTATATTGATGCTTATCCGGCCGATTATCAACATTTTATGAACGCGATGTGGCAAGGCGCATGGCTCGAAAATTATGCTTCTATCGATTTTGTCGGTGATGTGCTAAGTCGCATGGCCAATAGACGGCCAAAGTTGTATTTGTTAAGAGAAACTATTGTTGATATTAAACAACATTATGCACAATTGGCCTCGCTGTTTTTTGTGTTATATCCCAAAATTTGTTTAACGGTAAAAGAAAGCATGAGCTAAGATGGATTTTGCTGCTACCGGTTTAAGCTGTTGTCCTGCCACTTAAACCGATAGTGGTTTTGGGATATTTACTGTCAATTTGGCAATATCAGTTTGCCATCGTTTGTTTGGATGACATCATTGCGGTTTGGCGTTTGCGTTATCGATTTTAAATTTTTACTGGTTACTTGTGGAGCATAACCACTTTTGCCACCGCGCGCTTTGGTGCGCACTATTTGGCTTACCGGTAGTGTGGCGTTGGTGGTTAAATTGGCCCATAACCATTCAATGGCATCTTCACCATAATAATCAATGGGTAGTAAAGTGTTGTCAAATGGTGGTCTGCCGTCTAAGTAACTGGCATTTTCAACTTCAATGTATCGTAATTGCGATTGTTTTCCTTCAACTAAACTATTTAAAGCAACATAAGCACGCGATGTATAGTTGGGTAACTGTTTAACATTATTGCGTCCATGTACAATAAAAGTTTTTATACCATTTAAGTTGCCCGATGCCATAACTTGTTTTATACCTTGCTTAACGCGCGGATCTTGCGATTTTTTATAAACACAAATTGCGCCTTTAGTACCATAATCAACCGTATTTTTGGTTTGCGAACTAGAATAAAATTCACGTCTTGGTGTGTTGAGATCTTCGTTTTCAACCAGATCCAAAACCGTTGCATCTCGACCATTCCAAAGCGGCAAATGTCCGTTTGCCATTCCCCATATTTGTTCAAACGAAATTTCTTCTAATGGCGCGACTTTCCCACTGTAATATATTGGATTTTGCTGGGTACTGGCGACCGAAAAATCACACATGTTTTCGGTGACATCGTATTTGCCATAAGCACTAATATATTGGTAAGGTAAACCAATGGATTCAGTATAGTAAAAATACGGTAGTTGAATGTCCATCTCTGGCGTCCAGCCATATTTGTGTAGTTTTTCTAGGGCTTCTTCGGGCGTGCCTGTCGTGAGTAATTTTGCCTTTTTTAGGGCATTACAGCGTTGTTGTGAATAAAGAAAATAACTGGCATAAGGCACGTAAGCATTGTCTTTATAAGGTTTTATTGCGGGAATTGCACACGGTATATATAATGCGCCATAAGCACTGTAATTGGCAATGGATTTGGTTTCTAGCTTTTGTTTGTTGCTGTTACCTATTTTGAGGGTAACTCGGGATTTATCAATATTTGGCTGAATTTGTGGATTAACTGCCACAATGCCGTCTATCATATTTTGGTCATCCAATTCGCCTGCTTTTAATGCGGCACCGCCGCCATCACTCGCTCCATAGACTAACACAAGGGTATTGTCTTTATTAAATATAACCTGTTTATTGGGCGAAAACATGCTATTAAGTTCATAAAAGGCAAACTCAAGAGATTTTAGTACATGTTCGCCCCAGCGTGCTTCGGCATTGATTTTTGAGTGTAGTTGTTTTATGGCATAGCGATGGGGATATTTTTGAATATATTTTTCTTTATTCTTTATCGAAGGATGAAATAAGATATTACCGTTATCCACGTCGCCCCATACGGTAAAACCAAGCTTGCGTTTGATATCATAAATGCCATTGCCTAATCCTTTGTCGTTATAGACCACTGCGCAGTTGTGCCTAAGTCCCCATAATCCACGAATTTGTACATCTTTGGCATTGAGTACTCCGTCTGAATCACTGGCAGGAACGGCAACAATGCAAGGTTTGTTTTTGTCAAAATCAATCGGAATTTGTAGCAACATGCCTACGCCGTCTTGTCTTTGTACCGCTAATATTTCGGTACCGGCAATTTTGCCGTCAAACAAAGGCGTTAATTCTTGCTTTCTAAAACCGAATAATGTTCCCTCGCCAATTTTGGTGTCAATATAGCGATTTAATTTGGCTTGTCGTCGTTCTTGAAAGTGTGGTTTGCTCGGAACTTCGACTTCAGGAGTAATAATGGTGGTTGATAACGGCGTAAAGCCCAGTCCAGCGGTAACAAGATCGTTGCTATCGCCATCATAATAAGCCAATGTACTGCGAACTAACCACTTAGGTTTGTGGATTGTGTTGTCAATTTGGACTGAGGTATCACTGTTAGTGTCAATCTTGGTATTGGTTGTAGCTGTAACTGTTTTGTTGTCGACTTTTATGCTGGTATCTGTGTTTGTCCCAGATGTGGTCGCTTTTATCTTTTTAACTGGTTCGGTTGATTCTGTCGTGTTGGCCTGTGCTACTGATGGTAGGGTAACACCAGCAAAAAGTATCAATGAGGCTAACATTTTTATCTGTTTCATTTGGAATTCCATTACAATCATATTTATCAGATTTAATTATTATATCTTGCAAAAAAATAAGTCGTTTCTTAGTAATTTAATACGTCCATTATGATGATTTTAGTTTTTAATGCGCGATTATACACTATATTTTTGTTATTCGTTATTAGGTAGATTTAAATTGCAAATTGCCCAAAAGGCAGCGATGATTTTTTCAGATAACCGTCTCTTTTGTACGCAAATACCTACATCAAATGGTTCCATTAAGTTGGTAGACCATTCGGTTATGCGTTCTCTTACTCGCTCTGGACTGTTGTCCATTACAACTTTTGGCAATAAAGCGACGCCACATCCTAAAGCAACCATCGATACAATGGCTTCGTGCCCCGCAACTGTTGCATAAATTTTGGGATTGGTGATTTTTTTTTGCTTAAACCATAAATCGATACGGTGGCGACTTGGCCCGTGTTCTGGCAATATAAACGGAATATTATGCCAATCAGGTTGTTTTTGATGTAATTTGTCGCTAAATGTGCTGTTAAGTTTGGGGATCAGCAAGACCATTTCAATTTCACCAAATTTTAAAAACTCAATGCCAGTTGGGAGTTGTTTAGGTTTGCCAGCAATGGCTAAATCGGCTGCATTGGCTTGTATCTTTTCAACTGCGTCGGCGGCATCACCGGTTGAAAGCTTGATTTCAACAAGTGGATAGTGGCTCCTAAAGCGATCGAGTATTTCGGGCAAGTGGCTATATGCGGCCGTGACCGAACAAAAAAGCGTAAGTTCGCCGACAAGCTGTTGGTTGGATTGATCTAAATCATATTTTAGCTGTTGGTGCATGTTTATTACTTGCTGAGCAAAGCGTTTGACTTTTTCGCCAACTTGAGTGATTTGTACTTGCCTGTTATCGCGAATAAATAGCGGATGACCAAAATGTTCTTCAAGTCGTTGGATCTGTCTTGATAAGGTTGAAGGGCTAACATGCATGGCATGTGCGGTGATACCAAAGTGACAGGTTTCGCATAAATGTAGGTACAATTTTAAATCACGAATGTTCATAGCAAGTTCCGGTTTTATACTAAAACGCATAGTTTCCTGAAACTTTTTGTCAAGAAGCAGTAAATTATGCATCACTTATTAGGCAAATATTATGCATAGATCAACAAATAAGGCAAATGGGCTTGTGCATAACATCAATGGCAAAATAGACAGATACCTGCTAAAATGGATGATTATTTTTGTGTGGATTAAAACAGTTTTATGACAGAACAAGCTTATTTAGACGAAGTTAATGCACGTCGCACTTTTGCGATTATTTCTCACCCCGATGCCGGTAAAACCACCATTACCGAAAAGGTACTTTTATTTGGACACGCAATCCAAACAGCAGGTACAGTCAAAGGCCGTGGCGCTAATGCCCAGCATGCTAAATCAGACTGGATGGAAATGGAAAAACAACGTGGTATTTCAATTACCACCTCTGTTATGCAGTTTCCTTATAATGATTGTTTGGTTAATTTATTAGACACTCCCGGACACGAAGACTTTTCTGAAGATACTTACCGCACGCTAACTGCGGTTGATAGTTGTTTAATGGTGATTGATGCGGCAAAAGGGGTAGAGGATCGCACACGTAAATTAATGGAAGTCACGCGTTTGCGTAATACGCCAATTTTAACCTTTATGAATAAGTTAGATCGTGATATTCGCGACCCGATGGAATTGCTTGATGAAGTCGAAAACGAGTTAAATATAATGTGCGCGCCGATTACATGGCCGATTGGTTGTGGCAAGTTATTTAAAGGTGTTTATCATTTAGCGAAAGATGAAACATATCTTTATCAATCGGGTCAAGGCCATACTATACAAGAAGTGCGAATTATTAAAGGGTTGACTAACCCTGATTTAGATTTAGCGGTCGGTGATGATTTAGCACAGCAACTGCGCGAAGAGCTTGAATTAGTGCAAGGGGCTTCCAATGAATTTGATCTAGATGCTTTCTTGTCGGGTGATTTAACGCCAGTCTTTTTTGGTACGGCATTGGGTAATTTTGGGGTTGATCATATGCTTGATGGCTTAACTGCTTGGGCACCAACTCCTCAACCTCGTCAAACCGATAAACGTGAAGTTGAATCATCAGAAGAAAAATTCAGTGGTTTTGTCTTTAAAATTCAAGCTAATATGGATCCTAAACATCGTGACCGCGTGGCATTTATGCGCATTGTATCGGGTAAATATGAAAAAGGTATGAAGTTACGTCATGTGCGTATTGCCAAAGAGATTAATATTTCTGATGCCTTAACATTTATGGCCGGTGATCGTGAACATGTTGAAGAAGCCTATGCCGGTGATATTATTGGTTTACATAATCATGGTACGATTCAAATCGGTGATACCTTTACGCAAGGCGAAGATCTGAAATTTACTGGTATTCCTAACTTTGCACCAGAACTATTCCGTCGCATTCGTTTAAGAGATCCTCTCAAACAAAAACAATTATTAAAAGGACTTGTTCAACTATCAGAAGAAGGAGCGGTACAAGTATTCCGCCCATTAGCAAATAATGATTTAATTGTGGGCGCTGTTGGTGTGCTACAGTTTGATGTGGTTGTTGCACGTTTAAAATCGGAATATAACGTTGAAGCCATTTATGAGCCTGTCAATGTGACAACTGCTCGTTGGGTTGAGTGTAGTGATGTAAAAAAATTAGAAGAGTTTAAGCGCAAATGCGAGCAGAACTTGGCTTTAGATGGAGGAGATAATCTTTCTTATATTGCACCAAGTATGGTTAATTTGAATTTGACCGAAGAACGATATCCTGATGTTGAATTTCGAAAAACTCGGGAACATTAATTGTATTTATCACATAATAGCGGAATTTATCATCATGCCTAGGTGTTTTGATAAATTCTCTTTCTATTCTTTTTAAAACTTATTTTTTTACAACAAAGTCAAGCGAGTGAATATGATGGATTTGAAAAATAAAAGAGTAGTGAATTTAATAATTGGTAGTTTTATTGGACTATTAACTATGACTACTTCACCAATATCTTTTGCTATTGAAAATAAACTTGCAAGACCAGTTTTGTTAGAAAAAGTACAACAAAGCGATCGTGACAAGCGTCAATATGAAGTGATTGAGCTCTCAAATAAAATGCGAGTGCTGCTTGTGTCTGATCCTAATGCAGTTAAGTCACTCGGTTCATTGGCGTTGCCTGTTGGATCATTACAAGATCCGCAAAATCAGCAAGGATTGGCACATTATGCTGAACATATGGTGCTAATGGGATCAAAAAATTACCCAGAGCCTGCTAGCTTTTCTCAGTTTTTAAGCCGTCATGCAGGTAGTTATAATGCTAGCACTGCGGCACATCGAACCGCGTTTTATTTTGAGATTGAAAATAGCGCATTTGATAAAGCACTCGATTATTTAGCCGATGCGATTGCTGAACCTAATTTAGATCCTAATTTTGCCGATAAAGAACGCAATGCTGTTAATGCTGAAATGACTATGGCCAGATCTAATGATGGTTTTCGAATTGGACAAGTTGATTCCGAAACAATTAATCAAAATCATCCAGCTTCGCAATTTTCAGGCGGTAATTTAGAAACGTTAAGCGATAAAGACGGTAGTAAGTTGCAAGATGCATTAGTTGGATTTCATCGTAATTATTATTCCTCCAATATTATGGTAGGCGTGATTTATAGTAATCAGTCAATCAATAAATTGGCAAAATTAGCTGAAAGCACTTTCGGAAAAATTCCTAATAAAAATATCAATGCGCCTAAGGTTGATAAACCAGCAATCACTGCTGATAGTTTAGGTAAGCAAATTGCCATGATACCAGCTCAACCCAAAAAGTTATTGTTGTTGCAATTTCCAATCGAAAATAACCTGTCTAAATTTACAAACAAGAGTGATGAATATATTGCTTATTTAATTAGTAATCGTAGTCAAAATACGTTGGCTGATCAGCTACAAAAACAAGGATTGATTGAAGGTATTCAAGCGGGAAGCGATCCGATTCGCTATGGTAATAGTGGCATTTTTAGTATCAATGCGACTTTAACTGATGAGGGGCTTGCACTAAAAGATAAAATTATTGGGGCTATTTTTAATTATTTACAGCTGATGCAAAAAGAGGGAATTTCTGACACTTATTATCAAGAAATGCAAAAAATGTTAGCGTTAGGGTTCAAATATCAAGATGTTGAGCGTGATATGTCATATGTAGAATGGCTATCAGATCAGATGTTATTATATCCCGTACAAAACGTATTAAATTCAGATTATGTTGCTACTTATTTTGATAAATCAGCCATTACGGCACGTTTAAAAAGTTTGACGGCAGATAATGCTAGAATTTGGGTGATCGCACCAAATCAAACTACCAATAAGACCGCTTATTTTGTTGATGCACCGTATAAAGTGGATAATATCACCCGCGATCAAAAATCGAATTGGGCAACGTTAGGCAAGAATTATGCGTTTAATCTGCCTGAATTAAATCCTTATATTCCCGATGATTTTTCAATTATGAAGCAAAATCGTGATCAAGCTCAACCCGCTGAGTTTAGTAACCGTGGTAATCATATCCATTTTGTTAGTCAGTATTTTAATAATGAACCTAAAGCTGCTATTGTTGTTTCGTTACGCAACAATCAAGCTTTTAGTGATGCTAAATCAGTGGTAACATTTGATTTGCTTGACTACATTGTTGGTCGTGATTTAGCTAAGTTACAGTTTCAAGCTGGCGTTGCCGGTATGTCATTGTCAACAAGTAGTGATAATGGATTGATGATCACAGCGAGTGGCTTTAATCAGCATTTATCCGAAATGGTTTTGACAATTCTTGATAGTTACAGACAAGTTAATATTGATGAACAAAGTTTGGCTTTGGCTAAATCATGGTATTTGCAACAACTTGACGCTGCTGAGCATGCTAAAAGCTATTTATTAGCCATAAACCCAGTAAAAGCCTTATCGGTAATGCCACGTTATTTTGAACGAGGTGAAAAACGTAAAATTATAGACAATATCAGTATTGATGATATTTTAGCTTATCGGGATCAGTTGTTAACAAGTTCAGTACCTTATATGCTAAGCGTTGGTAATTTATCAAATGATCAATCATTAGATCTTTATCATGCCATTCAAAAAACGTTGGTTCGTAGTGCAGAGTTTACTCCGATAGAAGATATCAAAATCAAAAATGCATTAACAGCTAGGCTCACTCAGCAAGCTAAAACAACTGATAATGCTCTGATGATGAGCTATATCCCTGCTAATTATGACCAAATCACCGGACGAACATTAAGTTATCTACTGTCAAAAATTATTTCACCATGGTTCTATGACCAACTGCGCACTAATGAACAGCTTGGTTATGCTGTATTTTCTCAACCAGTGACCGTAGGTGAGTCATCAGGAATTGGGTTTTTAATTCAAAGCAACCAATATGATCCAGCTTATTTGCTAAAACGTTATCAAGAGTTTTTCCCAATCATGCTAAACAAATTGCAAGCATTATCGAAAGACGATATTGAGCAATATAAAAAGGGTGTGCTTGATGAATTAAATATGCCGCCACAAACATTGGATGAAGAGTTAGGGCGTTATATGGCAGATTATCGGTTATCTCGATTTGCTTTTGACTCTAGAGCTAAAAAAATAGCGCAGGTAAAAAAAATAACCAAGCAAGATTTGATTGATTTTTATACTCGAGCTGTAATGGAGTCAAAAGGTTTTGTTTTTGCTTCTCAAGCATTAGGTAATATCGCTGATTTATCAAAACAACCACAAGCAATAACCGAGTATACCGAGTTTGAAAACGCATCGGCTTTACAACAAATTTTGTTAAAATAATAGACTCAAATGTATATTAACCCGAACCATTTTGACAAAAATTGGCATTGTTATCACCTTGTGATACACTGCCAAAATCCCAATAGTTTGAGTGTATTATGATTACTGGATCGATTGATTATTGTGCTATAGGTCAGCGTCTACGTGCGTATCGGATTGCTGCCTCTTTGAAGGCTGAAGATGTCGCAGAAAGTCTTAAAATTTCAAGAGCAGCAGTCTATCGGTTAGAAAAAGGTGAAATCGTTAAAATCGAAACTTTAGAGCGATTGGCATCTTTACTCGATACGTCTTTTGCAAGTTTGCTTGGCATTGATACCGAATATTATTCGAGTGGTGAAGGTTTTTTTGAGCGCATGCGTCAGTTAGAAGAGCAATCAACGCATATCTATTCTCACTTCGATCCTTTTTCATTTTTATTAACTTCACCTGATTATCTTTCTCATTTAGCTCTGATGCTCAATGAATCAAGCGAGTTGATTGAACATCAAAAATACTCAGTCATCTTGTCGATTTTAAAAGAACGTAAAAAGCAGTTTCATCAATCAGTCCCAAAGGTGATTAATTTAATTAGCTTACGTAATGTAGAGCGGTTTTTGCATATTGGTTTAGTGGGAAATTTGACAATTTCGCCAGGCAAGAAGTCAGAAAGGATGTTATTAGCACGTAAAGAAGTTTATCATTTAATTGAGCTAATAGAACAACAATCCTTTATGCCAACCATTGCTATTACGCAAGAAGCAATTCCATCAATTGCTTTTCAGATTTTTTATCAAGATGGAAATCCTATTTCATTAGCGATGAGCCCATTTCGATTAGGTGAGTTACCTAATGTGACTACTGGTATTGCATCAATCACGTCATCTTATGATGCCATTAAACGGTATCATCATTTATTTGATAAGTTATGGCAAAATAGCGCTAAAGATAAGCAAGCAATTGATTTATTAAAAGCGACGTTAGAAAAATTTTAAAGAATATTAAAGAGAGTCATTATGTTATCCTTAACATTACAACCAATAAAAAAATTTAGTGGTACGATTAATTTGCCAGGTTCAAAAAGTGTTTCTAATCGTGCGTTATTACTATCAGCATTAAGTAAAGGTAATACTCGTTTAACTAATTTACTGGATAGTGATGATGTGCGTTATATGCTTGATGCACTTGCAGCATTAGGTGTTAAGTATCAGTTATCGCACGATCGCACCATTTGTGATGTTCAAGGTGTAGGGGGGATGTTGCAATTTGACCATACATTAGAGCTTTTTTTAGGCAATGCTGGTACGGCAATGCGTCCTTTAGCTGCTGCATTATGTCTTGGCTGTAATAATATTGTGTTAACTGGCGAACCTCGTATGAAAGAACGTCCAATTGGCCATTTAGTTGATGCATTGCGTCAAGGTGGAGCTAATATTGATTATCTTGAAAATGAAGGTTATCCACCACTACATATTCAAGGTGGTTTTATTGGCGGTAATATCCAAGTTGATGGTTCAGTATCTAGCCAATTCTTAACCGCGTTGTTAATGGCTTCGCCACTGGCACAAAATGATACTGAAATTACTATCATTGGTGATTTGGTATCTAAACCTTATATTGATATCACTATCAAAATGATGGCTATTTTTGGTGTATCGGTCACAAATCACAACTATCAAAAATTTACGGTTAAAGCAAATCAGTGTTATCAATCGCCGGGGCATTATTTAGTTGAAGGCGACGCCTCATCGGCTTCTTATTTTTTAGCTGCCGCTGCAATTAAAGGTGGTACAGTTAGGGTAACGGGCATTGGTAAAAAAAGCTTACAAGGTGATACACAATTTGCCCATGTGCTTGAAAAAATGGGTGCTACAGTGACTTGGGCTGATGATTATATTGAATGTTCACATGGTGAATTACACGGTATTGATATGGATATGAATCATATTCCTGATGCAGCAATGACGATAGCAACAACGGCTTTATTTGCTAAAGGACCAACTACAATCCGTAATATTTATAATTGGCGAGTTAAAGAAACTGACCGTTTATATGCAATGGCAACTGAATTGCGTAAAGTAGGGGCAACAATCGATGAAGGCAAAGATTATATTACTATTTTGCCACCTGTTAAATTAACCCATGCCGAAATTGAAACTTATAACGATCACCGTATTGCTATGTGCTTTTCACTCGTGGCGCTTTCTGATACAGCTGTAACAATATTAGATCCTAAATGTACCATGAAAACTTTTCCTGATTATTTCGAACAATTTAAACGATTAAGCGAAAAATAAAATGAATAAACCTGTTCCCATTATTGCTGTTGATGGACCAAGTGGTGTTGGTAAGGGCACATTATGCCAAGCGTTAGCCAATCATTTTAAATGGCATCTTTTAGATTCTGGCGCTATTTATAGGGTGTTAGCACTTAGTGCGATTAAACAAGCTATTGCACTCGAAGATGAAAGTCAGCTTGTGCAATTAGCGCTTAATTTACCGTTAACGTTTAATACTGATAGTTGTGAAGTTAAGGTGCTATTAAATCATGTTGATGTTACTAAAGACATCCGCACAGAACAAATAGGTGGCGCAGCATCAAAAGTGGCGGCTATTAATACCGTTAGAGCTGCTTTATTACAACGCCAACGTGACTTTAGGCAAGCGCCGGGACTGATTGCCGATGGCCGTGATATGGGCAGCGTGGTATTTAGCGATGCGCCTGTTAAGATTTTTCTTGACGCAAGTGCACACTCTCGTGCAGAAAGACGGATGAAACAGTTGCAAGATAAGCAAAATCATGTTAAATTCGCCCAAATTTTGCAGGAGATAACTGAGCGTGATTTGCGCGATCGCAATCGAACTGTTGCGCCACTCAAACCTGCAATTGATGCTCTAATAATTGATACCACATCACTGTCTATTCAAGATGTTTTTAATCAATCTATTAAGTATATAAACGAAAAACTTGCGTTGTAAGGTTACTTTCAACGTTTATCAAGCTCCAATATAGGGATATTTGGAGTATTTTAAACAACCCCACAAGACATGATGTAATGTGGACGTTAATATTAATTTAAGTATATAAATATGACTGAATCTTTTGCTCAACTCTTTGAAGAGTCTTTAAATCAACTAGACACTCGTTCTGGTAATCTTATCCGTGGTACTGTTGTTGCTATCGACAAAGACGTTGTTTTAGTTGATGCTGGTTTAAAATCTGAATCAGCAATTCCAGTAGAGCAGTTTAAAAATGCCCAAGGCGAATTAGAAGTTCAAGTCGGCGACATTGTTGATGTTGTGCTTGACTCAATTGAAGATGGCTTTGGTGAAACAATCTTATCTCGTGAAAAAGCTAAACGTCATGAAGCGTGGCTAATTCTAGAAAAAGCAGTTGAAGATGCTGCAACAGTTTTAGGTGTTATCAATGGTAAAGTTAAAGGTGGCTTTACGGTTGATCTTAATGGCGTTCGTGCGTTCCTTCCTGGTTCGCTTGTAGATGTGCGTCCATTACGCGATACGTCTCATATTGAAAATAGAGAAATCGAATTAAAAGTAATTAAATTAGATCAAAAACGTAACAACGTTGTTGTATCACGTCGTGCGGTTATTGAATCAGAAAATAGCGCAGAAAGAGAACAACTTCTTGAAAATCTACAAGAAGGTTCTGAAGTTAAAGGTATTATCAAAAATCTTACTGATTACGGTGCGTTTGTTGATCTTGGTGGCGTTGATGGTTTACTTCATATCACTGATATGGCTTGGAAACGTGTTAAACACCCAAGTGAAGTGGTTGAAGTGGGTCAAGAATTACTTGTTAAAGTACTTAAATTTGATAAAGAACGTTCACGTGTTTCTCTTGGCTTAAAACAATTAGGCGAAGATCCATGGGTTTCAATTGCTAAGCGTTACCCAGAAGGTACTAAAGTAACAGGTAAAGTAACTAACTTAACTGATTACGGTTGTTTTGTCGAAATTGAAACGGGTGTTGAAGGTTTAGTTCACGTTTCTGAAATGGATTGGACAAACAAAAATATTCATCCTTCTAAAGTTGTTAGTCTTGGTGATGAAGTTGAAGTGGTTGTACTTGAAATTGACGAAGAGCGTCGTCGTATTTCACTTGGTCTTAAACAATGCAAACCAAATCCATGGTTACAATTTGCTGAATCACACAATAAAGGTGATAAAGTTAGCGGTAAGATCAAATCAATCACTGATTTTGGTATCTTCATTGGTTTAGAAGGTGGTATTGATGGTTTAGTTCATCTTTCAGACATCTCTTGGAATATGCCTGGCGAAGAAGCTGTTAAAGCTTATAAGAAAGGTGATGATATCGAAGCAGTTGTGTTACAAGTAGATGCTGAACGCGAACGTATCTCTCTAGGTATTAAACAACTAGAAGACGATCCATTTAGTAGCTTTGCGTCTAATTACAAAAAAGGCACAATTGTTAAAGGAAGTGTAACAGCAGTTGATGCTAAAGGTGCAACTGTTGAAATCGCTGAAGGTATTGAAGGCTACTTAAAAGCACAAGATATCGCTCGTGAACGTATTGAAGATGCAACAACGGCATTAAAAGTTGGTGATGAAGTTGAAGCTAAAATTGTCAATATCGATCGCAAAACTCGAGCAATTTCTTTATCAGTACGTGCAAAAGATGAAGCTGACGAAAAAGAAGCACTTGCTGCGGTAAATAGTACTGCAACTCAAGAAGAGGCAGCATTTACTAATGCAATGGCTGAAGCATTTAAAGCCGCTTCAAAAACTGAGTAAAAAATATTTATGTAAAGAGTAAAGAGGGCTTGCCCTCTTTTTCTTTTATGGTATAAACTGAATAAGTTACATGACACATAAATAAATTAGGAGTGACCATGAACAGATCAGATCTAGTAGAACGAATTGTTAACTGGCGCACACATCTTCCTGTGCAGTTAGTTGATGATTCTGTTAGAGATATTATTGAGCAGATCGCTTTAGCCATGGAAAGTAACGATCGTGTAGAAATCCGAGGCTTTGGTAGTTTTAGTTTAAACTATCGTGCTCCACGTAAAGCAAGAAACCCAAGAACTGGTGGAAGTGTTGAAGTAAAACATAAATATATCCCTCACTTTAAACCAGGTAAAGAGTTGCGAGAAAGAGTAAACAAAGCTGCAAACGCATAATCTTTAAATTCTATACTTAATTAAAAGCCTTTGAGTCGAATCACTGGCTTTTTTATTTAAGCAAGCTAATTCATTGAGCAATGTGCTCTCATTTATTCAATCCAATCCGCCCATGAAAAATCCATTAACGCGATAACTATGTTGTATTTTTTTAATTAGGAACATGACAAACAAATTTTAATTAATCTTATCTAAATTAATGATCAAATTGGAAGACTGATCGAAAAAATCAAACTCATTTATCTTATTAAGCATATTAAGTGATAGGCTGGCTATTGGTTGAAAATAAATATGGCGGGCACTAATGCGACAATTTTATTCTCTTGATTTATTGGCTATCATGTTTTCGCTAGGCTGCTTGCCATTATTGTTTTTGCCATATTTATTGTCTGATTGGCAGTGGTATGGTATTGCCGTGATCTTGATAATTTTGATGCTGGTTGTTCCATCTAAATTATACTGTTTTTTGTCTATTTTTGTTGTATTTGGTTTGGGTTTTTTATGGTCTACGGCATGTTCTAAACAATATTTATCGAGTATTTCGCCTTATATTGATAAATCCCTTGTTGTTAAAGCCAAAATAGTAAATATAAATACACGACAAACAGCAACAGTGGTTGATCCTTATTATTTGTCATTTTCTGTTTTTTCTGTTTCAGAAGTTATGCTATCTAATAATATTCCGATTTCGGTTTATTGGGATAAGCCAGACATCCCTAAATCAGGACAAATTTGGCAATTAACACTAAAAACCAAAGTTGTGCATAGCTATTTAAATGAAGGAGGATTTGATAGCCAGCGCTTTTCAATAGCAAACCGAAGTTTACTATCAGCTAAATTAGTTGATGCCAAACTATTAGATAGTAAATCTGATTTAAGGCAATCTATTGTTGATTTGGCACTGCCTTACATAGATTTATTTGATTATCGAGGCATCTTGCTTGCCCTCGCTTTTGGTGATCGATCTCAATTAGATGACTCACATCGTATAGTGATGAAGCAAACAGGTGTCGCCCATTTAATGGCTATATCGGGTATGCATATTTTAGTGGTTTTCGGCCTGAGCTGTTTTATGGTTAAAGTGTTACTATTTTTTATTCCAAAGCGCTTTATCTATTTTTTTGTGCCGATTGTTATAGGGTGGTTATGCGTTCTCTTTTATGCATGGTTAACGGGTTTCAATCCTCCTACATTGAGAGCTATACTGGCTTTATCAATTTGGATTTATTTACGTTATACAAAACATCATATAAGTGCATGGCAAAAAGTTAATCGAATTATTGCATTATTATTACTGTTTGATCCGTTGATGATTTTATCTGAAAGTTTTTGGTTATCTTGCTATGCGGTAATTAGCTTAATTTTTTTGTTTGATTGGTTGCCGCTTCCTAAAGCACTAAAGAACAAAAAGCGTTGGTATGTACTTAGGTTATTGCATTTACAGTTTGGGTTAACCTTGTTGTTGCTTCCCATTCAATTTTTAGTTTTTCAAGGTGTTAGTTCGGTTTCAATTTTAACTAATCTGATTGCGATTCCTGTTATTTCTTTATTTACATTTCCTTCTGTTTTACTGGCGTTAATATTTAGTGTTATTAACTGTTTTTCCATCGCATTGTGGTTTTGGTTGATTGCTGATAAATCTTTGCAATGGTTATTTTTTAGTTTAAAGTGGCTTAATTGGTTGTGGCTTAACATTCCTTCAGACTTTTATTGGTTAAGTCTTTTAGGCTGGTTAGGTGTTGTTATAATGCGCACCGGGCTTTGGCACCACTTTAGTATTACTTTGTTAGTCATTTTTGCGATATTAGTCACACCATTTTTTAAACAGCAACACTATTGTTGGCGGTTAGATATGTTAGATATTGGTCATGGCTTGGCAATTGTTATTCATGATGGTAAGTCAGCCATTTTGTATGATACGGGAGCCAACTGGGAAAAAAGTTCAGCTATGGAAAGGGTCATTATTCCTTTTTTGCAATGGCATAATTTGAATGTACAAGGCATTATTATTAGTCATCAACACAATGATCATGTTGGTGGTTTGGAATTACTGAAAAGTCTTTATCCTAAGGCATGGTTAATGAGTTCTTCTTATGATTTGAATAATGATTATCCATGTTTAGCCGGTAATCATATTATTTGGAATGATCTGACGTTTAATGTGTTGTGGCCTAATAAGTTGGTTGAATATGCCCAAAATGAGGACTCTTGTGTCATACAAGTAACTGATGGGCACTTTTCTGTATTATTAACTGGGGATTTAGAGCGTAATCAGGAATATCAGTTAATTACAAAATATCGAGATCAGTTAGCATCCACCATCTTGCAAATTCCGCATCATGGTAGTAGTACTTCATCAAGTTATGCATTTTTAAACCATGTTAAACCTGTAAAATCGTTGGCGTCTACATCTCGTTATAACCCTTGGAAACTACCTTCTAATAAGGTAATAAAACGGTATCAAGATTTACACTTAGATTATTATGTTACTGCTAGAACTGGTCAAATAAGTCTATTTTTTAATAAACACACCTGGAAGTTAAAAAACATGCGAGGCGAAATTAAACCGAGATGGTATCATGATTGGTTTGGTAGTTTACCAATTTATGAGTAAAATAGGCTATCGTTTGCTATAGTCAACCATCTTAATAATTGTTATGTCGCCATTAAAAGATAAAACAATTTTACTGAATGTAATTAAGTGATGTTAAAGTTATGATTGAAAAACTCTGGTATGGTAAAAATCGCTTATTTTGGTTGTTCATGCCATTTTCTTTATTATATGGTTTGATTGCTTTTATTCGTCGCGCTTTGTATCGATTAGGTATTTTCAAATCTTGGCGCTCCTCTGTACCTATTATCGTTATTGGCAACTTATCCGTTGGTGGTAATGGCAAAACACCACTGGTTGTTGGTTTAATTGAATCGTTAAAACAAAAAGGATTACAAGTTGGCGTTGTTTCGCGAGGGTATGGTGGCAAGGCTGATAGCTATCCGCTTATTTTAGATAATACAACCACAACCGAACAAGCTGGTGACGAGCCGGTACTTATTTTTCAACGTACTAATGTACCTGTTGCTGTATCGCCTCACCGCCCTGAAGCTGTTCAAGCATTATTAAAGCAGTATGAGTTAGATGTTATTTTGACCGATGATGGTTTGCAACATTATGCATTGGCGCGCGACATTGAAGTCGTAGTGGTTGATGGAAAGCGCTTATTTGGTAATGGATGGTGGATGCCTGCAGGGCCAATGAGAGAACGAGAAAGTCGATTAAAATCAGTTGATTTGATTATCATAAATGGTGATAGTGTAAATCATTTAACCCAGCAGTATTCAGAAAAAACTTTCACAATGCAATTAGCACCAATGTATGCAGTAAATTTGCTTACTAAAGAACAAAAAACATTATCTTCGTTGCAAAATATTTGTGCTATTGCGGGTATTAGTCATCCTCAGCGTTTTTTTGATATGTTGATTAAAATGCAAGTGGATGTGGTTAAAACTGCTTCTTTTGCTGATCATCAAAAATTTACTTTACCATTGTTAAACAATGTTGCAAGTAGTGAACAAACACTTTTAATGACCGAAAAAGACGCCGTTAAATGTAGGCAATTTGCCCAGAAAAATTGGTGGTATCTACCTATTGATGCAGTAATACCCGTAGAGGCAGTTGATCAGATCTGTTTGTTATTAACCAAGACAAAATCTCAAAGAGAATAAAAACATGAAAGAAATCCTATTAAGCGCACTTGCGTGTCCTAAGTGCCATGGGCAACTACAATATGATGCCAACAATCAGCAGTTAATTTGCCAAGCAGATAATCTAGTTTATGCAATCAAAGATAACATACCTGTATTGCTAGAAAGTGAAGCAAAGCCATTCAATCAATCACAGCCTGTTAAAGATTAAGAGTTAAGGTATTAATTATGAATTTTTCAGTTATTATTCCTGCTAGGTATGCTTCAAGTCGTTTGCCAGCTAAACCGCTAGCGGATATTCATGGTAAACCTATGATTGTTCGAGTGATGGAGCAAGCAAAAAAATCGTCAGCCACTCGAGTAATTATTGCAACAGATCATCAGCAAGTTTTTGACGTAGTCAAGGAGTATGGCGGTGAAGTCATTCTTACTAGTGACAAGCATAATTCTGGTACTGAAAGGTTAGCAGAGGTCATTAATGCTTATCAGTTTGCTAATGATGAAATCATTGTCAATGTACAGGGAGATGAACCTTTAATTCCACCCGTTATTATTGATCAAGTGGCTGAAAATTTAGTGCAATATAAAACGGGAATGGCAACATTAGCGGTGCCAATTGATTCTGTTGAAGAAGCATTTAATACTGGTGCGGTTAAAGTTGTGACTGACAAAGATGGGTATGCACTTTATTTTTCTCGTGCCACGATTCCTTGGGAACGAGATCGCTTTGCTAAATCTGAGCTATTAAAACAATCTAGTATTGGTAATTTTTATCTTCGTCATATTGGTATTTATGCTTATCGTTCTGGCTTTATTCGTCAGTATATCAACTGGGCGCCATCTTTACTTGAGCAAATTGAGATGCTAGAACAACTTAGAGTACTTTGGTACGGACAAAAAATTCATGTTGCAGTGGCAAAACAACCTCCCGCAATAGGGGTTGATACGCGAGAAGATTTAGAAAAAGTAAGAACGTTATTTAAGGAGTAAGCCATGGCAAACTTCACTGGTTTTACACAAGCTGGGCTTAATTTTTTGCAAGATGCTTGGATAAATAACAGCAAACCTTGGTTTGAACAACATCGCGCTATTTATGATAACGATTTAGTTAAACCCTTCAGACTTTTGGTTGAGCAACTAGCACCAGAGATGCTTAAAATTGATAAATGGTTTGAAACGAGGCCCGCTATTGGAAAAACAATTTCGCGTATTCATCGTGATACTCGTTTTTCAAATGATAAATCACTTTATCGTAGCCGCTTATGGTTGACCTTTAAACGACCGAATCGAGATTGGAAAGAAGCACCCGCTTACTTTTTTGAAATTAGCCCAAGTAGTTATCAATATGGACTTGGTTATTATTGTTCATCAAAACAAACGATGGATATTTTTCGAGAAGAAATTCGTAATGATACTAAGAAGTTTTTAGCGATGACGCACTGCGTTAAAAAACCATTTGAGCTTGTTGGTGAAAGTTATAAACGGCCGTTAATCAAAGAGCAAGATGCAAAAATAGCAACATGGTATAACCGCAAAAATCTCGCTGTTATGGTAACAAGTGAGCATATTGAAGATGTGTTAAATAGCGATTTGCCCAACAAATTAATGAAAGGATTTAAACAATTAGTCCCGCTTTATGATTATTTAATGCGAGTGGAAATGATCAAAAATATACCAAAACTGTAATTTACTTTGAGTAGCAGTAATGTTTAATTTATCACTATTGCGTTTTAGAATTATATTTTTACATATTTAAATGGTGTTTTGATATTAACTATTTGGAAAATTTAATATTAATTCTTTTACACCATTTATAATAAATTCTGTTTCAACACAAACTAGCAAAAAACATGATTTTATAGGCGGCTTCAATCCCTCCTTTACTATAAAACGCATTATGTTTCTTGTACTGGCATATAAAACCAAAAAAGAATACATAGTGGTAAAGGTACTAATATTGAAATGGATGTAAACAATCTAATAAAATTCACGAAACCAGCGAGTCCAAAAACGAATGGTAAAACAAAAAGCGTGATATGTACCTTAATTGTGATATGGCATAATCAGCAAATATTTGAAGATTCAAAAAATAGAAAAAATATTAATTTCTACAATGTAGTTAAACTGTATAAAGCGATTTCAGCTAAAACGCCTTATGCATTTTTAGAGGATTAGGTTACTCGTAGAGTGCAAATATCCTGGTATTTTCTATAGCATATTTCTCAAGTCGAGTTATTTCAACTGTCGACTTAGAGTTCGTTATATATCTAATCGCAGAGCTCATCCCCACAAGTTTGGTGTACCTAAATTTGTTTTATGTTGTCAATAATCTGTTCTTACTCGTTCTATCAGTGATGGATTGTTTAAGTTGATAGACTCGCCGTTAATAATGCGCACGCCTTACTTACTGGAAAATTAGCTACATTCTCAACCAGATGTCCAGAAGAAAGCAAAAAGTCTGCTATCGAGAATAAATGAGACTAGTATGTGATAGCAAAAAAAGGGGGGAGATTTTGTTAGGCTCATTATCTGTTTTGGCAACGTTAACAAGCTAGCCCCCCTTTAATTTTATTGTATAAAATCTATAGTAGATATTCCTAATTCATAACTCACATATAACTAGTAACAAATTACTGATTTTTAAGTATTTCTAAAAAAGGCATGACATTACCATTTGGCATTAGAACCCTATCATTGCTTTTTTCTTTCTCAAGAATTGTTTGATCAATGTTATACCCTAACAGATTAGATAAAATATATTTATTCATCAGCCCACTTAAATAGCCTGTTGGCCCCCGAAACGATTCGATAAATTGGCAGTCATAACGATGATTGGTTGATATAAACATAAAGGGAATTAGAAACTGGTCAACCTTGTTATCTATACCATGGCCAACATTAACAATCTCACCATGATCCGAGGTATAAATCACGGTATAATTATCACTATATTTATTGATAACATCATACAAGGCCTTAACGGCACGATCGGTATGATGAATAGTCAGATCATATTCTTCGGCGTCAGGTAAAGCCTGCTTGTCAACTTCATCATAATTTGTATAAGGTTGATGACTACCACGTAAATGGACAAAAATAAAATTTTTCGGTGAATTATTGTTTTGTAGGGTTGTTTCTAATAACTGACTTAAACTCATATCATCACTATCGTTAGTAAAAGAAACTACATCACTTTTTCGTGCAATAAAACCAAATTTGGTATTAAATGAACCTTGAATTTCCTGTGCAACTGATGCAAGCCAAAAAGTTTTATAATGATTAAACTTAGCCATTTCAATAATGGATTTATTATTAAATAAATTATCATCACTTTCTGGTAGATTGAACGAAAGTGTCATTGGCAATGAATCCTTTGTAAAAGCCGCTGCTGAGTGAATTTTTGGAATAATACATGCTCCATTTTGACTAAAAATATCGGTGATAAAAGGAGACGTTTGTTTATGATAACCGTAGGTACTATAGCGGGTTACTAACGAAGCTTCGCCCATAATAAATACGATCAAGTCGTTATTAGGCTGGTTAGGTGGTAAAAGTACAGCCTCATTAAATTTCTCAATTTCATGAGTATTTGAATAGATATTTGTTGATGCATAACTAGCTAATAGATACGATAAGTTACCCAATGCAGCTGGATATATCCGACGAACTATATCTGCACTATTTTTATAGTACCCTCGTTTAATCTCACTATCTATTGGTGTAGTGAATGCCATTGCACCAATAAGCATGAAAACAAGTAGATAAAATGTTAAGGGGATTAAAGGACTAAATCTCACAGTAACCACTTTTCTAACGATAAATAAAATAAGAAAAGTTACAATAAATGCCGGGACTGTTATGAGTAAAACTTGCTTAGACATTGACAAAGCTTCGAAAGAATTAGTCTCTACAATAGAATTGAGTATTCCTTCGGATATTATTTGTCCATAAACAATAAAATAACTTATTTCGGATAAAAACAAAAATAGAAATAGCGTACTAATTACAACAATAAAATAATGACGGCTACAAATACCAATATGCACAAGTACAATAAAACATAATGTGGTTATTAAGTTAGTATACAGTAAGGGGTCTTTAAACACGACCTTTTGATGCATATAACCAGATTTTGTCAAACAGATATAAGCCCAAATTGTACTAAGAATAACATAAACTAGTAGTAAAATAAGGGACGACGACAATTTTTTTTTTTTAGTTCCAAATAACTTCATTATATTACCTTACCTTTATTATATTTTTGATATGTTTTATATTTAAATAACCAATTATTTTATTTAAATATTTGCATGAGAAATCAGTTTTATTACAAATTACATCTATTAAAGAAAATTATTATAAGCCAGTATAGCAATAATAAAACAGATACCGTTGAACAATACGTTTTAAATAATAGCTTATGCATAATACGTCATTAGCTTGAATTCTATTCTATTTATTATTAAAATTGCAAATAGTAGTGAAAATAAAAACAATTCATTTATAACAATTACAAACAATATTAAAGGAGAAAATGATGAGAGTACCTGCTGTAAATATTCTTGTTGGCACATTTTTAGCTAAATTTATTCATAATAAGCAGGGCATATCAGCTATTGAATATGCGATTATGTCGGCTGGAATTACAGCTATAGTATTAATGATTTTTAAAGGACAACAAGGTTCCCCTATATATGATATGTTTAAAGATGTATTTACATCATTACAAGAGAAATTAGCCGTGATTACCCATTGGTGAGCAAGGCCTCTACTATGTATAACTCATTAAGTGAAATAGATTGAAAGTTACTAATTGCGATAACATAGATTATTAATATTTGTTAAATTCCCTAATCTAGGGTTGTCTTGAATTATTTACATTAATCTAAAAACCATAACAAATGTTCATAAAATATCAAAACTAACGCTTTATTACAGACAAAAGATAGCGCGATGGATGACATTATAAAGAAAAATAACATTCATTAATTTAGTAAAACGTTTTATGGGTAAATTGTCCGAATATTTATAACGCGAAAAAGCCAGATTAACGCTATTCATTTTCTTAATCAGTAAGAATGAACATTATAAAATCATTAGTTATAACATAAAATGTAGGAAAACCGAGTTGCTGTCCATGGCGAGATATTTCTGTGAAATTTAGGGACTGGAGCATTATTTACTGACGTTTTAATCTCTGGTTAAAAAAGGCGTATTGATACAACTATTTAATCTTATCAAGGATACACCAGATTTAGAATAGAAATTTATTGATGGAAGCGCCACTAAAACTCATCAACATGCAACAAGTGCATCCAGTAAAAATAAAGAAGCAATTAGGTAAAAATGTTGCAGGCAATACCACAAAAATTCATTTGATTATAGATAGTGACAGTTTATCTATTAATTTGATTTTAAGTTGTGGTGAAATTCATGATCGTCAGGTGACAAAAGAATTAATTGAAAACTTACTCCACAGTGAATATGTGATTGCTAACAAAGATTATGATACTGAAAAATTATGAAAAGTGATTATAAACAAGCAAAGTCATTTTATGAACCCAAGAAAAACTCTCGAAAAGGTAATGAAGATATTGCTTGGTATCTATATAAATATTGTCATTTGGTTGAAAATGCATTTGTTAGAATGAAACCTTATTAAGATAAGTTTTTAAAAATTATATCGTTACTGTCACGTTAGCAAGTTGAATGATGTGAGTAAAAATGTAAAGGAAACTTATGATTGGTACAAAAGTTCAACATTTTTCCCTAGCAATTTTGAATTTATAGATATATAATGCTAAAGCTTTCGATAAGAAAGTAAATTAATTAAATAAAAAATGTAAGAAATATTTAAGGAGAAAATTATGATGTACTTATCAGCAATTCGTGCTCAAGTAAGAAATTTTGCAGGTAAATTTATTAAAAGCGAACAAGGTGTAACTGCGATCGAGTACGCAATCGTGGCTGCTGGTGTTTCGGCTGTAGTATTAGTCATTTTTGGTACTGAGGCCAACTCCCCTGTAAATGCTATGTTAAAGGATGTATTTAGTAAATTACAAAGTAAATTAACTACTACAATAGGTTAATAGTTTTTTGGATCATTACCTAATTATGATTATTGTGCTACTCCATAATAGGTAATGATGGGGTTTAAGGAAACCTTTACACTTCTGGAAGAGGTTATTGTCGGTAGTAAGATATAACTTTTGTCTTAGTAGTTATTGGTTTCCTGAAAAGACTAATTGTAGATAGCTTGTTATCGCTAGTTTTATAAGATTAAAGTTACTAGGTTCAGCCAGTAACTTTTGTTTTGAATAGAGCATAATGAAAGAAACAACATGACTAATGAACAATTTAAATTTTCTAATGAATGGGGAAAGGTTCGTGATTTAGTTTTTCAAGTCCTTGATCTTGATTTGATTGAACAATTAAAAAGTGATCCAAATAAAATACTACGTGAAGTTCAAACTATAATTAGAGATATTGTGAATTCGGGTAATGCCTATATTACAACCGACGAAACGAATGTATTAGCAGGTATGATCTGTGATGAGATTGTGGGTTATGGTCCAATCGATTCTTTAATGAAAGACGAGACAGTTAACGATATTTTAGTCAATGGTCCTTATAGCATTTATGTTGAACGGGGGGGGATTCTTAGTAAAACGGATAAGTTTTTTATTAGTGATCGCCAGTTGCTTGATATCGCAAGGCGTTTAGTTAATAAAGTCGGCAAAAATATTGATGAGTCGCACCCGTTAGTTGACTCACGGATGCCTGATGGTAGCCGTCTTAATGTTGTTATTCCACCTATTGCTATTGATGGCACCTCGATGTCGATTCGTAAGTTTGGTACTGGTCGCCGTACATTTCATGATTTAATCAACTATAAGTCATTAAACGAAGATATGGCTAATTTTTTAGTCATTGCGGCGCGTTGTCGGATGAATATTATTGTTTCAGGTGGAACAGGTTCTGGTAAAACCACAATGCTAAATGCATTATCTGGATTTATTGGTGAGCACGAACGTACCGTTACACTTGAGGATGCGGCCGAGTTAAAACTGCAACAAGACCATGTGGTGAGATTGGAAACCAAAGCCGGTGGTGAAGATGGGCGCGGAAGAGTAACGATGCAAAATCTATTAGTTAATGCACTGCGGATGCGACCAGACCGAATTATTTTAGGGGAATGCCGTGGTGAAGAAGCGTATGAGATGCTTCAAGCCATGAATACTGGTCACAGTGGTTCAATGTCGACCCTACATGCCAATACAGCTAAAGATGCCTTATCTCGTCTAGAAAGTATGATCATTATGGCTCAACCTGAATTACCAATTATTGCAATTAGGCACTATATTGCATCTTCTGTTAATTTTATTATTCAAGTATCTCGCCTTCCCGATGGACAACGTAAAGTGATGAGTATTACTGAAGTTATGGGCTTAGAATCAGAAAATATTGTTACTCATGATGTGTTCAAATTTAAAATTCATGACGAAAGAAACGAGCAAGGTAAGATTCAAGGTGAATTTGTCTGTAATGGACTGGTTAAACGATCTGCACTTTATGAAAGTGCACAATATTATGAAATGTCAGACGTATTAGAAAAGCTAATGTTAAATGCAGTGGGGATCAAAGTATGATTTTCATTCTTTCAATTGCACTTATTCTTATTGCAATTATAAATATGTGGACATTGCGTCGCCGTAGTGAGCGATTACAGGTTTTTTATAATGTTGAACTTAAAAAAGCTTCATTATCGAGTTTGATTGAAAGTCAACTATCTCAACGACAACAATCTTTTTGGGAGCGGATTAGCTTCGATTTTAAAGTAATGATTAGATACTATCACAATCTACTTATAATGGGACAATCGAAAACACGGTTGTTTATTTATATCCTGTCAGGAACGGCTGCAGGCATTATATTAAATCAAAAGTATATTCATTATGACAACTATATCATAATTCCCGTCAGTGCTATTGTCACAGTTTTTGTAACTATTTTTATTAAAAAAAAGAAATTGACGAAAGAATTTTATGAAGTATTTCCTGAAGCATTAAATGTTATTTCAGGTGTCGTATCATCGGGTGGTGCAATAACAACAAGCTTTAAAACGTGTGGAAACTCAATCGATGGAATTATTGGTAAAATAATGAAAGAAATTGATAGCCGAATAGAAATTGGGGATAACATTGAGGGGGTCTTATTAAACTCCTATCAACGACTTCCCTTTCCAGAATATTATTTTTTTATTTTAACGGTAATGGTTAACCTTGATAGTGGTGGGGAATTAAAAGAAGTCCTCAGTCGGTTAGCAAAAATGTTAACTAGCAATCGAATTTTAACTAAAACTAGAGATGGTAAGACCGCAGAATTACGAATGACGATGACCATATTAGGTTGTATGCCGTTTTGTTTTATTTTTGTACTTAAATTAGTTTCAGAAAAAAATTATGAGTATTTGGTTGATACAACAGTTGGCCACTATATTTTGTATTATATTATTGGTAGTGTGGCTATTGGTCTTATTATTATCAAGGGGATGATTAACAAGGTCATTTAAATTATGATTATTTTACTAAATATATTATTCCCAATTATTTTAATTTATATCAGTAGTCGAGAGTTGGTCAGCTCATATTTATTGTATCAAAGAAAAGAAAAAATCAGTTTACTTTTAAATAATGAGAACCAAGAAAAGAAAGCACCTAAGAAACATGTTAACCAAAAAAATGTAGCCTTTGAAAAAATTGCAGCCAAAAATAGCTTAGGTTTAAGTTTATTGCGTCGCTTTCAAGAACAAAATAGTTGGAAGATTTATGCTGTTATTATCGGATTTTCATTCTTTTATCTTATAAACCAAATCCTTTCATTGATTGTGCTTGATTCCAATGTGCTATTAATTGTTTTGCTTGTCATCGTTATTGCAGTGATTATTGTGCCTGATAAGTTGGTAAAAAGGCAAACAGCTAAAAAAATCAGAAAAATTTCGCAAGACTTACCATTGATCATTGATATGATGGCTATTATGGTTAAATCGGGTATGACAGTTGAAAATGGTTTTAGGTATTTAAGTACCAAAGTAAAACCAATTAATAAAGATGTGGCAGCTATTTTAGAAAGAGCTTGTTTAATGATGGATGTTAATGGTATTGAACTCTCTATTGATTTAATTCAGCGGGAAGTACCCTGTAAAGAAGTTAGAATGTTTTGTATTACGTTAAGACGAAGTATTAGTTATGGTAACTCAATTTATGATACTTTATTAGAGTTATCAGCTGAAATCAGAGAGATGCAAAAATTAACTATAGAAGAAAAAATCGCTGCTATTGCGGCCAAAATGACATTACCGATGATGGGGTTTTTTTTAGCACCTGTTCTTGTTGTTATTACAGGACCTGTTGTCATGAGTATTATATCAACATTAAGTAATAGATAGGGATGTAGAGATAATGAACTATTTTTCAATATACTGTAAACCAAGAAGGTTAATAAAACCAAAATTTATTGTAGTATGTTCAATGTTGTTTATTGCCGCTGGATGCCAAAACAGTACATTAAGATACGATTTAAATGAGCAACAAAAAATTTATATTCATGAAACAACAAAAAATTACGGTGGTTTAATTGAGCTTTATAAACAGCGCTTACAACATTCTGATTCTGAAGATACAAGGTATAAACTTGCTCAAGTTTACTACCTTTCTAACGATTTTGAAGCGGCAAAAAGAACGCTAACCCCCGTCTTAAATAAAAGTAAGAATGATAATCTTTTTTCTTTGTATGGTCATGTTGAATCCAAAATGGGCAATAATGATACTGCGTTGGAGTCCTTAGATAAAGCAATCGCAATTAATCCTAAAAATGGTGAAGCATATAATATAAAAGGCATCGTTCTGCTGAAAAAGAAACAATACGATGCTGCGCGTTATGCGTTTAACCTGGCTAGAGAGAATTTTTATGATGAAAACAAAGTCACGAATAATCTAGCAATGCTATCAATTTTGAATAAAGACTACAATGAAGCTTATAAGCATCTCAATATTTTATATAAAAAAGGATATCGTGACCAAACTATTCTTCATAACTTACTTTATACATTAGTGAAATTAAATAAATTTCAATTAGCTAAATCATTTTGTATAGGACATAGGTTATCTAATGATCCAGAAATTTTAATTCAAGAGCTAAAGCAAATTGAACCGATTAAGGCTATTAAGTTTAACGAGATTACACCAGCGCAAAGTGATAATCAAAAACAGTATACGACTGAAAAAACAACATTAAAGCAGATATCCAAAACAGAGACCGTTGTTAAACCTGAAAAAAAGACTAATTCACAAACTGTTGCTAAGTCAGAAATTAGTGCAAAATTATCAAACGTGGCTAAATTAAAAACGGAAGCTGAGCCTAAAATAGCCTCTCAGCAAGCTACTGTATCTAATTCAGGAGCGGAGACTAGCTCAGTAGCTTCTAAACAAAATAATCAAGTCAATCAGACGAAGACTCAGTCAACTATTTTAGCTGTTCGATCAGGCGAACACGAAAAATTTAGTCGAATCACTTTCGAGACAGAGAATCAATTAAGTAAAAAGCAATACTTGATTGAAAAAATTTCACCAACTGAGTTCAAATTATCGTTTTATGATATAACGCTTCCTTCCGCAGGAATAAATTATATTATTAATCGAATATCCCGTAGTGATCGGGATTTTGCCAATGTAACAGGTACTTTAACTGCCGAAAAAACATTAATTCTGCAAATAAAAACTAAACAAAAATCAATAGTAAAAGATTTTGATGCTGGTCTTAATTCTAACGGTAAAGCCCACTGTTTTGCTTTTGATTTTTATTTAGAAAATAAATAAGTGCAAAAAAAATAACAATAAATATAAAATTATATGGAGTTTGCATGAAAGAAAAAAAAATAATTATTCTATACATATTGATGTTAATTGTGGGGCTAGCATTGCTGTTTACAAAATCATCTCCTCCACCTGTTGCTGAACCAGTAGTTCAGCCGCAAGTTGAAGTTAAAGAAGAACCAAAACAGGAAGAACCAAAAACAGAGATCATAACAATTGCTGTTGCAAAACATGATATTAGTAAAAAGACGATCTTGACTAAAGATGATTACTATTTTAAATCAATAGAAATCAAAATTGATAGCGAACAGAAATCTGAATATATAACCAATGCAACAGAGCTAGACTCCTATGTTGTTAAAAGCAATATTGCAAAAGATTCTTTTATAGAACGTCATTTGATTGCTTCACCTAATTCATCTGACTATGCAATGTTAGCCCTAAAAGAAGGAAATTATATGTTTCCATTCAGATTAGAACAAATTGATTCTTATTTGGTAAAAAATTTAAAGGGTGGAGATCTTGTTGATCTTTATATATTTTATAGTGATGCTGAAACAGCGAATTTTAATAATAAAGTTCTTAAAGATGATAGGCTCGTTTCGCCTAGTGATGATTTCGTTAAAAATCGTATAAAACCGATTATTGTAGGTAAAAAGGTTCTCTATATTGACATAGATGATGTTGGAATTGATTCAAAATTTCAAAAAAAGGATACAGGTCAAATTCAATTAGAACTTTCAAATCAAGAAATTAAGTTATTAAGAACACTGATGACAAATTCTACAATTATAATGTACCCAAGCAATTATAAAAAAAGTGTTGACGATGGATTACGTTTGTTAAGTGATAAAGAAAAAAATTGGCCATTAACTGATAAAGCTATTTTTTCAAAGAAAAAACAGATTAATTTGCTAAAAGGTAACTAAGAATGCTAATAAAAATTAAACCAATTATAAACACAATTAAACAGCTAGTCTGCTTATTATCTATTGGCTTTTCCTCGTTGACTTTTGCTAATATCCATAATTTACAGATTGGGCAAACCAAAACAATTGTTTTGCCAGAAAATGTTGGTACTGTTTTCATTAGCCAAGATAGCGTAGCAAATTATGAAGTTGTTGATGGTAAATCATTAATTATATATGGTAAATCAAATGGTAGAACTAGCTTGCTGGTTTATGATGATGCCAATAACATTATCATTAATGATACCATTAATGTTGATCCGCTTTTATCTCAAATTACCCATAGATTAGCGCAAAACTTTCCAAATAGTAGCGTGACAATAGATCGTTATGATAATGGTGATCCAAGTGGACGGTTTGTTTATGTATTAAATGGAACTACACCAGATACGACGACAAAAGGTAAAATTATGGCGGTTGTGGGTTCACTTGTTGGGCAAAGTGCAGAGCGAATACGGACCACTGCATCAGATGGATTAGAAAGTGCGGATCTTACTTTTCAGGATTACTATGTTTATAACAATATTATTGATAATATCAGAGTCATTGAAGAGTATCAGGTTAATGTAAAATTGACCTTTGTTGAAGTGAGCAAAACATTTACCGATTCGTTGGGTATTGAGTGGCAAAGTTTAACTTTGGATAGTATGGTAAATGGTGGAAGTGATATGAACAATATTGGTGAATTTACCCTATTAGGTCTAAAAAAAGGATTTAATATCCATAATATTACCACAATGATTCGTGCAATAAAAAATGACCGTTTAGCCAAGATTTTAGCGCAACCTAATTTATCTGTATTGTCTGGTGAAAGTGCATCGTTTTTAGTTGGTGGTGAAATTCCCATCGTAACTAAAAATAAAGACGGTGATGCTAATGTCACTTATAAAGAGTATGGAATTAAATTAAATATTAGTACCAAAGTGAATAACGATAAACGTATTAGATTATTTATTAATAATGAAGTGAGTTCAGTTTCAGGTGCGTATGCTTTTAATAACTATAATATTCCCACTTTATCGACTAGAAGAACCAGTTCAACAATAGACCTATCTGATGGAGACAGTTTTGTTATTGCGGGATTAATTAACGAACAAGATTCAGAAACATTATCTCGTATTCCTTTTGTTAGCGAGATACCGATTTTAGGAGCGTTAGCGCGTAGCACAACAACAGGTCGCGAAAAGACAGAAATGGTTGTATTTGCAACTGTTAATTTGGTGACATCTAATAATAGTTTTGATAGTGTAGAGTTACCGATTTTAGAAAGAACTGATGTAATTAATAGTTTTTTCAATATTAAGAATAATATGGATAAGCAACGACGCAAAACAGCACCAATATCTAATGAGAGTGAAAAATTTATTAATGACATGGGCTTTATTGAATAAAGGTTAGTGGAATTCTTATGCAATTATTTGGTAATAAAAAAGATAAAGATATATCAAAAGACCCTTCACAAGAATTCGTGGTTGGGCGTATATCGGGTTTTCAGGTTGCTATTTTAAGTAAAAGAAGTGAATTGGTTGAGAATATTCGTTCTGTACTTTTCCTTTACAATGTATTGGGTATGGAGATTATTCCATTAGATTTGTCCGAATTAAAAGAGGAACCGCGTTGGAACAAGTATGATGCAATTATTTTAGATATTAAAGATGAAAATGATGCCGAACGATTATCAGAAAATGTTAATCGTTGTATTCCAATTAAAGCATCAACAATACTTGTTGGTAGCCATGATTCAATTCAGTTTTCTGAATTTTTGTTAAAAAAGGGTATCCATTTTTTATTAGAGAATAGCCAATTAGAGAAGATTCCAGCTATCTTACACTCAAGAAGTGTCACTCCGCCAGGTTCAAGCCAAAGAGTCGGTAGTGTTATTACATTTTTAGGCTGTAAAGGAGGAATAGGCACATCATCATTAGCGATTCATACACTAAAAAATATCAGTTCGTTAACTAATTATCCGATCCTTTATATTCAAGGCGCGACGACAAGTCCGAATGCCGATTTTTTATTTGAAATGCCAATACCCCAAGATGGTTCAGTAGTTGATGTTGAACTTTCTTTACAAGCAAAAATTGAAACCAGTGATAAGGCATGGGAATATGATGATTTGAACTCTGGGCAATTCAACATTGCTGTTATTGATCAAAATATGGGGTTATCATCTTCATTTAAGCATTTTGAACAGATAATTAAACTTTCAAATATTGTTTTTCTTGTAGTAAATAGAGATCCTTTCTCAATTAAAGTCGCTAAAAAAATGCTGGATGAAATTTCTCGCGCTACCACACAAAATGTAGATTTACTAAATAAACGCTTTTTAGTGTGTCTAAATGATAATCTTCCTTATGATAAAAAAACAGCTTTACGAGATAATGATATTGAAGAATTTTTAGGTCGAAGTATTGATTTTACTCGTAAATTTATCCCAAGGATGGATAAATTTAAAAAAGCTCATAATAGCAGTGAAATAAAAGAAATAGCTTCAGCTATTATTGGTAATAAAAAAATCAAAAAAAGTAAATCAAAAACATCTTTTTCAATATTAAAGAAAAAGAAAGATTAATCCTTTATATAATAATAGAGAAGAGCAAAAATCATGTTGAAATATTGGGAATTGTTTTTTCGTCAAAAGAGGGCAAATGTTTCAATAGAATTTGCAATTGTTTTTCCTTTTGTAATTGTGCTATTTGTATTTGTACTTGAATTCAGTCGGATTATGATTATTGGTTCTGCTTTAGATTTAATGACGACAGAAATAACAAATAGAGCTGCAATTTTCGAGAATGACAATTATGACGAAATAGTAAATCACTTCGCTACAGGTGAAATGCCTTCATGGCCCTATTTGACGAATTCACAAGAATTAGAAATAACAGTAACTTATTGTAAAACAATAAGAGAGGTAATTGATAATAATTGTCATGACACCCTCAGCGATGATACTCACATATTAGTATTTGATTTGGAGTATCATTACTATGCCATATTTTCCGAACTATTTAGTCGTATAATTGACTCCTCTTTGAAAAAGAAAACAATTGTGTACCGTGAGTTTTATCAAAACAATTCGTAACTAAAGGAATGGAATAACAAATGAAATCTTCTGGTAATTTTTTTCACAATAAAGACGGTATAATTTCCATTGAGTTTGCAGCATGTTTCTGTTTGTTTACAGTTTTATTATTTATTATCTATGATGTATATAGTACGATCATGCTACAAAATAGATTGGAACGAGCAAATTATGCAGTAGCATCAATTTTTCGCGAAAGATCATCTCTCTACCCCATTATAAATGGCACAATTAAAAAAAACAAACTTGTATTGTGTAGTCCCGGTACCAAGTATTGTTTTAAAACTCATGAATTATTTGATGATAATCAAGTGGAAGAAATGCGTCTATTGGCAACTAAATTGTTAGGTGGCCGTGATGTTTCTATAAGAGTAGATGGTTTATTTATCGTACAAAATACTCATCACCCAGAAAGTCTAAGTAATGCTCAATTACATTCTTTAAGTTCTCAATCTTGCCCTATTGGTAGTTGTAATAACGCGGGTATTGCAAATTATTTTAATAGTCTGCCTAGAATTACCGACAATAGTTCAAATAACTATTCAAAACTAGTTCCATATGTTTCAAGAGTAGCTGATCCAATAGTTGGATTAGCAGGTCGTTGGATTCCTTTGTATCGAGTTAGTATGTGCGTTGTTAATGAGGAAAGTTTTTATTTAAAATGGATCAATTCTAGTAGAGAAGCAGATGATACGTTCCCCAATTTATGTAGTAATATTGTAGTGCTATCACGTTGTAACAGTATTACTGATGCCGCTAGAGCTTGTCCTATTTACTATCTCTAATCAACACGCTTCTGAGAGGATTATATGAAAAATAATAAACTAAAACAGAGCAATGATAAAAAAACTTTTTTAAAGTGCACTGCTGGAAGTGTTGTTGTCGCTTTTGCGATTATGATTCCGACTATACTGGTTTGTATGCTTGTCTCAATTAATTATACCCAAGCAATGCGTAATCGAGCAAGGATCTCTGAGGCAACTAATGAAGCATCATTAGCCATAGTTGCTTTAAATAATAAAAATATTGACGATACAGCAATTGAGCAAAATCAAAAAATGGCATTGAATTATATTAATTACTTTCTCTATGAAAAAATTAGTAGTAATTTAGCTAACGATGCTAACCTTGACATAGAATATAATGAAGATAGGAAAGAATATTATATTTCCTATAAACAAAAGGTTGATCCTCTCATTGGTAATAAAAAAGGTAAAAATGATGCGTTGGATGATGTATTAAATCAACCAATGCTTATAGGAAATAAAACTAGAAACTATGGTAATACTAGAAAATATGAAGTTTCTGATTCATTTGATATTGTATTTATTAGTGATTTTTCAGGTTCATCTACGTGTATATACGGAGACATGTCTTGTAATGATTACCAAGTTAGAAATGCATCTGAAACGCGTCTTGACTATATGAAAGACGCTATAGCAAGTATTATTAATGAATATAAAAATGATCCAAACTATCATTTTGCCTTAGTTCCTTACGACATAGGTGTTCCTGTTACAACCCAAACGAGTAATCTTGCTGGAGGTGATGGTTATGCTTGTTCTGTTATGTACAAGATGAAACAACCTTACAACAATATTGATTATAATTTTTGGGCGAATAAAAATGTTGCGTATTCAAAATGGAGTAAGTTGAAACAAAATAAACAAATTAAAGAGTATTTAGACTATGACTATTTTAAATATTTTGAAAGCACTGTTTTTTATTATTTAGATTATTATAACTATCGTTACTACTCACAAATAATTGGACCAGCAAAAGGACTTTATAATGATGAAGCATTACTTAATGGCAGATTATGTCGCATTCGCCATCATACTGAACAGATTCATATGGGGTCTACACGATATGCTTGTGGTGAAAGTAATCCTGATTATCCATTGGCTAGTAAAAATAAAAACACTATTAAAAATCAATATGGTAAAATAGTTCAACTATATGATTATATGTTCTCGGGGAATTATCCTGATATACATTATTCGTTTGCCAACACTAAAACAGTTGATGTGCAAGGTACTATTGATTCATTATTTAGTGGTATGGATGCTAATACTATAACATTTAATCGTCTTATTTCGCCAACTGTTGCTGATTTTTCACCATTTCAGGGAATGTGTCAGTCACCTTTATATAGTAATGGTATTATGAATGAAAAAATGGTCAAGATGTCAAATCCTAAAAGGTTTAAAATAGCGTCAGAAAAAATCAAAGACTTCAAATTATCTCCTCATTTAATTCCTTTCAGTGATGATAGCGATCACAGTATTAATCTTTTAAATCAGATTAAAAGTGCGACTTGGCAACCAGGAGGAGGCACGGATACTATGACGGCCTTGTTACGGGCAGTACCAGAGATAGCTAAAGGTAGTGCTAGTAACAATAAAATTATGATTATTATCACAGATGGCAAAGATGATGCGGGAGCAGATGTCCTTAGAGATGAATTTTTAGAGAATAACGTTTGTCAGAAAATAACAGAAGGGTTAACAAGTGTAGCAAACCAAAAAAACAATTATATTGCCAGAGCAGCTAAAAGTGCTAGTATTTATTATATAAAATTAGATCCTAATGCTAGACATTTAACAACAGATACTGAATACAAACAAGTATATGGTAAATGGTTTACTAAATGTATGAATGGTAATAAGCAGTTTTTGTTTGACGCTCTAGATTATCAGTCATTGTTGGATGCTATATCTAAAATTCTTGAAGTCGAGACTGGTAATTTTATTCTCAACAGAAAATGATAGCTTAATAGTGGAAAATAGGAGTAATCCAAAATGAAAGCAATAAAAATTATGATATTGTTTATAACTTATTTAAGCTTTCCGTTGGTAGCAAAAACACGTACTGATGCTGTGATATTCAGCACTACGACAAATGTTAATATAACGACTCGAACTAACTTAATTAAAACCGGCGTCACCTTAGAAAATGGCGATGTTTGGGTTTGGGGATATAGAGGTCGAGGATTACAAGGTAATGGTAAATCGCATGTTTCCTTTAAAGCTGAACCCGCCAGAGTAAAAGAATTTATTGAGAAAGGTCTTTCTATTACACAGCTAGCTACGGGCATATATCATATTATTGCACTAGATGACAGAGGTAATGTTTGGGGCTGGGGGAGAAATGCGTATGGAGAAGCTGCTGGTCATCGTAAGGGTATGGGGTATTACATAGATAAGCCTGTTCTGATTTTGGAGAATAAAGATGTTATTGCTATTAGTTGCGGGAAATATTCTTCTTATGCGTTGACAAGAGAAGGAGATGTTTATTCTTGGGGGCGTAGTTATTCAGGTGAATCAGGTAGAGACATTCGAGTCGCAAATGCTGAGATTGCCAAGATTCCTCGCCAATATTTTAAGGGTAGTAAAGTGGTGAAGATTGGGACTGGTACTTTTAGTGCTTATGCTATCAATGAAAAAGGAGAAGTTTTTGGTTGGGGAGACGAAGCATTTGATTCATTTGGCTTCGTTAATGAAACACTTCATGTTTATAACTTAAGGCCAAAACAAATTACCAACCTAGATGGCATTAATGGTAAAGATATTATGCAAATTACTGGAGGGCATTATTTCACTACTTTTTTAACTTCAACGGGTAGAGTTTACGGTATGGGAAGAAAAAGTCGTTTAGGCCTTACAGGTACAATAACAACAGGAGATGAAGAGGGAATAGTCGATGATGATCACTCAGAATTTGATGAGGAAGAGGACATCGAAGGAGGGGAAGAAGACGAAGTACATTATGGTAAAGAGCTAACGCCAGAAGAAATAGAGAAAGAAAACGAGAAAAGAGAAGGTGAGAGGAGAGGCAAAACAATTGCAACCCCTACTTTGATCACACAAAATATTAGCTCGCTTTATTGCCGATTCCGTGGTTGTGTTGCCATCACTAGAGAGAAAAAAGATGAAGGTGAAAAGCTACTAACATGGGGTATTATTGGTGGTGCTTATAGAAATATCTTGTATGGCAAGGAGGCAACACTTAGAAACAATGAAGGTAAATTTGTTAAACTTGATGGCGGTAGACAGCATCTATTTTATTGGAATGATGAAGGACAGGTCTTTGGAGTAGGGTATGGTGGTGGACGTAAATTTGATCCGAAAACCAGTAAAAAAAGAGATTGGGAGCCTGCATTTAAAATGGAGTTTGTTGTAGATGCAATGAAAAAAGTTTATGGTGAAGATTATATTCCGGGGCAAGGGAAATAATGATTAGTCAAGAATTAATTAATGATATTATTATTTTAGTAATCTGGGGATGCTTATTAGTTTCTTGTTATACTGATTTAACACGCCGAACAATTTCAAATTATATTGTTGGCATAATATTCATCCTTACTATTTTGAATTTTATTTTTGGAGATGGTCAACTAAACTATAGTGCATCGGGTATATTTTTAGTCTGTGGGCTTTTTATGTTTTATTGTCGATTAGTTGGTGCAGGGGATATAAAATTAATTACTGTACTTTTAATCTCTATTCCATCAGGCAGCGTTTTGTCTTTTTTGATGATAATCACACTCTTTGGGCTACCTATGGCGATCATCGCAATTATATATAAGCATCTAAAAAAACCAGAAGGTGGCGTTACCTTACCTTATGGGATAGCAATTAGTGGTAGCTATTTTTTAATTTCATCAATCACACTATTTAAGGTTATTTTTAATAATTAATTTGTCATTGCCATTTTAAATATAAGTGCACTTTGACATAAACATTAATGTTTTCCCGACAATAGTAGAAGTTGGGAAGCTTTTTTCCCTTATATAATAATCAATAATATTTACGACTTAAGCAGTAATTGCAATACGCATAAATGAAAATTTACAAAGATAAATAACAGGCCGGCTAAAATGTTAATTTTATATGCCAATATGATTTTTTAATTTTAAAACAGGTGATTATTTTAGATTTAAATACTTCATACTGAGTGTAAAACTAACATAGAAAATGACAAGGTTTTTTAAATCAACTTGTAACTATCCCCTAAAATAGTACAGCACAAAAGTAGAAAATTCTCTATGATAAAAGTAAAGGGGATTTAATTATGAAAAAAATGACTGAACATCAAATCGTCGCTATTTTAAAAGAAGCTGAAGCAGGTATTCCTGTCAAGGAACTCTGCCGTAAATATGGCATGGCAAATTCAACTTTCTATAAATGGCGTGATAAATACGGTGGTATGGAAACCTCTGATATTAAACGTTTAAAGGAGCTTGAGGCTGAAAACCGTAAGCTTAAGCAGATGTTTGCTGAACTGAGTTTAAAATCCCAACTTCAGGAAGAAATCATAAAAAAGCTTTAGTGCCAACTGGGGCACGTAAAACGTGGGCACAGCAACTACAACAAAATCATTCTATTACTATTGCTATGAGTTGTGCCATTGTTGGCTTAAGCCGTTGTGCTTACTATTATCAACCTAAGTTACTGGATGATTCGGTGATTGTTTCGGTGTTGAATGCTATCACAGACCGGCATTTACGCTGGGGCTTTCCCAAATGTTTTAATCGCATCAGAAAGCTCGGCTATAAATGGAATCATAAGCGTGTTTATCGGGTGTATTGTGAGTTAAAACTTAATATTAGAGCTAAACGTAAAAAACGTATCCCCCAACGAACACCAGAAAAGCTATTGGTTCCTAATAAACAAGGTGAATGTTGGTCAATGGATTTTATGAGTGATAGTAGCTGTAATCAACGTCGCTTTAGGACATTCAATGTCATCGATGACTTTAATCGTGAGGCGTTAGGTATTGATATTGCAGTAAGCTTACCGGCAGGGACAGTTACCCGTTACTTAGATAAACTGGCTGAATATCATGGCTATCCATTAAAAATACGCGTCGATAATGGGCCAGAATTTACAGGAAAAACCTTTATAAACTGGGCTAAATCACATGATATAGCCATTGATTATATAGCGCCCGGTAGCCCATATCAAAACGGGTACATTGAACGATTTAATCGCACCTATCGCACAGAAGTATTAGATTTATATCTATTTAATAATCTAGAACAAGTAAGAAAGATAACTGAAGAATGGCTAACAGTGTATAACACCGAAAGACCACATGAAGCACTAAATAATATGACGCCGATTGAGTATAAAACACTAAAACAAGCAGTATGATTTTCTACTTGAATCTTGTACTAAGTTTGGGGTATTTACAGAGTTATTAATTCAATTTAAAACAGTAAAGAGAAGAATTATCAGTTTAAATGAATTGAGATTTCTACTCTGTATTAATGATAAATTTTTGACGTGGTCCGATCTAAAACGTTTTGTTATAGATAAATCTGTCAATGAAATTAATAATAAGAGCGATCTCAATATTTCATATGAACCAAAAAAAATTGGGCGTTCATTTACAGATATTGAATTTTTTATTGACGTTGACCCAGATGCGAATTTTTTGGAGAATAAATTACGAGCAGAATTTTACTTGGGAAAAATAAAAATGAATAAATTAACTAAAATCGAAGAAAAGATAAATAGTATAAATGAGAAAATTAAAAAGATTGATGACAAGAAAAAACTTTTAATTTCACAAAAAAAGAACTTGAAAAAAATTTTATGAAGTTAAAAGTTTCAAGCATTTTATCAAATCATAATGAATCACTAATGAATATTTTAGGTGAAGATAATTTTGATATATTAAAAAATCAATTAGAGGTTAAGTAAATGAGTTTTAGTTTTATTAAAAATAAAATATTTACTAAATATAAATATTATGATTTAT
>NZ_LZGT01000082.1 GCF_001690525.1 Gilliamella sp. App6-5 | reverse complement strand
TTCAGCTTCTTTTAAAATAGCGACGATTTGATGTTCAGTCATTTTTTTCATAATTGAATCCTCTTTTACTTTTATCATAGAGAATTTTCTACTTTTTTGCTGTACTATTTTAGGGGATAGTTACATGGCGAAGCGTGAATAATTCCAAGCGACAGATATAACGGAAGTAGCGGATGCATAAATAAGCAGAGACTAAAAAAATGATTGCAAAAAATACCATTGCAAATATTCCGGAACCAATTTTATAATTATCCCATTCATTATTGTATAATTTTAAAGCCACTTTAAGTGCGAAATAACCTCCTGATGCTGTAATAAAAAATATAGCTAAACTAATCCAAGTAATAATCCCCCGAAAATTTTCAAGCATACCTCCTCGTATCTCTAAATAGCGATCGTTATAGGCATAATAAGGTCCTATCGGGCGTGGATTATGACTGACCGACTCTGTGGTATAATCTTTGGCGACTTCGCTTAACTTCATTGAGTTATCAGAATAATCTTTTTTCAATTTTTTACGTGTTTCAGGTTTAATTGCACTACCTAACCACAATATAAATTCACCAATATACATTAAAATGTCCCCTGAACTGCTTGGTAAAACTCGTTTAACTCTTCAGTTAAGTCATCAAATTGATCACGTTTGGCATCTTTGCTAAAGCAGCCACAATCTAACCTTACCAATTAATTCTCTGAATTCTCTTTTATGGGCTTTTCTGCTTGTTTTGTTGCTTTTGTTTTTCTTTTTCGGCTGGCTTTTTTCTTGGGTCTTTTAAATTGACCATAGTCGATAAGTTCGCCCGTTTCGTCATCAATTACGCCCCACTCTTGGCTACTATCTAAAATGGCCTTTTGTACCTCGGGTGGGTAATCCGATAGGGTGGTTTCTTTTGGTA
>NZ_LZGT01000081.1 GCF_001690525.1 Gilliamella sp. App6-5 | reverse complement strand
ACGCCGAAATAAGGCTTGTTTTAATGTATTACACACTAAATGACGGTCTATGTAGCGACTCGTTTGCCTAGCAATTACTTTTCGTCCATATAAATCGATAATCACCGACAAATATAACCACCCTTCACCCGTTTTAATATAAGTAATATCGGTTACCCATGTCGTATTTGGCTTATCAGGGTTAAATTGCCTATTTAACGTGTTGGGCGCAATATTGCGATGAGCCGTGTCTGTTTTATACTTGAATTTACGTGCTGCTTTACTCCGTAATCCCAATTGTTGCAAAACACGGCTAATTGTCCTTTCTGAAACTTGATAGCCCGCTTCCCTAACATCATGAAGCAGGCTTGGCGCACCCAAACGGGCCTTATGTTGCCAATACTGCTTTTTAATATACTCGCTGAGTTTGGCTGATTTGTTTGCTCTTTTTAACCAAGCATAATAACCCGATGAACTGACACCAAGTAATAAGCATATCTTAGTAACGGGATAGCAGATTAAATGATTTTTCATATAAGCGTACTTCACCGACTTGGATTGTTGATGAAGTACACATGCGCCTTTTTTAGTATATCATTGGCCATTTTCAGTTCTTTAATCTCTTTTTCTAACGCCATAATCCGCTGTTGCTCAGCCGTTAACTCTCGACGGCTGGTTTTATTCGGGGAAAGTTGCCTAATCCATTTATCTAGGGTTGATTTACCCACACCTAGATGGTTGGCAAGTTCGCTGATAGAAAGGTGTGCATTAGATAACGCATAATCCACCGATTGTTGTTTGAATTCGATACTAAATTTTTTGACCATGATATTTGTCTCCTATGATTTTTGTTTATATCATAGAGGCAACTTTTGTCCACTTTTTTGGCGAGGATCACGCTTTTGGAGTGCGCTAACTTATTAACTGGCTTGTATGATGAAATTGGTATCCACTTATTAGGTGCCTTTTCGCTGGATACTTGCTTGGATACCTTTTTATAAGTACTAGTGATTATCTATTAGATTATGGTGCTACTAGCTCAATACGCATTGGTTTGGACTTGGTTGTAATGCCACTACCCATAGATTGATGATCTAATATCTGCTTTTCAGAATAACCATGATTAGCAAGCATCAATTTGGCAATACTCGCGTTAAATTCGCCTTTTAAGCCTTTATTAATTAATTCCACTTCTTGGCGCGCTTTGATCAGTTCTAATATATCCTTAAATTCTTCGCTTGAACTTGCGTAATTATATAAACTTGACCTTGAACAGTTAGCATATAAAGCCAGTCCAGCCACAGAGGGGATCATTTCACCATTATTGATATAACCCTGCTTATGCAAATACTCTTGCCCTAGCTCTAACATTTCCTTTAATTTTGATTTTCTTCCTACCATATTGCCATCTAACTTACTAATAATAAGGTTATTATAATCCAATAAGGCAAATTATTAGATTGCTTTTTAACGTGTCCAAAATTAGCCCAGCCAATAGGAGGGGGTAGCAAATTTCTATAACTCTACACGTCTAAAACCGCCCAACCTCCTTTTTATGCAAAACCGCGAATTGAAATAATTTTTTTGACTGCTATTACTAAATGGGTAATTATAAATAGCTATAGTTGCGTAACTCAAACCAATGTAATAAACCTGCTGGCTTTTTAGAGATTGCAAATTTAATACCTGAATGGTGAAAATCACCATAGAACATTTAGTCTTTTCCTCCAATAATAGCCCTGGATCAACCTTAAAATCACTTTAACTTAACATTATGATTAATAATTATTTTATTTTAATAAAATAATAACGTTATATAAATATATTTATATTTCAATTGGTTAATTACAGGATCAGGATTATTTTAAGAATGTGTATAGTAGTGAACACTAGTGAATACTAGTGAACACAAAAAAATATATATAATAAGTATATAATATATTGATATATATAAATTAATATTAGGTTGGTGAATAGTAGTGAACACTTTATATTAAAAGTTTAAGATTATGGGGAGGTAAGTATAAAAACAACCTAATCATTGGCATAGGTAAAGGATGACATTTGAAAAAGCACCCCTCAGATATGAGGAGTGGTTTAATATGAAGTTATTGAAGCGAGTAACTCAAATTTGAGTTACGGTTTTATCGTAACCCAAATATGGGGCACGGTATGAATAGCGCGATATGGTTAATGATTAACTAGCTTTAAATTGCGGTTACCTGATAGTGAGACATTTCCTTGGCTTGCTTGCTCGACAAAGTCACCCCACCAGTCAAGCATAATTCTGCGCTGTTCTAGGTAAGTAGCACGGTTATAGGCTCGCCTGACGCTATTAGTATCAACATGGGCTAGTGCCGCTTCAATAATATTAGGGTCAAAGCCTTGCTCATTTAATATCGTGCTTGCTAAAGCTCTTAAGCCATGCGCAACAAGCTTATCTTTATATCCCATGCGCTTTATTGCCATGTTAGCAGTACTACTATTCATCGGGGTTGTATAAGGCGGTTTCATACTTGGGAATATATGCTCTCTATGCCCACTTATAGGCTTCATAATTGATAATATAGCCATAGCCTGCTTATTGAGTGTAATAGTATGCTCTCGCCTCATTTTCATTTTTTCGGCAGGAATAACCCATAAGCAATTGTCTAGATCAATCTCTTGCCATTTTGCCCCTACCGCTTCATTTGGGCGTGTCATTGTTAATAATTGCCATTCAATCAAGCAACGCGTTTGTAATTCGATTCTGGCCATAGCAAGGGATTGCATAAATTGGGGCAGCTCTTGCGCGTTTATTGTTGGCATTTGCCCTTTTATAGGGCTTTCAAAAGCATCTTTTATCTTGGCTGCTGGGTTAGCATCAATCAAGCCTATATTCACCGCATAAAACATAATCTCATTGATACGTTGGCAAAGTCTTTTAATTGTTTCTAATTTACCATTAGCTCTTAGTGGCTCCATGGCCTTAATAAATTCTTTTGCTTTTAATTTAAAGATTGATTTATCACCAATATAAGGAAATAAATGTAACTCTAACGATTCCCACGTTCTTTTTAAGGTGCTTTCAGTTAGTCCTTTGCCACTTTTAACTTTAAACCAATCAGGGGCTACCTTTTTAAAGGTGCTAGTAATTTCGTCATGCTTACGTTGTTCTTATTCTGCTTTGTGCTCTTGAGGATCTACACCTTGCTTTATTAATTCTCGCGCTTCATCTCGTTGTTTTCGCGCTTGCTGTAGTGAAACCTCAGGATAACTACCGAAGCTAATTAATGCGCCCTTTTTGGTATATGGACGCGTATACTTAAAACGCCAGATTTTAGAATTATTCGATTTAACTAAGAGATACATACCACCGCCATCAAATAAAGAGTAATCTTTATCTCTTGGTTTGGCGGCTTTTATTTGGGTGTCTGTTAATGGATGTGTTTTCCTTGCCATAATTATTTTAGGTATACGATATATAGGTATATTGCGTCTGTATACCTAAGCATATACCTAAAAATTATGGTTGTAAATGTACCTTACTGATACTTAATGGGCAATAAAATAGACTTTAAGGCTTGTTATTACTTGGTTTAGTGTGCTTTGTTGGGTTTTAAAGAATGTTACTGATTATTGAATTGGTGGAGCCAAGGGGGATCGAACCCCTGACCTCAACGCTGCCAGCGTTGCGCTCTCCCAGCTGAGCTATGGCCCCAAATAGAAAGGGATAAAACTGTGGCTAATAATATGCAACTAAATAATAAGTGTCAATCGATTTGAAGTTATTTGTTTGAAAAATAGCCGAATAAAACTCTGCCCATTAATGGCAGAGTTAACATAATTAACGCAATATTGAAGGTTGATCTGCACCTTCTGCTTCAATTTTAGGTGGCATAAAGTGTTCACGTTTTACCCCCAATTTAAGTGACATATAAGCCGCTACATAAATTGATGAGATTGTACCAAGCACAATACCAACGCCTAATGTTTCAGAGAAGCCTTTTAACATTGAACCGCCAAAGATATACAGAATGATGACCACTGCAAGAGTTGTACCTGATGTCATTAAAGTACGATGCAATGTCTGTGTTAACGAGATATTAATAACATCGTAAGGTTCTGCTCGGCGAATCTTTCTAAAATTCTCGCGAATTCGGTCAAAAACAACAATGGTATCGTTAAGAGAATAACCAATAATCGATAACATCGCAGCAATGATAGTTAAATCGAGTTCTCGTTCAAATAGCGATAGATAACCCGCGGTAATAATAACATCATGCGCTAAGGCAACAACCGCACCTGTACCGAATCGCCACTCAAAACGAAAGGCAATATAGATTAAAATACACACTAATGCGGCACAAATTGCCAAAACACCATCTTGCGCAAGTTCAGTACCAACAGTTGGCCCCACAAATTCAATCCGTTTAATTTGAGCTTCTGCATCAATATCTTTATGGATTAAATTGGAAATTTTTGTGCCTAGTGCATTATCAATAGCGGATGAGACACTACTATCTTCTTGCTTAGCCGCAGGTAATCTAATGATGATATCTTTACTACTGCCGTAATATTGTACTATCGGCTCATGATAGCCAGCATTGCGTAAGCTGTTACGAAGGTCATCAAGGTTAACGGCTTTTGTTACGGTGAGCTCGACTGTTGTACCGCCAGTGAAATCTTGTCCTAGATTAAATCCTTTAACAAAAATAACCACAAACGACGCCACAACTAATAACATTGAAATAACAAAAGCAATAAAGCCAAATTTTAAAAAGTCGAGGACTCTGCGGCCATGATTTAATTCTCTAACATCATGATTTTGTTTTTTAGTAATACTCACAATAAACCTCTAAATTGATAACTTATTAACGCGACGACCGCCATAAATAAGATTGGCTAATGCGCGAGTACCGACAATCGATGTAAACATTGATGTTACAATACCAATGCCTAGTGTAATGGCAAAACCTTTAATTGATCCTGTACCAACTGCATAAAGAATAATAGCCGTAATTAAAGTGGTCAGGTTGGCATCAAAAATACTACTCCAAGCACCTGCGTACCCTTCGTTAATTGCATGCTGAACGCCACGTCCATTACTAAGCTCTTCTTTTATTCGTTCATTAATTAGTACATTGGCATCAACAGCCATACCCACAGTTAACACAATACCTGCGATACCAGGCATGCTTAGCGTTGCCCCAGGAAGTAAAGACATTGCACCAACAATTAAAATTAAGTTTGCAACTAATGCAAGGCTAGCAAACACGCCAAACAGACGATACATCACTAGCATAAAGATGACAGAAATCGCTAACCCCCATGCGCAAGATTCTAGACCTTGGGTTATATTTTCTTGCCCCATTGAAGGCCCTACTGTTCGCTCTTCAATAATTTGAATAGGTGCAATTAATGCCCCTGCACGTAATAATAGTGATAAATTTTTAGCTTCATCAATATTACCAATACCGGTTACTTGAAAACGATCACTAAAAATACCCTGAATAGTCGCTACGTTAATAACACGTTCTTGCTTTTCAAGTATTGGTTTGTCGTTTTCATCACGCTTACCGGTGTCTTTGTATTCAACAAATAAAGTTGCCATCGCTTTATGAAGATTTTTTTGGGTAAAATCAAACATCCTTTTACCGCCTGAACCATCAAGTGTAATAGCTACTTCGGGTTGGCCATATTGATTAACCCGATATGAAGAATCGGTAATATGATCCCCTGTTAATACAATACGTTTATACAGTAGTACAGGACGACCACTTTCCATATACTTAATTTCGGAACCATAAGGAATGCGCATATCGCCATTTAGAATAGCAGGCAAATTAGGGGTACTTTCTTCGTTAACCTGTCTAAATTCTAATGTTGCCGTTGCTCCCAAAATACGCTTGGCTAATGCGGTATCTTGTATGCCGGGTAATTCAACAACAATGCGATCTGCCCCCTGACGTTGAACAATGGGTTCAGCAACACCGAGTTGGTTAACACGATTACGTAGAATGGTAGTGTTTTGCTCAACAGCATCATTTTTCGCTTGTTGTAAACGTTGTTCACTGACATTGATGAAGATACTGTTGTCGCGTTGAGAGATCACTTTGTAATCTTGTATCCCATTGATCTTGGTAATGGCTTTATTGCGATCTTCAGTATTATCAAATTGCATTACAATTTGCTGATTACTATCTTTGCTGATGGTTTTATAATTTAGTTTGCTATTAGTAAATTCAGCTTTGATGTTTTCGATAGATTGTTCAGTGAGTTTACTTAATGCAGTGGTCATATCGACTTCCATTAAGAAGTGAACACCACCACGCAAATCAAGACCCAGTTTCATCGGTTCTGCGCCTAACAGAGTAAGCCATGCAGGCGTTGCTGGTGCTAAATTTAATGCAACAATATACTCTTCACCCAATGCTTCAGATATAAGTTCTTTCGCTTTAAGCTGGGTGTCGTTATCACCAACACGAATTAAAATTGATTTATTTTCATAAACCAATGATTTCGGTTCGATGTGATTATCGGCCAAAAGTTTTTTGACCTTATCTTGCATAGCAACATCAATTTCAGTAGTCTTTGAACCTGAAATTTGTATAGCGGGATCTTCACCATAAATATTTGGAAGTGCATAAAGAAGGCCGAGGCAAATGACAACGACCAACATAATGTACTTCCACAAAGGATAGCGGTTTAACACGACATATTCTCTTGTGGGATTAGGTAATTAATACAATGAACGATAATAGATAACACTCTATTATAGTGATTTCATTGTTCCTTTTGGTAAAACTGATGTAATAAAGTCACGCTTGATCACAACTTCAGTTGTATCATTTAATTCTAGCGCAATGTAACCATTTTCGTTAACTTTTGATACACGACCTATAAGCCCGCCATTGGTTAACACTTCATCACCTTTTGAAATTGATGCCATTAAATCACGATGTGCTTTAGCACGTTTTTGCTGTGGGCGCATAATCATAAAATAGAAAAATAAACCAAACACAACTAACATAATTGGCATAAAATAATCGCCACCTGGTTGGCTACCATCGGCTGCATAGGCATTAGAGATTAAAAAATCCATACTGGTCCTCTTGTTTCAAACTAAATTTTTAAAGGTCGGAATTATAACACAATAAATAAATCTGTTATTAACTATTTCTTGTCAAAAAGTTTCAGGAAAGTATGCGTTTTAGTATAAAAAGTGTTTTAAGCTACTTTGTTTAATATAACTCCGCCAATCAAGCGATGATGGCGGATAAACGTTGATTACGTGGTTAAATATTGTGCCATGCTAACTAAGTTAAATAACCATTTAGGGTAAATTCCACAAAGCAGTGTCAATAAGGCACATAATACAATGATTAACTCGCTTATTCTAATATCCTTCCATTTTAATTTAATCGAAGCTCCACTTAATATTTGTCCATCACGACAAGGCGGCCTAATATAAAGATTGATAATTAAACGAGCATAAAAGTAAAGCCCCAATGCACTACCAATAACCACAGCGGCAACTAACCACCATAATTCCGCAGTGACGCCTAATAACACCAGTAAAAATCGCCCAACGAACCCCGCAGTTAGTGGTGTCCCTGCTAAAGATAAAAAACCAATGCCCATCGCTAATGCAAGAATTGGTCTGCGCCAAAATAGTCCTGAAAGATCAATTTCGTTTTCATGATCTTGCAGTTCATTAGAATGCGAATCCAAACTGATCGCACCTAATATACAGATATTAGCTAATATATACCCAATTAGGTAAACGCCAATGGTTTCTAATGCAAGCACTTGATACTGGACAGCAATTAAAGCCGTAAATAGATAGCCGAAATGTGCTATTGATGAATAGGCAAGTAACCGCTTTAAGCTACTTTGCTTTAACGCTAATAAATTGCCCCACAAAATAGAACAAAAAGCCATAATAACTAAAATAATACGGATGGTTTCATTATTAACGATCGGTGCCAATAGGAATAGCCTTGCTATGGCACAGAAAACCGCAACTTTTCCAACTGTTGATAATAATAAGGCGACAATCGTTGGCGCGCCTTGATAAACATCCGGCAACCAAAGTTGAAAGGGCACTAGTGATAATTTAAAACCTATACCAACCAACATTAAGCAAACACCCATTAGTAATAATGTGCTTAGGTAAGGCATCGTTGAAAGTTGATAACTTAAACCACTAAAAGTGAGCTCCCCTGTCGTTGCATAATAAAAGGCGATCCCCATCAATAGAAATACACTGGCAACAGCAGATAAAATCATGTATTTGACTGTGGCTTCTAATGAATGAGTTTGTGTATATTGATAACCAATTAGTCCTACAAATGGAATAGATAACAGTTCAATCCCAATAAAAAGGGCGATTAAATGGCTAGCGTATACCAGTGTTACACCTCCTAATGCCATAAAGAGCAGAATCAAATAAAATAATCCGTGATGAATCTGCTCTTGTTTAAACCAGCGATAAGCAAAACATGCAACTGCAATAGATATCATTAAAATCAAACTGGTATAAAGTAAGCCGTAGCCATCACAGGTAAAAAGTGCGGTAATATGGCGCGCTTTCCATTCATCCTTTGAACTACCATCAATTTTTGAATTATCATCAATATTAGAATGAGTATCGATATCTGTCGCTGTATTATCAATCTTACTGTTGTTGATATTACTATCAATACTTGTGTCTTCACTTCCACTTGATGATTCCATAGTGTCATTAGGTACAGTATCAATTGCGATTGTTTCTTCACTTGATGGATTTGGTTCTTTAGTTGGTTCAGAAACTGACACCGATATTTGCATATTGTCACTGCTGATATCAGTAATAGTCTGAGTACTAAATGAAATTTTATAGCCAACTACTGCAGAACAGATCAACGCACAAACTAATCCACATACCGTTAAAATAGTGCAACCTCTGGTGCTTATTTTAAAAACAAATAGTGAAAATAACAAAACAATGATCGAAAAGCTTAATACAAAAATTGGCGATAAGGCTATCATAGATTATTACTCTCCCACTCGCTCTGTGGCTATGTATTGTTGTGTTTGATTCACGACAGAATAAGACATATCTAAAACCACTTGAGGATACAAACCAATAAAAATAAGGACAATTAAGATGCTCGATAATAATAAAAGATCTTTCTTACTGAGCAGATGCTTTGTTGCAACACCTTTATCAATAGCACCATAAAAAATTGGCTGCATCCGTACAATAAATGATATCGACAGTAATAATAAACCAATAACTAACAAAATTGTATAAAATGAAAAAGTGTTATAACTACCAAGTAACATCATATAATTACCAACAAAATTAGCTGTACCTGGAATCCCTAATACCGCTAATAAAAAATACAGGGTAAACGAAGATAGATAAGGCACACGCTCTTTAAGCCCAACAAATTGGCTTATATTTCGTGTTGAATAGCATTCAACTAGCAATCCACTAATGATAAACATGCCAACTATTGCTAAATTGATGGCTATCATTTGAATAACCACGCCTTGATAAGCAATAACAGAACCACTATAAATAATTGCCGTCACAAACCCCATTAATGCGATATGAATATAAGCGATGAGTTTTTTTATATCAGTTTGATTAAATGCAAGTAATGCAGCATAAATAACCGTAAGCAGGGCAAAAGCTAACATGAATGGCATAATCATGATTGAAGCATTAGGAAATAGCGGTATAACAAAACGCAGTAAACCAAATGTAGCTGTATTGAGTAATAAACCACTGATCATCATTGAGCCAGTTGTTGAAGATTCGATATTGGCTTCAATAAACCAGCTATGAAAGGGAACAAAAGGAATACGCACAATAAAAGCCGCTAAAAATCCTAGCATGAGCCAAAATTCGGTATCACTTGAAATTGGCGTTTTTGTTAATACCTGATAATCAAACGTCCAATGTCCTGTTAAGTTCCAGTTAGTTAAGGCTAATGACACAATTGAGATTAACATAAGTAAGCTGCTCAATTGGGTATAAATCAAAAATTTGCTGGCACCATTAAAACGTAATTGTGAGCTTGAATCTCGTCGTCCCCATAGCGAAATTAAAAAATAAATAGGAATTGCGACCGCTTCCCAAAAGAAGAACATTAAAAATAAGTCAGTGATAACAAATAACATCATAATGGCTGATGTCATAAATAATAAACATAAGTAAAATAGACCAAGATTGTTTAGGCTTTCTTTACTAGAATAAACAATCGTCAATAACACAATAAATAGTGTTGAGGTGATAACAACCATCGATAGACCATCTAAAACAAGATGAAAATGAATACCTAACAAAGGAATCCAGTCTAGATTCACTTCCTGTACCCAGTTTGTCCCTTGATTCAACACATTTATGGCATCTATCCAAAATACTATCGCCATCAATAATGTAATGCAAATTGTAATAAACGCTACCATTATTGGTAGTTTTGACCAGCGCATTTGTACATCGACGGAAACAACGCCTCTTTGTAAACATACATGGCATAACCAACCAATAAATCCGCCTATTACAGGTAAAAAAACAAGCCATAATAACATGAATGATTACACCTTTATTAAATAAAAATCAGTAACATTAATATGATAATGCTACCTATAACCATCGAGACCATATACCACCGAATTTGCCCATTTTCGAGATCAACGATGAACGAGTTTACTTTTTTGATTCCTCTCATTATCCAATCATCCCATAATGCTAGAGGGTCTTTTTTTAACAAATGGGCCAAATAGACATAAGGTTTAACAAATAGTGTGTTCAACAAATAATCATAATGCCAATCACTATTACATAAACGTAAATAGTATTTTACCATTGGTGTATTTATAATCTCGTGTACCTCACTATTTGGGCGTACATATAAAATATAGGCAATAAGAAAACTTAATCCTGTCACCGCTGCCAACAATAGCTGAAAGGGTAACTGCCCATTGGTATCTAACTCAGCGATTGGAATGATGCCACGAATTGGCAATGGAAAATAGATAAACAATGCTGTGCTAAATATCGATAATATAAAAATTGGGCAAAAACTGATCCATTTAGTTTCTACAAAGTCATGCTTTTTGGATTTGTGATAAAATACCATGGCAATTAAACGCCAAATACCTAAACTGGAAAGTAAAATACCGAGTAAACCAATGGTTCCGGATATCAATTTATCTTGAGCCATTAAGCCCAATATAATATCCCCCTTGATATAAAATGATGATGAAATCCAAGGCATAGCACTTAGTGACAGCATAATTAACAAAAAGACCGCGTATAGCATTGGAAATGATTTAATTAAACCGCCAATTTTGCTTATATCACGTTCACCATAACATTTTTTGATTAAAATTGATGAGGCTAAAATCAGTAATGTGCTTGTTATGGAATAATTAATTAAGCAATTAAGAGACAAGCTCCAACTCTTGGTGGAAAAAGCATAAAATAGATAGCTAATTTGCGCTAAATTGATATAAGTGATAATTCGTTTAATATCATACTGCACTAAGGCGATAGTGCTAGCAAACAATATGGTTAATGATGACATTATCGATATAATAGCAAGGACATCGCTCGACATCATAAACAAATTACTAAGTCTTAAAACTAAATACACTCCCGTCAAAATCACTGTTGAAGATTGTAACAAAGCTACAGCAGGCATTGGTGCTAATGTTGTTTCGACAAACCATGAATGCATAGGAAATAGTGCAGACTTACTCATTGCTCCAAGGAACAACATTAAAGTTATCCAAAATATGATGTCTGAGTCAACAGCCAAGTTATCATGTGCTTGTGCCAATACATCATGAATATTTAATGTTTCTACAGTTTGATACAATAAAAATATGCCAATAATTAAAAAGATATCAGTTAAATGCATAATGATAAAGGCTTTTGCAGCAGCATAACCATTTCGAGCCTGTTTATAGTAAATACCGATCAGTAAGTAAGTACTTAGACTCACTCCTTCCCAGCCAATTAACATAACAAATAGATTATCAACTAATATGATGGTTAATATACTGGCAATTAACAAATTACTATAAGCATAAAAAGTATAAATATCCTTTCTTGACGTTAAATAGCAAGCAGCAAAAAAGTATATCAAAAAACCAAAGAACGATATTAAAACTAAAAATGTTAGTGATAAACCATCCAATATTAAAGCAATCGGCACCGAAAATTCACCCACAGAGAACCAATTCCACAATGGTCTAGAATAAACTAAAGCCATGTCAGGTACCGTGTTTGAACTAAAATCAATGTAAGAAAATAGAGTAATTAATGCAATGATCAGCATCGTAGTAATGCCTATAATCATCACATTAATTGTTCGAATATGTCTCCCTAGCAAAACCAATATTAAAAAAGAGAGCAAGGGAACAATAATAGTTAAATAAAGTAAATTCATCCTTTCATTTCACTCAATGAGTCAATATTAAAGATTTTTCGACGGTAGAATAGTTTCATCATTAATGCAAGACCAACGCAAACCTCTGCTAAGGTTGTTATTACCGCTAATATTGCAAGTACTTGTCCATCGGATTGTTGCCAATAGCTACTTGCCGCAAATAATGCGACTATCGCACCATTGTTCATAACAATCAAGCTAAGTAATAAAAAATAGAGATGGCGCCGAATCATTATTCCTAGCAGTCCAATCACAAATAAAATAGAAGATAAAATAAGACTGTGCATAAGTGGAATCATATTATTTCTCCGACATAAGCCGATGCATAAAATGGTAAGTAATCACGGCTGCACCCAATAATAAAAATATCGCTAGTTCAGCCATTAAAATGTAAGCATATACAGACATTTCATGCATTAATTCATGAGACTCTTTCAGTTCTGAATAGTTAGCATTTACTACGCCATAAATAAGAGCCACAAGTAAAATAAAAGCTAAAATCAGTGGCCCTAACCAGATTTTAGGGCTAATACCCCGTTTATTGTTTTCTACATTATCAACACTAATTTTCAGAATAGATGCGACAAGTAAAAAAAGTGTCCCCGATCCGCCAATAAATAATAGGATATATAAAAAAGCAGAAAAATACGTTGCAAGCAGGATAAATATCAGCGCTGATGCAAAAAGTGAAATACAAAGATATAAGATTGCTTTATCAATCCGTAAACTACTAATCACTTTTACACTGGCAAAAACAGCAATAATCGACGCAATATAAAAAACAACGATCATTAAATAATCCAATATGTATTGATAATGCTTTAGTATATACCCAAATGATATTAAGATACAGTTTACAAACACAGTGTTTATCGAAAATTAAACTCGTTAAGCTGTATTGTCTTAAACTTTTCGCGATTAAAAGAACATTATTATTTCTTGATTTTTTCATAGTAAATATAATTAAAACAACTAAAAATAATAAAAACCATAAAATTTTATTATTTAAATTCAAAGCAACATTGTTATAAAGTATATAACTTACGCACATTAACCAACAATTATACCTATCCCATTAATTTATCATTTGGGTCATGCAGCTTAAAGATGCTTAGGCATAATAAAATCGAAGACGAGAAAATCATGAATCATAAATATTCCTCAATGCGAAGTAATGTCAATATGTTAGGCACTTTACTGGGCAATGCGATAAAACGCGCCACTGGCAATGAAACCTTTGATTTAGTTGAAAAAATAAGAAAACTATCAAAATCGGCTCAACAAGGAAACACCCAAGCACATAATGAGCTACTCAAACTAATTGAAAACCTTAATGATGATGATTTATTACATGTTGCACGCGCATTTAATCAGTTTTTAAATTTAGTCAATACGGCTGCTGAATATTATGGTATTTCTCCCCATGGAGAAGCATCTAGTAGCCCCAAAAAAATGACTGAATTATTTAGTACACTTAAAAATCTTAATTTTTCAACTCAAACTATTACAGAAGCGATTAATGAGTTATCGATTGAATTGGTGCTAACTGCACACCCGACCGAAATTAATCGCCGAACCATGATAAATACTTATACGGCTATTAATAACTGTTTATCTCAACTGGATCATGATGATTTAGCCGACTATGAAATAGAACGAATTATGCGCCGTTTAAAACAGTTAGTTTGTCAGGCATGGTATACCGATGAAATCCGCAAAAAACGCCCTACCCCCATTGATGAAGCCAAATGGGGTTTTTCGGTCATTGAAGATAGCTTATGGGAAGGCGTGCCTCTCTTTTTGCGTGAGCTTAATGACCAGTTAGTAGATGCCTTTGATGAGCAATTACCGGTTGAGCATGTGCCTATTAAATTCACCTCATGGATGGGCGGAGATCGTGATGGTAATCCAAATGTGACAGCAAAAGTGACCGAAAAGGTCATGCTACAAGCTAGATTAAAAGCCATTGAGTTATTTCTAGCCGATATTCAAATACTTGTTCGTGAACTTTCAATGACGGAATGTAGTGATTCAGTTATTGATCTGTTAGATGAAAAAAACAAAACCGTTTCCGAGCCCTATCGAGCTGTAATGAAACAGTTACGAACACGTTTAATTACCACTCACAATTATATTGAAGCTTTGCTGAATAATGAAAGAGTATTACCACCTAGTGATATTTTAATAAAAAATGAACAATTATGGATACCGCTTTATACCTGTTATGAGTCATTAATTGATAATGGCATGTCAACCATAGCCCATGGTCCATTGCTTGATACTTTACGACGCATAAAAATTTTTGGTTTACAATTAGTCAGATTAGATATTCGCCAAGACAGCTCTGCACATACTGAGGCGCTTGACGCATTAACTAAAGAACTTAATTTAGGCAGCTATGCAAAATGGTCAGAGGAAGAAAAACAAGCATTTTTATTAACAGAGTTACAATCTAATCGACCATTATTACCTTATAGCTGGCAACCAGATCAAATGGTCCAAGAAGTATTAGATACTTGTCGTGTAATAAAAAAAGCTGGCGAAGAATCGATTGCCTCTTACGTAATATCAATGGCTAAAGCCCCTTCTGATATATTAGCCGTTTACTTATTATTGAAAATTGTTGATTGCCAAAAATATATTCCAGTTGCACCGTTATTTGAAACATTAGAAGACTTAAATAACGCAAAATCGGTGATGCAAAAACTGCTGGATATTCCTTGGTATCGCAATAAAATTCAAGGTAAGCAGATGGTGATGATAGGCTACTCTGACTCGGCTAAAGATGCAGGAACACTCGCAGCATCTTGGGCACAATATCGATCGCAAGAAGAATTAGTTAGCTTATTCAAAAAATATAATACTAATTTAGTACTATTCCACGGGCGAGGAGGTTCAATAGGTCGAGGTGGAGCACCAGCGCATGCCGCACTACTTTCACAACCCCCAGGATCATTAAAAGGCGGGCTTAGAGTTACCGAACAAGGCGAAATGATTCGTTTCAAACTTGGTCTACCAGAAGTGGCGCTCAGCAGTTTAATGCTGTATACATCAGCGATTTTACAAGCCAACTTATTGCCACCGCCAGCACCCAAACATGAATGGCGCGAGATCATGGATAAAATGTCAGAACTTTCATGCAATTGCTATCGCAGTTATGTACGAGAACGTGCTGAGTTTGTTGATTATTTTAGAGCAGTAACGCCAGAGGCTGAATTAGGTAGATTACCACTTGGTTCCAGACCACAAAAACGTCGCATGTGCGGTGGTATTGAAAGTTTACGTGCTATCCCATGGATTTTTGCTTGGACACAAAACCGTTTAATGGTACCGTCTTGGCTTGGTGCTGGTAGTGCACTTAGAGCAGCAATTGCAGATGGTAAACAAAATCTTCTTAAAGAGATGTATCACAATTGGCCTTTTTTTAATTCCCGATTAGGTATGCTTGAAATGGTCTATGCCAAAGCGGCACCAAACATCCACGAATATTATGAACAACGTTTAGTTGATCCTGCTTTATGGCCATTAGGCGAAGAGTTAAGAAATTTGTTAACCCAAGATATCAATACCGTGCTAACCATTACTGATGATATTAGCTTAATGGCTGATTTACCGTGGATAGCACAGTCGGTGGCTTTGCGTAATACTTATATTGAACCATTAAATTTATTACAGGCTGAATTATTAAGTCGTTCACGAAAATACAGCGATAACGAGAATATCATCGTAGAACAGGGATTAATGATTACTATTTCTGGAATTGCAGCTGGTATGCGAAACTCAGGTTAAAAAAGATCAATGCTTTTTCTGTTGTTAACAAAGAACTCGCTTTTTAACGAGTTCTTTGATCTCATTGATGTATAAAATAGCCAAAGCGATTGCTCAATGTCGAAAATACTCAAATGTCCTAAATCCAACTGTATCAAATATAAGTTCGTTCCACCGAACAAAAAGCGATCTTATTACCAATAAAAATCGTCAGAAAACACATTGATTTTATTTAATTTTTTATTTTTTGTTTTTTAACAAAGATCATTTATTGATGTAATATGGGGCAAAAAACAAGTGCTGATAATAGATTGATATATCAAGAGGGAAATCAAAAGGAAGTATATTTATAATAGCTCCAAAAGCACCGATATTTTTACTACCAGACAGGTATGAATTGATAAAACAACTATCCAAAAATATCGCCGTTATGACTAATCAAACACAGCACATTATTATCACAATGAACAAAAAGGTATGGTAGACGATAGCGTATTTTTAAGTCTTTTTTGATAGCATCCCAATAAAAAACAAACCCCAAATGATATCGAGGTTTGTCAACAATCTAAAAAGCGCCATGCTTTTTTATTTTTTAGGTAATAACTGTTCTAAATAAGCTTTAGCGTCTTGATCCCCTTGCTCGCTAGCTTTAGTAAACCAATAGATAGCACGCTCTTGATCTTTATCAACACCTTCACCTTCTAGATATTTAACGCCCAAATTATATTGAGCATCAACGCTGCCTTGCTCTGCAGCTTTTAGATACCATTCAACGGCTTTTTTCTCGTCTTTAGCAACACCACCGCCTACATCATACATCACGCCAATATTATATTGAGCATCAGCATTGCCGGCTTCAGCAGCTTTAGTAAACCAATAGGCTGCTTGCGTATTATCGGGTTTTGTTCCCGTTCCTGTTGCATACATAATGGCTAAATTATACATAGCTAGCACATGCCCTCGTTGTGCCGCTTGTGTATAAAAATAGCTAGCAGCCATATAATCTTGTGTCAGACCCTCACCATTTTCTGACATTAGCCCCAAATAATATTGTGCTTCTGGAATATTATCTTTCGCAGCTTTGCTAAACCAGTCCGCTGCAGTCATGCGATCTTCGGGTACGCCATCACCAAAAAAATAGATCATACCCAAGTTTAAATAAGCATCATAAATACCTTCATCACCTGCTTGTGTAAAATAGTCAATTGCAGTTAATGTGTTTTTTTCTACGCCCTCACCTTCTTGATACATTAAAGCTAAATTATATTTAGCCAATGCATAATTTTGATCAGATGCTAATTTAAAATATTTAACTGCTTCGTTTAAATCACGATTGGTTCCCAATCCGCTTTGATACATAAACGCTAAATTATTTTGTGCTTTGGCAAGTCCTTGCTCTGCTGCTTTTTTATACCAAAAAAAAGCACGAACATCACTAGCTTCAACACCCAGTCCTTGTTTATAAACACCACCTAATGAATACTGAGCTTCTGCGTTTCCTTTTTCTGCAGACAAGCGTAAAGATGGGAGCAGTAACTCTGACTCTTTAATCTTTAATTGCGTATCGTCAGACTGGACCCTATAATTTGTAGCCATTGCACCATAAGAAATAGATAATAGTAGTACTAATAAAATTCGATTTTTTTTCATATTTTTTAATTATAGTGACATTAATAATAATTATACATAAATGTAGCCAAAGGGAATAGCGTTTGTTTAATACCTATTCAGTATGAAATTATATTTTTTATACCAAGCTGTATAAGTTTATTTTCCCTTTAATAAACAATATATTAAGCTATAAACCAAGTTCATCCCAAATTTCGTCAATCCGAGCAATAACTTTAGGATCTTTCTTGATAACTTTTCCCCATTCACGATTGGTTTCACCCGGCCATTTATTGGTCGCATCCAACCCCATTTTAGAGCCCAATCCTGAAATCGGTGAGGCAAAATCTAAATAGTCGATAGGTGTATTATCAATAAAAGTGGTATCACGCTGCGGGTCCATACGTGTTGAAATAGCCCACATAACATCTTTCCAGTCACGGGCATTAATATCATCATCACAGACAATCACAAATTTTGTATACATAAATTGCCGTAAATAAGACCAAACCCCCATCATGACGCGTTTAGCATGACCTGGATATTGTTTTTTAATTGTCACAATCGCAATACGGTATGAACATCCTTCGGGAGGTAAATAAAAATCGACAATTTCAGGAAATTGTTTTTGTAAAATCGGTATAAAGACCTCATTCAACGCAAGTCCCATTACCGCCGGTTCATCTGGCGGCCTCCCAGTATAGGTTGAATGATAAATCGCATCTTTACGACGAGTTAAATGTGTCACGGTAAATACGGCAAATTGCTCAACTTCATTATAATAGCCGGTGTGATCGCCATACGGACCTTCTGATGCTAATTCATTAGGATCGATATAACCTTCAAGCACGATTTCTGCACTAGCTGGAACATCTAAATCGTTTGATAACGATTTCACCACTTCGGTTCGACTACCACGTAATAAACCAGAAAAAGCATATTCGGATAAAGTGTCTGGAACCGGTGTCACTGCACCTAAAATGGTTGCAGAATCGGCACCAATCACAATGCTAACAGGGAATTTTTGATTAGGATTTGCTTGTTGCCACTCGGCAAAATCAAGCGCCCCACCACGATGTGAAAGCCAGCGCATAATTAATTTATTTTTACCTAAAAGCTGCAAGCGATAAATACCCAAATTTTGCCGATCTTTATAAGGACCTTTAGTAATAGTCAGTCCCCAAGATAATAGCGGTGCCACATCATCGGGCCAGCAATGCATAATAGGTAAACGCGTCAAATCCACTTCATCATCCTTAAAAATCACCTCTTGGCAGGGGGCTGATGAACGATGTTTGACAGGCATATTAAACACTTGTTTATATTTAGGTAAGACATTAAAAAATTGCCGTATGCCTTTGGGTGGTTCGGGTTCACGCAAAAATGCCAATAACTCACCGATTTCACGCAAAGCTGAAGTATCTTCACGCCCCATACCCATCGCAACACGTTTGGCAGTACCAAACAGATTACATAAAACAGGCATATCATAACCAATCGGGTTTTCAAATAATAAGGCAGGACCTTCGCTGCGTAATACACGATCAGCAATTTCGGTCATTTCAAGATAAGGATTAACTGGAAAAGTAATTCGTTTTAATTCGCCTTGCTGCTCAAGATAATCTAAAAAGTCTCTAAAATTTGAAAAATGCATGTATTATTACTCCCTGTTACTGACTCATCTTGAGTTAACCAAATCTAAAAGTCTTTTAATCCTTGATGGAAACCTATCATGCAATTGAATTAGTCAGCATCAAAGTTTTCACTGTAAATAGGTACTTGTTTATTTTGATTACAAGCAACAATTTTAGGTAATAGGGTTTCAAACTGTTTTTTGTCAATTTCAATAAATTCATTCTGATCAACTTGATAAAATAAATATTTTTCAGATTCATCATCGAATCGGAACGAGGCTAACCAGTCATTGCGATCATCACTATTTTCATTAGCAAATATCTGAATAATACTATTTTCACGCTTTTCGGGTTGGTCATGTAATTTATAATTAATGATCTTTTCAGCGATTTTAGCGTCATATTCATCAAAAATAATATAATCACTTTGATTGGATTGACACTTTTTTATACTTATTTCAGCATGACTAATTGGTACAAAAAAACATAAATAGGAAAACACAAGAGCAGATAGACTCAATTTCATTTTCGACCTCTTAATTAAGATTTAATCAAACTACTAATTTTACCAATAGCCTCACTGTTATTTGGCGATAAAGTAAGACTGGTAGCCTCATCAATCGTTAGCCATTGATAAGTTAAATGTTCAGTAAGCACGGGTGTTATCTCATTAAGAAGAGGCAGATAAAACCAATGTTCTTTATTTATCTTAACTTCTGGCGCATATCTATGTCTAAATTGAGGAAAAATCTCAAACTCAACGGTATGCATTGCATCAATTAACTCAAGATGTTGCCCTATAATATCAATGCCTGTTTCTTCAAAAACTTCACGAATCGCAGTATCTAATGGCGATTCATTAGCTTCCATGCTACCTGTAACTGATTGCCAAAAAAAAGGATCATCTTGACGTTGCAACATAAGGCAGCGATTTGTTGTCTGGCAGAAAATCACCACCAGAACAGATTCAGGATTTTTGAATTTTTGCATCAAATATCGCTATTTTTTACTTACTTCAATACCTAGTTCAGTTAATGCCACCGCGTTAGCTGGGCTTGGAGCATCGGTTAATAAACATGCTGCTGCTGTTGTTTTAGGAAATGCTATCACATCACGAATATTATCGGTTCCACTTAATAACATACTTAATCTATCTAATCCAAATGCTAACCCTGCATGTGGTGGTGTGCCGTATTTTAATGCATCAAGTAAAAAGCCAAATTTTTCACGTTGATCATGTTCATCAATACCTAAAATTGAAAAAACCGCTTGCTGCATTTCACTACGATGAATACGAACCGATCCGCCACCAACCTCATAACCATTTATAACCATATCATAAGCATTTGCAACAGCATTTTCCGGGTTTTTGATAAGTTCTTCTGGTGTATAATCTTTTGGTGATGTAAATGGATGATGCATTGCACTTAGTCCTTCATCGGTTTCTTCAAACATAGGGAAATCAACAACCCAAAGAACTGCCCATTTACTTTCATCAGTTAAGCCTAAATCCTTACCAACTTTTAAACGTAATGCGCCGAGTGCATCACTCACAACTTTATAACTATCAGCACCAAATAATAGAATATCGCCATCTTTAGCATTGGTTCGATTAAGTAGGGCTTCCATTTGTGATTCATTAAAGAATTTTGCCACAGGACTTTGTACGCCTTCTAGCCCTTTATGCCGTTCATTAACCTTAATCCATGCCATACCTTTAGCACCATAAACCGAAATGAATTGTGTATATTCATCTAACTGCTTGCGAGTTAATTGGGCGCCATTTGGTACACAAAGTAAAGCTACGCGACCTTTAGGATCATTGGCTGGAGTTGAAAACACTTTAAAATCAACATCTTTAACAATATCAGCCACATCAATAATTTCGAGCGGATTACGTAAATCGGGTTTATCGCTACCAAAACGACGCATTGCCTCAGCAAAAGTCATGATAGGGAACTTGCCTAAATCGACATTCTTAACATGCAGCCAAAGTTCACGAATCATTTGTTCCATAACCTCACGCACTTGTTCGGCTGTCATAAATGAAGTTTCAACATCGATTTGAGTAAATTCAGGTTGACGATCGGCACGTAAATCTTCATCTCGAAAACATTTTACAATTTGATAATAGCGATCAAATCCTGACATCATCAGCAATTGCTTAAATAATTGTGGCGATTGTGGAAGCGCATAAAATTCACCTTTATGAATTCGGCTTGGCACTAAATAGTCTCGAGCCCCCTCTGGTGTTGCTTTGGTTAACATTGGAGTTTCAATATCTAAAAAACCATGCTCATTCATAAATGAACGAACAAACGCAGTAATTTTGGCTCGAGTTTTAAAAATCGTTGCCATTTCAGGGCGACGAAGATCTATATAACGATATTTTAAACGCTGTTCTTCACTATTATTTTGATTAAAATCAAGAGGTAAAACATCACTACGGTTAAATATAGTCAGCTCAGTGGCCAAAATTTCAACCTCGCCAGTTGCCATCTCTTTGTTGATTTGACCTTCAGGTCGAGCTCTCACTTTCCCTTTGATCTGAATACAAAATTCATTACGTAACTCACCAGCAAGTTGATACGCTTGTTGATAATCAGGGTCGAAAAACACCTGAACAATGCCTTCACGATCGCGCATATCAATAAAAATCATACCGCCTAAATCTCGACGTTTATTGACCCATCCACACAATGTTACTTCTTGATTAATATGAGATGCCGTTAACTGACCGCAATAAATTGAACGCATAAAATATCCTGTTTAAGTACCAATCTTTAAAAATAGCGTTTATTATAAAACAAATAAAACCCTTATAAAGGCATTTATTGAGATTTCTTCTTTAATTGTTTAAATATTTGTGTTGTCATTACCATATTGTTTACTAACGCGTAATTGATGAAACTTGTTTGTTGACGTAAGTAAATTAGGTTGTGTATATTAAATGCACAATAATAATTGTTGATCACGATTTTAGTGACCATAACTAATTTTATTAACAATAAAATATTCTATGAGGCCATAAGGATGGAAATTTTAAAAGACTATAGAGTACATGCTCTTGCACTAGTCGTTGTTTTAGTATGTGAGTTCATCGGTAAACAATCGATCTGGACTATCTCAGTGTACCCGATGTTATACGCTATGATTATTGGCGGAATAATTAGCCTTCCCAAATTAAAAATATTAAAACTAAAAAATATGAACCATGCCAGTGCCATCATGATTGTCACGTTAATGCTACTTGTTGCCAAGCTCGGCGTCTCGGTTGGTCCTAAAATTGATATGATTCTAAAAGATGCGAAGTTAGCCTTAATTTTTCAAGAGTTGGGGCATTTTGCCGGCACGATTTTATTAGGTTTACCACTGGCAATGATATTAGGCATGAAACGTGAAGCGGTGGGCGCAACGTATTCAGTTGCTCGCGAACCCAATATCGCGATCGTTGCCGATAAATATGGATTAGATTCTGCTGAAGGTCGAGGCGTTATGGCGATGTATGTTTGTGGCACACTTTATGGTGCTATTTGGATGAGCATACTTGCTAGTGTAATGGCAAAATTAGATATCCTCCATCCTTATGCATTAGCGATGGGGGCTGGAGTTGGAAGTGGTAGTATGATGGCGGCATCACTTGCACCAATAAGTGACCTTTATCCTGAAATGGCTAGTGAAATCAAAGCCTATGCAACAACCGCAAACTTAATGTCGAGTATTGTTGGCATTTATATTTATACGCTATTTTCATTACCTTTTGCCTCTTTCTTATATAATCTTTTTGCCCGCTTACGACGTAACAAAGAAGGATCGCTATCATGAAATGCCTAGAAACAATATTTTTACTGATCTTAGTTGCCATTATTATGGCTGCCGGCAATACGGTGGGCTACAAAATCGATTTTATGCTGTCATTACAAGCATTATCAATCTTAGTTGCTATATCAATAGTCGGCTATTTTGTTGGTAAAATTCCACTATTAAACAAATTCCCAGTTATTTTATGGGTATCAGTCGTAGCCGCAGCAGCTTCATCACCAATATTTCCTTATCACGAACAAGTCGTTTCAATTACTGATCAGGTTTCTTTATTGGCTGTTTGTACCCCAGTACTTGCTTATGCAGGACTAGCTATTGGCAAAGATTTAGCATTATTTAAAAGTATCTCTTGGCGAATCATCCCTGTTTCGTTAGCCGTGTTTTCAGGTACCTTTATTTTTGCGGCAATCATTGCACAAATCACCTTGCATTGGGAAGGTGTTATCTAATTTGAATTAGGATTTAACGTATGACAAACGAAGAACTAAAAAAAAAGGTTTGTAACGCAATAGCAAACCGAAAAGCTGACATCAAAGCGATTGCTCAGTCAATTTGGGCAGAACCAGAACTTGGTTATAAAGAACACAAAACCGCTAAAAAAGTCGAAGAAGCTTTTGAAAAATTAGGTGTACCATTTAAAAATAAATTAGCTATAACTGGCGTAAAAGCTCGCTTAAAAGGTGGAAAAGGTAGTAAGTACAGCATTGCTGTTATTGGCGAGCTTGATGCCATTATTTGTGCTGATCACCCTGCTGCTGACGAAATATCTGGCGCTGCGCACTGTTGTGGGCATAATGCGCAAATTGCCAATATGATGGCAGTCACAATGGGATTAATTGATGCAGGGGCTATGCAATTTTTAGCAGGCGATGTCGTACCTTTTGCGGTACCTGCTGAAGAATATGTTGAAATCACTTATCGAAATCGCTTAATTGAAGAAGGTAAAATCAAATATATTGGTGGCAAACCAGAGCTAATTTCGCGGGGTGAATTTGACGATGTTGATATGGCACTGCAAATACACTTAACTAGCGTACCCAATGACCGCCAAGATGGTTTTATCGAAATATCAACCACCAGTAATGGTTTTATCGGTAAACTGATTAAATATAAAGGCGAAGCGTCACACGCGGCGGCTGCGCCACATGCGGGTGTCAATGCTTTAAATGCAGCTATGATGGGAATGATGGGTGTGCATGCTATTCGCGAAACATTTCAAGAAAAAGACTATATTAGATTCCACCCAATTATTACCCAAGGCGGTGATTTAGTTAATGTGGTTCCAAGCGATGTCAGAATGGAAAGCTATGTACGAGCAGGCAATGTGCCCGCCATGATTGATGCCAATGAGCGAATTAATCAAGCACTAAAAGCAGGCGCTATGGCGGTTGGGGCAACCTGTGAAATTAAGGACTTGCCTGGCTATCTACCATTAAATAACAACTCAACGCTTAACGAGCTGTTAAAACGTAATGCCGAAGCGTTAATTGGTAAAGAAAATGTTTCGGTTGCCCCTCATATGACAGGAAGCACGGATACTGGCGATCTATCCCACATTATGCCTGTTAGCCACCCATGGATTGGTTCGGTTCGCGGTGTTTTACACGGTAAAGATTATACCGTATTTGATGAAGATATGGCTTACATCCGTCCCGCACAAATGATGGCCTGTACAATTATCGATTTACTTTATGACGACGCAAAACCAGCACAAACACTGATGTCAGAATATAAACCACTCATGACCAAAGAAGAATATTTAACATTCCTATCTGGTTTTGACAAATAATCTTAATGGCTTGGCACTTTATTGTGCCAAGTTTCTGTTATAATGCTTCTTCATAATTAACCACAATAAATACCCACTATGCAAGAACTGACTGATCAAGAACTGTTTCGTTATGATAGACAAATCACATTGCATGGTTTTGATATTGATAAACAACAAATATTAAAAAACAGTTCAGCACTGATCATCGGTTTAGGTGGACTCGGCTGTGCGGCATCGCTCTATTTGGCTGCATCAGGTTTAGGTAAATTAACATTAATTGATTTTGACACCATATCAAAATCCAACTTAAATCGACAAATCTTATATACTGAAAGCGCTATCAATCAATACAAAGTCGAGGTGGCAAAAGAGGCCTTAACCAATATCAATGCCAATACGTCAATTGAAACAGTGCATCAGCAACTTGACGATGACAAGCTCATTTCGCTTATCAAACAGCATAATATTGTCATCGACTGCACTGATAACTTAGTGACACGAGAGCAAATTAACCGTTGTTGTTTTCATGTAAAAAAACCGCTAGTTTCTGGAGCGGCTATCCGTATGGAGGGGTTATTAAGCGTATTTACTTATCAACCTGATGAACCTTGTTATCACTGTTTGAGCCACTTATTTGGTCAAGATCAACTCACATGTGTTGAAGCGGGTGTCATGGCGCCACTTGTTGGCATGTTTGGCACCATGCAAGCCTTAGAAGCCATCAAAGTGCTAACCCAATATGGAAAACCATTAATTGGTCGTATATTAATGATTGATACAATGACAATGGAATTTAACCAAGTTAAATTTACCAAACAACTTAACTGTCGCATTTGTGGAAATAGTCATACTAATCAGGTTTCTCAATGAAAATTAACCGAATTATTTTAGCGCCCATGGAGGGTGTGCTTGATTATCAAGTCAGGCAACTTTTAACTGAAATTAACCAATTTGATTATTGTGTGACTGAATTTATTAGAGTAACCCATCATAAATTATCTAATCGGACTTTTTATCGCCTGTGTCCTGAGCTTTACCATAACGGAAAAACTAAATCTGGCACGCCAGTTCGGGTACAAATTCTTGGCCAGTCGCCAGAGTGGATGGCGGAAAATGCCGTTAAAGCTATTGAATTAGGCTCTTATGGTATCGATATCAATTTTGGCTGCCCAGCCAAAACGGTCGTTGGCAGTCACGGAGGCGCTTATTTATTACAATATCCCGAACAGATATTTAATATTGTCAGCCAAGTAAGGCAAGCAATAGGGGCAACAAATAAATTATCAGTCAAAATTCGCTTAGGATGGGATAATAAATCACATTGCCACGACATCGCCAGCGCCATTGAGCTTGCCGGTGCTAATGAAATTGCTATTCATGGTAGAACCAAAGAAGATGGTTATAAAGCCGAAAAAATAGATTGGCAAACAATAGGTCAAGTCAAGCAACATCTAAACATACCCGTTATTGCTAATGGTGAAATTTTTTCTATTGAGGATGCAAAAAATTGCATAAACCAAAGCCAAACTAACGATATTATGCTAGGCCGTGGTATTTTAACGATTCCTAACTTGGCCAATATGATTCGGACTGAACAATCAGCATTCAGTTGGCAACAAGTGATGGAAATTTTAATCCACTATGCGACATCCTCCATTGATGACGTTAAACCGCTTTATCATTCTGCACGCATCAAACAGTGGCTTGCTTACTTAAAACAGCACTATGCTCAAGCAGCAGACGTCCTACAAAATATTAGAACACTCAAATCACAGCAAGAAATCTATGATTTCTTAACTAGTGGTGATAAAAATAATATATATTCAACCAATAAATAAGCTACGTTACATATTACTAATCAAAATATAATCTCCTTAATTGCTATTAAAATATTAATTAACTTTAATAAGCAAAGGTTATATTTTGTCTTTTTTTCTATAAAAACAACTCATACATTAAATTGATTTTATTTAATTTTTTATTTATCGCTTTAATAAACCAGTATTATTTTTGACCAATTTTTTTGGGGTGATTAAATGACTGTTATTAAGGCGCTCTATTCGTAGTTTTTCGGATTTGTCTGCTACTGGCGCTTTGCTATGTTATATAAACCGTTGATTTTTTTATTAAAAATAACAACAATAAAAACTTGGATAAAATCAATACTTTTCCTGACAGTTTGTTGTTTGGTGTTCAATGTCAAGGAGGAGATTTGATGGCCCCTCCTTTAAAAGGGCGTTCAATTTCATCACTTTGATTTTATTATGTTTGTTTTAGAAAATAATGCTTAGTCACTTTATTAAGAATTAAACAAATTAGCATAATAAGCAATATCAACAGGAGCAGGCTACGACCTGCACGAATCAATATATCAGCGTTAATATAATATCTTATCGGCATTTTGTACATGAAAGTAAAATAAAGAATGTCACAAATAAAAATCATCATGGCAGATACAGAAACACTTTTAATGAGTTTTTCTGATTGAATTTTATTAAAGGGCTGTTTAAAACATTTTTTAGACAAAAACATCCCAAACAATATAGCGCCAATATACAAAAACTCTTGAAAATAACGAAAACTTAAGTTAAAAGCATTAACAATTAATACATATCCTTTAATCAAAATAAAACAAATAAACGTTGAAAATAAAATGAAGTGAATATTTGAGCTATTAGTTTCTGTAATTGCAAATGTCTGTTTGCTTTTTATAAAGTATTTTTCAAATAAATTTGTTAAATAGTAAATTAATAAGCTGTATAGCAAAGCGTAAAAAATAACTGATGAAATAATAATTATTATTTTCGGAAAAATAGCTAGCTCGTAGAAATAAATAATTATACTTTGTTGAATAAATGCAGCAATTATTGAAAATATTATCATCATAAAAATCAATAATATTACATTGATTTTATTAATAATATGAACATTTTTGTAATGAAGAACAAGCGACAACACGCCAAAAACCCATAATGTATCTACAAATTTATTTTGATAGAAATAAAATGAAATACCAAAATCTAGTAACCGAAATACGTCTAAAAAAGTTTCGTAATGGTATTGCACAAATGCGAAATACATTGAAAAAAAACAACTCAATAAAAAATAAACTACACCCCCAATAATGGGGAGAGTAAAAAAAGACACTTTTTTCATCTTATTTCCTTATTAATTTTTACTTAAACGTTCCTATTAGCTAAATTTTTAATAAAATTTTAATGATTGTTTGTTGTTAATCAATTCTTTTAATAAAGTGTTTGATCTTAAATCCCATAGAAATCAATGACGCAAAATAAACAACAATTCCAACAATTACCAATAAAAACAATCGCCCAATACGAACCCACATTGAACCCGTTGACCAGTCAGGTAATAGCTGTGAGCCAGACCATAACACTGTGGACATTAATATTACTGCAATAATGACTTTAATTAAAAAGTGATACCAACCAGGTTGGGGTTGATACAGTTGTTTTTTACGCAGTTGCCAATACAATAATCCAGCATTAAAGCAAGCGGCTAAACCAATGGATAGTGAAAGGCCTGCATGCTGTAATGGCCCAATAAAAACGAGATTCATTAGCTGTGTTAAAATTAACGTGACAATTGCAATTTTGACGGGGGTTTTAATGTCCTGACGCGAATAAAATGCGGGTGCTAACACTTTAATTAAAATCAATCCAAGTAGACCGATAGAATAAGCCACTAAGGCTCGCTGTGTCATCAATGTATCATTTAAGGTAAATTGGCCATATTCAAATAACGTTGATATAAGCGGTCGAGAAATAACACCTAATGCAATCGTGCTTGGTAAAGCCAATAAAAAGCAGAGGCGTAATCCCCAATCTAACAACTCTGAATATTGTTTATGATCGCCTTTAGAAAAGCTTTTGGCTAACGATGGCAATAATATGGTACCTAATGCCACACCAAGTACACCGGCAGGGAATTCCATTAATCGATCCGCATAATACATCCACGAAACCGAGCCAGAAACGAGAAATGATGCAAAAATCGTATTAATAATTAATGATATTTGCCCAACAGATACCCCTAAAATTGCCGGCCCCATCTGTTTTAAAACGCGCCAAACACCGCTATCTTTAAGACTAATACGGGGCAATACTAGCATGCCAATCTTTTTTAAATAAGGTAGCTGATAGAGTAATTGCAAAATCCCGCCAACTCCAACCGACACGGCAAGTGCTAATACGGGAGGGTTAAAGTAAGGTGTTAAAAATAGCGTGAATATAATCATACTCACATTGAGTAGTGTTGGTACAAAAGCGGGAACCGAGAAACGATTCCACGTGTTGAGTATAGCGCCAACAAGTGAAGCCAGTGATATAAAAAAGATATAAGGAAAGGTTATACGCAACATGGTCGTTGCAAGTTCAAATTTTTCGGTTGTCTCTTGCATAAATCCTGGTGCTGTTAGCATAATAATAAAAGGTGCTGTGACAACACCAATTAGGGTAACAATAGCTAATACTAGCGTTAATAATCCTGCAATATAAGCAACAAAAGTACGCGTTGCTTCAATACCTTGCTGATTTTTATATTCAGCTAAAATAGGCACAAAGGCTTGTGAAAAAGCCCCCTCTGCAAAAATACGACGCAGTAAATTAGGAAGTTTAAAGGCAACAAAAAAAGCATCGGTCGCCATACCAGCACCAAAAAAACGCGCAATAATGGCATCACGCACAAAACCTAATACGCGTGAGACCATCGTCATTGAACTAACTGTGGCTAAAGATTTTAAAAGATTCATATTCAATTTATATACAAAGTATACAGCCTAAAACCGATAATTGAGCATAGTCTACAAACTATTACTTTAAATCACCATGCTTTTTTCAATAAACTTAGTTTTTTACAAATCAAACTGATAGTTGATATTTTTGCAAAAGTAATGCGTTGTGTATCACCTTGATAAGCTTAGGTATCCAACTACCATTTAGAGCCGATCACGAATTTTCTGCAAAATGAGGACATATTGTAGGTAGCCTTAATAGTTAGGAATATGTTAATTAATAACAAAAATAGCTATTAAACTTTTATGTTGATTAGGTTAGTTTAGTATTTTACTCACAAACTACATTCTATTTTTAAAACCAAGTAGTCAATATGTAATTTTATGATCTTACTTACAATTAACAAAAAAATGTAACAAAAGTGAATAATAGCTCGCAAATTAATCCTAATACCGTTTAAACGATATTCAAGATCAATGAGTACCATACTTAGCTACATGCGTATTAACGTTAGTTTAAAGATAAACTTATCTACAAGAATTGTAGTGTAAAAAAGCTTCAGATAAAAGCGTGTTTAAGTATAAAAATATAGCGATTTGCGTTATTTACCAGCATAATAAATCTGTGTTAAATTATCATCCCGAATAATATTTATACTAATTTTATTATGAATAAAACAATAAATCCCTCACCTATAAGAACAGGTGGCTTTCTAAATACTATTGAACGAATTGGCAACAAAATTCCCGATGTAACAACACTGTTTTTTTATGCCTTAATTATCTGTTTTGTAGCTTCTTTATTACTCTCTTTTGTAAACTTTAATTACATTAATCCTGTTACGCAAAATAAACTTGTTGTTGTCAATATGCTGGCTCCCGATCATTTGGTCACTTTTTTTACCAAGATGGTGCCTAATTTTGTCTCGTTCCCACCACTTGGCATTACTATTGTGGCAACATTAGGTATTGGTATTGCTGAAAGTAGTGGTTATATCCATGTGCTACTTAAAAAATTATTGGCTATTACTCCTAAAAAATTAGTGACACCATCAGTTATTTTTGTCAGTATGGTTTGCCATATTGCTGCTGATTCGGCTTATGTGATTTTAATGCCTGTATCAGCGATGATGTTTTATGCAATCGGGCGTCATCCACTAGCTGGTATTGCAGCTTCATTTGCAGGCTTAGCTGGTGGTTTTAGCTCAAGTTATACTCCGTCAATTATCGATCCAATTATGCAAGGCTTTACCCAAAGTGCTGCACAAATTATCGATCCCTCTTATCAAGTCAATGTGCTTTGTAACTACTTTTTGAGCTTTGGTGGTACCTTTTTTGTATTATTAGCTTGCTGGTTTGTTACCGATAAAATCGTCGAACCTCGTTTAAATGCAACCATGCCTTTAAATAATGATTTAAAGTTAGATAATATTGCCAATTCGCCAGCGATTACGCCGGTTGAGAACCGAGCATTTAAAGTCGCTTCAATTGTCTTTTTAGTGATTGCTATTGGTTTGGTTTGGTTTTATTATTATTACCAGAAAACTCTTTATTACGTGCTCCTGATGGAAGTATGACAAGCAATAAAGCACCAATTATGCAAATTATTGTGCCACTATTGTTTGTATTTTTCGCCATTCCAGGTTTAATTCACGGTTTTATAACCGGAGCATTTAAATCGTCGCGCGATGTTGTAAAAGCGATGGAGAACATCACAAAATCTCTTATTCCATTTATTGTTTTTGCGTTCTTTTGTGCACAATTTTTATATGTCTTTTCTCATTCACAAATTGGAACATTAATTGCGATTGGTGGTGCTGAGTTTTTAAAAGCGCTACATCTGCCTTCAGTTGTCACAATCTTTGGAGTAATAATTCTAACGAGCATGTTAAATGTGTTAATTACCTCTGCATCATCTAAATGGGCCATATTAGCACCGATTTTTGTACCAATGCTTATGTCAGTTGGCATCTCACCAGAACTAACGCAAGCGGCTTATCGTATCAGCTCGGCAGTTAATGTTAGCACACCTATGTTTGCTTTTTACCCTTTGATTATTGCTTATTGCCAGCAATACTGCAAAAACACAGGTGTAGGCACATTGAGTTCGATGATGATTCCTTATACCGCCGCACTACTTATTGCATTAACGGTAAACTTATTGCTCTTTTGGTTCTTAGATCTACCAATTGGTTTTGATAGTGGCTATGTATATCCACCCGTAAATAATTAGTTGCCATAAGGAGTCAACCTATGATGAATAATATTACCGAACAATTAGTTGAGCGTTTTTTACGTTATGTTAACGTTCCAAGTCAAAGTGCTCTTGGATGTGCGCATGTCCCCTCAACCTCAGGGCAAACAGAATTAGCCAAATTACTCAAACAAGAGTTGATCGAACTTAATTTACAAGATGTTCACCTTGATGAGCATAGTATTGTAACGGCTAAACTACCAGGCAATAATCCAAATGCACCAAAAATTGGTTATGTTGCCCATCTTGATACAGTCGATGTTGCCTTATCAGATAAAATCAATCCACAGAGAGTGACCTTTACCGGTCAAGATTTCCTGTTAAATAAAGATAAAAATATCTGGTTTAAAGTTGATGAACATCCTGAATTGAATAAGTATCTTAATGATGAATTGATTGTCACTGATGGCACAAGTGTACTTGGTGCTGATAATAAAGCCGCCATTGCCGTTGTGATGACAATGTTAGATCAATTACAACAACAAAATCTTACACATGGTGATATTTATGTGGCATTTGTACCTGATGAAGAAGTAGGCTTAAATGGTGCTAAGAAACTTGATTTAAATCGCTTCAAACCTGATTTTGCTTATACAATCGATTGTTGTGAACTTGGTGAAGTCGTTTATGAAACTTTCAATGCTGGCTCAGCAATCATTGAGATTACTGGTGTCTCTGCTCATCCAATGTCGGCAAAAAATGTTTTAATCAATCCTATTCGTGTAGCTAATGATATTATTAACTGTTTTGATAGTTTCGAAACACCTGAACATACCGAGGGTAAAGAAGGTTATTTTTGGTTTAATGATATTGTTGGCAATCAAAGTACCACAACATTAAAAATGAGTATTCGTGACTTTGATTTAGCTAAATATGAAGCACGTAAAGCTTACATCCAAGAAGTGGTGAGTTTTATTAGTCGAAAATATCCAAGGGCTAAAATTGAGTGTAAAATTACCGATACTTATAGCAATATAGCTAACTATTTGGGTAATGATCGTCGCTGTATTGATTTGATTTATCAATCATTTAAGCAACTCAATATTCAGCCAAATACGATCGCTATGCGGGGTGGAACGGATGGTTCAGCGCTTTCTGCTAGAGGTCTTACAACACCAAATTACTTTACTGGTGCACATAACTTTCATTCATGCTTTGAGTTCTTACCATTATCATCATTTCTTAAATCTTTTGAAGTAACGATGAAAATTATCGAATTAGCCGCCAAAGCTAAATAATATAAAAAGAGGGGGGATATCTCCCTTTTAAGCATATTAATTATGCAGCTCACAATCCAAATATTGAAAAGGTGTTAGCTAAAAATGAAGTAATGAAGATTTATGAGATAAATGGTGGGTCGTGAGCGATTCGAACGCTCGACCAACGGATTAAAAGTCCGCTGCTCTACCGACTGAGCTAACGACCCATTCGACAAAACCACTTTACCTTTAATACTTAAAGCTACAAGCGATTTCGGGTTGGTATAATACTTATAATTGTGATGCTACGCAACCCTTTTATTGTCATTTTTACGCAATAGCTGGTTATTTATACACTTTACTTTAGTGATGCTAATTTTTTATTGGCACGATCAACTACATTCTTATCTTTTGGGTATTTCTTTACCACTTGTTGAAAAACAGTTTTAGCTTTTTTAGTATCCCCTTTATCGAGTAAAATTAATCCTATTTTATAAAGGCTATCAGCAGCTTTCGGAGATGATGGAAAATCTTTTACTACGGTTGCGTAATAAAATGAGGCATCGTCTTTTTTGTTTTGTTTATATGAAAGTTGACCAAGCCAATAATTAACATTAGCTCGGTACTTAGACTTTGGGTAGGTTTGTAAATACTTTTGGAATGCAGCAATCGTCTCACTATTTTGTTTGCCATCATTAACAAACTGAATTATAAAATTATAATCGGCTTTATCATCACCTGAAGTTGTCCATCCTGATAAATCTGACGAAGAAGATATTGATGAGGTCGAGCCAGAAGATGGTATTGAACTATTTTCTTGTGAGTCAGAATTAGAATTCGATGAGAATCCAGAACCATTAGCCATTTGCTGAAAAATCATTTTTTGGCGTTCAATTGTTTGATTAAGTTGATATTTCGTTTCTTCTAACTGTCCACGAAGGGTATCTACATCGGCTTGTAAATCGCTAATTTTTTGTTGGTTTTGAATCAACAACTGCCCTTGGGCTTGAATGGTTCGATCGATATCAGAGCTACCGGCAGCACAACCGTAACCAGTGAATAAAAGAAATAAGAACAATGTGAGTATTTTTTTATGCATATTATTTGACTCGTCGTGAACTTAGAAAATAAAAAACGGCTGAATAATCAGCCGTTATAAAATGCTATTAATATCCAGCATAGGTTACTACAGCGCGACGGTTTTTAGCATAAGTCGCTTCATCATGACCTAATACAGCTGGTTTTTCTTTACCATAAGAAACGATTTCCATTTGGCTTGCAGAAGCACCATTACCTTGTAAGTATGACTTAACTGCTGCAGCACGACGTTCACCTAAGGCGATGTTATATTCTGGGGTACCACGTTCATCAGCATGACCTTCGATAACAACTTTTAGGTTAGTTGAACGAATAAATACAGCGTGCGCATTTAATAATGTTTCATATTCAGATTTAACATTGTATTTATCAAAATCAAAATATACCGTGTTGATTTGTTGTAATTTTTGAAGTTGCTCTAAAGCTTCTTTTGATAAAGTACCGTTTAAATTACCACTCTCGTTGTGGCTGCTATTAGACGAACATGCAGTTACAGCGATTAATGGTAAAGCAACCGCGGCTACTTTAAAAAATTTAGAAAATTGCATTGTATTAACTCCTTTTGTTTAAATAAATTATTACTTAAATATTATACATCTAACCAACTTCAAAGTAACACTTGTTACCGACCTGAAAGATTAGACATATATATTATAACGCCCTTATACTTAACACAATTTTAATCATTGCAATATTGTATAAATGCTAGGCTCTTCTTATAAATATGGTGACCATGCGGGGAATTTTACTTGCCCATCGGTTGCTGGTAACCTTGCTTTAAAATTACCATCGGTAGAAACAATATTCAAAATGGTGCCTAATCCTTGTGATGAACTATAAATAATCATAGTACCGTTTGGCGCAATACTTGGCGTTTCATCTAAAAAAGTATCTGTTAGACGTTGATAAGTTTTTGTATCCATATCATATCGAGTAATATGTTGTTCACGATTATTAGTTGAGATCATAGCAATAAAAGAACCATCTGGTGACACTCGAGCATTCTGATTTTGCGTATTATCCCACGTTACTCTCTGTGATTCACCCGTATTGATGTTGATACTATATAATTGAGGACGCCCCGCTTGGTCAGAAGTGTAAATAATAGTTTGATTATCCGGCATCCAAGATGGTTCCGTATCATTACTACGACTAGAGGTAATTTGCGTGATTTTTTTGCTACTTAAATCCATCATATATAAATTTAAGCTTCCCCCTTTAGATAAAGCAAAAGCTAGTTTACTACCATCAGGAGAAAATGCCGGAGCGCCATTATGTTGAGGAAAAGATGCAATTGTTTGAATCGTACCGCTCTCTAATGTTTTTAAAACCAATGCAGAATGACCGCCTTCAAAAGTCACATAGGCCAATTTTTTACCATCAGGTGACCAAGTAGGAGACATTAACGGTTCTTTAGAGCGATGAACAGTGGTTTGATCATAACCATCATAATCAGACACTCTTAATTCATGCGAAAAAGGTCCTTTGGTTGTTTTAACAACATAAGCAATTCGCGTTCTAAATGCACCTTTAATACCCGTTAGTGATTCAAAGATTTCATCACTAGCTGTATGCGCCGCATAACGAACCCAGCGTTTTTCAATAGAAAATTGGTTTTGTGCCAAAACTGTACCAGGACGGTTGACTGTATCAACTAATTGATAATTTATAAGGTATTTTCCGGATGCATCAGGTTGAATTGCCCCTACTACAACCGCTGAGACACCAAGATTATTCCATACCGCAGAAGTAACCTCTGAAGCAGTGGTTGGTTTTTGAGGCATTTGATTAACGTCAATAGGATTGAACTTACCGCTGTTACGCAAATCAGAAGCAATAATATCTTCAATAATTTGTGGAGGTTCTCCACCGCCAGTCCATTTAAATGGAGCAACAGCGATTGGTTTAGCAGAACTCACACCATCGGTAATAATAATTCTGACCTCAGAATTAGCCATCGTGGTAAAAAATAAAATAAAGCAAGTTGTCAAAAAGCGAGAAGCGAATTTGATCATCTTAAATTCCTTAATAAGAGCAAGAAACATTGAGTTAAATTAAACATAAACCGATAAAAAACAGAAAATAAAACCTTTGAAAATCAATATATTGCCGTTAACTAACTCCACATACTAAACTTCACAAAACATAAACAATTTGGTAGCGAGAAAGATAGCCGATATCTGGTAACAAGTCCATAGTCTTTAAAATAAAAAGATTTGTGTAATAATAATGGCTTTACTATATAAAATACTCAAAGTAATAATAAAAAATTATTCTATTGTAGGTGCCTATACTAATCCTATTTAAATAAGGTTTAAAGAGTTTGAAAAGATATTTTTATACATGAAAAAGAGCGGATATATCAAAAAGTTTATAATTTTGATAGCGACCATAAGGAAATGAGAATTTTGGTTAAAAAAATGCTATTATTTTTGGCAATTCTCACAATAAAAAGTATTACGCTGTCCTATTTTTTGTGATTTTATTTCTGTACCACAAATTAGGCATGGCTTGCCATCCCGTCCATAAACGAGTAACTCCTGAGCAAAATATCCAGGTTTGCCATCAGACTGAAGAAAATCCTTTAGTGTTGTTCCGCCTTGTTCAATTGATTTGGTAAGAACTTGTTTAATGGAATCAACCAATCTTTCAAATTCATTAAATTGTAAAGTGTTGACTTTGCGATTAGGATTAATTTTAGCCATAAATAACGATTCAGAAGCGTAAATATTACCGACTCCAACCACAATATGATTATCCATAATCCAGCTTTTAATGGGTACTTGACGATTTCGGGCTTTTTCGAATAGATATTCCACCGTAAATTCATTACTTAAAGGCTCTGGTCCCAAATGTTGTAATTGAGATATTTCGCCTAATGAATTTGCCCAAAGCCAAGATCCAAAACGCCTAGGATCGGTATAACGTAATATGACGCCATTTCCTAAAACTAGATCAATATGATCGTGCTTCTCTGCTTTTTGGTGGTTTTGTAAAATACGTAAGCTACCTGACATTCCCAAATGAATCACAATCCAATTGTTAGATAGCTGTAATAATAAATATTTTGCACGACGTTTTATATCTAAAATCACTTGTCCATGAGCATTACTTATAGCCCTATCCACTGGCCAGCGTAATTTAGATTGTCGAACAATAATTTTATCTATAGTTTGTCCCTTTAAATACGGTAAGATGCCTCGGCGACTTGTTTCAACTTCTGGTAATTCAGGCATATTCTTTCCCCCCTCCTAGTTATTTAATAGGTCTGTAACCCAAGTTGGAGCTTGCTGAGCAGGCACTGACTGCTTATTGCCAGTACATAAGCTCTGAGGATTAATCGTCCATACAGGTAAAGATCGAATGCCACTTCCATTACATTGCCACTGTCCATCACTATCAATAGGCACCATAAAAATATTTTGAGGCTGTGGCAATACTAATTTCTTTGGTGGGTTATTTTGTAAATATTCACTATAAATTTTTAAGGCACCAGTTGCTCCTGTCAATTTCATTGGAGAATGATCATCTAAACCAATCCAAATAACAGCAACATTTTTACCGTCAATCCCTGTAAACCAGCTATCACGAGAATCATTACTTGTTCCTGTCTTAGCCGCTAAATTAAACGAACCGTATTTAGCTTTTAATGAACGAGATGTCCCCGAATTAACCACTTGTTGCATAGCATAAGTAGTTAAATAAGCCGATTGTTGAGATACTGCCTGAAGCTGTTGTGGATAGCGTTGATAAACAAGCTCACCTTTATCCGTCAATACATATCTTAAAATAGAAAGTGGAGAACGTTGACCATTATTAGCTATCGTTTGAAACATCTGTGCAGTTTCTAACGGTGTTAATTCTAAAGCACCAAGTAACCTTGATGGTAAATTAGGTATACGCTCTGCTGGTACGCCCAACGCTTGTAACGTATTCTTTGTTGCATCAAGCCCCAATGCCATACCTAAATTAACAGTAGGTACATTGAGTGAAAGCGCTAGGGCGTCGACCAACATAACACGATCGCGAAATTTACGATCATAGTTTTTCGGTTCCCAATATCCCCCACCATCAAGCTTGATCGACAAAGGATTATCGTTAAGCCAAGTATTAAGTTGGTAATGATCGGGTTGTCCAAGTGCGGTTAGATAAGTTGACGGTTTAGCTAATGAACCAATTGCTCGCTGAGTTAACCAAGCACGATTATAACCCGGATAACGCGGCTCTGCGCTACCAATAATAGCGCGAATTTCCCCTGTCTCGCGACTCACAATCACCATTGCTGTTTGTAATTCTTTATTGGTTGATGTACGTAGTTTCTCAATTTCATTAGTGACCGCTTGCTCTGCTGCGGATTGAGCCACAGGATCAAAGGTAGTAAAAATCTTCATACCAGACAAATGATCTGCTTTATCACCTAATTGTTTTCGAAGTTCACTGCGCACAACTTGCATAAATGCTGGTTGTGGTGAAATCACACCACCTTTAGGTAGAACTGTTAGTGGGCGCTGACTTAATAAAGTATACAGCTCATCATCAATAATACCTTGCTGCTCAGCCAGTTTTAAAACCACATTACGACGTTCGATAACTTGTTGAGGTTGTGTCCAAGGATTATATAGCGAAGCTCCTTTTACCATACCAACCAGCACTGCTTGCTGATCCAATGTAAGTTCATTAACTGGGCGACCAAAATAGTAAAGACTAGCTAATGGAAAACCATGGATCTCTTCACTACCCGCTTGTCCAAAATATACTTCATTTAAATAAAGTTCTAAAATACGCGCTTTACTATAACGGCCATCCAAAATCAGTGCCATATAAGCTTCGCGTATTTTACGGTTTAAACTACGCTCATTAGTTAAAAAAAGATTTTTGACGGTTTGCTGAGTTAATGTACTACCACCTTCGGTACGGCCTGTTGTTAAATTAACAAAAATAGCACGACCTATAGAATATAGGCTTACACCATGATGATCATAAAAACGTTTATCTTCCGTTGCAACTAATGTTTGTAACAAAGAATCAGGAAACTCCTTTAATGGAACAAATAACCGTTGCTCGCCATTTGGAGAATGCATCATAGTAATTAATTTAGGATCAATTTTAAGCAATCCAAAATCACGTCCTGTTTCTAGATTAGTAATACGATCGATACGATTTTCATAAAAAGTGATTCTGACTCTAAAAGCTTGCTCTTCACCATCAGGAAAAGTAAAAGGCCGACGATAAACTTCAACCGCATCATGTTTTACAATAAATTCACCTGGGCGGGTAGCTTTAGTCTCTTGCTGACGATATTGTGCACCAACCAACATTGTAATCACATCATTTAAGCTATATTCACTATCAGGCTCAAGATCAATAATTTGCCCATAAACTGCAGCGGGCAACTCCCACACATTCCCATCAATCCGCTCTTTGATTTGTTGATCGAGATAGACACCATAAATAATAGCCACAGCAGCAAATACGAGAAATAACTTAAATAATAATGTTAAGAATCGTCGCCAAAGTGTAGGCTTTTTATTTTTTTTAGTCTTTTTAGAAGATCGTTTTTTTGCTGTTTTAGTTGATGTATTCAAACTGCACCTAACATTTATTATTCAATAAAATTAACTTATGATAACATAATTTTTTTAAGGATACCTCGCTCTTCTTTTTGTAAAAAAGTTTCAGGTAAGTAGGTATTTAAGTATAAAACAAATGCATAAATTTAAAAATTTAGCTGGGATCCAACACTTTTAACTTTTGACAGGAACGCCTTTTTCGACTTACCTGTTAATCCTTCCGAAATAGGTAAGCTTGCAGTTAACGGATTAACAGGCTTATTATTAATATGTAATTCAAAGTGCAAATGAGGCCCCGTGGAACGCCCAGTGTTTCCCGATAGTCCAATTTTATCACCTTGCTTAACTTGTTGCCCTGGTTTGACTAAAATTTTATCCAAGTGCATATAAGTGGTCATATACTGACGACCATGCCGGATAGCAATATAGTTACCTGCTGAACCGCTATACTTTGCAATGACTACTTCACCATTACCAACGGATAATACAGGTGTACCACGCGATACCGCAAAATCAACACCATTATGAGGGGCTATTTGTCCTGTAACTGGATGCAACCGTCGTGGATTAAATCCAGAAGAAACACGCGCTTTTTTTGCTAAAGGATAACGAAAAAAGCTTTGGGATAAACTGTTACCGTTGATGTCATAATATTTACCATCATCAGCTAAAATAGCATAATAATCTTTGGTTCCATTTTTAACACGGACACCTAGCAACTGGCTATTGGATAAACTTTTACCATGCATTTCTCGTGTTAAAACAACCGAAAATTTGTCACCAACTTGTAATCGTCTAAAATCTAAACGCCACTGTAAAGCGCGGGTAATAATACCAATTTCATTACTGGTTAAACCATTTTTGCGAGCATCAGCAACAAAATTAGTTTTAATATCACCTTTTATAACAACATTTTGTGGCACTACTTCAGCGGCTTCAGAACTTTCTACAAAATTATCGCCCGATTTTTCATAGATTTGAATATTATTACTTGATATTGTCCAACTAAAAGTTTGCAAATTATGATTATCATCAGTCGTCCAGCTAATTTGTTGGCCTATTCTTAAATTTGCGAGTTGTTTAAATTTAGTCGTTAACTGATAAATATCATTTCGATTAACATTATAGCGAATTAAGATATCATGTAGAGTATCACCACGCACAATAGTATATTGCACCGAATTATCTTTATCATCAACGATGTCATCTAATTCATCTTTAACAATCTCATCTTCAGGAACATCTGATGACTCGGTAATTGTAGCCGTTTTTCCATTTACCATCTCAATTCTGCCATCATCAGAAAGTAAGTGGGAGTTATTATTTACAGTAGTTTCAACTTGAGGATTTAAAGGGACATAAACCGTTCGATCCAAATTGAGTGGACGCCACAGAACGGTAAATAAAATAACAATAAAAAGAACACCTAATATTGAAAAATAGGGAGTTTTAAAATTATTTTTTTCAATATCAGGGGATTTTATTCGTCTTGCCAAAATTAACCTTAACTATTTATTATTAAAACTAGTTTCTATCTAAACAATCCAACAGTTGCTGTGTTAATTTTAATAAAAATTGTGAATATGCATCTTTGGAAAGAGCGATACCTGTTCCTAATGGATTTAATTCTCCAATTCGAACATCTGTTCCATCCACTAATTTTTCAATAACTGCTGGGCTAAACTGTGGCTCATGAAATACACATACTGCTTTGTGTTCTTTGAGCTCTTGTTGAATAGCATAAACCTTTTGAACACCGGGTTGAACTGCTGGATTTATAGTAAAACTACCTAGTCTTTTTAATCCAAACCGTGCCTCAAAATACCCATACGCATCATGAAACACAAAATACCCTCTATTTTGTACGGTAATGAGTTTTTTTGCAATGTTTTGTTCTATTTCTGCGAGCTTAACATTGAATTCGCGCAAATTTTCATCAACCAATACACTTTTATCTGGATACAGTGTAATAAGCCTATCATGGATTGATTGCGCAATAATCTTAGCAATGTTAGGTGAAAGCCAAATATGCTCATCATATTCACCATGGTGATCTTGAGCAGTCATATCAGCAGAATGATGTTCTTCATGCTCATGAACATCATGACTAGTTCGTAATAACACTTTAATCTCTGGTATTGTCATTAATTCAATTTGATTTTGATTATCAATACTTTTTAGGATTGTTGGCATAAAAGCTTCCATATCTTCACCAACCCAAATCACAAGTTCAGCTGACTTCAGTTTAGCCAAATCAGATGGCTTTAAATTATAGGTATGGGGAGAGGCGCCATCAGGAAGTAAAATATCAGTATCGGTCACTCCTGAAGCAATGGCTTCAGCGATAAACCCTATCGGTTTTACCGACGAAACAATTTTCGCGTTAGCATAATTAGCAATGCTTTGGATAAATACTAATGAAACAAGTATTTTTAAAAAAGAGACTAATCGTTTACAATTTAATAAAATATATTTTTTCACATCATTATCCTATATTTATAAAGTATGATAGAATAGAGTTAACCATTGTTATGGTATAACATAACGTATTTATGGGCAAGGGCTTTTAATAATATGACACCACTAATTTCGCTTGATAATATTTCGGTAGAAGTTGGGCATCGAAAAATATTATATGACGTTTCATTAAAAATACATCTTAATCAAATTATTACATTATTAGGCCCTAATGGTGCAGGTAAATCGACCTTAGTAAAAGTCATTTTGGGGTTAGTTCCGTACACATCAGGGACAATCAGGCGTTCACCTAATTTAACAATGGGCTATGTTCCACAGTCAATCAACTTAAATTCAACTCTTCCTATTACTGTTAAACGTTTTATGCGCTTAAATAAGCATTTAAATAACGAAGATATTCTTAACATATTATCTATGGTAAAAGCTGAATATTTAATCAATACATCAATGCATCAATTATCGGGTGGTGAATTACAGCGTGTTTTACTAGCTCAAGCCTTAGCAAAGAAACCGCAATTATTGATTCTTGATGAACCAACTCAAGGCGTAGATGTCAATGGTCAGGTACTGTTATATGATTTAATCGTAGATGCTAAAAATCAGTTTAATTGCGGTGTCTTAATGGTTTCTCATGATCTTCATTTAGTGATGGCAAAAACAGATGAAGTAATCTGTTTAAATCATCATATCTGTTGCTCTGGTACGCCAGCCATTGTATCTAATGACCCAGAATTTATTTCTCTTTTTGGTCAACATGATGCATCACAAATTGCTGTTTATAAACACCATCACAATCACCAATATGATTGTTGCAAATCCCCTATTAAACAAAATAAGGTAATTGTTTTGCCTAGCGATGAAAGGAAAAATAATGATTGAGTTACTATTACCATCTCTATTAGCTGGATTATGCTTAACTAGCATAACAGGACCTTTAGGTACTTTCGTTGTTTGGCGTAGGATGTCCTATTTTGGCGATACGTTATCACATGCTGCTTTACTTGGTATCGCATTTGGATTTTTACTGAATATCAATTTATTTTATGCTGTCATTTTTATAACTCTTCTACTCGCCTTAGGATTAATTTGGTTAGAAGCACAAAAACAACTTCCAATTGATACTTTACTTGGTATTTTGGCTCATAGTGCATTATCGCTTGGCTTAGTAGTAATTAGTTTAATAGGCAATATTCGTATTGATTTAATGGGATACTTATTTGGTGATCTGTTATCAGTAACATATTCAGATCTTTATCAAATTATTATTTGTGTAGCATTTATTGGTGCCTTATTGTTTTGGCGATGGAATAACATTTTATTCATTACTGTGAGTGAAGAATTAGCTTTTAGCCATGGTATTAATGTGCAAATCACAAAATTACTTTTGACGCTACTATTAGCGTTAACAATAGGTCTATCGATGAAATTTGTCGGAGCACTGATTATTACTTCTTTGCTTATTATTCCTGCCGCAACCGCCAAATATTATTCGAAAACCCCTGAAACAATGGCATTAATTGCAATAATAATCGGTATGTTATCAGTTATTACTGGATTGATGTTTTCATTTATTTACGACACGCCAACAGGTCCATCAATAGTATTAAGTAATACTTGTCTATTTTTTATATCATTATTCATTTCAAAACTCATTTTAAATAAAAAGAATTGAAAACATCGCAAAATCGTATTATTTATTGCGTATCATATCCCATTAATAAAATGGCTTTAATGGGTTGCTTGATATTTTCTAATATTATAACAATACAATTCAACATATTAATAATTAGAAACTATGTCACTAGCAATTATTTATACGCGGGCATCTATTGGAATACAAGCACCCTTAATAAACGTAGAAGTTCATATTAGTAATGGCTTGCCAGGCTTTGTCTTAGTTGGTTTACCTGAAGCAACAGTTAAAGAGGCCAAAGATCGAGTTAGAAGTGCCATTATTAATAGCGGTTTTACCTTTCCAGCTAAAAAAATAACGGTAAACTTATCTCCAGCAGATCTACCCAAGGAAGGAAGCCGCTTTGATTTACCAATAGCTATTGCTATCCTTGCCGCAACAGAACAAATTCCAACAGAAGATTTATTACATTATGAATTTCTAGGCGAATTAGCGTTATCAGGAAATATTAGAGCGGTAAAAGGAGCGATTCCTGCTGCTATTTCTTCCAAAAAGAAAAAGCGTACCTTAATAATTTCTGCTGAAAACCAATCTGAGATATCTTTGATTCATCAAAATAATACATTAATTACTAATAATTTATTAGAGTTATGTCAGTATTTATACAAAGAAATTGATTTACCAACCGTACAATATCGTGAATATCATGATGTTGACAATAGCTCAGCTAGTCTACAAGATGTAATCGGACAGGAACACGCCAAAAGAGCTTTAGAAATTGCGGCAGCAGGAGGCCACAATTTATTATTAATTGGACCTCCAGGCACAGGGAAAACGATGTTAGCAACTCGTTTAACATCCTTATTACCTCAACTGTCTGATGACGAGGCACTTGAAAGTGCAGCAATAACCAGTTTAGTTAGCCCAAATGGCTCAATTAAAAATTGGCGGAAAAGACCTTTTAGATCACCCCATCATAGCGCATCAACCGCAGCACTAGTTGGTGGAGGAACGATTCCCAAACCAGGAGAAATTTCGCTAGCACATAATGGTGTATTATTTTTAGATGAATTGCCTGAATTTAATCGAAAGGTATTAGACGCTTTAAGAGAACCAATTGAATCGGGTGAAATTATCATTTCAAGGGCCAATGCAAAAATAAAGTTTCCCGCTAAGTTTCAATTAATAGCTGCAATGAACCCAAGTCCAACAGGGCATTATCAAGGAACACATAATAGAACAACACCACAACAAACTATACGTTATTTAAATCGACTTTCAGGACCTTTTCTTGATAGGTTTGATATTTCTATTGAGGTACCTTTACTACCGAAAGGTACACTGAGTAAAATAGCTACTTCTTCAGAATCAACTGAAACAGTAAAACAGCGAGTTTTACAGGCAAGAAATATTCAGTTTAAAAGAAACAATAAATTAAATAGTCAGTTAAGTACAAATGAAATTCAATGCTATTGTCAGTTGTCGAACGAAAATAATGAATATTTAGAGCAGGCATTGATAAAATTGGGACTCTCTGCTCGAGCATGGCATCGAATATTGAAAGTATCACGCACAATTGCTGATTTAGATTTGTCAGAAAACATAGAACGAAAACACATTTCAGAAGCATTGAGTTATCGTTCTATGGATCGATTACTAATTCAATTACACAAAAACATTGGTTAAAAGAATTAGTCATCACTATCTACAAAATCATCACTCACATCAACTTGCGGTTTTCCACCGGATAATGTATGAAACCTTTTTGGTTTATTTATACGAGAAAGATATTTCAGCCACGTTTTTTCAAAATCTGTAGATGGTTCCTTTTTACCTTTGCAAACGGCTACAAATGATCTTTCTTCTGCAGTAGAAGGATTTCTGGTTTCTGCATCAAGATCTTTAAAAGCACAACCATGCTTTTCTAAAATCAAAGCTTCTTTAATAGTAAAATCCCCGTGTCGGGAAAATCCTCTTGGATAATTTTTATTATCAAAAAAGCGTTGTTGACTTACAAAACTCTCAGCCATGTTCTATCCTCTAGATTGTAAAAGTGTTTGGGCGAGAATTATAATTAACTCAATTAATCTGTAAACAAAATTTTTTTATTTATATAGATGAAAGTGACCAAGTGAATAAAATTAGAACAATATGTCATTTTTTGGCAGGGGCGGAGAGTCTCGAACTCCCAACACCCGGTTTTGGAGACCGGTGCTCTACCAATTGAACTACGCCCCTAAATAAAGGTGGCGGAACGGACGGGGCTCGAACCCGCGACCCCCTGCGTGACAGGCAGGTATTCTAACCAACTGAACTACCGCTCCACCGAATTTGGTGTGTATATATAAAATTTAAAAGTCTGGCGGCACCCTACTCTCACATGGGTAATACCCACACTACCATCGGCACTACGGCGTTTCACTTCTGAGTTCGGCATGGGGTCAGGTGGGACCACCGCGCTATTACCGCCAGACATATCCTGTACTCTTTTCAATTAGCTACATTATCTCATATCTGCACTAATCTCTCAATCCGGAACAAACTGTTATTTCAACTTTTATACTATCAATCGCATAATCCCAAAACAACTCCGAGTTGTAAGGTTAAGACTCTCGGTTCATTAGTATCAGTTAGCTCAATGTATCACTACACTTACACACCTGACCTATCTACGTCTTAGTCTCAAACGGACCTTACTGAATCTCTTCAGGGAAAACTCATCTCGAGGCTAGTTTCGTACTTAGATGCTTTCAGCACTTATCTATTCCGCACGTAGCTACCGGGCAATGCAATTGGCATCACAACCCGAACACCAGCGGTGCGTTCACTTCGGTCCTCTCGTACTAGAAGCAAACCCTCTCAATTTTCCTACGCCCATGGCAGATAGGGACCGAACTGTCTCACGACGTTCTAAACCCAGCTCGCGTACCACTTTAAACGGCGAACAGCCGTACCCTTGGGACCTACTTCAGCCCCAGGATGTGATGAGCCGACATCGAGGTGCCAAACACCGCCGTCGATATGAACTCTTGGGCGGTATCAGCCTGTTATCCCCGGAGTACCTTTTATCCGTTGAGCGATGGCCCTTCCATTCAGAACCACCGGATCA
>NZ_LZGT01000080.1 GCF_001690525.1 Gilliamella sp. App6-5 | reverse complement strand
GTAAAATTAATATTTTTATTATAATAATTTAGAGTACAAAAATAAGTCAAATTATTACATTTAATATAATAATGATCTAATCCCCAAGCACTATAGCTATCTGATCCCACAAATTTAAAACTTATTTCTTGATCAAATTGTTGCCATTTTTTTAGTTGATGCTGGTTTGGAAAAGATAATAATTTATTTTCTATTTTTTCCTTATTATCAATATTCGCATTAGCAACATAGGAAATAGCAATAATAAAATTGAAAATAAAAAAATATTTAAAAAAATTTAGTCTCATTTTATTTTTTCTCTTTAAAACGCCTTTCTTTCACATTTGTTTGCAAATCTTCATTTATTTTTTGTAAATTAACAAAAAAAGCAGGATTATATCTATTGATCAATCCAATACCATTACCACTTACTTTCATTGCAATTTCAAAATGTAAATGAGGATTACAAACTCCTTTTGCATTACCTGTATCACCAGTATACGCAATTAACTCACCAGCTTTAACATTTCCTGTTGTTAAAACAGCTGAACTTAAGTGACAGTAGCGTAAATAAAAATGATCTGCATTTAAATTAAATCCATTCCCACTAACAACTTCATCTGTAAATTCTAATGAATAGTCATTTACAGATGCTCTCAAAGATTCACCATTAATTTTAAGTACTAAAACATTCCCATAACCACTTGAACCCTCGTTTTTATATTGTATTATTTCAGCATCGAGGCAAGCATAACATGGGGTATTAATATCAGCAAATAAATCCAAACCATTATGTATTTTCTTTTGTAACCTCTTTATTTATGTAAATACCCCAAACTTAGTACAAGATTCAAGTAGAAAATCATGCTGTTTGTTTTAGTGTTTTATACTCAATCGGCGTCATGTTATTTAATGCCTCATGCGGTCTTTCGGTGTTATAAATCGTTAACCATTCTTCGGTTATTCTCCTTGCTTGTGCTAAGTTGTTAAAAAGATATAAATCGAGTACTTCAGTACGATAGGTACGATTAAATCGTTCAATGTACCCGTTTTGATATGGGCTACCGGGCTGGATATAATCAATGGCTATATCATGTGATTTAGCCCAGTTTATAAAGGTTTTTCCTGTAAATTCTGGTCCATTATCGACGCGTATTTTTAATGGATACCCATGATATTCAGCCAGTTTATCTAAGTAACGGGTAATCCTTCCTGCTGGTAAGCTTACTGCAATATCAATACCTAACGCCTCACGATTAAAGTCATCGATGACATTGAATGTCCTAAAGCGACGTTGATTACAGCTACTATCACTCATAAAATCCATTGACCAACATTCACCTTGTTTATTAGGAACCAATAGCTTTTCTGGTGTTCGTTGGGGGATACGTTTTTTACGTTTAGCTCTAATATTAAGTTTTAACTCACAATACACCCGATACACCCGTTTATGATTCCATTTATAGCCGAGCTTTCTGATGCGATTAAAACATTTGGGAAAGCCCCAGCGTAAATGCCGGTCTGTGATAGCATTC
>NZ_LZGT01000079.1 GCF_001690525.1 Gilliamella sp. App6-5 | reverse complement strand
GCTTTTCTGGTGTTCGTTGGGGGATACGTTTTTTACGTTTAGCTCTAATATTAAGTTTTAACTCACAATACACCCGATACACCCGTTTATGATTCCATTTATAGCCGAGCTTTCTGATGCGATTAAAACATTTGGGAAAGCCCCAGCGTAAATGCCGGTCTGTGATAGCATTCAACACCGAAATAATCACCGAATCATCCGGTAACTTAGGTTGATGATAGTAAGCACAACGGCTTAAGCCAACAATGGCACAACTCATAGCAATAGTAACTGAATGATTTTGTTGTAGTTGCTGTGCCCACATTTTACGTACCTTTGTGGGCACTAAAGCTTTTTTATGATTTCTTCCTGAAGCTGGGATTTTAAGCTCAGTTCGGCAAACATCTGTTTAAGTTTACGGTTTTCGGCCTCAAGCTCCTTTAAACGTTTAATATCAGAGGTTTCCATTCCGCCGTATTTTTCTCGCCATTTATAGAAAGTTGAATTTGCCATGCCATATTTACGGCAGAGTTCCTTGACAGGAATACCTGCTTCAGCTTCTTTTAAAATAGCGACGATTTGATGTTCAGTCATTTTTTTCATAATTGAATCCTCTTTTACTTTTATCATAGAGAATTTTCTACTTTTTTGCTGTACTATTTTAGGGGATAGTTACAATACAACAACACTAGATGGTGTAAAGTCCAACTAAAATATTCTATGTTACATGTTTAAAGTAAAGCAGATATGAACACATTATCGTAGTAGACCACATCATTCCGAATAAACTTGAACTGGCCTTAATACCTAAAGACCAAGCAATAATATTATTCCGTGATGCTGTCGCTACGCTTGAACAGTCGTCAGTATTATCCGTGTAAATTAATGAATTAGGTTAAACAATGAAATTATCACATATCGTTCACACATTGCGCCATTTTAGTCCTAGCTTTGAAGGTCGTGTTGGGGGGGCTGCTGAATTTTCAGCTATCAAAGATACGGCATTTTTAAAATTACCTGCCGCTTATGTGGTTCCGCTTGATGATAGCGCACAAGATAACCAGTCACAAACAGATTATTGGCAAAATGTGACAGAGGGGTTTGGGGTTATTGTTGTATTAAAGCCTCTTGATGAGCGAGGGCAACACGAAGCATACGACATTGTCGAAAATATAAAAACCGAACTTTGGCGAGCATTGCTGGGTTATGAACCTTCACCAGCGCATCACCCCATTCAATATGATGGTGGGGATTTACTCGATTTAGATCGAGGGAGAATTTTTTATCAATTTAATTTTAGTGCAGTACGCGAAGTTGGATTTGAAGATACACGCCAATCCTTTGATTTAAACGCTATTGATAACCCAATTCCTGATCCTGATTGGCAACCCGATCCAAACAACCCTGATATTACCGAACCTCCGCAGTATAACCCGTTAAACATTGGAAACTTCGATACCCTATCAGGGGTTATTAATGAGCTGGATTCGGGGGTAACTGTGAATTTTCAAAATAACAATATCTATGAGAGAGACAATGATAATTAAATCTGTCAATAACAAACAGGTATATGATCCAGATAATGGGGATTATTTACCAACTAACGGTCGTAATGTTGAGTTTAACCAATATTGGGCAAGACGACTTACAAATAATGATGTTGAAGAAGTCACAAACATCAAAGTAAAACAAGAAAAAAAGGTAGCTAAAAATGACAATTAGTTTTAACAACATTCCTAGTAATATAAAAGTTCCTCTATTTTATGCGGAAGTGGATTCCTCTGCGGCCAATACAATTCAAGATAGCGGTGCTTCATTAATTATTGCTTATCCGCTAGCGGATAGTACCATTGAACGTAATAAGCTCATTATTATGTCGTCTGTAGATCAAGCTAAAAAACTCGCAGGACGAGGCAGTCAATTATCTAGAATGGTTGAAGCCTATCGCAATATCGATAATTTTGGTGAGCTTTTTGTCATCGCTGTAGATGAACCCACAGCAGGCTCGAATGCATCTGGTACTATCCAAATATCAGGCACCGCAGAAGAAACAGGCACATTAAGTCTCTATATTGGTAACAGTAAAATTCAATCGAGAGTAACCGTTTCTGATACTGCAGAAAGCATAGCAAATGGACTGCATAATGCGATTAATGCTCATCCTGATTTACCTGTTACCGCAACCGTGACGAATAGCACAATAACGCTAACAGCCAAACACAAAGGATTGAGCGGTAATGATATTCCTCTGTGCTTTAACTACTATGGCACAATCGGCGGAGAAGAAACACCAGACGGTTTAAATATTGTTATTACTCAAATGTATGGTGGAACAGGCACTCCAGATTTAACGCCCGTTATTGCCGCCATGGGTGACAAACTCCTTGATTTTATCGCATTTCCATTTAATGACTTATCATCTTTGGCAACATTTAATCATGAAATGGATGATACTACAGGTCGTTGGAGCTATGCGCGCCAATTGTATGGACATGCTTATACTGCTAAAAAAGGCGATTTATCCGAACTTATAGAGTTTGGTGATAAATTAAATTACCAACATATTACTGTTGCAGGTTATGAGAAAACCATTCAAACGGGTATTGATGAATTAATTGCGATGCGAACTGCTCGTAATGCTGTATTTATTCGTAATGATCCGGCTCGCCCAACGCAAACGGGGTTATTAAATGGTGCATTGCCAGCATCCGATAGTCACCAATTCACGCTTACAGAGCAACAATCATTATTAAGCCACGGTATTGCGACAGCATATGCTTCTAGCGGTAATTTATTAATTCAGCGAGATATTACCACATATCAACGTAACAGTTACGGTGTAGCCGATAATAGTTATTTAGATAGTGAAACACTTCATACACTCGCTTATGTATTACGTAAATTACGTAGTGTGATCACATCGAAATACCCGCGGCATAAATTGGCAAATGATGGAACCAGATTTGGTGCTGGGCAGGCAATTATCACCCCTTCCGTCGCTAAGGCAGAAATCAACGCCACTTATCGTCAATTAGAATTACTAGGCTTAGTTGAAAATTTTGATGTGTTCAAGAAGAACTTAATTGTTGAACGAAATGTCAACGATCCGAATCGATTGGATGTGTTATTCCCACCCGATCTCGTTAATCAATTACGCGTTTTTGCTGTGTTAGCACAGTTTAGATTGCAATATCCAGAGGAGAAAAACTAATGACACAACGACGTATTGCTGGAACAACTTATATTAAAGTTGATTCCAACCAACTATCATTAACAGGCGGTATTGAAGTCCCGATGAATACTAACGTTAAAGAAAGCATTTTGGGGTTAGATAATAGCGTTCACTACAAAGAAACATTCCGTGCACCCTACATTAAAGGGACATTTAAAGTACCGGGCGATTTTCCAATCGACAAGTTGGTGTCGAGTGATTCAATGACCGTTACCGCAGAACTGGCCAACGGCAAAGTTTACGTTTTGTCTAATGCCTGGGTTGAAGGTGAAGTCAATCACAATGCCGAAGAAGGTACAGCAGAAATCGAATTTCACGGTGAAGAAGGATTTTATCAATAATGAAAGAAATTAAATTATCACAGCCGATTATGGCACACGGCAATGAGTTACATGTACTGGAATTAAAAGAGCCAACAGTCAAAGATATCAAAAAATTAGGCTTCCCATTTGATAGCCAAATGATTGGCGACCCTAAAAAAGTGGCCGATTACATTGTTGCGCTAGGTAACGTTACACCAAGCTCTGTTGAACAGCTCACCCCGTATGATTTTTTAATGATTACAGGTGAAATCATGATGTGCTTTGGCCCAAAGGAGAGGGAGACAATACCTACAGTGGAGGAACAGGCGACAGTGAAATAATCACAATCGAATATCTTGTAAACCTTTGTTTTGACCTCGCCAAGTACTGGCAACTCTCCCCCTTTTATATCATAGAAGAACGTTCACTATCCGAAGTTTTTGAATTATGTGAACAAGCAAATCGCATAGAAAATAGCAAGGAATCATAAATGGCAGGCTTTAACTTAAAAGCAGTAGTGACATGTGTTGATAAGCTGTCACCTCAATTAAACAAAATGAAAGAAAAACTTGAGGAGTTCCAAAAAAAAATGAACGAATCAGGATTTGGCAAACTTGGTTTAAAAGATGCTGTAACGGGCCTTTCTATTTCTCAGCCATTTGTAAAAGGGGTGGAGGATGCGATGGCATATGAAGAAATGATGGCGGATCTCAGAAAGGTTGTTGACTTTGATACGCCTGAACAATTTAAACAAATGGGGCAAGATATTCGTGAAATGTCATTACGTTTGCCAATAGCAGCAAAAGATATCGCCTCTATCGTTGCTGCAGGTGGTCAGGCAAATATCCCAAAGGATGATTTGATACAATTTACTGAAGATGCCGTAAAAATGGGTATTGCATTTGGTACCTCAACTGAAGAGGCTGTCAGTAATATGGCTACTTGGCGAACGGATTTAAAACTCACTCAAAGTGAAGTTGTTGGCTTATCCGACAAGATCAATTTATTGAGTAATGCACAAGGTGTAAAAGCAAAAGATATTTCAGATGTAGTCACAAAAATGGGGACGCTTGCGGCAACATCTGGGGTTAGTGCTGATAAATTAGCGGCATTAAGTTCAACAATTATTGCAACGGGGACAAATACCGATCAGGCAGCCACGGGTATTAAAAACTTTATGTCGACGCTGACATCAGGTATAGGAGCGACTGAGGAGCAACAAGAGGCATTGCAACAGTTAGGCTTCACATCAACTCAAATAGCAAAAGGAATGCAGAAAGATGCCGAAGGGACAATTATGTCGGTACTTGAATCATTAGGTGAAGTGTCTAAAGATCGTCAGTCGGCTGTATTAACCATGTTATTCGGTAAAGAAAGTGTTGCAGCTATATCGCCATTGCTCGACAATATGGAGCTATTAAAAACAAACTTTAATCGGGTTGGTGATGCTTCTCAATATGCTGGTTCAATGCAGAAAGCATATGAATCCCGTTCAAACACGACCGCAAATAAATTACGACTTTTTGACAATGCGCTAACCAATATTAGTTTATCAATTGGTGACGCCTTATTACCGGTATTTAGTCAACTATTAGAGGAGTTAACACCGCTGGTTATTTCATTCGGGCATTTTATTCAAGAAAACCCTGAACTAGTGAAGATGGCTGCGATGGCGGTTGCGGGGTTAATTGGGTTACGGATTGCGTGTGCGGGAGTGAATACTATTGTTGATGCACTATCAACAGGGATCGATATTTACAATGGCGTACTCAAAGCTAATGAATTGGCAACAAAGTTTCACACAGCAGCTCAAATAAAATTATCAAATGTATTTAAAAAGGTACGTGCAGCATCAATGGCTTTGAATGCTGTAATGGCTGCGAACCCAATAGGATTTATTATGACTGGTATTGCTATAGCAGCAGTGTTAATCATTACATATTGGGATGATATTGTTAAATTTTTCCAGTGGCTGTGGGGGGTAATCAAGCCTTATGTCATGCCTATTTTTGATGTTTTTATTGACGGATTCAAAGCTGGAGCGGCACTCATTGAAGAAGGTTGGAATGCTGTGATTAAGTTTTTCAGTGAGTTATGGGAATTTATCAAACCATTTATTATGCCTATTATTGACTTCTTTATAGCAGGCTTCAAAGCAGGCGGTGAAGAGATTGTAAAATCATGGCAGGTGGTAAGTCATTTCTTTAGCGATCTATGGGAATTTATTCAACCTCATGTAATGCAGATCATCGATGTATTTGTCGAACCTTTCAAAGACGCTGGTGAAGCTATACCAAAAGTGTGGGAAAGTGTTCAGAATTTCTTTAAAAACTTATGGGATAATGTTAAGTCTGGCATCGAGCCGTTACTAGACGTGTGGAACTCTATTTTTGGTGAAGATGAAAAGAAAGTAAAAGTTACGGTTGATACAGCGAGTTTACCGAAAGAAATGACCCGTCCAATGGTTGCATCCCCATATTATCAAAAACCGCAAATGCCACTCAATAACTTTTCAAATAGTAATGCAAATCGAAATAGCAACGGTGAATTGGTTGTGAAGTTTGAAAATGCACCACAAGGAACCGTTGTAAAACAAACCAAGCAAGCATCAGGTTTTAATACTAAAGCTGATGTTGGCTGGAATCCATATGCTTTAGGAATATATTGATGAATTTCATGAATTGGTTAAATAATTTATTGCCGGCTAGTTTTCGTGGTGTACCGTTTCAAGTTAGCGGTACATCATCTGAATTCGGTCGGCGCAATCAAACACATGAATACCCGTTTAGGGATGTACCCTATACCGAAGATCTGGGACGTTCAGCACGTAAAAATAAAATTGACGCCTTTGTGATTGGTGATGATCACAAAGAACAAACTGAAAAACTGATAGAAGCAATCGAGGAAGAAGGCGCAGGGATACTCATCCATCCAATACTTGGTGAACTTAATGTCAATATTGTAGGTACCGCAACAATAAGTAACTCCGTTGAAAACGGTCGAATGAGTGTTATTTCATTCTCTTTTGTTGAGGCGGGTGAATTAATCTTCCCCGATTCATCTATTGCTACTGATGATGTGGTTGATGAAAATGCAGATAATGTAGATCAAGAGCTATTAGATGCGTTTGAAGATTTTGACTTAATCGATGCGCCCGATTTTGTACAAAGCAGTATTTTGGATGACACCATGTCAATTTTAAATGACATCGCTGATGCTTATAATGCGATAACTCCCTATGTTAATGATGCGGTTAAAATCCTAAATGGTGATTTATCGCCCATTCTTGGTGCTGGTGGTTCATCCATTATTAATTCAATTAAAAATGTTTGGGAGAGTGCAACAAAATTCTCAAATTCTATAAATGGGTTAATAGCAAGAGTAAAAGTGTTTAACGGTATATCATTTATAAAAAGCATTTTACCCGGTGCGATTTGGTCAACCGATAGCAAATCCACCAAAAAAAGAAAGAAAAATCAAAACCTAATTAATACCGCGATTCGAGTAACCGCACTAACAGAAGCATCACGAATAATCGCGTCACTACCGAAACAGGTTGAAGATAAAAGAAAACAAGCGTTTGCTCCTGTCACATTAGAATCTACAAAAGATAAAAAAGAGAATTATTTCAGTCGAAGGGATGTTTTGCCAAATGGGAACATAAACAATCCACAGGCTAACATAACAAGCTCAACCATATCAACATCATCAACAGTTGAAAAAAGTAATACAATTTCATTTGATGATTTACTAGATATCAAAGATTCCATTAATGAATCGTTTGATAAAGAACTGTCAAGAACCGAGCATGATGGTTTATATATTGCACTAGTAAAATTAAAAGCTGCAGTTAACCAAGATATCAATGCACGCTTAATCAAAATAGAAAAAACTATTGTTTATATGCCTAATGAAGTATTGCCCGATTTAGTTTTAGCGCACTATCTCTATAACAATGCCACCCGTGGTGGTGATATATCGATTCGCAACAATATTCTTCATCCTGGTTTTATTCCCGTTAAAGAGCTGCGAGTACCCAAACCATGAGTGATAATAACGTTTTTTTAAAAGTTAACCGTAAGTACTTCGGTGGCTGGACTGATGTAAGTATTTCGGCCGGTATTGAACGGCTAGCCCGTGATTTTAATGTCACCATTACTCGACAATGGCCATCATCAGGTGATGACTCAGAAACAAAAATTGATGTTAAAAATGGTGATTTAGTCGAAGTGTATATCGATGATGATGTGGTTTTAACGGGTTACGTTGAAGCGTTGCCGATTAGATATGATGCAGGTTCGCTATCAATGGGCATTGTCGGCAGAAGTAAAACCGCAGATTGTGTTGATTGTAGTGCAGAACCCAAGCAATATAGCGGTAGTTCAACTATTCAAGTTATTCAAGATTTGGTGAAACCCTTTAAGCTAAATGTTATCAACCAAGGTAATGATGCTGGATCTCTGAGTATTCAAGCGGACCAAGGGGATACCGTTTTTGATGTCATTAGTAAAATAATGGGCATGCAACAAATTATTGTGTTTGATGATGAGCAAGGGCAAGTAGTAATTGGTGATATTGGTTCAGATGAGGCAAAAACAGCCTTGGTTTTAGGAGCTAATATTTTGTCGGCGGATACTGAAAAGAGTATCAAAGATCGGTATTCCGATTATTTTGTCTCAGGACAAAGCGTCGGTGATGATAAAAACTTTGGTGAAGCAACGCTCGCATCTGTGAGATCTACATCTAAAGATGAGGCAATTCTGCGTTATCGTCCATTAATTATAAAGCAGTCTGGCGACTCGAATAACGGTACTTGCCAAGAACGCTGTGAAATGGAAAAAGTGCTGAGGGCAAGCAAAACCAGAGAAGCCACTTACACCGTACAAGGCTGGCGACAAGGTGACGGCACGTTATGGAAACCGAATCAAATGGTTGTCGTTAATGATCCGCTACTTGGTTATGATAATGAAAAACTGGTTATTGCCGAAGTTAAATACAGCTTAAGCAGTCGTGGAACGTTATGCGAATTAAAAGTAGGACCCGTTGAAGCCTATTTGCCTGATAAGAAGAAAACCAAGAAGAAAAAAGGTAAGCAATCCGATGGCGAGGTATTCTAATGCGTAAAGTTTTAAATAAAATAATGAACCTTGTATCTAGGGGCTATATCACATTCAGTAACAGTGCAAGTAAATGCCAAACGTTGCAAATCAAAATGTCAGGTGGCGAACAAAAAAGTGATGTCGAGCATATAGAACCATACGGCTTTACGTCGCGTCCGCTTGACGGAGCAGAAGCGGTAGCGTTATTTTTAGACGGCGATAAGTCGCATGGTGTGATTCTTGCCGCTGGCGATCGTCGCTACCGTATTAAGTCGCTTAAAAAAGGTGAAGTTGCTATTTACACAGACGAAGGCGACTCCATTATTTTTAATCGCAATAATGAAATCAATGTAAAAACTAATAAATTTATTGTGAATGCTGATGATGCCATAGAGTTAAATACAAAAAACTTAACAGTTAACGCATCATCAGCAACACAGTTTAATACACCATCATTAAAATCGTCTGGGGAAATAGAAGACAAAACTAGCACTATTTCAAATATCAGAACTATTTATAATGGTCATACGCATAACGAAACAAACTCGATTACACAAACGCCTAATCAATTATTAGAATAACTCTCACTTCATTACATCAACCGTCATCAGACGGTTTTTTTATGGCTAAAACAAAATGATATTAACAATAAATGGTAGAAATACTCATCCCACTAATATTCAAAATAAGTTATGTCGTGCACTGATAATTTCGCTATTCACATGGCGACGCAAAAACGCCAGTGATGATTCAGAACACCCGTACGGTTGGTGGGGCGATTCATTCCCAAGTATAGCAAATGACAAAATTGGATCACGGCTTTATTTATTATCTCGAGCTAAATTGACTAATCAAACGGCCAATTTTGCAAAAATTTATATAAAAGAAGCGGTGCAATGGATGCTTGATGATGGGCTAGCATCACGTATTGATGTTTCAGTAAAGCGAACCGATTTAACCGTTTTAGTTGCTACTATCAATATTTATAAAAAAGATGGCAGCAATGAAGAATTTAGGTTTGACAACTTATGGAGTGATATTAATGTCTAGTAGATTTTCAAGACCAACATTACCCGATTTAATCACAACTATACGCAATGATTTATATGCGCGCCTAGCCGTCGATGATGAATTAATTTCACTGCGACGCAACGATCCTGAAGTCTATGGGCGAGTTATCGCAGGGGCTACACATATGTTATTAGGCTACATTGAAAATATGGCTAAAAATATTTTGCCCGATCAAGCAGACGAAGCTTGGTTAACTCGGCATGGAAATATGAAACGCTGCTATAGAAAACAACCTACACCAGCAGTTGGTTATATTCGATTTGATGAAGTGGCTGATGGCATTGTTATCAATAAAGACCAAAAAGTCAGACGTCAAGTTGATCAGCGCATGTATACCGTTACCCAAACGACAACATCAGCAAATAATGTTTTAAGAGTACCTGTAGTATGTGACGAGGTAGGTAAAAAAGGAAACTGCGATGATGGTACCAGTATGTCACTGATTACCCCTGTTACTGGACTATCATCAACATGTTTTGCTGATTCAATAGAAGCAGGTGCTGATATTGAAGATTTGGAAGCATTTAGAAAACGTGTTATAGACAGATGGTATTACACTCCTCAAAGTGGTGCTGATCAAGATTATATACAGTGGGCAAAAGAAGTACCTAGCGTTACAAGGGCTTGGTGTTATCGTCATTGGGCTGGAGCGGGTAGCGTTGGCGTGATGGTTGCAAATAGTGATCCCGTTAATCCCGTTTTAGACAATACCACAATTCAAAATGTCAAAAAACATATTGATCCACTGGCACCCGTTGCTGGCTCTATGCTGATAGTGTTTTCACCAACACCCAAACCTATTAATTTTAAAATTATGGTCACACCTGATAACCCAAAAATTCGTTATCAAATAGAAGCCGAGTTAAAAGAATTTTTGTTACGCGAAGGGAGACCACAATCAACACTATTTAGATCACGTATTAGCGAAGTGATTAGTTCATCATTCGGCGAGTATGCCCATGAATTAGTTTACCCCGATAAAGATATATTTGTAGAAAAAAATCAGGTAGCGGTCTTCGGGGGTATTGAATGGATTTAGAAAAACAATACCAAAGCATGGTAGGGCACTTATTGCCCTACGGTCCTGCGTGGGATAAATCAGAACCAATCCTTTTATCACTAGCATTAACACTATCAAAAACGCATATTCGATTAGATGATTTAATGCAAGAAATCAATCCCAAAACGACGACAGAACTGATAGATAGATATGAGCAGATTTGCGGATTACCGGATAACTGTTATCCATCGGATGTTCAAACGCTAACTACTCGGCGCAACCGTTTAGACTCTAAGATAAATTTGGTCGGCGGCATAAGTAAAGAATTTTTTCTACAAGTTTTAAAAGCCAACGGTTATTTAGATGCCACGATCACAAACTATAACAATGATGTTTTTACCTGTGAATCAACATGCCAAGACTATTTATACGATGAAGAGTGGCGTTTCTATTGGATTGTAAACATACCTCACAATTATCAAATAACAGACATGACTTGTAATGACGGATGCGATTCACCTTTGAGAATGTGGGGCGATAAACAAATCGAATGCATAATTAATAAATTATGCCCATCACACACTTATGTAATTTTTAAATACGGAGTAACAAATGCATAGAATTGATACAGCCACTGCCCAAAAAGATAAGTTCGGGCAAGGAAAAAATGGCTTTACCCGTGGTAACCCACAAACTGGCACACCAGCAACGCAATTAGACTATCTTTATTGTGATGCTATTCAAGAAGAAATTGCCAACGCGATTGAGTCAGCAGGTATTAAGCTTGATAAATCAAAGCACGATCAACTCGCTACAGCCATTAAAGAATTTGTCAAGAAAGGTAGCGTAAAGCTTAACTCATCAATCAACAGCACATCAGAAACCGAAGCAGCAACACCGTTGGCTGTCAAAAAAGTAAATGACCAAGCTATAACCGCGAACAGCAATGCGGAAAATGCACACAATAGAATAGATGCGATAACAGATAAATTTCAATCTGATGGATTTGAATCACGAGTGTATTCTCATGACAAGCGTTTTTATTTGATAGTGAGAGATGACGGGACTGTGGGAATGTATAACACGGTTCGCCATTCCCTGCCGTGGGGTATCGGTGAGGACGGGGTGCTTCGTGAGGGTTATATTCCCGTCAACAAGGTGTTGAATCTAGAACAATATATTAGAGGTTTTACATTGCCGCCGGGCATACCTCTGCCGTGGCCTCAGGATCGGCCACCTGCTGGCTGGTTTGAATGTAACGGAGCATCATTTGATGTAAATCAATTTCCTAGATTAGCTTCAGTTTTTCCTTGGGGGCGGTTGCCAGATCTGCGCGGTGAATTTATCAGAGGGTGGGATAATGCGCGGGGTATAGATCCCTATCGAGTTATTTTGAGTTGGCAAGAAGATGCAATCAGAAATATCACAGGTACATTTAAAAGCTCTGCTGGAAATTATAATGGTGAGGTTCAAACCGGTGCATTTGCATTAACTGGCACCAAGTTGCACGGAGCCGGTTACAGCGGTTATTTTGAACATAGTTTAGTAGATTTTGATGTGTCGCGAGTCGTTCCTGTTGGAAATCAAAACCGCCCGCGCAACCTTGCATTTATGTATATAGTTAAAACAGAATAATTTTAGGAGATTTACAATGAAATACCAATTACAACCAGAAACAGCAATCTTAGACAATGATGGATTAACCATAAAAGCGGGATGGGTAGTGATTTATAATGTTGATTCCAACGGAGAGTATTTGGGCGCTACGTATCAGTATTTGCCGATTGGTGTTGGTGTACCGGCTAACTCATATTTAGATGCACCAAAACCAGTTAAAGACGGTAAAGCAATTGTTAGAGTTGGCGATAAGTGGACATACCCAAGCGATCATCGCGGTAAAAAAATCTACTCAACAGAAAATGGCGCAGAATCAACAGTAACAGAAATTGGCGACATTCCTACAGATTACACACTGTTAAAACCAAATTCTGAGTTTGATTCTTGGAACGGTGAAGCATGGATATTAGATGAAAATAAACAGCATCAGCACTATGTAAATGTTGCAACAGCACAGAAAAAACAGCTATTAAGCGAAGCTACTATGCAAATTGATTATCTACAAGATGCAATTGATACTGATATTGCAACTGATGAAGAAAAAGCGCTGTACGCAGAATGGAAAAAATATCGTGTATTATTAAATCGTATTGATGTTGATACTGCGCCAGCGATTGACTGGCCAAAAAAAACACAGTAATAATCAATTATTCTGGATAATTGTATTTGTTTTTTGCGTATAAACAGTGCAGTTATCCGGAATATCTTTATTTACAAATGACATTGCGCCGATTTTTACATTATTGCCTATCTTTTGAATCTTCGAAAATTTGCTGATTATGCCATATTGCCATTAAAGTACGTATGGCTCTTTCTGCTTTCCTATTCGTTTTCGGGTAGGCATGTTTTGTTAATTTTTGATTAATAATATTATTATTACCTGTTTTAACAAATAGGTGTTCACTTGTGCCTTGATATTCACGCTCATTATCGGAATAAATACATTAAATGCTATATTATTCTTCATCAATAAAATTAATTAACTCATTAAATTTAAAGTAATTTCATGCTGAAACGGTATAGAATCCTGAATATTTTTAACAAGAATTGCGTCTTTTTGAATAAAGAAATACTCTGTTTTATCACTAACTATATTATAACTATAAGAAATTTAAAGATTAATTGGTAGAATAAAAAAAGCGCAATATTTCCTATTTTATTTTTAATATTAATTTAATAAAAACAATTTGTTATAAAATAACTTTTATTTTAAGAATAATTAAAAAAGTTGGTAGAAATTTTAACTAAAATATTTTAATTATAAAACAAAATGTTATAATTGGTCTGTTCCCTATGCACATAGGGATAAACCGAATAATTTCTAGCCACTTTTCCCGAAGTATTTCTGTTCCCTATGCACATAGGGATAAACCGTAGGTACAAAAAAGGGCGTATATTTGCTCGCCCTGTTCCCTATGCACATAGGGATAAACCGAATTTAGTACACAAACTTTAGAACTAAATAATCTGTTCCCTATGCACATAGGGATAAACCGTTTGCATGATTGCTTAATGTGATAAAGTCACCCTGTTCCCTATGCACATAGGGATAAACCGGTTAACGACAATGCCGAAGAAACATAAATTAACTGTTCCCTATGCACATAGGGATAAACCGTGTACCCGTCGGGTGATTTGCCCGATCTGCGTCTGTTCCCTATGCACATAGGGATAAACCGCATTGAAGAAATTAGGCAAATGATAAAAGAGGCTGTTCCCTATGCACATAGGGATAAACCTAGATTGAATATGTCAAAATATTATAAATTGGATGGGTATGATTTAGTTTTGTTAACTGTTGTTCTTATTGAATTGCAAAATCCAAAATTACAACATGCAAAAAAAGGTGATTTTCTATCTATTGTAAAAGAAATATATAGATCATTGCCGGCTTATGTCCATTATACTATTGATCGATATTTTGAAACTATTTTTTTCGGTAGAAATTAATTGTTTTTATATAACATATATGCGAAAAATTAACTATTTATAAATAGTTGAGCTCGCTGACATATGGGACAGTTATTTGGGATTCATTTTTAAAGACAAAAACATCAATCCCGCATCATACGCGCTTAATTTTCCGACTACGGGGGCAAATGGATTGTATTTTGATTTAATCATATATGGCGACGGTGATGTTGATGGATTGACATGGACGCCCGTGACGCATGAAGGAATTACCGCGACAGTAAGACCGATAACAAGAATGGAGAGTTTGGCTCGGAATCGGGATTGGTTGTTAACCAAATATCCATTCTCATTCGTGCGCGTGACGCTAACAGACCCTGATGCAAGCACTCAACGGGGGAATCCCCATCCAAGTCGAATTCCGGTGCCAAGGTTACCGCAAACTTAGAGATCCTTATTATGGTGAAGAAGTAATAAAATATGGATTTGTTCTGCAAAAGTAGTTCGTGCACCAAGGAGGCTCACCTTGGTATACTTATTCTGATACTGTCGCTTGGTGTGGGGGGTAGGTTATCGAGTGCCACAGGTAAAAGAGCTGACTAACGCAGTTTGCGATTTTTCTAGGTGTCAAGGTGCTGTTGGAGCCACGCCGCCCCCAACTGGTAATTTTAGCTTGCATTGGATAGAAGCAGGGTTCTTTACTGAGTGGGGAGAAATGCACTTTTACCGCGGAGCAAACTTCGACTCTCTCAACTACTGGACGAGCGATTCTAAGGGACATCGATCCAAATACACAGTACAACCGTGCGGTCACATAGATTCCAGTATCGCGCTCGATGTCGACGGGTTTAATGTTTATCGAAATAACTCTATTTGCGTTACTCCTTAGTTTTTAGCATTTAGTTTTTAACCCTTAAGGTTGCGGTTGGGTTTATGGTGCTAATTAAGGATAAGTTATCAAATAACCAAGCTCCATCACAAGGCTGGACTAGGGATGAAAAAATAGTGCGTTTGCGCTTTTGCGACTAGATAACCAATTTTTAAAGTTTAGCTAGGTTTTAGACGCTCTATCTTTTGATGTGCGCTATCTTTTGACGTAGAAAGTAACAATGGTTATCACGTCCGATTTAGCGGATTGACCATCCCCCCTCACTAGGCGAGGGGGGAATTATGACTATTTTGGTTAGCAAACATGAAAATCTTCAAAATCAGTGCATATCCAACCCACCTACTTCACAAAATATCACTTTATTTTTTGTAAAGACAGTCAGTAAGAACGTTGATTTTATTTTTATAAAAGCAAATTCTTATCCAAAAGCGCTACTTTTTATAATTTCAATGCCTGCACGCTTTGCACTAAATCAGCAAGCTGTGTAACAATTTGAATGCCCGTATTTGCTTCATCGCCACCAAGCGTTTTGTTGCGCATAAAGTCGGTTTTAATTTGTTGCCAGCGTTGAGCTTGCTCTTTGGTTAATACACCACGAATTTCTGCCAATTTTAGTAAATTTTCTTCAGCGCCGTTGGTGAGTAATTGTGCCTCGCCAAGATAGTGATCTTCAATGATTTGATTTAATTCTTCATCATTCATAACCGAAGATACTTTTTCTGCCAGTTTATTCATATTTCGATAACTACCTTGCAATTTAAATGGTGGTTCTGTTCGGTATTTATCGGATTGTGCTGCGCTGACAATGTACTGTTGATTGACTTTAAACACGACTTCACGAATTTTTAATAAATGACGAAGTACAGCAATAATTTCGCTAATTTCAGCTTGGCTATAAGTATAGCTAAGTTCGTTGGTATTAAGCGGTTTTCCTTGCGCATGATCGATTAATCGATAAAGGTCATTAAGATCACGCAGGGCAAGAGGCGAAAGGATAGGATTGGATGTTAAGCAGTTTTCAATATAGCTTGACGCAAACACTTCATCCATGCCTCCAAGCACTTCACCTAAGTTATAAATATCTGCACGGTTAGCCAACATATCAGGAATTTTAAAGACTTCACCCGATTCGGTATAGGGGTTACCCGCCATAATCACACAGAATTTTTTGCCTCGCAGATCATAGGTTTTGGTTTTACCTTTCCAGACCCCTTCAATGCGTCGAGAGCCGTCACAGAGCGAAATAAATTTTTGTAAAAATTCGGGATTGGTATGTTGGATATCATCAAGATAAAGCATAACGTTGTTACCCATTTCAAGTGCTAAGTTAAGCTTTTCAAGTTCTTTGCGAGCTGTCGCATTGGGTGCTTGCTCGGGATCAAACGATAACACGCTATGACCTAATGCTGGTCCATTAATTTTCATAAAAATTAATCCCAGACGATTAGCGATATATTCCATTAAGGTTGTTTTACCATAACCCGGTGGGGATATAAGTAACAGTAATCCCATTAAATCGGTGCGACGACTTTCCCCCACGGTGCCCATTTGTTTTGCTAAGTTATCACCAATAATTGGTAAATAAACTTGGTTAATAAGTTTATTACGCACAAATGAACTTAATGGTTTTGCCTTAAATTCTTCAAGGTGTAAAAAGTGGCGTTGTTCTTCTAAAACCTCTTGGCGAAGCATTTGGTAATGTTTAAATTCTGGAATTATTACTCGTGATTGTTTACGCATACGACTGAAGAAGTCATCTAGATTTATCTTTAATACACCTTGTTTGATGCTTGGATGTTCGCCTAATAGATCATTAACTGTAATATCAAGGTCAATTTCGCTAATTGTTGTGGTGATGCCATTTTCTCTATCTAAAATACATAGCATAGCTGCTTCAGCAATATAAGCAGCGAATTTTTGATATTGAGGTAGGGTACATAGTCCTTTAAACCAACTTTCGATTAGGTTCCAACGATCGGCTATCCGTGACATTAGGTTTAATTGTGATTGATTAAAGTCCCCCCACATGTGAGACTGCTCTAGTTGTGTTTTTAATCCTTCAAACAATGTCAGACTATATTTACTTAACGTAAATTGTTGCGGTGTTTCGGCTAATACATAGCTTAAATATTCAGATGCTTGTTTGATGCGGTAATTATCATGTGGTATTGGATATTTTTGTAGAAATAAACCAAGTTGTTCTGATATTTCTTTACGTAGATTGATTAAGCCTTCTTCATGACCAAACAGTGAATAGATATCCATACAAGTTTTAGCGCGTTCTGGCCATAACTTAGCAATATCATTTTTTTGGTTATGATGCCAATAAAGCATCGCTAGACTGCGTGCTAATGGGTTATAACGTAACAAGCCTGCCACTTCGCCAAGTGGTATAAGTTTTAATAATATTTTTACAGCATCATGATCGTGAATGCCTTTTTCATAGCCTTCTCGATATCGTATTGCCGCATAATCGCGTACTGTTTTATTTAATATTTCGGGCTGATTTAATTCGCTAACAAGATCATCATAGCTAAAATCATGTTCTTTTTTTAATGCAGAATTAATTATTGAGTAGGCTAGGTATTCTGCCCGGTAAACCGTTGGGGATTCTGATTCTAATGACATTGTCCAAAACGGTTTGTAGCTTTCTAGCTTAGGATGCGCTATTTTTTCTTGATAGTCGGTACCTGTTAATTGTAAATATAAGTGGTTTTCTTTAGGTACAACGGTTAGGTCAAGCTCTTGGGTATTGACACTAAACTTATGCCTTGGACCGAGTTTTATGATATTACCGCCTGATTCAAAAATTTCTGATTTATCACGTAATGCGCGTATTGCTTGATCTTGTGCACTTTTAAATCGGGATTCGATATCATCAGCTTTAACATTATCAAATAGTGCTCTTAATTTTTCGACAATTTCACGAATTTTTTGAGCTAAAGGATCGGCAACAAAAAAAGCATTAAGTTCAGTTTGATCTGAAAACTTCGCAGTTCTTCTTGGTATGCTATCTAAAATTCGTTGTGCTGCAGTAAGTAGTGCTTCACTGCGTCTGGTCCTGTCTTCAAGTAGTGCTTGTTTGTGAGTTTCAAAAGACTCTAGTATCTCTTCGCGCTTTGCTAATATATCATTTAAAAACTCTTCGCTTTCGCTAAACTGATTTTCAAGTTCTTCTAATTGAACTAACAGCCTCGAAAGTTCATCATCACATTTTTCAGGTGTTGTTGCGAGCCCTAATGCATTGGCTATACTTTGACTAAATAGTTTAAATTGGGCACCAAATTGGGCAACCATTTCAACACTAGACAGATTTTTCCGTTTTTGATGAATTCTGGCTTTCGTTTGATTAAGTTTGGCATAAACTTCAGCAATTGATTCAATGATTTTTGTTTGCAATGTAACATCATCAAATTTTAATGATGCCATTAATTGGGATAACATATCTAAATCATTAGACATATCATCAGCTATTTTTGTTGGCTCACTAAGTTTTGCGGCAGAGTCTGCTTTAGCAATGTCATGCTCAATATTATCAATTTTTGATATGAATGGCGCTAAGGCTTGTTCACTACCTAAAAATTCCGCAGTGGCTAAAGAAACGATAGATTGGCGTTTTTTTAGTTCATCTTCCATTATTTCAATTTGGTTTAAATCGATATAACGGTAAGTTCTTAATGTGACAAGACTACCTAATTGCATTTTTATGGCATTAAGAGCATCGACATATTCTTGGGTTTCTTTCCAACTATCTGGATATAATTTTGCTAATAGATCTTGTTGATTTGAAATTGCTTCGCGCATAGCGCTATTTGATTGGCGGCGTATACTTTCAACTTTTTCATATTCATCAAGCACTAATTCGCTTGTTTGCGAGATATTACGAAGAATTGGCGCAAACGGTAAATTTTGTTCATCACTTAACCAAAAGTAGCTATCAAAAAGCCGTTTAGTATCTTCACTTAATTTGCTATATAGTTGGGATGATACGGATTGATTGTCAATTTCGCGAGCAATAAAATAGAGATCAGAAATACCACGAACTAGATCAGCATTACCAATTCTACCTAAAAAGCTGTTATTTGTTGGCTGTCTTGCGGCAAATTCATCGCTATAAAATGGTGTTTGCCAAATTTGCATTGGGTGGACGCGAGTGGGTTCATTATTTTCACCCTCGAATACGACCATTCTGCCATCTTCGAACACGGCATAACCTTGACCTAAAATAGGATTATCCAGTTTACGCTCAATCATATTATAATTAAATAATGCTAAGCGGCCTGAAGTTGGATCATAAAATATATATAAAACATCTTCACCATTAGGTGAACGTCTGATACGTCTAAAACGCATTCCCGACATTGACTGATCAAATGTTTTGTATTCGCCATTTTGTAAATAATAACCACCAGGAAAAATAATGCCATGATCTTCTGGAAGTTGGATACAAGCTTGACCTATAAAATCAATTCTTTGTACTTTTTGTGTTAGTATATTATAGACTAAATAACGCCAATTATCTTCACGATAAGGTAATACCTTTAATAGAATTAAAGATCCTACTTTCGCGTACTCTATTTTAGCATCATTGATGGATTGATTTTTATCGATAACATCTTCGCGGTAAATGCCAAGACCATCGTTGGTGTTATTTTCACATTTTATGGTTAAATCACCGCCAATGGTTTCAACAAAAACAGTATCTAACACATTTACATGCGGGAATCGACCATTAACGATATTTTCACGAGTGGTCTCTTGCCATTCAAAATCGTAAGCGGGCGGAAGTGCAATATCACGCTCTCCACGATTATCAATATAATTAATGGTTTTTTTATCGTTTGATATAGACCATCGAAAAACACGAATATCGCTAACACGTTCACCAATTTGGAAACTAGCAAGTAGTTTTCCATCACGTTCAACAAGTTGTAATAACTGTGCATTTTTATAATATGTATATAGTTCATTAAAATCTTGAACAAACCGATCAATATTTAAAAAGGTGTTAGAAATATCAACTAGATCCGCTTCGTAATTACCATCACGCTCGATCAATTGGTAAAGTGAAAATACATCTTCTATTTTGGTCTCTTTTTTTAACCCCATAAAGACGTTATATCCAAATAATAACCAATCGCCAAAACGTACAATGTCTCGTGCAATACAATTATTTTCAGTTCTTATCCGAATACGGCTAATAATTGACATGTCACTTTTGCCAAATTCAGCAAGCCTTTCTTGGTTTAGTGTCTCTGTTTTTTGGTTAAGTTCTTGTCCGAGTGATGTTAAACGTTTGCGAAGAATTTCATAAGCGCCACCTTCAGCAACGGCGTTATCAAGTATTGTTTGTTGTTGATTTTCTTGTTCTATTTCAGCCATTTTTAACTCGTTGATCATTATACAGAAAGGTTATTGTCTTTAGTCGGTCTGTACAACCAACTAAAGACAGTTGATAGTGATAATTAGAATTAAGAATTATCCAGAAGTATAAGATTTTTAACTATCACTTTCTTGGTTACTATCGGATGGTAAAAATTGCTTAGCTAAGGCTTTTAAATCTGCATTTTTCAACGCATCTTGTAAATCGATATTTTTGTTACCAGATAAGCGTGATAATACTGACTGTAAGGCAGATTGCAGAACTGGGCTTTGATTAACTGTTCCTTCAATAGCTTTACCCACACTAATTGCTTTAGAGAAGCTATTAAAGAAGTTATCATTACCACCAACGATTTCAATATTTGCTTTACTAAATGCTGCTGCAAGAACATTCGCTTGTTCGCGTGCAATGTCTTTATTGGCAGCAATAGCAGCCATAGCTTGTTCAAATCCTTTTTCAAGTGCTAAACGGAACTCTTCGTGGTTTTTCGATTGTTCATTCATTGTGCCCATTGCTTGGAATTTTTCAACTAAACCATTTGCTTCTGCGGTTAAGCGTTCACGAATAACCAATGCTTCAGCAAGACCTTGTTCCTTAGTTGCCGCTGCTTTAGCAAAACCAATTCGTTCATCGCCTCGAGCTTGAGCCGATAGTTTTTCTTCAAGTACTTTAGCTTCAGTTAGACCTTGTTTTTCAGTCGCTATTGCTTTTGCTTCAATAACTTTAGCTTCTGATAAGCCTTTTTCTTGATTACCTCTCGCTTCGGCAAGTAAGGTTTCAGCTGTAATATTGGCTTTGACTAATCCTTCTTTTTCTTCTGCTTCGGCTCGTGCTTTACGAACTTTAGCTTCAGCTAAACCAATGGCTGCTTCTTCGGCTTCAATACCTTGTGCTAATTGTTTTTTAGCTTCTGCCTGTTTAGCTGCGGCTTCGAGTTCAGCTTGAGCCATGGTGCTAATTTCAATGGCACGGTGTTTTGATGCTTGTTCATCTGCTTCAGCTTGTTTGACTTGTTTAACGAGTTCTTGTTCGGCTTTTGCCTCAGCTTCAATAATTGTGGTTTGTTTTTCACGATCTGCTCTTGAAACTTCACGCACTTCTTTGATGTTTTCTTCTTCGACTGCAACGGTTTTTTCAACAGCAACACGTTCTCGAATGACATTGGCAATAAGTTTTTTTTCTTCTTCAAGTACTTTATCTTTTTCAATTCGTTGTAGTTCAACTTCACGTTCGCGAGCAACGATTTCAAGAGAACGAGCTCTTTCAACACGTTCTTCTTCAATAGCAATAGCGCGTAGGCGATTTTGTTGTGCAACTTCTACTTCACGCAGGCGATTTTCTTCACGTACTTCAATTTCTTGTTGAGACTGGATTCTTGCTTGTTCTGCTTTTAAGCGCTCTTCTTCTTGTACTTTTAATGTTTCAGCAGCTTCGCGAGCACGAATTGTTTCGATTTCGCGTTTTTGGCGTGCTTCAGCATCGGCTTGCTGACGTTCAAGTTCTAATTTTGCTTCAATGGTTTCGGTATCTTTTTTCTTTAATGCTAATTCAAGATCTCGTTCACGTTTGTTTGTTTCATCTTTATGAACAGCAGTAATTGACGTGATTTTATTGATCCCTTCCGCATCAAAAATATTATCTGGATCAAGTGATTTTATTGGTGTTTGTTCTAAATAATCGATGGCAACATCTTCTAATGCATAACCATTAAGATCTTTACCGATAACGTCAATAATACGTTCACGAAAGTTCATGCGATCCTCAAACAATTTTGATAATTCAAATTGTTTACCTACGGTTTTCAGGGCTTCTGAAAATTTCGCACTAAAGAGCGAACTAACTGCTTTTTGATCTGATGCTCTATCTACACCAATTGATTTGGCTACTTTTAATACATCTTCAGTGGTTTCGTTCACTCGAAGATAAAAAGCAACACAGATATCTGCACGTAAATTATCTTTACAGATTAAACCATCTTTTCCTCGACGTTCTACATCAAAAGTAATTAATGAAATTTTCATAAATTCTTTTTTGTAGATAACTGGATAAACTAAAGCACCTGTAAAGTGTACTTTGGGTTTTGAGGTCATATCATTAACGATAAGTGCTGTACCTTGAGGAACTTTAATATAAAAAGCTTTAAATAATAAGAAAAATCCCATTATAATTAAATAAATAATTCCTACTGTTACAAGAAAAAATATTACTGTATCTGTATTTATATGCATAATTTACTTTTCTCCAAAAAATGAAATCTGACTATCCGTTAAATTCTTCAATGCTAATAATTTCGTAACAATTATTGGTTGTATCATATCGTAGTAGTATTGCTTTATCTCCACGTTTAAATTGATATGTTTCATCACTTCTAACTTGTAAAATCAATCCTGCCCCACCATCTTCATAAGTTGCTTCTCCTTTGATTTTATTTACAGTGCTGGAACGTATTTCAACAATTTGTCCTAATAATGATTTATGATCATTGGTTGCACTTAGCTTTTTGAATAAAGGGCGAATTGGTTTTATAACGAATGCAGTCAGGTAAATTGAAATAGTTAGGGTAATAATAAAAATAAATAATCCGACTAGGTAATAGTACAAAATAAAATCATATAAAGGTAAAATCAACAAGCGAAAACCAAAATAACTTGTGGACCATCCGAATAATGAAATTAAGGTGATAACAAGTGTCAGTGGCACATCATTAAGGCCAAATTTTAATAATAAACCACCTAATGTTGATGAGGGTACATCGGTTGTGATATCGTCTAGGTTAATTGCAATATCCAAACAATCAATACTTAAAATACCGGTTGCAGCAATTAACCAATACATAACACAAAGTGTTAATAAGGCGCTAAAAATAACAACCGGAAAGGAAAAAAAGATTCCCCAGAAAAGCTCCATTATATTTCCTTTATACTCATATTTTTTAAGCAGTTATTATAACTGGCTACTATTATTATATTTTTATTCGGTTATTTTAACTTAAAAAAATAAAACCTAAAAATTTAATTCGTTTTTTTTCCCTTTAATCTGGCTAAAATTGTCGCGGCATTTTGATTGCTCGATTTTATCCCTGCCTCCTCAAGTTTACGATCAAGTGAATCTTGATTTTCAGATACCGATAATTCTTTTTTTGCTTCGATCGTTGCAGCCGTTTGTTCTTGACGTTTTTTAATTCGCTCTAAAGAATCCAAAGCTGTTTGTAATTTTGTTGTTGAATTACCATAACGTTGAGCAATAGCTGATTGGGCTTTTTGCACACTTTCTGTGGCTTTTACAATATCGACTTGTTGTTTAAGATTACGAATGTTAATTTCTGTTTGTGATATTGTTTGACGTAGGTTTTTTACATTGTCAGCAAAATATGTTGCTTGTGTTTTATGAACTTTGTGTTCGTTTTCAAGAACTGAAAGCTTTTCAGCCACTTCTAAAGCTAACTTTTCATTATTGTTTTCTAATGCTTTGATGGCATAATTTTCATACTCAGTGATTTCAGCTTGAATTTTTTCAACTTCTTTTTCTGCTAATTTGTGTTGAGCAAGTATGTTTGCTAATGATTCTTTAGCTTGTTTTAATTCAACATCTGCATCGCGAATTTCTTGGTCTAATATACGCAGCGCTTGTGCATCGATAATTGCTTCACCTGCTTCATTGACACCACCACGAAGTGCTGTAACAAGTTTTTTGAAGATAGCCATTGTTAATCTCCTTATTATCTATTTTAATTCAATTTGTTAATGTTAATATGTTGTTCATAAGCTTCGGTAGCTTTAATGACATTATCCGATAAAGTTTCTAATTCATAAATGATATCGCTTAGTAATGAAGATGCACTCAACGCGCCATACATAATATAATTTAATGAACCATCGCCTGTTTTTTCAATTGCAATGGTTGATAATGGAAATAGTTTTCGAGTATATAATATTTCTTCATTAAATTGAGTCGGCTGTTTGACAATATCAACAGGCCAAAGTAGGGCTTCAACGATAATTTGTTGATTAGAAATACTTAAAAATAATGGTAGATCACCATATTCATGCATAACGATATGCAAACAAGCATCAATACCATCGATAACTTCAATGCTAGCAAAATCTTGTTTAACTAATTGTGAATCATGTAAAGCTTGATAAAGATCTGTAATTGACCAAACTTCATTTTTTTTCATTTTATTGTTTTCCTGTTTATTGTTAAAGCATGTGTTACTGACAAGACGAAACTGCTTTTCAATTTCGAATAATTTCGTTGCATTTTCGGGTAAAATCCAAACTTCTTTTTTTATTAGACCTTGTTCACGCAAACGTTGCCTATATTGTTGTTGATAAAATGCAGAGCTTTTGGTCTCTTTTATTTTTTTCATGGATTTTTTGTTTAATTTAATCATTAATGTGGTTTATATTAACACAAAGTTATTACATGTAAATATTACATGTAATAATTTTATTGTTTATATCAAATAAATTTGTAAGCATTATAAAACTTGATTTTGATAAAAATTAAAAGGAATTAAATATTTAAAAAAGAGTATTACTTACTATAAAGATTTGTCAAAATGTTGGAGAAAGGGATTTTTGTTGCAGGTCCTTGTTAGCTTTACAATAATAAGCAATTTATTAAGATGAAACAGATAATGATTTTTATAGTTCATATATGATCATTTTATGAGAACTCGAGCATTTAGACGACACAAATTAAACGATGTCTAAATAATAGAAAAAATGATTTTTACTCTGGTGATTCTAGAAAGTCACTTAAAAGACATATAACAACATCTACATTTTGCTCATGTTGGATGTGTGGTAACTCAATATTTATAAAATTGATTTTGCTCTAGATAAAAACCAGCTTGCACATATAATCGCTAACTAAATTAAGTTGATGGAAGTTGATTTTGTAAATACCCCAAACTTAGTACACAACTCACGTAGAAAATTAAGCAGCCTGTTTTAGTGTTTTATACTCAAGCGGTGTCATGTTATTTAATGCCTCATGTGGTCTTTCGGTGTTATAAATCGTTAACCATTCTTCGGTTATTCTTCTTAATAGTAAGCACAACGACTTAAACCAACAATGGCACAACTCATAGCAATAGTAACTGAATGATTTTGTTGTAGTTGCTGTGCCCACGTTTTACGTGCCCCAGTTGGCACTAAAGCTTTTTTATGATTTCTTCCTGAAGCTGGGATTTTAAGCTCAGTTCGGCAAACATCTGCTTAAGCTTGCGATTTTCAGCCTCCAGCTCCTTTAAGCGTTTGATATCCGAAGTTTCCATTCCGCCGTATTTTTCTCGCCATTTATAGAAAGTTGAATTTGCCATGCCATATTTACGGCACAGTTCCTTGACAGGAATACCTGCTTCAGCTTCTTTTAAAATAGCGACGATTTGATGTTCAGTCATTTTTTTCATAACTAAATCCCCTTTACTTGTATCATAGAGAATTTTCTACTTTTGTGCTGTACTATTTTAGGGGATAGTTACAGTATTTGCCTATTTTTAAACTCAGCGAATGAGTAAAAAATAGGTAGATACAAAATGGATGAAAAAAGCCTATGAAAAATGGCTGCGGAGTAGGCATAGGTGTAAAAATACTAGGAGATTTAAGTAAATTAACAGATTTTATAAATAATCTGGTGATTGAAACAAGCGGAGATATGGGATGACCCCTAAAATAATGATATTATTCTGATGGTTAATAGGAATTAGAATATGATAATGTTGTTGTTTCGTAATTGGTATGAATTACATATCCTAATTATTTACCTTTTAACAAGGTACACAACAAGCGAATTTTTGCCAATTAGTTCTTTACATAAATAAACAGGTAATAAAAAAGCCCTTAAATAAGGACCTTTTGATATTTATTACACTTTTAATTTAAGGTAGATCCTAGAATGGAATATCGTCGTCAAAATCCATTGGAGGTTCGGGAGTTGTGACTGGTTGTGTTGGTGCTGCTGGTGCACTTTGAGTTGTTGGACGAGATTGTGCCGCCGGCGCAGATGAAAAATTATTTGCGCTTTGTCCCCAATTTTGTGAGCCATCATTGAAACTTTCGCCACTATTTCTTGAGCTTAAAATTTGTAAAGTACCACCAATTGGGTTGATCACCACTTCTGTAGTGTAACGATCTTGTCCTGACTGATCTTGCCATTTTCGAGTTTGTAATTGCCCTTCAAGATAAATTTGTGAACCTTTTTTTAAGTATTCGCCAGCAATTTCAGCTAATTTACCGAAAACAACAACGCGATGCCATTCAGTACGATCGCGGGTTTCACCAGTTTGCTTATCTTTCCATGATTCTGATGTTGCGACACTCAAATTAGCAACTGCATTACCATTAGACATGTAACGAACTTCTGGATCTTGTCCTAAGTTACCAACTAAAATGACTTTATTTATTCCTCGATTGGCCATTGTTAACTCCTAAAAATTGCATAAGTATTTAAGCTAGGTATTGTAACATGAGACTATAGTAATATCAGCGAATTTAATTCAATTAATGGAATATTGATCCCATTATGTAAAGATAGAGAAAGATTGGTCTAACCATAGGAATTTGTTACTTTAACGAGTATAATGCCAGATATTTGTTGATGTATTGTTCTAAACATTCCCCCCCTACTGGAGACCTTATGATTAATGCGTTTGGATTAAAAAACAAACAATTAGTGAAAATTAATGAAAGCGATATAAATAATGCGACTTGGGTTGATTTGATTGAACCAAAAGAAGCCGATCGTGATTTTGTTTTAACACATTTAGGACAAAACTTAGCAACGAGTATCGAGTTAGATGATATTGAGGCGTCAGCGCGTTTTTTTGAGGACAACGAAGGATTACATGTTCACTCTTTCTTTTTTTATGCAGATGCGGAAGACCGAGCAGGTAACTCAACAGTTGCATTTACTGTGCACAATGGGCGTCTATTTACTTTGCGTGAGCGTGATCTTCCAGCCTTTCGTTTGTATCGAATGCGTTCTCGTTATCAGAGCATGAACGATGGAAATCCCTATGAAGTATTACTTGATTTATTTGAAGTTAAAGTGGAACAATTAGCCGATCAAATCGAGAATATTTATAGTGAATTAGAAGAGTTAAGTTTAATTATTATGGATCGTTCTGCGCAAGAACATTATGATGAAGCGATCACCTCATTAGCTGAGCTTGAAGATACCGCGTGGAAAGTACGGCTTTGTTTAATGGATAGTCAACGAGCAGTTAACTATTTAGTTCGTCGAGCAAAAATGCCAGTAGATCAACTCGAACAAGCTCGTGAAGTGATTCGCGATATTGAGTCACTTGTTCCTCATAATGAATCATTATTTCAAAAAGTAAACTTCTTAATGCAAGCTGCAACCAGCTTCATTAATATCGAACAGAGCCGAATTATTAAGATTTTTTCGGTTGTGTCGGTTGTATTTTTACCGCCAACAGTGGTTGCTTCTGCTTATGGTATGAACTTTGAATTTATGCCCGAATTAAAATGGGAGTATGGTTATCCGTTTTCATTACTATTAATGTTATTAGCAGGTGTTGCGCCTTATATTTATTTTAAACTTAAAAAGTGGTTGTAGATTTTGGTTATTTTAAAATTTTGTCCGCTAACTTGGTTTAGCGGAGCCTCATATAAGCAATATCAATTAAGGTAAATTAGTTAAATTGTTATGAATAGTTCATAATATTACCTATTATGCTTTCGGTATGATGAATAAAAAGCTTACTATTTAAATTAAAATAATTAATTTATCATAAAAGGGAACAACATGAGTCAATATGCACTAGTCACAGATATTGGTGGTACCAATGCTCGTTTTGCGTTGTATGATTTAGCAACTAACGAGTTATCTGCAATCACTAAAATTCTTATCTCAAAAAATGATATATTATTAACATTAATTAAAGACTATTTAGCATCCCAATCAGTAACCGTTGAGATGGCTTGTATTGCAATTGCTTGCCCGATTGATGATGAGGATGTGATCAATATGACTAATAATGATTTGTCATTTTCGCGTTCTGAATTAATTCAAGCATTAAATCTTATAAAACTTGAAGTAATTAATGATTTTACAGCAGTGTCAATGTCAATACCTCAATTATCAAAAAAAGATTTAATCAAAATTGGTGGTGACGAACCTAATTTAAATTATCCCATTGCAATTTACGGTGCAGGTACAGGGCTTGGCGTGTCTCACTTAATAAAAGTTAACCAACATTGGATTAGTTTATCTGGCGAGGGCGGTCATACCGAATTGCCGATGACCAGTGAAGATGAAGATCGTATTTTAGCTCAGCTAAGAAAAAAGTTTGGGCGAGTTTCGACCGAACGTTTCCTATCAGGAAATGGTATTGTTAATATTTATCAAGCGCTGTTGCAAATTAAAGAACAACCTATAGAAGCAATGACACCAGACATTATTGTTAAAAATGCCTTATCAAAAAGTTGTCCGGTTTGTTTGCAAACTCTAACGTATTTTTGTACTTTTATGGGACGATTTGGCGGCAATTTGGCTTTAACACTAAATACTCAGGGTGGTGTTTATATTGCTGGGGGGATTGTGCCACGTTTTATCGAATTTTTTAAATCATCACCATTTAGAGAGGCATTTGAACATAAAGGTCGCATGTCTTATTTAGTTAAAAAAATTCCTGTTTATGTGATAACTCATGAAGATCCAGGGCTATTGGGTGCAGGTGTTTATTTGCAAAACAGTCTTAAGTAAGGTTTATTGATAAGGTTTTATTTTATGATGTGGTGTTATATTTATCGAAGTACTAAAAAAGAAAATTGTTATTTGTATATGGAACATGAAAATGACTTTTCAAGTATTCCAGAAAAAATACTTTCTATTTTTGGTTCGCCGGTATTTGTGATGAAAGTATTACTTGATGGTAAACGGCGTTTTGTTGTCGGTACTTCGGATGAAATTGAAGAAAAAATAAAGACAGATGGTTTTTTCTTGCAGATGTTAAAAGAAGATGATTTTAAAGTATGATTGAACCATTTTGGGAATCTAAAACATTAGATCAAATGAGCGATGATGAATGGGAACAGCTTTGTGATGGCTGTGGTCAATGTTGTCTTAATAAGTTAATGGACGAAGATACCGACGAAATCTTGTATACCAATGTTGCTTGTAATTTACTTGATTCTAAGACTTGTCAATGCAAACATTATCATAATCGTTTTAAATATGAACCAGATTGTATTAAGCTAACACGTGAAAATCTGCTTACCATTGAATGGTTACCACCAACTTGTACTTATCGTTATTTTTCTGAAACAGGTCAACTGCCTCATTGGCACCCACTGATTACCGGGAATAAGAAACTTATGCATAAGCTGAAAATATCCGTTAAAAATCGCATTGTTTATGAAAAAGATGTCATCTGTTGGGAAGATCACATTATTTAAAAAGAGAGTTATTGTTTTCTCGGATTGTTGATAAATTTCGCTATTATTTAAATCTAACATAGTGCTACCAAGGATATTTTATAAAAACATTTAAGTTAAAATTTCAATAAAATTAATTTGTTAGCTGGCTATTTTTTATTAAAATAAGACTGCTTTTTATTTAGTAGGTAATTGAGTCGTAGCAGCTATATTTAAAGCGGTTGGGTTGCTACTTCGTGAATAAACTCAAAATCAGTGGTATTTACAATGTTAAGAACAAAATGATTTTGTGGAAAAGGTTTGTTTTCTTTTTTATGTTTATTGAATATATTTTTCAGTATTGGCAATTCCTTTGATTGTTTTGCACTTATCTATTAGATAAAAAACTCGCTAAAAAGCGAGCTCTTTTTCAATAATCTAAAAAGTTTTCCCTCTGTTATTTGAGCTTAAAGTATAAGCCATAAATATCCAACAATATCGATAGCAAACATATTTAAAAACATCAAAATAAATACGAAAATCATAAATGAGATATCAATCATACCTATAGGGGGGACTATGCGGCGGATTGGCGATATAAGAGGTTCTGTTAACTGAGCAAGCAATTCATCCGCACCTGATTGTCCTCGACTTACCCAACTCGAAATTGCTCGAAATAGTAATAACCAAAATAATAAATATCCAAATGCATGCGCTATGGCTGCAATAGCATATAAAAGATATTCATTGGACCAAATTGGTTGATTAATCATGCTATAATAGTAAATAAAAACGATCTTCATAACAGCAACAAAGTACAAAAGAACCCATGTAGCGGTATCCATACGTTTAATCGAGGGAATAACTTTACGTAATGGACCAATAACGGGTTGGGTTATTTTGACAATAAATTGAGTAAATGGATTATAAAAATTTACACGTGCAGTTTGCATCCATAAACGCAAAATTAAGACATATAGGCATAATGTTAAAATAGTTTTTCCCAAAAAATAAAGTGATGTCATTTAAGACTCCTTAATATAAATTCTTTTGGCAATATATCACAAATATTGCCTTGCTCCAAAGATTGCCGTTCCTATGCGAACCATAGTACTACCAGCAACAATCGCAGCTTGCATATCGCTACTCATTCCCATAGATAATGTATCCATAAATGGGTAATCCGCCTGTAATGATTGTAGAAGTTGTTGCATTTGTTTGAAAACATCTAATTGTTTATCAAAATTATTTTCTATTTCAGGAATAGCCATTAAACCACGTAAATTTAAATTTGGTAGCGTGATAATGTGTTGCACCAAATCAGCAACTTCTTCAGGAGCAACCCCTGATTTACTGGCTTCTTGACTAATATTAACTTGAATTAAAACATTGAGTCTTCCCATATTAGCTGGGCGCTGATCGTTTAAACGCTGTGCGATTTTAAATCGATCAATGGTGTGCATCCAGTCAAAGTGTTCAGCGACTAATTTGCTTTTATTGGATTGTAATGGACCAATAAAATGCCATGTAAGTGCACTATTTGGCATGATTTGTTTGAAATATTGAATCTTTTCTACGCCTTCTTGCACATAGTTTTCACCAAAAGCGGATTGACCCGCATTTATTGCTTCGGTGATTTGTTGTATAGATTTAGTTTTACTGACTGCAATAAGTTCTATTGTATTGGGATCGCGTTCGCACTTTAATGCAATTTTTTCAATTTCTTTTTTAATAGCAATTAAATTGTCTTGTATTGTATTCATGTTAATTCCCAATTGGTAATTAGTAGGTAAAGTTTAATGTTAAACTCAATTTTGGCTCTTAGTGTAACGCAAAATGCGTCAGATTTGCACCTTTCAAGTGGCACAGCGCCATGTATTCGAGTTAATGGGCAATTACAATTTTTGTCTGAAGAAAAATTATCGCCATTACAACTTGAAATGGAATTATTTAATTTACTGGAACAATCACAAATTGATACCTTAAAGCAAAATAGACAAATCGATTTTGCTTATCATTTGGCTGAATTAGGGCGATTTAGGGTAAATATTTTCTATCAACAGCGCGGCATTTCAGCAGTATTTCGTGTTATTAATCTTCGTATTCCAACCTTATCACAAATTAATGCGCCTACTATTTTTAGAAAGCTTGCTATAATTGAGTCAGGGATTATTCTTATAACAGGTACAACAGGAAGTGGTAAATCGACGACTTTAGCATCATTAATTCAATATATAAATTCAACGGTCGCTAAGCATATTATCACCTTAGAAGATCCAATTGAGTATATTTACCAAAATGATAAATCATTAATTCAGCAATGCGAGGTGGCAAATTTTGGAAGTTCTATTGATAGCCTTTTAAGGCAAGATCCCGATATCATATTGCTAGGTGAACTACGCAATAAACATTCGATCCAAGCTGCATTAACAGCTGCTGAAACCGGTCATTTAGTTTTTGCTACTTTGCATACTCGTTCGGCTATTCAGACCATTAATCGTATTATTGACGTATTTGAAGACAGTTCACGAGGTTTTATTCGCTCGCAATTATCAAATAGTTTAAGAGCAGTTATAAGTCAAAAATTAGTTCCAGATAATAATGGACGTAAAGCTTTATTTGAAATACTGATTAATACTCCAGCTGTTAGTAATTTGATCAATGAAGGCAAAACAAAGCAGATCTTCTCACTTATGCAGACTGGACAGCAGTATGGTATGCAAATTATGGAAGATTACTAATTAAAAAATGTAAATCATGTTTGGTCGTAAGCTGATTTTATCCGTTTACATATTTTACATAGTTTGGAAAGGAAAATAAGATATCTTTACAAATCTTAACAAAAAATAAGTTTATTTACTTTAAAGCGATACGTTTTTATGTTTATAATCTGTCTCTCTATTTATCCTAAAGTCTTATTTTGAGATTTAAATATAAGTTATTATTAAATAATCAATTGGGGAAAATTAATTAATCAGTTATTAATTGCTAATCTAATAATTTTATATGAAGATAACAAAATAAATCAAAGGCTTTGCGAAAATGTATAGGTCATGGTAAAATGGTAAACAACAGCACACAGCACACAGCACACAG
>NZ_LZGT01000078.1 GCF_001690525.1 Gilliamella sp. App6-5 | reverse complement strand
GTCCGGATCTGTTGTACTGACTTTAACCTCCTTGTATTTCTCTACCGTCGATGGCTTTAAGGCTTTTTTCCGTTTAATTCTCTTTCTGCGTTGATGGCTTGATTAAGCGCATCAATATATTGACTGGGCTCAACAATACGCTGCTCATTACGTGCTTTGCCTTTATTGGCATTTGCTTTTAGGTGAGTACTGTCCGTATATAAAACCCGACCACTTATCAACCCTTTGGCAATGGCCTGCTCAACAATATTATCAAAATCTGTTGATAGATTTCACTGTCATTAAACCGACGGCGACGATTTTGGCTAAGTGTTGAGGCGTCAATCACTTTTTCGGTTAATCCCATTCCCAGAAACCAGCGGTAAGCTAAATTGACCTGAATTTCCTGAACCAGACGACGTTCACTGGGGATACCGAAAAGATACCCCAATAGCATGATTTTAAACAGTCTGACCGGATCTTCTGCCGGACGACCGTTATTAGGGCAATAAAGTGGTGCTACCGCTTCTCGAATAAATTCAAAATCAATGACTTTAGCTATTTTACGAACAAGATGATTTTGGGGGACAAGCGCATCTAGTGAGATTTGCTCTATTTTTTCTGGTGTCGCTGGAGTTGTTTTTTTTAGCATAGAAGAACTTCTCTTATAATGAACTCCTCTCTATTAGATCAAAGAACTCGCCAAAAAGCGAGTTCTTTGTCATCAATCTGAGGGAAACAATGTTTCCCTTTTTAATTAGTTTATTTTCATACTGTTTTTTTATTGTTATTATTTGCTGACGGTAAAAAATTATAAATATACAGGGGGCAAAGTAATCTGTTTGAATCCACTTTGTTTTAATTGCTGGGCAAAAAGCTCGATTTGTTGTTTACTGGCAGACTGCCATGTTTTAGCAATGCCATGTACGCCATGGTTATGAAATGCATTAATTCTTATTCGAATATTGGGATCTAAATCAATTAAGAATTTGGCAATATTTTCTGCGTTGTCTTGTAGATCGGTGTGTTCAGGAATAATTAAAAATCTCACTTCATATAATTTGTTAATTTTTGCAAGATATTTAATTGTTTTTTTTACGCGCAGATTGTCTCGCCCCGTTAGACTTTTATGGACATCATTATTCCAAGCTTTGAGATCAATCATCGCACCATCCATATTGTTTTCTACTTTTTGCCACCCTGTTTTGGCTAAGTAACCATTGCTATCAATAAAACAAGTAAGGTGTTTTAAATCATTGGTTTGTTTGATAGCACTAAATAGCTTTTCAACGAAGGGTAACTGCATTGTTGCTTCTCCACCACTGAGCGTAATACCATTTAAGAATGGTAGATATTTTCGAATGGTGATTAAAAGATCATCGACACTATATTTGTAAGTCATTGGTGTTGAATGATGTACGCAAGTATTAATACAAGTATCACATTGTTGGCAAACTGAAGTTTGCCATACAACTCTATGATTATTAAATCTTAATGCTTTATATGGACAAGCATTAACACAGTCGCCACAATCCTTACATAATGATATTGTGTAAGGATTGTGGCAGTTTAAGCAACGAAAATTACATCCTTGTAAAAATATTACTAGCCGATTGCCAGGCCCATCAACACAAGAAAAGGGTAAAATCTTATTAACGATTGCCCATGACTTGTTCATGACTAATTACTCTTGGCTTTCTACATAAATAGCTATTGACATCATCAGCAGCTTCTGCTCCTAAGAACGTGGTATTGATTCTTGAACCTTCTTTTTTATACTTTTTGATGTCGGATAATCTCACCATATAACCTGTTACTCGAACAAGATCATTGCCACTGATATTGGCAGTAAATTCACGGAAACCAAATTTGAAAGCTGCTTTACAAATTTGTAGTAATGCAGATGGATTATTTTTGATGGTTTCTTCGATAGTTAAAATATCACTAATGCCAGATGTGTAATAATGATGATGTTTAAACAGTGCCATAATATGGGTAACAGGATCGGGCTCATGACCATAAGGAATTCGTAGACCGGGGGTTGTATCTTTATCTATACTAATTCCTGATTGGGCGTGTAACATGGCTTTTCCTTTCCAAGCATTTTCTATTGTGTGGTTATCAATAAATTTGGCAATTAGTTGGGTAATGTCTAATGCTAGTTCATTTGCTTGTTCGTCAAAACCATAACGTCCAGATAAATTTTCATTTTCTTGCAAAATATTGACCGCTTCAGCCATGCCAAAGATACCAAACATTGGTGCAAATCGGTTAGGATCAATTAATCCTTCTTGGACTAAAAAACTGCCATCAAAAAAGTTGGATTGTTCATAAAGAAAAGCAGATCTTGCTTTAATAAGATTTAACTGTAATTGGCAATAATGGGGTAGGGTATTTGTCAAAAAGTCTTCAATATTTTTACTACGTAATGCCACTTCTTTTAAATTGATTCTTGATAATGTGCTACCACCGCCCGCAATTGGTAGTGAATTATAACAACTTACTACACCATATCCTTTGTCATCAAAATCTTTTTGGATCATATTATTGTTGGCAATATGAGGTTTGCTTGTTTCACAAATATTTTCTATTGCTACTAATAATAGTGATTCAGGGGTAATATTTTCACCATAGATAAAGGTTAAATTAGGCGCAACTTGTTTGAGTTCTCTATCTATACGTAAGATTACACGACAGAGAATATTATCGGTTGGTCCAATATTGGCATGCATAAATGCGTCAGGTAAATTACGATCTAGCATTATCCAAAAATGTTTTAATCGCTCGTAAATTTCATCTTCTGTAAGATGGCCAACGTAAGGAAGTAAGATTTGATCTAAACAGCCTAAGTAAACTGGCATACCAGTTACTGAAGGAACATGATGATAGATGATGGTAAGCATATTTAATGCATCATCAAAAGTATTAGCAGGTGCAAGTTCAAGCCACTTTGAGCCTTGTTTTAAGAATTTAGTATAATCGGGTAGCACATAACGCGGTTTATACGGTGCGTGACCTTCATACATATCACAAATAACACGTTCATTTAAGGCTTGTTGGGTTTCACTATCTAGCTCTAAATAAGGCAGGTTATTTTCCGCAGCAAGTGCAAGCAAATTAGATTTTTGTTTTGGTGATAGGTTGGGATCTGTCACAATGTTATAACAATTTTGTTGAAATTCGGTCAAGCTCATAATTACCTCAATACTTATTTCTCAATAATAAATTGTGTTGGTTCATAATCAGATGCGTTAATTGGAGAATGTTCCTCAAAATATTGTTTTACGACATCAGCATCTCGATAACCAGTATCCACATAAGTTGGTGAAGTATTGGTTATTGGATAACCATCACCACCTGCTGCTAAAAAGTCTAGTGTAGCAATGCGATATGATTTTTGTAAATTAATGGGTTCATTTTTAATTTTTACATCTTTAATGTGATCGCCAGATCGTGTTAGGCTGATATTTTTCAGGTGTGGATATCCGCCCGAACCTTGTTTTTTATTAAGTGCTATTTTTAGGTAATCGATTAATTCGCTACCAGTTAATTCAAAATAAACAACACTATTGCCGAAAGGCTCAACTTTTAGGATGTCTCGATAAGTAATATTGCCTTCAATTAATGAATCGCGAATCATGCCACCAGACATAATGCCAATGTCCGCATTGGTTTTTTCGATAAAAGCACTGAGTAACAACTGTCCCATATTACTTTGTTGATATCTTACAACACTGCGATCACCTTCAAGGCGACCGATTAATTCACCATTTTTAACCAATAATTGTTGTTTACCTTGTTCTTGATAAAGTTTTAAATTTGCGAGTAATTTTTTGTCTTGTACAATCTCTTTAGTGTAATATTCAAGGCGTTTGGTTCCGTCACCATTATCTATTTCTTTTTTTAGATTGATTGGGATTAACTGGTAATTTTGCAAAGTTATTTTGCCATTTAAAAAGACAAAATCAGCACGCCCAACATATTTACCCCATTCGTGGGCTTGTACAATCCATGTGCCATTTTGTTGATCGGGTGCGCATGGGGTACCCGGTACATATTCGGTAATGCGTTTATTTGGGCTTGCCATACAAACGGGATTTTGCGAATGACCGCCGACAATCATATCTAGTTCGCCACTTTGCAAGCCTCGTGCTAATTCAACATCACCTGGTGCCATAGAGCCATGTTCGCCATTTTCGTAATGACCCATATGTGTAACGGCAATAATCATATCTGGATGTTCTGTTTTTTTTATTTGGGCAATAACTTTTTGTGCTTCGGGTAATGTTTTTCGGAATTCAACGCCATCCGTATTTTTTGGAGAGGCTAAAAAAATGGTATCATCTGTGGTTAATCCAAATACCGCTACTTTAATGCCATTTAAATCAAACATTTTGTAAGCATCAAAAACACGATTATCCGTACCTTTAAAGTAAGTATTGGCAGATAAAAATGGAAAATGGGCCCATTTTTGTTGCTCACGAATAACGGCTAAAGGGTGATCAAATTCATGATTACCCACCGCCATCGCATCATATCCAACTTCATTCATACCTAAAAAATCGGGTTTGGCTTGAAGCACATCAGATTCAGGCACACCCGTATTAATATCACCACCAGATAGAAGCAACAATTTTCCACCTTTAGTGGTTACTTCTTTTCTTATTTCATCAACAACTGTTTTTTGTGCAGCAAGACCATATTCTCCAATATCATTTTGCCAAAAACGACCATGGTGGTCGTTAGTGTGTAAAATAGTAAATTGGTAAGGCTTGTTTTTTTCCCAACTCGGTGTTGTTGATTGTATCGTTGAAGCTGCTATAGTGTTAATTGAAAACAATCCCAACACAACAAGCAGTGATATTTTTTTATTCAAATTTGAATGATACATGGTGCCTCCTAAATCCTTATTGATAATGATTACTCCGTAATCACTTTATAAATCAATTGCGGTTCATGTACACAATCACTAATAATAATATTGTCATATAATTTTTGCTTGATCGCATCAAGCTTATCTGTATTGGCATGAATCGTTAACAAAACTTCGCCTTCGGCAATTTGATCGCCCACTTTTTTATGTAATACGATTCCAACCGCTGGATCAATAATATCCTCTTTGGTTGCGCGCCCAGCACCTAGTTGCATTGCCGCAATACCAATTTGATCTGCGATAATTTTTGATACATAACCTGATTTTAGTGCTGGTAGGGCAATTTGGTAAGGTGCACTAGCTAATTTTTCAGGATGATCAACCATTGAACTATCACCGCCTTGTGCTTCAATTAAGGTTTTGAACTTCTCGATAGCTTTGCCGTTTTTAATAACTTCTTGAAGTTTTGCTCTAGCTTCTTCCAATGTTTTGGCTTTATTGGCAAGCACAACCATTTGGCTACCTAATGTTAAAACTAATTCAGTTAAATCAGCAGGACCATGACCCTTTAAAGTATCAATAGCTTCTTTTATTTCAAGCGCATTACCAATTGCAAAACCAAGTGGTTGTGACATATCTGAAATGATTGCCATGGTTCTGCGACCAATTTGGTTACCGATATTGACCATTTCGTGAGCTAATTTTTCGGAGTCCGCCATATCTTTCATTAGTGCACCATCGCCAGTTTTGACATCTAGCACAATGGCATCAGCGCCAGCCGCTAATTTTTTGCTCATAATTGAGCTTGCAATAAGCGGAATAGAATTAACTGTCCCTGTTACATCCCGTAACGAGTATAGCTTTTTATCTGCTGGTGTTAAATTGCCAGATTGGCCAATAACGGCAAGGCCTTTATGATTAACTTGATTAATAAAATCTTGTTTACTTAATTCAATTTTAAATCCTGGAATAGACTCAAATTTATCAGTGGTGCCACCTGTGTGCCCAAGTCCACGTCCTGACATTTTAGCTACTGGTACATCTAATGCTGCAACTAAAGGAGCAAGAACTAAGGTTGTTGTATCGCCCACACCGCCAGTTGAATGCTTATCAACCTTAATACCTTTGATTGATGATAGATCAACGGTATCGCCCGAATACATCATAGCACTGGTCAAATCAGCACACTCTTTAGACGTCATACCTTGATAATAAATGGCCATTAATAAAGCACTAACTTGATAATCAGGAATTTTGCCGTTAGTGTAGTTTGTAATAAAAAATTGTATTTCTTCAGTTGATAACGCTTTTCCATCGCGTTTTTTTTCAATAATATCAACAAATCTCATATTGATGCTCTCTTATCTTAATAATAGGGGGGAATCTTTAATTGTTAAATTCTCCCTAAGTGTAATGACTTAGTAAATAAAATAGTTTAGAGTAAATTAGTCCAAATCACTTGGTGAGAATGACCAAGGTAATAATTCACCCACCGTTGTTTCTTGGATTTTTCCCTGCATATTAGTTAAAATCACGGGCATATCTTTAGCACAAAACTCGCTAATAACTTGACGACAAGCACCACAAGGCGAGATAGGCCCCTCGGTATCACCAATGACCACCAATTTTTTAAATTTTGTTTTACCATCAGATACCGCTTTAAAAATCGCTGTTCGCTCGGCACAATTAGCCAGTCCATAAGAGGCGTTTTCAATATTACAGCCTAAAATCGCTTCGTCATTTTCAGTAATGAGCACGGCACCAACCTTAAATTTAGAATAAGGTACATAAGCTTTAGAACGGGCAGCTTTAGCAAGTTCAATCAGTTTGTCAATTTTCATATTTATAATCCTTGGGTCGTAATAATACTAATTAAATTTTGGGTTGAGTGTTAACTGGTGACTGTAAATCTATACGATAAACGCCTAAACCAGATGCATCTGTGTCGATAAAGCGAATAGGATATAGCGAATATTTTTCAATATAGGATTTAGCTTTATCTGTTGGTGATGATTCAAAGCGAATATCCAATTTCGTGTCGCTAGTAATAGGGGCAATTTGCCAATTATTATCAACGGTAACATCCACTATGCCATATTTTTGGGTGGTATTGGTGATATAAGCCGAAAGAAGCAATCTTAAATCGTCAGGTGAATTAAATTTAATATTTTTTTCGCCTGTACCTGGGAATATGCCACTATAAGCACGATAATTATTGGTGGCAATTAAGAATTCTTGATTAGGATCAATGGATTTTTGTTGATAAGTCAGATTACTAATTCTTTCTGATGTTGGATTAATTAATTGACAATTTGCATCATAGCGCGGTGGTTTAGTTACATCTATTTGATAATTCACGCCATCAATCGTATCAAAATTATAGGTTCTGAATTTTTCCCAATTAATTAAATATTGCGGTTGTGTTAAATTTTTGTCAATTTGATTATAGATTCCAGCTGAACATTCCAGCCACTCTTTAACATCTTTACCTGTTACTTTCACGACAGACAAAATGTTAGGATAAAGGTAGATATCTGCCGCATTTCTAAATGATAAATCGCCTTTTTTGACATCAACAAAAGCACTAGGATCGTTTTTTCTGCCACCTGCTTTAAATGGTGCAATGGCTGATAGAACAGGTAGACCATCGAGATTAGGATCGCCTTGAATAAACTGCTTAACGTAATTGATTTGTGCATCGCTAATAATTTGTAAGGCAGAAGTATCTTCGACCAGGGCTAAATAGCTGGTAATATCAGTTGACACTTTTCCTATTGGCTTACCAACAAACTCACGCGTACCTTGGTGGTCTTGTTTTAGAATATTGACCATCTTTTTGTCGGCGTCTACTAGCGCTTTCTTATTTTTTACATCATAAATTGGTCTAGCTTCGGATTTACCCGAGACGACTTGCCAATCGGATTTATTTCCATTTAGTACTAAATCGACCACACCTAAATGGCTACCCCATTGGCCGGGCATCACAGCTGGAATATGATTAATATTGCCAGTTTTGATATCGGTATTTGGCAGTGAATGAAACTCATCACTAGGGAATACGCCGTGAGAGTGACCAAACATAATTGCATTAATACCTTCTACTTGGCTCAAGTAGTAAACCGAATTTTCAGCTAACGCTTTATAAGGTTCAGTTGACACACCAGAGTGAGGAATCGCAATAATGACATTGGCACCTTGTTTTTTCATTTCGGGCACTAATAATTTGGCCGTTTCAGTTATATCTTTAACGATAACTTTGCCATCAAGATTAAGCTTGTCCCATTGCATAATTTGTGGTGGTACAAAACCAATATAGCCAATCTTAATTGTATGCTTCTTGCCCTTCCTATCAACCACTGGAGTATCTACAATAATATATTGTGTAAAAAATGGTTTATTGGTTTTGGCATCATAGACATTTGCGTTAACGTAAGGAAATTTAGCTCCTGAAAGGCTTTTTTGCAGAAATTTCAATCCAAAATTAAATTCGTGGTTACCAATATTACCGACAGTATAATTAAGCGTATTGAGTGCTTTATAAACAGGATGAATTTCGCCATCATTAAGACCTTTATTTACTGCGTAATCAGCCATTGGACTACCTTGAATCAAATCGCCATTATCAACAAGAACACTATTTTTTACCTCACGTCTTGCTTGATGAATCAAATTGGCGGTTTTTACTAACCCAAACGTATCAGCTGGTTGATCTTTAAAATAATCATAATTCATCATGTTACCGTGTAAGTCAGTGGTTTCTATAATTCTTAAATCAACCGTTGCAGCATTAGCAATACCGGAAATAAATAGGGGTAAAAAGGTCAGGATGCGTTTATTTTTTTTCATGCGAATCTCCTATTATTCTGATAACTAAATTAGTTAACGGGCATGGCTAGTAACTGCTTTTGATATTCTAAAAATCGTTTAATGATTGCTGGATGATATTTCTTATCATTAATGCATTTTTTCATCACTTGTTTATCATTAGAGGTAAAACATGAAAAAACATGCTCTATCAAACGACTTTTAACCGATTCTTCGGCAAATGCGGCCTGAACGCCACACAGCGTTATGTCAAGCAATTCTAATCGCGAAAATGCAAATATGGATTGGGCAATGTTATATTCTTTTTCAATATCGGTGCCGAAAATTCCTGCATCATCCGTATTGAGAGTAATGCGAACCCCTTGGTTATAAAGCCGTCTTATTGGGTGCTGATAGATATCGCCGTGTAGTTCATTAACCAAAATACGATTACTGGTGAGTGCAACTTCTAGGGTGATGTTGTTCTTAATCAGTTCATTAATTAGATTTTGATCATCAATGGCTTTAATGCCGTGCCCAATTCTTGTTGCGCCATGTTTTAATGCTTGAATGATGCTTTCTGCTGGCTCAATTTCGCCTGCATGATAAGATTTTTGTAAGCCTAATTTAGATGCTAATTGATGTGAATCTTGAAAATCATCGAAATGACCTGCTCTTTCATTGCCTGCAATGTTGAATCCAGTAATAAAATGGTGATGATTATTTTCAATAAATTTTAATGTTTCATGGACAATTTTAGCACCAAGATGTCGAACGCCGATAACATGATACCTAACGGTAATATTATGATTTTTTCGGACGTCAATAATGGCTTTATCCATTTGTGTTAAGGTTTGTTGGAATCGTTCTTTATCCCAGGTCATTTTGCCATCAATTTCGGTTGCACAGATATGGTAAGGAGAGATAAAAAGTTCACAGTAGATTAGTCCCTGTTTGGCATTTCTACTCAAAAAATCAAATGTAATTAAATAATAATCTTCCGGAGTTTTTAAAAAATGAGAAACGGTATCATAAGTTTGAATAAATTCTATGAAATTTGTTTCATCATATTGATAACGTCCATTTTGATACTCTTGCTCATCATATTCTCCCTTTTTATAACATAAAGAACTAGGAAAGGGGATTTGATTTTTATTAGCTAACTTTTGAGCCATAATAGGAGTAATGCTCCCTTCAATGTGCTCATGTAATATGACTTTGGGTATTATTTGATCGTTCATTAGGTATTTAATCTATTTAAAATGAGCTAAATGGTTTTAGTAATAATGACATTAAAACACTTATCAAAGCTAAAAATAGCATATTTATTGTTGCTAATTATAAGCTAGGGTATTTTACCTTGATAAGACATCTTTCCGCCATACCTTTTGCATTACTTATTTATATTTTTGTTTGGTAAATCATATTTTTAAGCTAATTTTGTGCTAGCAAAAGGCAACAACTAATATTGCTGCCTGCATATTGATTAAGTGGCGGGAATGAACAACCACTCAATGAATTATTAATTGATGGTCGCGGTAGCTTGTGGATTAGGATTCTCGTTTTTAAAAATCAACATAAACACAATAGCTAGAACCAAAGCATAACTTGCAAAAACAAGCCAGACCGTTTGCCAATCAATGCCACTTGTAGTTGTGTAATGATCGACTACAAAGCCACTAATTACCGAACCTAAATAAGCACCAAGTCCATTAGTCATGGTCATAAATAATCCTTGAGCACTATTACGAATAGTTGGTGATACCGATTTTTCAACATACATTGAACCTGATATATTGTAAAAGTCGAAGGCACAACCATAAACAATCATTGAAAGAAGTAATAGTACAAAACCGACAGGAGATGGGTCACCATAAGCAAATAAACCAAAACGTGCCACCCAAGCAAACATACTAATTAACATAACATATTTGATACCTAAACGTTTCATAAAGAAAGGTACAAATAAAATAAATACCACTTCCGAAATTTGAGAAATAGATAACAGTACGGAAGGATACTTAACCACTAAGCTATCGGCATATTCAGGAAATTTTTCAAAATCATGTAAAAATGGATTACCAAAGGTGTTGGTGATTTGTAAAATGCCACCTAATAAAACTGCAAATAAAAAGAAGATAGCCATTCTAGGTTGTTTGAATAAAACAAAAGCATCTAATCCTAATGAACTAATGATGCTTTTTTCTTCTGTAGTATTTTTGGCAGTTGGAATCAGTGGTAATGAGAGAGAATAAAGGCTAAGTAACAAAGAAGATGCAGCAGCGATATAAAGTTGCATGCTACTAAGTTCTAACTGTAAAAAGCTCACAAGCCACATGGCAACAATAAAGCCGATGGTGCCAAATATTCTGATACAAGGGAACTGAGTAATAACATCAAGTCCTTGTGATTCTAGGCAGGAATAAGAGATTGAATTTGAAATTGCGATAGTAGGCATGAAAGCTAAGCAATGAATAAGTATTACAATCATCATCAAGAAAGGTGATGTGACAGAAGCAGCTATAAACAGTGTTATCGCACCTATTAAATGACAAAGCACATATAGACGATTAGCGGGGATCCATCTATCAGCAACAATACCAAGCAAACTAGGCATGAACAACGAAGCGATGCCCATTGTGCCATATACTGATCCTACTTCAATGCCAGTAAAATCTAATTTACGCATCATGTAAGAACCTAAGGTAATTAACCAGCTTCCCCAGATAAAAAATTGTAAGAAAAATATAACTTTAAGCTGATACTTAATATTCATTTATGATTCCTTATTAATGAGATCTTGGTGTAATCTATTATCTAAACACGAATATAATCATTATTTGATAAATAAAAATAAAAAATGGCAGATTACCTGCCATTTTTTTAGTTTTGATTTAATAAAACAGATTCTAGTGCAACTGTGATCATTTCTTTAAAGCCCAGCTGTCTTTGCTCTGCCGACATTGCCTCGCCCTTTCGAATATGATCCGAAACCGTACAAATGGTTAATGCCTTGGCTCCGTATTCGGCAGCAACCCCATAAATGCCTGCAGCTTCCATTTCTACACCTAAAATATTATATTTTTCCATAACATCAAACATATCAGGCTCAACACTATAAAAAAGATCAGCAGAAAAGAGATTACCCACTTTCACATTTACACCTAACTTTTTAGCAGCATTAACGGCATTACAAGTTAAATCAAAATCGGCGATAGCGGCAAAATCATGATCTTTAAAACGTAAGCGATTGACTTTTGAATCGGTACAAGCGCCCAAACCAACAATAACATCACCCACGTTAACATTAGGACTAATTGCACCACACGAACCAATACGAATGATGTTTTCAACACCGTAAAATTTAATCAGTTCAGTTGCGTAAATTGAACAAGATGGAATGCCCATTCCATGCCCCATAATTGAAACTTTTTGACCTTTGTAATAACCCGTAAAACCTAACATGGCTCTTACATTAGTAATTTCTTGTGCGTTTTCTAAAAAGGTTTCTGCAATGAATTTTGCTCGTAGCGGATCGCCAGGCATTAAAACGGTTTTTGCAAAAGCATTATCAATGGCATTAATATGCGGGGTAGACATCAACTTCTCCTGATATTTGTTTCTAAATCGATATTATTTGAACTTAAGTTACTTATTTTTTTATAAATGATTTACCGTAATCCATTGGCGATAAATCAAAATAATCGGCAACACTTTGCCCAATATCGGCAAATGTTTCACGATGACCTAAAGATCCAACTGGCACACTATCTCCATAAACAATGACAGGGATATGTTCTCGAGTATGATCAGTACCAGGCCAAGTTGGATCGCAACCATGATCGGCACTAATAATAAGCAGATCGCCGGGTTTAATAAGTGCCAACATCTCAGGAAGGCGACGATCAAAATATTCTAACGCAGCAGCATAACCCGATACATCACGGCGGTGACCATAAGAGGAGTCAAAATCGACAAAATTAGTAAATACAATGGTGTTATCTTTAGCTTGTTTGATTTCTTCAAGTGATGCATCAAATAAAGCTTCAATACCAGTCGCTTTCACTTTTTTAGTAATCCCAACTTGTGCATAAATATCGGCGATTTTACCGATTGACACTACAGTACCGTGTTTTTCATCAACCAGCTTTTTAATCATCGTTGGAGCCGGTGGTTCAACAGCAAGATCGTGACGATTACCCGTACGCACAAATTCACCTGTTTTTTTACCAACAAATGGTCTAGCAATAACGCGACCAATATTGTAGTTACCTTTATTCAGTTCGTCACGAGCAATTTCGCAAATTTCATAAAGTCTATCTAAGCCAAATGTCTCTTCATGACAGGCAATTTGGAAGACTGAATCCGCAGAAGTATAAAAAATAGGTTTGCCAGACGCCATATGTTCTTCACCAAGCTCATCAAGAATAATCGTGCCTGATGAGTGACAATTACCAAGATAACCGGGAAGATTTGCGCGAGAAACAATTTTATCTAAAAGATCTTGAGGAAAACTGTTAGTTGTATTAGTAAAATAACCCCAGTCAAAAAGGACTGGTACACCGGCAATTTCCCAATGTCCTGAAGGTGTATCTTTACCCGATGAGATTTCACTGGCATAACCGTATGAACCAATAATTTCGCCTTCTGTCATCATGCCTTTAGGATATGCTCCGGTCGACTCATAGGCGGCTTCTATTAAGCCTAATTTTCCTAAATTAGGTAATTTTAATGGTCCACTTCGACCTTGTTCCGCTTTACCTAATGCACAAGCTTCTGCAATATGGCCTAAAGTATTAGCTCCTTCATCGCCATATTTCTTTGCATCTTCAGCGCCGCCGATCCCAAACGAATCTAGGATCATAATAAAAATTCTTTTCATAATTTCCTCTAACTCATAAGCAAAAATTAACTTGCGCACAATTAATATAATCAATAACAGCCTACCAAATGACAATGGTTGTTTTTTATACTACAAATCGATGATTTAGGCTATAATTCATAAAAACATTGCTTGGCTAGTTATAATACACGATAACAAAAAACAAAAAAGATTTAAGCATTGCTTTAGTCGAATATTTGTATAAATAATGTGATGAACTTTAACTTAGTCATTCTTTTGTAGCCAAAATGTAAATAAATCGTTTTTTGAAGAACACGATTAATAGCAAATTTATAGAAAAATTCAAAATCGTTCACGACTAAATAATTAATCAAATAAGCTTAACCAATGTGGTAATATAGACAGCAAATGCGATAGGACCCAAACTATAATAATAACCTATAATATCGGTTGACTTTTGGGGAACTATTTTCACAAAAATAAAGGTAGTTATCAATGAAACAAAAAATTCCTAATACATTTGGTCTAACTGTTTTTGCACAACAAGTTGTTACTATAACCACAGTTGAACAGTTACAACAAGTTTGGCAAGATAACACCCAAAATTCACCGATTATAATTATTGGCGAAGGTAGTAACACCCTTTTTACCTGTGATTTTGATGGTATTGTTATTGTTAATCGCATAAAAGGTATTACTATAACCGAAACAGAACAAGCGTGGTATTTAAAAGTGGGGGCAGGTGAAATTTGGCATGATTTAGTGTCAACAACTATTGCGCAAGATATATCGGGACTTGAAAATCTAGCATTAATTCCGGGTTGCGTTGGTTCGGCACCGATCCAAAACATTGGTGCTTACGGTGTTGAGTTTCAAAACGTTGCTGATTATGTAGAACTGCTTGAGCTTGCTACAGGCAAAATCATCACTGTAACCGATGGTCAATATGGATATCGTGAAAGCATCTTCAAAAAAGCATATTTGCAAGGTTATGCGGTCATCAATGTTGGTATTAAATTACCCAAACAGTGGCAACCAGTATTAACTTACGGTGAATTACGAAACTTTGATCCAAAAAATGTCACCCCAAAAATGGTCTTTGATAAAGTATGCGAAATTCGCCGCAGTAAATTGCCCGATCCAAAAGTTCTTGGCAATGGAGGGAGCTTTTTTAAAAACCCCGTAGTCGATAAAATTGAGGCAGATAAGCTACTTGAAATTTATCCGAATATGCCAATATATCCACAAGCCAATCATCAAATAAAATTGGCCGCAGGTTGGCTTATCGATCAGTGTGGTTTAAAAGGCTATCAAATAGGCGGAGCTGCCGTGCATCAACAACAAGCGCTCGTATTAGTCAACAAAAACCAAGCAACAGCGCAAGATATAGTTGAATTAGCTCGTTATATAAAAAAATGTGTATTACAAAAATTCTTGGTGAGTTTATCGCCAGAAATCCGATTTATCGGCAACTCGGGCGAAATTGATGCTGGCAGTTATTTATAATTAATACCAAATTATAATTGCCCGCAAATTATAACCCATAAATTATATGCGATAACATTATGAAACATTCGTATTCATTTCCTATTTTATTAACGAGTTTACTCTTTGTGACTATCTCGTTATCAGCTCTCAATACGCAAGTGCCATTGTGGCTAGTGCGTAATGAGTTTTCGCTTGGGCAAATTGGTCTTGTGGGATCAAGCTATTTTACTGGTAACTTGATTGGTACCGTTTTTGCCAATTGGTTTATTAGTAAATTTAATGCTCGCCACACTTATACCTACAGTTGCATTATTTTTGCCATTGCAACTATTGGTTTAAGTTTTTCAATGAATTTTTATAGCTGGGTAATGTGGCGCTTTTTTATTGGCATTGCATGCGCTGTCACTTGGGTGGTGATTGAAAGTTGCATATTACTCACCGGTCCAGTGCATACACGTGGGAAAATGCTTGCAGTTTATTTAACCACTTATTATTTAGGCACGGTTTTGGGGCAAGCTTTGTTACAGTATTTTCCACAAGATGTCTTGTATTTTGGATTGGTTATTATGTTACTGATGGGGCTAGCGATTTTATTTATTTTGCGTACACATTATAAATTACCAAAAAGAAAAAAAAGCAGCTTTGATATTATGCCAATGATATTAAATAAACCCTCTCGGCTTGGATTAACCGGGTGCGTTATTGCCGGTATGTTAATTGGATCGTTATATTCACTCTTGCCAGTTTATTATTCAAACTTGGGTTATAGTGATATTCAAGTTGCTAATTGGATGATTTTACTTATTTTATCTGGTGTGGCAGCACAAATGCCAGCCAACTGGTGTGCCGACAAATTTGGGCGTCAAGTTGTATTGCTAATTGAATCGCTGCTCATGTTGGCCGCATGTATCATGCTTATATTCAATTGGTTAGATGCGTTGGCAATTATCTTATTAGGTGCAACGATTTACACCATTTATCCCATATCCATGGCTTGGGCTTGCTCGTGTGTTAAGAAGCAAAATATTGTGGCTATGAATCAAGCAATGTTATTAACCAACACTTTAGGTAGCCTAGTTGCTCCTGCGGTGATAGCATTCATCATGGATAAAACGAGTAATACCTATTTATTTGTTAGTTTTGCTATAATTTCGTTATACTTCGTTATCTTATTAGTTAAAAAAAGAGGAACGGATGCGCAGCCACAAAAATCCACTTAAATTAATTGAAATATTGGCCGATGGACAGTTCCATTCAGGCGAAGAATTGGCAACCATTTTCGGCATAACACGTGCTGGTATTAATAAATATATCAAACAACTGCGCGAGTGGGGGATAGTATTAACGTCAGTACAAGGTAAAGGCTATTGCTTGGCTTCTCCTCTTAATTTGCTTAATAAAGCTAAAATTGACCAGTATTACCAGTCGAATAGTCAGTGTGAAGTATTACCGATTATTGATTCAACCAACCAATATCTGCTTGATCGAATAGGGCAATTAACATCAGGTGATTGCTGTGTGGCTGAATTTCAATCAAAAGCGAGAGGAAGACGTGGGCGAAAATGGTTTTCACCTTTTGGTAGCAATTTATACTTCTCGATGTATTGGCGATTAGATCAAGGCGTGGCCGCGGCAATGGGGTTAAGTTTGGTGGTAGGGATAGTACTTGCCGATACCTTACGCACATTATCAGGCCAAGAGATCAAAGTTAAATGGCCAAATGATCTTTACCTTAACGACCAAAAGTTAGCAGGTATTTTAGTTGAGCTCGCCGGTAAAACTGGTGATTGTGCCCATGTAGTGATTGGTGTTGGCGTCAATCTAACCATGACAAACCCCGATACCAACATAGTTAACCAAAAATGGGCTAATTTAGGTAATGTTGATCGTAATTTACTTGTGGCTCAAGTCGCCAAAGTCTTAAGAAGTCAATTAATCGAATTTGAAAAACATGGTTTAGCACCATTTATTCATGATTGGAATAGACTAGATAACTTTGCCAATCGACCAGTAAAACTATTAATTGGTGATAATACCATTCGCGGCATTGCAAAAGGCATCAACGAGCAAGGCGCTTTATTGTTAGAACAAAACGGTAAAATTAATGCCCATATTGGTGGCGAAATATCATTAAGAATTGATGAATAATAAACTTAAAATTATTTAAAATAACTATTCCGCTTGTAACAAGCGGAATAGATTAAGTAAATATATTCTTAACTTTTATTTTTTAAATGTCAAAACCCGAAGGGCATTAGCAGTCACAATCGCAGTCGTGCCTGAATCAGCCAACACTGCTAGCCACAGTCCAGTAAAACCAAACAAACTGGTAATCAAAAAGATCAGCTTAATTCCTAATGCAATGGTAATATTTTGTTTAATATTACGACTCGCAAAGCGAGTCAAACGAATTAACTTAGGTAAACTGAGTAAGCTATTTTTAGTTAATGCGGCATCGGCAGCTTCTAGCGCAACATCTGTGCCACTTCCCATGGCAATACCCACCGTTGCGGCCTTCATGGCTGGCGAATCATTAATACCATCACCTACCATGGCAATTGACGTTGTGTTGTGGAGCTTTTCAATGGCAATCAACTTATCGGCAGGCAACAGTTCAGCGCGGTATTCCATACCTAACTGATCGGCAATAGCTTTAGCCGCTCGTGCATTATCACCTGTTAGCATCAAAGATTTAATACCAAGCTGATTAAGTTCATTTATTGTCGTCGTTGCATCAGGCCGCAGCATATCTTGAAGAGCAATAATGCCCATCAGTTGTTGACTTGCTACCGCAACCACCACGGTTTTACCGGCACTTTCAAGCTCCGCTATGATTTTAGCGTGTTCATCATTTAAAGGCGTTGAAACGGTCGCAACTTTGCTTGGCGAAACAATATAAAAAGTCTGATTATCAATCTCCCCTTGAATACCAATTCCCACAATTGCTTTACGATTATCGGCCTGATTAATGCTTAACTGATTTTGTAATGCGTAATCAACAATAGCTTTACCAATAGGATGATGCGAACCACTTTCAATCGAGGCAACCATTGTTAATAATTGTTCTTTGGAAATATCTTGAGGAATCACATCGGTTACTTGTGGTTTACCTTCAGTTAAGGTACCAGTCTTATCAAACGCAACCAGTTTAACCGAACCAATATGCTCTAATGCTGCTCCACCTTTAATTAGCACACCTTGCTTTGCCGCATTCGACAAGGCCGAAGTTATCACCGCAGGGGTTGAAATTACAAGCGCACAAGGGCAACCAATTAATAACAACGTCAAGCCACGATAAAAACAGGTATACCAATCAGCATTGAACAACAAAGGTGGCACAACAATTACCAATAGTGCAAATAAAGCAATTGTAGGCGTATAGTAACGGCTAAATTTATCAATAAAACGTTCAATAGGCGCTTTGCGCTCCTCGGCATCTTCAATCATCTGTAAAATACGATCAACCGCATTTTGTCCGACTTCTGATACCACTTTAAGTTGAATTGTATTATCAACCACCAACGAACCAGCCAAAATCTTATCGCCTGAAAGATAATTAACCGGAATGGATTCGCCAGTTAATGCGCTTTCATCAATATTGGCTTGTTCGCTCATCAAAATCACATCAGCAGGCAACCGCCCTCCTGATGAAATTTCAATAATATCATTGGGTTTTAAACTATGACTGGCAACGGTTTTTCGTGCTCCGTCAATGATTATTACAGCCTCTTCGGGCATGAGCTGAGCGAGCGAGGAAATGCCTTTTTTTGCTTTACTTGTTGCAACACTTTCTAGCATTTCACCAATCATAAATAAAAAAATGACCATGGTGGCTTCTTCTGCTGCCCCAATAAATAAAGCACCAATAGCTGATACGCTCATTAACGACTCGATCGCAAATGGTGTGCCACAGCGCGTTAAAACCAATGCTTCTTTCAAAATAGGAATGAGCCCAACAATTGCCGTCACCATAAAGGCATATTCGCCAACGGTTTGATTACATAACAAAAGGATATAACTCATAACAATTAAAGCGCCTAACACCGCTAAAGGGATTAATGCTTTATTATCAAAACGATGGGAATGCTCATGATGATGTGAATGTTCGGGGGATGATTCAAAAATGGGCTTATAGCCTAACTCGATGATTTTATCTTCGATCAATTTAATAGTTTTTTCATTCTTTTGTGGAACAAAAACGACTAATTTTTCGGTAGAAAAGATAATCTTGGTTTGGCAAATATTGGGTAATGTCTTTAAACTATTTTCAATTTGTTGCGCACAGTGTGCACAATCCATGCCTTTTATTTTCCATGTTAATTTAGTTTGATTGCTTTGCCTGTCGGGGTCATCAGGGGGATCGCCAAACTCATTTTTGGGGTTAGTCTTATGGGTACTACCGCCACAGCTCAGGGTTGATTCTTGATGAAAATTTACAAAATGAGAGAAATTTGCATGATTATGCGCCAGATTTTGACAATTATCATGACAACATTCATGGCGGTGATATTTGTGGTACATTGATTTGTTATTATATAACATAACGTTACCTCGTTTTGGGGATGATTTTGATTGTACGCTAAAAAATAAAAAAGAAAATCATTTTATTTTTAATAATGAGGTAATGGGGGATGACAGATCTTTTGATCCTTTATTAATCTAATATATCTGCATAAAAAAATGTTTCTTCATAAGAAAAGATCATCTTATTGCTATTGGTAATTAAAAGAATACTTGATTCATCACTAGGATAAAAAAATCGCTCCATGCTTTAACAAAAATCTCCACGAGTACAATAGCACTCGCTTTTCGTTCTCAAAAGAAAAAAATCGATGAAATGTTGGTTAATTTATTTTTAAAAAATAAAGAAGATTCTTTAGGAAAGTTAACATCCAAATTAATTTTTTCTAGAATAGAATAAAATGATGAATTGATGTTCATTAAATGTTCAAATGGCAATATCATATCCCAAAAATGACTCGATTCTTCGGTATCAAGGAAAAAAATCCTCTTTTTTTCATCAATGGTGAATAAATTTTTATGCATAAAATATATACCATGCTGAACTGTATTTTATCTAACTGCTATTTTTTATAAAATTTATACAGGAAATCTTTTATTCTTATAAGCAGACCATAAGTGTGTAATAGCCCAGTTAGTATATTCTCCTGCTATAAAGCTCTTGGCTATTATCTCAATATCGTCAGCGATTCGGGATGATATTTCAAAATTATTAATTGCTTTTAAAGATAGCATAAATGCTTTTTCTCGTAATGTGTTAATCAATTTGATTTCCTCATTATTAAAGCTTTTATTTTTTAATGCATTAAAGGTATTCATCCACTGATCATCAAATATATGTTCATCTCTTAGATCCAATTGATGATCTGCATCTAATAACTTTAAAAAATCGAAATTTGTTGGAACAGATAAATAATCATCAATTTCAGTAAGATATTTATTTTTCATTTTATGAATCCTTATCTTTTCTTAAAGAAAGTCATTATTCAATTGATAGTTTTAAAGTATATAGCATTAGCAACTAAATTATAATCTTGATTCAGAGATTTAATATTCACTTTCATGCATCTAAACTTGAATATGGCCTACAATAGGCATTAAAAACGTTTTTATCTAAAGCTATAAAATTATTTATTGAAATAATAATTTAGAATCTTGCTTTCCATACCTTTTAGCTGTTTTCAGTAGTAATATCTTATGTTACATTTCTTTCAAAAACATATCTGCATAAGAGCTTAAATCATCTTGATCGTTACCTAGTGGGTGTTTTTTTCCCTAATTTAAGCAACCAATCACAAAAATTTTCTAAAAATGATTTATTATCATTATTGACTTCAAATATCGCTGAATCAGAATAAGATTCAACTAATATATCTAATACCTCCAAAAAACCTTGATCATTTTTTAATATCTCCTCAACTTTAAATGCTTGAAGATATTTCATTACATCTATTATCTGAGATAACGTTAAAATAGTTGGACCATTTCTTAGATTATTTAATATTTCTTGGAGCATGGTTATTTGCCTAAAAATTATCATCCTATTTTATTGATATTGTAGATGAGTTTTGTGCTTTTTTACTCTATTATTTTTGGGATAGCTACAGGTGTAATATAATTTGGGAATTAATATGATGAATATATTTGATTCATTAGAAAGTTTTTTAAATACTTTAACCTATGATGAAGAACAAGACCAAGATGAAACTATTGAATATAAAGATATTAAACCAAGAGTAATTAACAAATTCTACAATTCTTAACAAGCAATTAATAGCGTTGTCCTAAATGAGGTTGAAAAACTCTTAAAGATAAAAATTCCTGTTCAATTAAGACAATTCCTGTTACACCACAATGGTGGAATGCCAGAGAATAATGCTTGGCTGGATCCTGAAAGTGAATTTGAAGAAGTTGCAATTCATGAACTAATTCCCATCAAATACTATAAAAAATCTAATAATAAGAACTATTTAATTCCTTCAATAGCAGAAGATTTGTGGGGTAGAAAGTTATTACCAGAAACCTTGTTACCTTTTGCGATTGACGCGGGAGGTAATTATTTCTGCATCGATATTAATAATGGAAAAATATACTACTATACTCTTGACACATGGTCTGATAATTTATCTTTAACGGATAATCAAGATATGAATACTCGTTTTCTATGCAATAGCTTTAATGAATTTATTTCTAAGTTAGTGTGTGAAGATGATCTAGATGATTTATATGGTTTATAAATAATAGCTATAAAACTGATTTTATCTTAGATGATATCTAGGTCTGTATTTAGACAGATTTACTCAATTAAAAAGGAAATAGCAAATGGCGTTAAAACTTGAAGAATCAGAAAAAAAATTATCTTTTGATGAGTTAGACGAATTTAGCAAATACTTTAATAAAAAAATTCCACTTTCGTTTTTTAATTTTTATATGGAATTTAATGGCGGTTACCCACCTGAAAATGGAAGACATAATTTCTTTTTATTAGGCGGCTTTAATTCGATAAAATACGGTGATGTAACTATAGAAAATATATACTCTGACTTAGTGGATAGTTTCCCTAATTTAAAGAATATGATTCCTTTTGCTTATGATGAAGGTGGAAATTGCTTTGTACTTTCATTAAAAGATGAAAATTATGGGGAAATATATATATGGTTAATGGATGAAAAAGAATTAGTTTTAGTGTCTGAATCCTTTGATAACTTTATCACAAAATTATCACAAAGTTATTAACTATTTAATTTTTAGTTAATTGATTATATTTTATTTTTACTATTTGATAATGATTTAGCATAACTAAAATATAAATTCAATAATAACCAGATTAGACATAAATGGGATGTTTTGGTCGATTAATTGTAAATACCCCAAACTTAGTACAAGATTCAAGTAGAAAATCATGCTGTTTGTTTTAGTGTTTTATACTCAATCGGCGTCATGTTATTTAATGCCTCATGCGGTCTTTCGGTGTTATAAATCGTT
>NZ_LZGT01000077.1 GCF_001690525.1 Gilliamella sp. App6-5 | reverse complement strand
GAAAAAAAGTTTTAAATAATTAAAAAGCGACAATATTTGAGAAATTGAATGTTTTGGTTGTTGAAGAGTGTTATTAGACGACATTATACCGTTACCTATTCTATTTTATATAGTTTATGATTATTTTTATTATTAAAAATAAATAGTTAAATTATTTTCAACCATTTGCTAATAATGTTTTTGTGGTGCTAATGTTAACAACATCACTTTTGAGCAGTAATGCTGTTCTAATTTTAAATAATAAACAATGTTGTTTAAAGAAAAAACGCTTTTTTTGGGTTAAGATTTGTAAAGATCTATTTATAAGATACCACCCAGATAATCCCAATCTTTATTAAAAATTGAGATTATCTTCTACATTACATGCGTTTAATAAGCACGTCTAACACATGTTATTTAGGGTTTCACACATGCCGCCCTACCGTTGGCGTTGGACGGGTAGTTATAGTTGATAAGACCGTTGTACGAGTCGACGTTGTATTGATGGTTACCTCTTGACTGGAATGCCCAATAATTGTAGTTATCCCAGTCGGTACCGGGATAGTTGTTAATGCCACTAAAGGTGAACCCCCACTCGTTAAATATCCCGCCAATCCAACGATTACCATCTCGGTAACTCAAACGCCTTTGATAATGGTTAATATCTCTTCCTGGAATACCGCCTGTCCAGCTAAAGTCAGTATCTGACCGGATTGCGTTGGTATAATCATTAATATCCGGCACCCGATAGCCATTACCTAAGTCACGACAAAATTTTTGAGCATTAGTATAATTTACTCCTCCCGGCCGAGCTATATACCAACGCTCTATTTTAAAGTTATAAAGTAAATGACCACCAATACGATCAGAATACAACTTAAATTCTGATGGTGTAAAATTTGTATTTAACGATAACTGATTTGGTCCAATTAATTCTATCTTTAATGCCTTATCTATATCAGGATACCGCCCATCCCAATTCTGGGTTGTGACTTCACTTAATTTCAATATTATGCCTGTTCCTGTCCCTCTCACTGTTTTACCATTGACTGCAATAACTCGCTCTGGGGTTATCCCTCCCAACAATAAGTAAAAAAACAATTTGTTTGCCCCCGTTGTTGGAAAGTTGTTAGTTGGTCTAGTAAATGGCTGTACCGTAAATCCTTTATTTCTAACCCAATGGGTTGCTAATTCATCACCAGCTTGCTTGTATAAATTTGGCTGTGCAAAACAAACAATTGGATTATCTATCTTTGGCTTAATATAGTAGCTATGACTTGCACCAAAAAGAGGACTTGTGTTGGGTATTCCATACTGAGTTGATAAATTGCCATGCGTTGATGCTAATGTGATTTTATACGGTGAGTCACAAATATTTAATAACTTGTTTGGGTATGCTTTAACCTCAGCAGTAATATCTTCGCCTTTTCTATTTTGCCACTTAATCGTTAAGCTACCTGTTGCGCTCAAATGTTCATCATCATCATCGTCTTTTCCATAATTATACGGTTTCCCAACCAACTCAGCTAGGTCAATGCGTGGGTAGTTTGCCATAGGTACTATTGTTTGCACACTCTCAAACGTGTCAGTTTTATTCGGTAACTCAATAGGGTTGATTTCACTTGAAAAATCTATTATACCATTAGGATATAATCTCTTACTTACACCCTGTGGAATATAGCTTTTATTATTTGATAACGTTATACCTAACAATTCTTCTAAACTCTCAGTTTTCGTAATTCCACCATCCAAAGTTAAATACGGTGCACTACCATGTATGACTTGATTTGTCATTGCCGATAAGGCTATTGCATTATTAGCATATAAAAGAAGATAAATACAAGTAAATAGGGGTAAACGTAAAGAGAAAAATTTTATAAATGAACTATGACGTTTGTATGTAGTATAAAATAAATGTGACTGATAATTGAAAAAAAGTTTTAAATAATTAAAAAGCGACAATATTTGAGAAATTGAATGTTTTGGTTGTTGAAGAGTGTTATTAGACGACATTATACCGTTACCTATTCTATTTTATATAGTTTATGATTATTTTTATTATTAAAAATAAATAGTTAAATTATTTTCAACCATTTGCTAATAATGTTTTTGTGGTGCTAATGTTAACAACATCACTTTTGAGCAGTAATGCTGTTCTAATTTTAAACAAAAAACAATGTTGTTTAAAGAAAAAACGCTTTTTTTTTTGGTTAAGATTTGTAAAGATCTATTTATAAGATACCACCCAGATAATCCCAATCTTTATTAAAAATTGAGATTATCTATATGAAATCCATTTAAATAACGGGTAATCTAACAAGCGTTATTTTAAGGCGTCACACACGCAGCCATGGCGAAGGTGTAGATATTATTATTTGAGGCAATATCTCCATACGGAGATACTGTATAGCCGTCAAATGCCCAATATTGGTCATCGCTCCAATGGTCATTTCTATTGTTATCGTAGGTAAATTCTCCCCATTCATTAAATAAACCGCCTATCCACTTGTTGCCACTTTTGTAACTTAGTTGCCTGAGGCTTTCATTTTCTTGTCCCGGCTCGCCCCACTGCCAAGAAGAGTTATTCGCATTGGTATAGTCCCCAACACTAGGTATACGATAATCGTTACCTAAACTATTACAGAATATTTGAGCTTCAGCATAAGAACCATCATTAGAATCATCTGGATTGGCAATATACCAGCGTTCTATTTTAAAGCTATAAAGTAATTTATTGTGGCTACCATCGGCGTAAAGCTTAAATAACGAGGGATTAAAACTTTTGTTACTCGAATCTTTATTTGGACCTTTTAATGTTATCTTTAATAGCTCTTCATCATAGTCATCCAATCCTAGACCTGTTTCTATACTTAATAATAATGTCACAGATTGACCACCACTTACTGCTGACACTGTTGTACCATTCGCATCAATGACTTGCTTTGGTGTGATACCGCCTAACATTAAACGGAAACTAAGTTCATTTGACCCCGTTGTCGGAAAGTTTTGCTCGGGGTTATCAATATTTTTCACCTGAAAGCCAAGACCTCTGCTCCAGTTTGTACCGCTCATACCATACAGATCCGGAGGTTGTGCATAACAAACACGTGCTTCATTTGTCACTTTAAACCTGTAAGTTTGCCAAACATCCGGTAAGCTCCTTGTCTTTGGTACGCCATATTGAGTTGATAGTTGAGGGTTGGTTAAGTAAAGTTCTAACTGATAGGGGGCTGAGCACGGATCAAAATTACTTGTAGTATCTGTAATATATTCATCATTTACATCATACCAAGCAAGTTCTAGACGACCTGTTATACTGACATTTCCATCGCCATCATCATCTGACCAATAGTCATTTCCACCTATTAAATCGTTTAAATCAATACTTGAATCAGATAGAGGCACTAGTGTTTGGATACTATCAAAAGTGTTTGCATTGCTTGGCAACTCAATTGGTTCATACTCATTTATGACTACTTTAGCATTTGGATATAGATTTGACTCCCCACCTTCTGGCACATATTCACGCCCATCAGGGAGTTTGATGCCGAATAACGCTTTAATATCGCTTTTGGTTGCACCACCATCAAAAGTAAGATAAGGTGCATGTCCATGTATCACATCTGCTGTTGTAGCCGATAACGCACCTGCATCATGAATATGGCATGTCATGAAAAATAGAATCGGTATAATATAATGTAATACAGGTTTTGCTTTACAATAATACCAATAAAAAAGGCAAAATATTGAAACGAAAAATAAAACGACTAAATGCTTATAATTGTGGCTTACTTGCCACGACAGGTAAGTGACTATTTCTAACATTATTCATTTCCTTTCCATATGCGGATTTTATTATTTATGTTTGGTTTTTTTATTAAAAACTCAAAATAAAATCATTAAGTAAACGCTAATAAACAATCAATATCGGGGTGAATTATAAGCAATTTTGTGTTTTTAGTAATAAATTTTTATCTTACCTCCTTAAAAAATCGTATTATTTAGCTTACCTAATTAATAGCGGCTCTCGTCACTTGTTAAAGTGCCTTTACCATTGACCTTGGTCTTATTGTGCAAAGGTTGGTATAATAGCCGTCATTTATTCGAGTAATATAGAAACATTATGTCGCAATCCACTTATAATGCCGTTGATATTGAAGTATTAAAAGGGCTAGATCCTGTTCGTCATCGTCCAGGAATGTATACTGACACAAGTCGCCCAAACCATCTAGGGCAGGAAGTTATTGATAACAGTGTCGACGAAGCCATCGCTGGTCATGCTCGTCAAATCAAAGTCACACTTTATGAAGATAATTCACTAGAAGTCATTGATGATGGGCGAGGAATGCCTGTTGATATTCACCCGGAAGAAGGCGTGCCTGCAATTGAGCTATTACTTTGCCGTTTACATGCTGGTGGTAAATTTTCGAATAAGAATTACCAATTTTCGGGTGGTTTGCATGGTGTGGGTATTTCGGTCGTCAATGCGTTATCTAAACGCGTTGATGTGACCGTTCATCGTGATGGTCAAGTGTACGAAATAGCTTTTGAAAACGGCAATAAGGTTGAGGATCTGCATGTTACTGGTACGTGTGGGCGACGTAATACGGGTACCAAAGTACATTTTTGGCCAGACGAAAAATATTTTGATTCTCCCCGATTTTCTGTCCTACGTTTGACTCATCTTCTTAAAGCCAAAGCCGTGCTTTGTCCTGGTCTTGATATTGTTTTTAAAGATAAAATCAACAAAACCGAACAACGCTGGTGTTATCAAGATGGCCTAAAAGATTATTTAATGGAATCTGTCAGTGGTTACTCACTATTACCACCAATCCCTTTTACTGGCAGCCAAATGGGTGAAACAGAAGCCGTAGAGTGGGCACTAGTTTGGATGCCCGAAGGTGGAGAGCTATTGACTGAAAGTTACGTTAACTTAATTCCAACGGTACAAGGTGGTACGCATGTTAATGGTTTACGTCAAGGCTTGTTAGACGCAATGCGTGAGTTTTGTGAGTTTCGCAATTTGTTACCGCGAGGCTTAAAATTAACTGCCGATGATATTTGGGAACGCTGTGCCTACGTTATTTCGGTTAAAATGCAAGAACCTCAATTTGCAGGTCAAACCAAAGAGCGCTTGTCATCGCGACAAAGTGCGGCATTTGTGTCGGCTATTGTGAAAGATGCGTTTAGTCTTTGGTTAAATCAACATGTGCAAATAGCCGAATTATTAGCTGAAATGGTAATTTCTAGTGCGCAAAAACGCTTAAAAGCGTCCAAAAAAGTCATCCGTAAAAAATTAACCAGTGGTCCAGCTTTACCGGGTAAATTGGCTGATTGTTCATCGCAAGATTTAAGTCGTACTGAACTTTTTTTAGTGGAGGGGGATTCTGCGGGTGGATCGGCCAAACAAGCGAGAGATCGTGAATCCCAAGCCATTATGCCGCTTAAAGGTAAAATTTTAAATACTTGGGAAGTGTCATCTGACGAAGTATTAGGATCACAAGAAATTCATGATATTTCAGTAGCAATAGGCATCGATCCTGATAGCAATGATTTAAGCCAATTACGTTATGGCAAAATTTGTATTTTAGCCGATGCTGACTCGGATGGATTACATATTGCCACCTTACTTTGTGCGTTATTTGTTCGTCATTTTCGTACCATGGTTGAGCATGGGCATGTGTTCGTTGCTATGCCTCCACTTTATCGTATCGATCTGGGTAAGGAAGTCCATTACGCCTTAGATGAAGAAGAAAAAGAAGGCATTTTAGAGCAGCTTAAACGTAAAAAAGGCAAACCAAATGTACAGCGTTTTAAAGGATTAGGGGAAATGAATCCGCTGCAGCTGCGCGAAACAACAATGGATCCCAATACGCGCCGTTTAGTGCAGCTATCCCTTGATGATGCCGAACAAACCATGGCACTAATGGATATGCTACTTGCCAAAAAACGCGCTGAAGATCGCCGAGAATGGCTACAAGAAAAAGGCGATCAAGTCGAACTTAATGTCTAATAAACAGAATGATTTAGAGGAACAATAATGAGTGAGATAACTCATGACGGAGTAGAAGTCCAGTCGCTACGTACCTTTACCGAAAGCGCCTATTTAAACTACTCAATGTATGTCATTATGGATCGCGCACTACCGTTTATTGGTGACGGCCTTAAACCCGTGCAACGACGCATTGTCTATGCCATGTCAGAGCTAGGTCTAAATGCGCAAGCAAAATTTAAAAAATCAGCACGTACCGTAGGTGATGTGCTTGGTAAATATCATCCGCATGGTGATAGTGCCTGTTATGAAGCTATGGTACTAATGGCACAACCATTTTCATATCGCTATCCATTAGTTGATGGACAAGGTAACTGGGGGGCGCCAGATGATCCTAAATCATTTGCCGCTATGCGTTATACCGAATCTCGCTTATCGAAATATGCTGAATTATTATTAGGTGAGTTAGGGCAAGGAACGGTTGATTATACACCAAACTTTGATGGTACTTTACAAGAGCCAAAAATGTTGCCAGCCAGACTACCGAATATTTTATTAAATGGTACAACGGGTATTGCCGTTGGTATGGCAACCGATATTCCTCCACATAATATTCGTGAGGTGGCAAATGCGGCAATTATGCTGGCAGACAATCCAAATGCAACTTTAAGCGAAGTAATGGCTCACATACAAGGGCCTGATTTTCCGACCGAAGCTGAGATTATTACGCCACCTGATGATATCGCGAAAATCTATAAAACAGGGCGTGGCTCAATTCGTATGCGTGCGGTTTGGAAAAAAGAGGATGGAGATATTGTGATTACAGATCTCCCTCATCAAGTGTCAGGCGCTAAAATCCTAGAACAAATTGCTTCTCAAATGCGAGCTAAAAAGCTACCTTTAATTGAAGATTTACGCGATGAGTCGGATCACGAAAATCCAACTCGTTTAGTGATTGTGCCACGTTCAAATCGAGTCGATTTAGAACAAGTGATGAATCATCTATTTGCAACCACCGATCTCGAAAAAAGTTATCGTGTTAATATGAATATGATTGGGCTTGATAATCGCCCATCAGTCAAAGGTTTGGTTGAAATTCTCTCTGAATGGCTCGAATATCGTAAAAACACTGTCACTCGTCGCTTAAATTATCGTTTAGATAAAATTTTAAAAAGGCTACATATCCTTGATGGTTTATTGATTGCATTTTTAAATATTGATGAAGTGATTGAAATTATTCGCAACGAAGATGAACCGAAACAAGAATTAATTAGCCGTTTTGCATTAACTGATATTCAAGCCGAAGCGATTTTAGAGTTAAAACTCCGTCATTTAGCCAAACTTGAAGAAGTACGTATTAAAGGTGAACAAAGTGAGCTTGCAAAAGAGCGTGATCATCTGCAAGCTTTGTTAGCTTCGCCTAAAAAACTGAGTAATTTAATTAAAAAAGAGCTAAAAGAGGATGCTGAAAAATATGGTGATAAGCGCCGTTCACCGATTGTTGAGCGCAGTGAAGCTAAAGCTATTAGTGAACAAGAGTTAACACCATCCGAACCTGTTACTGTTATTTTGTCTGAAATGGGCTGGGTTAGAACCGCTAAAGGTCATGACATTGATGCTACAGGTTTAAGTTATAAAGCGGGTGATAGCTTTAAAGCCGCCGCGAAAGGAAAAAGCAATCAGCCAGTTATCTTTATCGACTCAACAGGTCGTAGTTATGCTATAGAGCCAAATACCTTACCATCTGCCCGAAGCCAAGGTGAACCCTTAACTGGTAAACTAGCGCTACCTGCGGGCGCAACGGTTGAACATGTGCTGATGTGTCAAAATGATAATCAAAAATTCTTACTCGCATCCAGTGCGGGTTATGGTTTTATTTGTCAATTTAGTAATTTAGTTGCTCGCAACCGTAACGGTAAGGCGGTTATCAATTTGCCAAATAATGCAAAAATACTCACACCTATGGAAATTCTATCTGAAGATAGTTTACTGCTGTCTATTACTCAAGCAGGTCGAATGCTCATCTTCCCTGTACGGGATTTACCCGAGTTGACCAAAGGTAAAGGTAATAAAATTATATCCCTTTCAGGGATTGATGATAGCCTTGCTTATATAAAACTAATTACATCAGAAACATCAATAACTTTATATGTTGGTAAACGCAAACTTACGCTAAATCCTGCTGATTGGCAAAAATTTAGAGCAGAACGTGCGCGTAAAGGAAATGCTTTGCCACGCGGTTTACAAAAGATAGATCGAATTGAGGTAAACGAATAATATGTCTCTTATTTGGGCCATTATCACAGGCTTTGTATTGAGCCTTGTACTAAAAAATGGGTGGGGTTTTATAATTGGGTTATTTATTGGTCCAATGCTTTATCAAAAATTTTGTAATAAATTAACCGAACAAAAAACCAAAGCAAACCCAGAACTTTACTTAACAGTTGTTTTTGAAGTCCTTGGTCATTTAAGTAAAGCAAAAGGCGTTGTCACTCAAGATGATATTAATCTGGCTAGCCAGTTTATGAACAGATTACAACTGGATCGAAATAGTCGAAAACTAGCACAAGACTCATTTAATCGAGGCAAAGCCAGTGACTATCCACTTAGGTCTCGTTTAGCTGAGCTATATGCACAATATCGTTACCGACGTAATGTGTTAAATATTTTTTGTGAGCAATTGATCCAAGCGGCATTAGTTGATGGAATTTTAGATGAAAAAGAGCAACAAATTCTTTTTATTGTAGCTGAAGAATTTAATATTCCACGTCAACAAATGGCAATATATATTCAAATGATGATGGGTAGTTACCATTTTCGTCATAATAGTTATAACAACCAACAAAATCAGCGGAATCAATATCAACGTAGTAACCATTATGGTGGTTATCAAGGCCGATCAACACAATCAGATCTACAAAATGCTTACAGAATTTTGGGTATTGATTCATCTGCTGAAATCTCAGAAATCAAAAGAGCTTATCGTAAATTGATGAATGAACACCATCCAGATAAATTAGTATCTAAAGGTTTACCGAAAGAAATGTTGGAAGCTGCCAAAAAACGTGCACAAGAAATTCAAGCTGCTTATGATCTTATCAAAACAGCTCGTGGTTTTAAATAGAGACTATCATTATGATGCATTGGCGATCAATCCTTCGCATTATTGGGCTATTAATTGCCCTGTTATCGATATTTATGCTACTACCGGCTCTTATTGCCTTAATCTATCGTGACGGCGCTGGTGCAATCTTTGTTCGATCATTTTTTGCTGCATTGATATTAGGATGTTTATTATGGCTACCTAATCGTCACCATCGCCATGAACTGAGCACGCGTGAAGGCTTTTTTATCGTCGTATTATTTTGGGTTGTGCTTGGTACAATTGGCGCCTTTCCTTTTATTTTTGATACGCATATTAATTTAAATTTAACCAATGCTTTTTTTGAATCGTTCTCAAGCCTTACCACTACGGGCGCCACAACAATTGTTAAGTTAGATCATCTACCTAAAGCTCTACTTTTTTACCGCCAATTATTGCAATGGCTTGGTGGTATGGGGATTATTGTCTTGGCTGTCGCTATCTTACCATTGTTGGGTGTGGGGGGAATGCAACTTTATCGCGCTGAAATACCCGGTCCACAAAAAGACAGTAAAATGCGTCCTCGCATAGCCGAAACCGCAAAAACACTTTGGTCAATTTATATTTTGCTGACAACACTTTGCGCTATTTGTCTTTGGCTGGCTGGCATGAATGTATTTGATGCTGTATCACATAGCTTTTCGACAATATCAATGGGGGGATTTTCAACTCATGACGATAACCTTGCTTACTTTAATAGCGCTACAATCAATTACATTGTTACCCTCTTTTTAATTTTATCGGGTTGTAACTTCGCACTTCATTTTGCCGCATTAAGTGGATTTTCAATTAAAGTTTACTGGCGAGATCAAGAATTTAGAACTTTTGTTTTTATTTTAGCTGTTTTAATTGCAATCTGTGCGTTTGGCATTTATTTTTATCAACCAGAACGAAAATTAAGTATCGATAAGATAGTACTGCAAGTTGTATCAATAACGGCAACGGTTGGATTTACGGTTGATGATATTAACACATGGCCTTCATCATTACCGATTTTTTTACTATGCGCTTCATTTATTGGTGGTTGTGCCGGTTCAACTGGCGGTGGCTTAAAAGTAGTTCGAGTTCTCCTTTTGTTTATGCAAGGGTCGCGTGAATTAAAGCGCTTAATTCATCCAAATGCTATCTATACCTTAAAATTAAATAATCGCGTGGTTCCTGAACGTATTATTGAAGCTGTTTGGGGATTCTTTTCTGCATATGCGCTAGTCTTTTTAGTCAGCTTATTTGCTATTATGGCAACCGGTATTGATACTACAGATTCTTTTTATATTGTTGCCTCATCACTGAATAATTTAGGGGTCGGCCTTGGTAGTGTGAGCGATAATTTTGCCAGAGTTAGCGATATAGTAAAGTGGGTAATGGTTGTCGATATGTTATTTGGACGGTTGGAAATCTTTACACTATTGGTTTTATTTACGCCTACTTTCTGGCGAAGCTGATTTTATACTAAAACACATACTTTCCTGAAAGTTTTTGACAAAATACGTAATTTTTATAAATATTTTATTGATTATTTGCTCAATTACAGACAGAATTATAACGCAGCATGTGCTGTATTTATTAGAGGTAATCACCTGACATATGGAATGGATCATGGATCCTACAATTTGGATTGGCTTATCCACTCTGGTTGTACTTGAAATCGTCCTTGGCATTGATAATATTGTTTTTATTGCCATTCTTGCCGAGAAACTTCCTCCCCAACAACGAGATAAAGCACGCGTTACGGGTCTCGCTTTCGCATTAATTACACGCGTTTTATTGTTAATGTTTACGGGATGGTTAGTTACGCTCACCACACCGCTATTTTCAATATTCGGAATCAACTTTAATGCACGCCAACTGATTATGTTAATCGGCGGGGTATTTTTATTATTTAAAGCAACCATGGAACTCAATGAACGCCTAGAAGGCTCATCTCATGAAGATGGTAAACCGAAAAAAACGTCTCATTTCTGGACTGTTGTTGCGCAAATTGTGGTATTAGATGCCGTCTTCTCACTTGACTCAGTTATTACTGCTGTTGGTATGGTTGAACATATTCCTGTGATGATTATTGCGGTATGTATTGCAATAGGTATTATGATGGTTGCAAGTAAACCTCTGGCGAATTTTGTCAACGCTCATCCAACTATTGTTATCCTGTGTTTGAGTTTTTTATTGATGATCGGTTTTAGTCTGGTTGCCGAAGGTTTTGATTTTATGATTCCAAAAGGTTATTTATATGCGGCTATCGGCTTTTCAATCATGATTGAGTTTTTCAATCAATTGGCTATTTTTAATCGTCGAAAAGCATTAAACAAAAAACCATTACGCGAACGCACTGCTGAAGCCATTTTACACCTATTAAAAGGTGATGCCGAAGAAGATCCCGATAATCACACTATCGATATCGTTTCTGATGCTAACAAAAAAGTGTCCGTATTTAATCAACAAGAGCTCAGTATGGTTGAACGAGTACTTGGACTGGCACAGCGTTCAGTCAGCAGTATTATGACATCTCGACTTGACGTTGATATGGTTAATATTAATGACGATCGCGACGCAATTATAAAAGAAATTTTTGATAATCCTCATTCACGTTTAGTTGTTACCGATAATGATTCAATTGATGAGCCCTTAGGTATTATTCAAGTCAATGATCTTTTAAAAGATGTGCTACAAAGTAAAGCACCAATCGATATTCACTCACTTATCAAACAACCTTTAATCTTTCCAGAAACGGTATCGTTACTGGTTGCACTAGAACAATTTAAAAAGGCTAAAACTCATTTTGCTTTCGTGGTTGATGAATTTGGTTCAATGCAAGGGGTTGTCTCGGTGACAGACATTATTGAAACCATTGCTGGCGATTTTCCAACTGAAGAAGAGGAAATTGATGCAAAACATGATATTCAATGTCTAGATGATAATAGCTGGATTGCGAATGGTTATATTCCGGTTGAGGAACTCATCCGTTTTGTACCAATACCGATTGATGATAAGCGTGAATATCATACCTTGGCAGGACTGTTAATGGAAAAAGCGCAGCATTTACTCAATGTTGGCGAAACCATTCAAATTGGCAATTATCTATTTGAAGTCACCGAAATAGAAAGCCACAGAATTCTTAAAGTAAAAATCACGTTAAACAAACTTGATTCTGTAACGTTATAGTATAGTGCAGCGAAATAACTAGAATAACGCTTGACCAAAATAAATAACTCGCAATAATAAAGCGGTAAAATTTCTGTTTATTTGAAGATGTGGGGTAACAGCTCTTCATCTTTTTTATTTTTACCTCTTGGTAAAAATAGATAGCACTCAATAAACTTTTATTCTTGCTTATCAATCTAAATTAGGCCTTAACTTATGAATTCAATATTTGAAAAAATATTTCAGCTGAAAGAGAAAAAAACAACTGTCGGTACCGAAATTATCGCTGGTTGTACCACTTTTTTAACAATGGTTTATATCATCTTCGTCAATCCATCCATCTTATCTGCAACTGGCATGGATACTTCTGCTGTTTTTGTTTTAACCTGTGTGGTTACTGCCTTTGCGACGATTCTAATGGGTTTATTTGCCAATTTACCGATTGCATTAGCGCCTGCGATGGGACTTAATGTCTTTTTCGCCTATGGTATATGCGGTGCAATGGGCTACTCTTGGCAAGTCGGCATGGGCGCCATATTTTGGGGCTCTTTAGCCTTTTTTGCTTTGTCACTTTTTAAAGTGCGCCATTGGTTAATTGAGCATATTCCACAATGTTTACGCATAGGCATTAGTGCCGGTATTGGGCTATTTATTGCTTTTATGGGCTTTCAAAATATGGGGATTGTGGTTGCATCTCCTTCCACACTCTTAACAATGGGTAATATCTTATCGCTGAAAGTTTTATTGGGATCGCTTGGTTTTTTCATCATTGTTATTTTAGCAGCTCGTAACTTTCATGCAGCCGTATTAGTTTCGATTTTAGTCGTAACATTACTGGCATTATGGCTTGATCCTAATATCAGTTACCAAGGTATTGTGTCTATGCCACCAAGTGTGACTAACGTTGTTGGTCATGTTGATCTAGCTGGCTCGCTTAATATCGGCATCATGGGGGTTATTTTTTCTGTGATGATTGTCAGCCTATTTGATTCATCAGGCACTATTTTAGCATTAACTGATAAAGCTGGAATCAGTGACGAAAAAGGTCGATTCCCCAAAATGCGCCAAGCGCTATTGATCGATAGTTTTAGTTCATCTTTAGGGGGATTATTTGGCACATCATCAGTGTTAACCTATATCGAAAGTTCAGCCGGTATTTCAGTGGGGGGACGCACAGGGTTAACAGCGGTTGTAGTGGGTCTATTATTCTTAATCGTGACATTTTTATCGCCACTTGCTCATTTAGTACCAAGTTATGCAACATCTGGCGCACTTATCTTTGTTGGGATCTTAATGGTTTCAAGCTTAGTTAAAGTTAACTGGTCTGACTTAACAGAGGCGACGCCAGCCTTTATTACCGCAATCATGATGCCATTTGCCTTTGCTATTACTGAAGGCGTTGCGCTTGGTTTTATCTCTTATGTGGTATTAAAAACCTTTACGAGTAAATTTAAACAATTAAATCCTTGCGTAATTATTTTTGCTTTACTATTCGCTTTAAAATTTATTTTTATTGATCATCACTAATCACATCTCCTCCCTATCGTGACTCATGGTTGGGAGGGAAATATATCATATGGCAAATACAAATACCCATTTCCACCCCTAAAATTAACTCTCCTATCTCATAAAAATATCGTCATTATTCTGCAATAATTAAACTCAAGAACAAGCACTTAATGATCGCAAAAACTTGACATTATTTCTTCTGGGGTCTAGAATCTTGCGACCCAAAACTTATATAAAATAGGTTTTGGTCTACAGTTATTAATTACGTATCTAAAAAGCAATTTTAAATTTATTTTAATTAATCAGGAGCTTATTAATGGCAACAATTAATCAGCTGGTACGCAAACCAAGAGCACTAAAGGAAGCGAAAAGTAACGTTCCTGCGCTTGAAGCATGCCCGCAAAAACGCGGTGTTTGTACTCGTGTTTACACAACTACACCGAAAAAACCAAACTCAGCATTACGTAAAGTATGTCGTGTACGTTTAACCAACGGTTTTGAAGTAACTTCTTATATCGGTGGTGAAGGCCATAATCTACAAGAACATAGTGTAATTTTAATCCGTGGTGGTCGTGTTAAAGACTTACCAGGTGTTCGTTATCACACTGTTCGCGGTGCATTAGACTGCGCAGGTGTTAAAGATCGCAAACAAAGCCGTTCTAAATACGGTGTTAAACGACCTAAAGCTTAATGGAACTCCGTTAAGTAAGGCCAAACTATACAATTCCATTTAACTCATTTGAGTTTTGGGTAAACCTGAAAATTTATAACATATAAACGGAGTATTCCAATGCCACGTCGTCATGTTGTCGGTCAAAGAAAAATTCTTCCTGATCCGAAGTTCGGTTCAGAGTTACTGGCGAAATTTGTAAATATTTTAATGATAGATGGTAAAAAATCTATCGCAGAATCAATCGTATATTCAGCTCTTGATAAATTAGCTGAGCGTAGTGGAAAAGACCACTTAGCAGCTTTTGAAGTTGCACTAGATAACGTAAGACCAACTGTAGAAGTTAAGTCTCGTCGCGTTGGTGGTTCTACATACCAAGTTCCTGTTGAAGTGCGTCCAGTTCGTCGTAATGCACTTGCAATGCGTTGGATTGTAGATGCTGCACGTAAACGTGGCGATAAATCAATGGCTTTACGCCTAGCGAATGAACTTATGGATGCTTTTGAAAACAAAGGTACCGCTGTGAAAAAACGCGAAGATGTTCATCGTATGGCTGAAGCTAATAGAGCGTTTGCACATTATCGTTGGTAATATTCGCACTTGTATTTATATAAGTGACTTGAATTAGGACTGATAGCCCTTATTTGCTATCAGTCAACCAAAATGATGTTTTATTAAGCAAACGATTCTAAACAGAGGATTAATATGGCTCGTACAACCCCTATAGCACGCTATCGTAATATCGGTATCAGTGCACATATTGACGCAGGTAAAACAACAACGACTGAACGTATTTTGTTTTATACTGGTGTAAGTCACAAAATTGGTGAAGTTCATGATGGTGCAGCTACCATGGACTGGATGGAACAAGAACAAGAACGTGGTATTACTATCACATCTGCTGCAACAACTGCATTCTGGTCTGGTATGGGGCAGCAGTTCGAACCACACCGTATCAACATCATCGACACCCCGGGACACGTTGACTTTACAATCGAAGTTGAACGTTCTATGCGTGTTCTTGATGGTGCAGTAATGGTTTACTGTGCAGTTGGTGGTGTTCAACCGCAATCTGAAACTGTATGGCGTCAAGCAAACAAATATAAAGTTCCACGTATTGCATTTGTCAACAAAATGGACCGTATGGGTGCTAACTTCCTACGTGTTGTTGATCAAATCAAAACTCGTTTAGCAGCAGTTCCTGTTCCTTTAGTTTTACCAATCGGTGCAGAAGAAGGATTTACTGGTGTTGTTGATTTACTTAAACGTAAAGCCATCAACTGGAATGATGCTGATCAAGGCGTAACATTCACTTATGAAGATGTACCAGCAGATATGGTTGAAGAGGTCGAAGAATGGCGTTCTTTCTTAATTGAAACCGCTGCTGAAGCAAGTGAAGAGTTAATGGAAAAATACCTTGGTGGTGAAGAGTTAACTGAAGAAGAAGTGAAAGCAGCATTACGTGAACGCGTACTTGCTAATGAAATCATCTTAGTCACTTGTGGTAGTGCCTTTAAAAATAAAGGTGTTCAATTCATGCTTGATGCAGTTATTGAATATTTACCAGCACCAACTGATGTACCAGCAATCAAAGGTGAATTACAAAATGGTGAAGCAGCAGAACGTCATTCAAGTGATGATGAACCATTCTCATCATTAGCATTCAAAATTGCAACTGACCCATTTGTGGGTAACTTAACCTTCTTCCGTGTTTACTCTGGTGTGGTTAATTCTGGTGATACTGTTCTTAACTCTGTTAAAGATAAAAAAGAACGTTTTGGTCGTATCGTTCAGATGCACGCTAACAAACGTGAAGAAATTAAAGAAGTCCGCGCTGGTGACATTGCTGCTGCAATCGGTCTTAAAGATGTCACTACAGGTGATACACTGTGTGCTGAAAGCGCACCAATCATTCTTGAAAGAATGGAATTCCCAGAGCCAGTAATTTCGGTTGCTGTTGAACCAAAAACCAAAGCTGACCAAGAAAAAATGGGGCTTGCTTTAGGTCGACTAGCACAAGAAGACCCTTCATTCCGTGTTCACACTGATGAAGAATCGGGTCAAACTATTATTTCAGGTATGGGTGAGCTTCACTTAGAAATCATCGTTGACCGTATGAAACGTGAATTTAAAGTGGAAGCAAATGTTGGTAAACCACAAGTTGCTTACCGTGAAACCATTCGCAATGAAGTAGAACAAGAAGGTAAATTTGTTCGTCAGTCTGGTGGTCGTGGTCAATATGGTCATGTATGGTTAAAAATCAAACCATTGGAAGCGGGTGGCGAAGGCTACAAATTCAACAATGAAATTGTTGGTGGTGTGGTTCCTAAAGAATACATCCCTGCGGTTGATAAAGGCTGTCAAGAACAAATGAAAAACGGTGTTCTTGCTGGTTACCCAATTGTTGATGTTGAAGTGACTATCTTTGATGGTTCTTACCATGATGTTGACTCATCAGAAATGGCATTTAAAATTGCCGGTTCAATGGCATTTAAAGATGGCTTCATGAAAGCTAAACCAGTGCTTTTAGAACCGATTATGAAAGTAGAAGTTGAAACTCCAGAAGATTATATGGGTGATGTTATCGGTGATTTAAACCGTCGTCGCGGTATGATTGAAGGAATGGAAGATACTGCAACTGGTAAAACAGTTAAAGCACAAGTTCCACTTTCAGAAATGTTTGGTTATGCAACAGACCTTCGTTCACAAACTCAAGGTCGTGCTTCTTACTCAATGGAGTTCTTGAAGTACAATGAAGCACCAACAAATATTGCAACCGCAATTATTGAAGCTCGTAAAGCAAAATAATTTTATCTAAATAAAGTAACACTTCCCTTAATAACATAGGGGAAGTGATTTAATAAAGGAACATTAAGATGTCTAAAGAAAAATTTGAACGTACAAAACCCCACGTTAACGTTGGTACAATCGGCCACGTTGACCATGGTAAAACAACTTTAACTGCTGCAATTACTTCTGTTCTTGCTAAAAAATACGGCGGTCAAGCTCGTGCATTCGATCAAATCGATAACGCACCAGAAGAAAAAGCACGTGGTATCACCATCAATACTTCACACGTTGAATACGATACACCAACTCGCCACTACGCACACGTAGACTGTCCGGGCCATGCTGACTATGTTAAAAACATGATCACTGGTGCGGCACAAATGGACGGTGCTATCTTAGTCGTAGCAGCAACAGATGGTCCTATGCCACAAACTCGTGAGCACATTCTTTTAGGTCGTCAAGTAGGTGTTCCTTACATCATCGTATTCTTAAACAAATGTGATATGGTTGATGATGAAGAGTTATTAGAATTAGTTGAAATGGAAGTACGTGAACTTCTATCTCAATACGATTTCCCAGGTGATGACACACCAGTTATTCGTGGTTCAGCGCTTAAAGCGTTAGAAGGCGAAGCAGCATGGGAAGACAAAATTGTTGAATTAGCTGAAGCATTAGACAGCTATATCCCAGAGCCAGAACGTGATATCGACAAACCATTCCTATTACCAATTGAAGATGTATTCTCAATTTCAGGTCGTGGTACAGTGGTCACAGGTCGTGTTGAACGCGGTGTTATCAAAGTTGGTGAAGAAGTTGAAATCGTGGGTATCAAACCGACAACTAAAACAACTTGTACTGGTGTTGAAATGTTCCGTAAATTACTTGACGAAGGTCGTGCGGGTGAAAACGTTGGTGTATTACTACGTGGTACAAAACGTGAAGAAATCGAACGTGGTCAAGTACTTGCAAAACCAGGTTCAATTACACCACATACTGATTTTGAATCAGAAGTGTATATCTTAAGTAAAGATGAAGGTGGTCGTCATACACCATTCTTTAAAGGTTACCGTCCACAGTTCTACTTCCGTACAACTGACGTAACAGGTACTATCGAATTACCAGAA
>NZ_LZGT01000076.1 GCF_001690525.1 Gilliamella sp. App6-5 | reverse complement strand
TCCCCTTTACTTGTATCATAGAGAATTTTCTACTTTTGTGCTGTACTATTTTAGGGGGTAGTTACATTACCTTTCTACTTTCTACATTAATCTAAAGGTAAATACAATGAAAATCGCTATCTCTATGTTAGCATTGCTTCCAATATTTGTATTAACAGCATGTACAAATAACTCTAAAACTATTAGTTCTAAGTCTAAAATAGAATCTAAACCTACACCAGTTTTACAGACAGATCGATATACCATTGTTGAACTAGATGATCCAATTCATAAATATGTTTTAGATCAAATTATTAATATTTCACTACCTAAAAATTTAAATTTAACAGTTAAAGATGGAATGGAATATGCTTTAAAACAATCAGGTTATTCTCTTTGCACTAACTCAGATATCAATGTTCTTTATGAAAGCACTTTACCTAAAGTTCAATATAAAATGGGGCCAATTTTATTAAATGATGCACTACATGTTATGGCTGGCCCTGTTTGGAATTTAGATGTTAATGACGTTGAACGAGAAATTTGTTTTCATCTAAAAAAAGGATATTCTCGAAAACAACAACCTATTTCTTCAGTTAAACAAGAACCTCAATTTGATACTTATCAAGTACCTCCTCGAATGATAGAAACAAAAGGAGGCAAAAAATGAAGGATACGCTAATAAATAAATTAAATATAAACCAACCTATTACAATAACTAAAAAAATGGTAGTTTTAATATGTGGTGTATTTGTAATCTTGTTTATATTAATAGCGATAGCATTGCATTTATCTCTCCTTAACATTGATAAAACATCTAATAACTATAAAGAACTGGAAGATAAAATTGTAACTATCCCCTAAAATAGTACAGCAAAAAAGTAGAAAATTCTCCATGATAAAAGTAAAAGAGGATTTAATTATGAAAAAAATGACTGAACATCAAATCGTCGCTATTTTAAAAGAAGCAGAGGCAGGTATTCCCGTTAAAGAACTGTGCCGTAAATATGGCATGGGTAATTCAACTTTCTATAAATGGCGAGAAAAATACGGCGGAATGGAAACGTCGGATATCAAACGCTTAAAGGAGCTGGAGGCGGAAAACCGTAAGCTTAAACAGATGTTTGCCGAACTGAGCTTAAAATCCCAGCTTCAGGAAGAAATCATAAAAAAGCTTTAGTGCCCACCAAGGCACGTAAAATGTGGGCACAGCAACTACAACAAAATCATTCAGTTACTATTGTTATGAGTTGTGCTATTGTTGGCTTAAGCCGTTGTGCTTACTATTATCAACCTAAGTTACAGGATGATTCAGTGATTATTTCGGTGTTGAATGCTGTCACAGACCGGCATTTACGCTGGGGTTTTCCTAAATGTTTTAATCGTATCAGAAAGCTCGGCTATCAATGGAATCATAAACGGGTATATCGGGTGTATTGTGAATTAAAGCTTAATCTCAGGGTAAAGCGTAAAAAACGCATTCCTCCACGATGCCCGGAAAGGTTATTAGTCCCCAATAAACAAGGTGAATGTTGGTCAATGGATTTTATGAGTGACAGTAGTCGTAATCAACGTCGCTTTAGGACATTCAATGTCATCGATGACTTTAATCGTGAGGCGTTAGGGATTGATATTGCAGTAAGCTTACCAGCAGGAAGGATTACCCGTTACTTAGATAAACTGGCTGAATATCATGGGTATCCATTAAAAATACGCGTCGATAATGGACCAGAATTTACAGGAAAAACCTTT